>JANNQF010000077.1:0-137253 GCA_031441605.1 Deltaproteobacteria bacterium
GCTCCTTATGAAAAAGGCGTAAAGGTTTGTGGCGATGAAAAAGTAGACCTTGAAAACCGACTGCATCGGTCACCCGCTCTTAAATGGTGGGATATATCAATCTCTCCTAAAACGGTAAAAATGTAATTTCCATATCCCTAAGGGGATAGTCGGAAGGTCTTTGCCGTCAATTTTGATCAGGCCGATATCGGTTTTGCGGTCTTCACCGATGATACGTGCCGGGAATTTTCTTTTGTCGGCCAGGGTAACCGTAATTTCGATGCCGTCCCTGATTACATGGCTGTTGGTCAGGATATAGCCATCGGGATTGTAGATAAAGCCGGAGCCGAAGCCATGACTGGTGGTGTTGGAGAACATCGATTTGCCGTCCTTTTGGGGAAAATTGTCGCCAAAAAATTCTCTCAGGATCGGATCGTTGCTCGATCCGTCTGCAAAAGAAGCAACTTTGTCATCGTCCTTTTTTTTCTTTTTTCACCTGGAGATAAACGACGGCTGGCTTGGCTTTCTCGATAATTGTCGAGAAGCTTTCGGCTGTCTGCATCATCTCCTGAGGCCTTTGGTCAAGCGCTACAGCCCTGGTCATTGTCGGAGAAAACGTTGCGATAAGACATACCAGGAGGCATTTTATATATGCTGATTTCATGGGGTTCTGTTTTCCAGGGAGAGGGTGTAGAAACATTTTTTTTATTGATGTCAATTTTTCACCTGGCGCATCTGCCTGTTCCACGATGCTGCGTAGCGCCCCTTCTGCGCCAGCAGTTGCGCATGGCTGCCGGATTCGACAATACGTCCCTGGTGGGCGACATGGATCATATCCGCCTGCAGTGCGGTTGTAAAGCGGTGGGTGATGATCAGGGCGGTTCGTCCTGTTACCAGTTGGCGAAAACGCAGCAGCCAGTCCGCCTCGGCCCAGGAATCCATGGCACTGGTCGGTTCATCAAGGATAATAAACTCGGCGTTGCGCAGAAAGGCCCGCGCCAGGGCCAGCCGTTGCCACTCGCCGCCGCTCAGTTCCGCGCCGCCGAACCATTTTCCCAGCACCGCTTGGTAGCCTTGCGGCAGGCGGTTGATCGGCGCATCGGCGCCGCCGGCCTCGGCTGCCGCTTGAATCCTGTCGATGTCGGGGCTGCTATCGATATCACCGAACGCGATGTTGTTGCGAACCGTGTCATGGTAGCGCACCGGGTCTTGAAAAAGCACGGTAATCCTTTGCCGCAGTGCCGAAAAAGACAGGTCGCGAATATCCGTGCCATTGATGGTCAAACGCCCTTTCTGCGGATCGTAAAAACGGCAGAGGAGTTTGATCAGGGTGGTTTTGCCGGCGCCGTTTTCCCCGACAATGGCGGTGATCTGCCCAGCCGGAATGACCATGTTGAAATTGTCGAGGGCAGGCCGAGATGCTCCGGGATAGGCGAAGGTGACATTGTGCAGCACAATTCCTTCATGCAGACCGGGATGCGGGAGCGGCTGTGCCGGTTCACTAATGCGGGGTTCGAGTGCCAGAAATTCAAAGAGGTTTTCCAGGAAGATCAGGTTGCGGTAGATTTCACCTGCGCTGCCCAAAAGAGAGCGCATCATCCGCTGTCCCTGAAAAAAAGCTTGATAAAACAGGGCCAAATCGCCCAGGCCGATTGTGCCGCGCAGGGCGAGACGGCCCATCCAGGCCAGGGCGCCGGCCATGCTCGCCAGGCCGATCAGCGCTGCGACCCCTTGGGCAAGGGCTTCGCTCCGGGCGAGGTGCACCTGTTCTCGTCGCAACCGCTGGCGTAACGACTGAAAGAGCCCCTGGAAATGGGGGCCGAGCCCGAACAGGCGCATCTCTGCCGCTGTTTCGCGTTGCGTAAGCATGAGGTCATAATAGGTGGTCTTGCGGATGGCGGAAGTGTTGTTTAACCGCCAGCGATGAAAGCGGATGGTATGGCGCAGCACCACCACCAATGCCGGCAGGGTGCCGATTGCCAGCAGCAGCGGAATCCAGATGCCGAAGGAAAGGAGCACCCAGCCCATGGCGGTCAGGGTGATGAAGCTCTGCAGCAGTGAGCCGGTATTTTCAATCAGGGCGTTCGGCCGGCTGATGGCGTCAATTCTGGCGCGGTGCAGTTGGTCATAATAGCCGGGGTTGTCGTAAAAAGAGAGGTCGAGCCGCATCGCCTGCTTGTGGATAAGTTCCTGGACATGATCCTGCACCAGCTCCGACTGCGCTGTGCGCAGCCATTTGCCGATGCTCTGGAGCAGTTCGATACCGACCAGCACCAGGGCCATGGCAATAGCCGCCGGGAGCAGCGGCTGCATGGCCGCCCAGCCCCCGCCGCTATTGATCATGGCCGCCACGCCGTCCACCAGTGTCCGAGTCAGATAGACGGAGACGACCGGCAGAAGCCCCTGCACCACCAGCAGTAGCAACCAAAGAATAGTCAGTCCGCCTGCCGCATGACGAACCAGGCGTATGGCTTGCGGCAGATAGGGAAATTGCCGGCGAAGTTTTGCGGCGGCTTCGGCAATATGGTTGAAGGTATGGCCCATCGGTCAGAATCCCGGTTATTGATTGCCGCGGTGAGAAATCGAGGTGGCTGAAGAAAAGGTCGAAAGCACTGTAAAATCTTTATGGCTGTGGCCCCCGGTCAAAATGATATCACCGCAGCGCAACCAGGCATGGGCGGCGAGCTGTTGCGGTTTCTCCAGGTCTTTAGCCACTCCGAGATAAAGTGTAGCCGCCATTCGCCGACGTTTCAACATCCATAGCGCCGTAATAGCCTGGGGCAGACAGACACTTTGCCACGGGGTGTTGTTTGCGGCGGAGCGGACTGCCTGTCCGATCAGGCCGGCTTGCCGGAGTTCGGTGGGGTTGGCCTTGGTATCGGATTCAGACATATGTTGCCCGAGGGAGCCGGCCAGCCAGCGAAACGGGATGGTGAGTACCAACAGGCGAGCCACCCCAAGGAGAAGAAAGGCTTCCAGGAGGAGCCATCGTTCAATCCGACTGCGCCGATGCCACTTGGCCGGTGCGTCGCGCAAGGATTTGCACCATGCAGATAAGGAGCTGTTTGCCATATTCAGTCGGTAATTTTGCAGTTTTCGTTCAGATGGCTGAAGGGTGCATGACTGCTTCTGCGTTAGTCTGCCGTTTCCAGCAGCAGCGGCGTACTCAAATATCTCTCGCCACTGTCGGGCAGGACCACCACCAGGGTCTTGCCCTTGTTCTCGGGGCGAGCGGCCACAAGCAGCGCCGCATGGACGGCTGCACCACAGGAAATACCCGCGAGAATCCCTTCCTCCAGGGCAAGTCTTCTGGCGGTTGCAAAGGCCTCGTCGTTACTGACTGTGACCACCTCATCTATGACTGCCCGGTTGAGTATGGCCGGGATAAAACCGGCGCCGATCCCCTGGATTTTATGCGGCCCGGGTTTTCCTCCTGAAAGCACCGGCGAGTCCTGTGGTTCTACAGCGACGATGTGTATTGCCGGGTTACGTTCTTTTAAAATCTCGCCAACCCCGGTAATGGTGCCGCCGGTGCCGACACCGGCGACGAAGATATCGACCTTGCCATCGGTATCCCGCCAGATTTCGAGAGCCGTGGTTGTGCGGTGGATCGCTGGGTTGGCGGGATTGGCGAATTGGTTGGGCATGAAGCTGTTGGCGGTATCGGCGAGAAGTTGTTCGGCACGGGCGATGGCCCCCTTCATTCCTTCCGCAGCCGGGGTCAGTACCAGTTCAGCGCCCAGATGCTTCAGCAGCTTGCGCCGCTCGATGCTCATGCTTTCCGGCATGGTAAGGATCAGCCGAAGTTTTTTGTGGGCACAGACAAAGGCCAGGCCAATACCGGTGTTGCCGCTGGTCGGTTCGATAATTGTCGTCTCTTTATTAATGAGGCCCTGTTGTTCGCCGCTTTCGATCATCGATACGGCAATCCGGCACTTAACGCTGCCCGCCGGATTACGCGATTCCTGTTTGCAGAGGATCGTTGCCCCGGTTGCGGCGGACATGGTGGTGAGGCGGAGAAGGGGGGTGTTGCCGATACTTTCGAGTATAGTCTGGGTCATGATGGTTGCCTTTTCAAGTTGTGGTTTGACAACAGCGTAATCCCGATGAACGGGACTCTTTACAGTGCCCCCTTGATGGGTATAAGTATCTTGACGAAATTCTTTCTAAAAAACAAGAAATGAATTTCTAAGATACTAATGGGAATTTGAGTAAATCAGTTCCGGTCTCTTTAACAACACCTTGGTGCCGGCAGGGACGCTTTCGGTCAGCCAGATATTGCCGCCGATGGTCGAACCCTCGCCGATGATCGTTTCGCCGCCGAGGATGGTGGTGTTGGCATAGACGATGACATTATCCTCGATGGTCGGATGGCGTTTTTTGTTGCGCATTTTTTCGCCGGCGTCGCGCGGCAGGGATAAAGCCCCAAGAGTCACGCCCTGGTAGAGTCGAACATCCTTGCCGATAATAGTGGTTTCGCCGATGACCACCCCGGTGCCGTGGTCGATGAAGAAGCCGGAGCCGATGGTGGCCCCGGGATGGATATCGATGCCGGTCTTACTGTGGGCATATTCAGTCATTATCCGGGGAATAATTGGAACTTTCATCAGATGCAGCTCATGGGCCAGCCGGAAAACCAGGGTTGCCAGGAGTCCCGGATAGCTGAAGATGACCTCATCCGGGCTTTTGGTCGCCGGATCGCCTTCCAGGGCGGCACGAATGTCGGTTGCTAGGATTGCCGCCACTCGCGGCAGGGCCTCGATAAAGGCCAGGGCCTTCATATGACTCTGTGCTTCACAGTTGGTGCAGGGCAGGTTGTTGCGTCGGCAATCATGGCGGATGGCAATGTTTACCTGTTCAGACATCTTGTCGTAGAGATCGGTGGTCTGCTTGCCGACATAGTATTCGAGGTTGGAAGCATGCAATTTGGTCCGGGTAAAATAGCCGGGGAAGAGAATGCAGCGTGCCTGTTCGACAATTTCGATAATGCCCTCCTGCGAGGGAATGGCGACCGGGCTGATATGTTCGAAGCATTCCTTGGTGGCCCACGAATTGAGCAGCTCCTTGACAATCTTCGGAACCTTGACGTGCTGACAGCAGCTGGTGGTCTCGATATGGTCGCAAAGAGCACCAATGGCCATGGTGTCGATAGTATGAGGTTTTGTCTTTGACATGGGAAGATAGCACCGTTGTTGAGAGTGAATGGATGAACGGCTCATAATTAAAGTTTCAATTGGATGGTGTCCGTACCTTTTCTATTATATAAACACCATAGGCTGCCCGGATATTGATAAAGTAACGTATAATTCTGCCCTCGCTGCCGGCCGGATCGGAACTGATGGCAATTTCTCTGAGGATATTGTAGCCGACGTCCCGGGCAAATTTCTTAAAATCTTTCAGGGTGACGACCCGAATGTTCGGCGAGTCGTACCAGGAGTAGGGCAGCTGATCATTCTTCGGGGCAATGCCCTTACACAGCAGCTGCAGGCGGATCGAATAATGGCTGAAATTGGGGAAGCTGACGATGACCTTTCGGCCGATCCGCGCCAGGGAGTACAGCAACCTTGCCGGCTCGAAAACCTGTTGCAGGGTCTGGCTGAGAATGACGTAATCGAAGCTGCAGTCGGGATAGTCATCCACCTCTTCGTTGAGGTCGCCCTGCAGGACGCTCAAACCCCTGGCGATGCAGGCCGCCGCCTTGGTCGTGTCCTGCTCGATGCCGGTACCGATGACCTTTTTATTGTCGGCCAACCAGGCCAGAAGGTCGCCGTTGCCGCAGCCGAGGTCGAGGACGCGGCTGCCGGGTTCGATGGTCGAGGCGATGATCCGCAGGTCAAAGCGGATGGTGTCTGCATCAGGCAAGACCATCGAAAAACCCTCTGATTAAGGTTGTAAGGCGCTGGTCCGGGATAAGAAAGGCGTCATGGCCGCAATCGGCTTCAATCTCACAGAAACTGACATCCTGGCCGGAGCGTTTCAAGGTCTGCACCAGTTCCTTGGCCTGGTAGGTCGGATACAGCCAGTCTGAGGTGTATGAAATGACAAGATATTTTGTGCTCTCATGGTTTTTCCCGCCATAGCCCTGAATTTTTCCCATACGCTCAACCACATCAAAATAATCGGAGGCCTTGGTGATGTAGAGCACCGAGTTGGCGTCGAAGCGGTTGACGAATTTCGAGCCTTGGTGGCGCAGGTAGCTCTCGATCTGGAAGTCGCCGTCAAAGCCGAAGGAGAAGGTCTCTTTATCTTGCAGTTTTCTCCCGAATTTTCGGCGCATGGCCTCATCCGACAGGTAGGTGACGTGGCCGACCATGCGGGCCACGGCAAGGCCCATATCCGGTTTGTTACCGCCGTAGTATTTGCCTTTGTTCCAGTTGGGGTCGGCCATGATCGATTGCCGGGCGATTTCGTTAAAGGCAATGGCCAGGGCCGAATGACGCATGGTGGTGGCAATGGCCACCGCGGCCCGGACGAATTTCGGGTAGCGGGCACACCATTCCAGTACCTGCATGCCGCCCACCGAACCGCCGATTACCCCGTGCAGTCGTTGTATCCCCAGATGATCAACAAGGGCCTTCTGGGTGGTGACAATGTCGCCGATGGTCATCATTGGGAAATCAAGGGCATAGGGGCTTCCGGTCGCTGGATTGAGCGAACTCGGACCGGTCGATCCCATGCAGCTGCCGAGGATGTTGGGGCAGACGACAAAATACTTAGTGGTGTCGATGCCCTTGCCGGGGCCGATCATGAAATCCCACCAGCCGGGTTTTTCGCCGTCAGGGTCGATGCGATAGTTGCCTGCGGCGTGCGAATCGCCGGAAAAGGCGTGGGCCACCAGAATGGCGTTATCTCCGGCCCTGTTCAGCGTGCCGTAGGTCTCATAGGCAAGAGTCACCGGCCCAAGGTGCGCCCCGCTTTCGAGAACCAGTTCAGCCGGTGGTTCGGCAAAGGTGTAGTACTGTTTTTCGACTGGTGGAAGGGCTGGCTGGTGGCTGGCGGGTATGTTCATAATGAAGTTTATATAAGGGGCCTTGATAACGACCCCTCGGCAGTCACTCAGCGGCCTTGGCCAGGGCCTGGTCAATATCGGCGATGATGTCATCGACGTGTTCAATGCCGATGGACAGACGGATCATGCCCTCATCGATCCCAGCTTCCGCCAGTTGTGGCGGCGACAGCTGCGAGTGAGTAGTCGAAGCCGGATGGATGGCCAGGGATTTGGCGTCGCCGACATTGGCAAGATGGGAGATCAGCTGCAGGCTGTCGATAAACTCCTTCCCGGCCGCAAGTCCACCCTGAATGCCGAAGGCGATCATGCCGCCAAAACCGTTTTTCAGATACTTTGTTGCCAGGTGGTGGCCGGGAGAGTCGGATCGCCCGGGATAGTGTACCCAGGAAACTCCCTGATGGTTGCCGAGGTGCTCGGCAACCGCCGTAGTATTTTCGCAGTGCCTTGCCATTCTCAGGCTGAGGGTCTCGATGCCCTGCAAGGTCGTCCAGCAGTTGTCGGGGCTGATGCAGGCCCCGAGGTTACGCAGAGGAACCAGACGCATACGCAGGATGAAGGCCAGGGGACTCAGATCGCCTAGGTCATGGGCATAACGCAGGCCGTGGTAGGATGAATCGGGTTCGTTGTAGAGCTTGAATTTCGGATCCTTCCAATTGAATTTTGCCGCATCGATAACAATGCCGCCTATCCCGGTACCGTGGCCACCGATCCATTTGGTAAGCGAATGGATGACGATGTCGGCACCGTGTTCAATCGGCCTAAGAAGACAGGGCGGAGTAAAGGTGCTATCGACAACCAGCGGCAGGTTATGCTCCCGGGCAATCTTTGCCAGGGCGTCAAGATCCGTCATGTTGAGTGATGGATTGCCCAGGGTCTCGCAGTAGATAGCCCTGGTTCTCTCGTTTATGGCGGCCTTGATGTTGTCGGGTTTGCCGGCATCAACCATGTGCACCTTGATGCCCAACTGCGGCAGGATGGAATTAAATTGCACAAAGGTGCCGCCATACAAATTGTTGGCCGAGACAACTTCGTCACCCTGGCCGCAGATATTGATGATGGTATAAAAGATCGCCGAGGTCCCGGAAGCAAGGGCCAGGGCAGCGGCGCCGCCCTCCAGCTGGGCCATGCGCTGCTCCAGTACATCCTGGGTCGGGTTGCCGATGCGGGTATAAATATTCCCCAATTCCTTCAGGGCAAAGAGGTTGGCGGCATGTTCAGTATTCTTGAACATATAGGCGGCTGTTCGGTAGATGGGCACGGCTCTTGAGAGAGTGGCCTGGTCGACGGTCTGTCCGGCATGTAGGGCCAGTGTTTCAAATTTCATTATGTTCTCCTGTTGCATTAGGTGTAGTTGGTTTTACTTGGAGACGGGCTGGTCTGCCTTGACTTGGTCGATGAGTTCACGGATGGTCACACCGCTATTGCTTTTTGCCTGCGGATCGATCCTGAGCATATCCTCCCAGCTGGCGAGAGCTCCCTGTTTGTCGTTGAGATCGTACAGCAAGACAATCCCTTTGTTGTATCTTGACGGCATGTGAGTGGGATTTTCCTGGATCGCCTGATTAAAGCTCTCAATAGCCTTGTCCGGTTGTTTGTTTTTCCGGTACATGACACCAAGATCGGTGAGGAGGTTGGCGTCACCCTTATGCAAGGAAAGGGATTTATTGTAGGCGGCAATAGCCTTGGTTCCTTGGTCGGTGTCGTAATAGAGATTGCCGAGGCTTGCCCAGGCCTGGAAATTGCCGGGGTTGGTGGTTACTTCGGCCTCGAGTTTGAGCATTGCCTGGTGGGTTTCCTCGTTGTGTGGCGGGCTTTGTTGCCCGTCCGGAGCGGTAAGGCTCGCCGGAGTTATAGAACTGCTCTTGTATACGGTGAAGGCAACGCCTGCCAAAAAACCGATTACAAAAATGATACAGTAGGTGATTATCTGCTTTTTGTTGTCCGGCTGTGGCGGACTTGCCACCTTTTTTGTTTTGTTGATATTTGTCATTTTACGTTCGAGGGTAAGGTTTTGATAATTATTGACAACGGCTTCGATTTTTGAAAACTCCATATTGCTGTTTGGAGCATTTTAAGTAGAATAGATATATCTGTTCCATTTGTTTGTCCAGTAGGTGAAGAGGGTTGTCGGGCATATGCAGGGGCTAAGTCAACCATATGCGGCAATATTTTTCTGGAGGTGTGATGAATGAAGGTGCTTGAAAGCGTTACGAGTCAGAGCGAAGAGGTGGGAAAATCTGTAGTGGCACCACCATTCCCGTCAAACGTTAAGAACATAAAGGAAAACATTGTCAACCATCTGATGAGTTTTCAGGGTCGCGATCCCGAACGGTCCGGGGCGCCGGATGTCTATAAGGCGCTGGCCTATACCATGCGCGATTTGATGGTGCAGAAATGGATCGCTACCCAGAAAACCTTTTATGCCAAGGAAAAGAAGCGGGTTTATTATCTCTCCTTAGAATTTCTCATCGGCAGATCGCTCGGTAACAGCATGATCAATCTGGGTATCCTCGATGAGGCCAAGCAGGCTGTTGAGGAACTCGGATTTGAAATGTCGGAGATCAGAAACCAGGAGGAGGATGCCGCCCTCGGCAATGGCGGTCTTGGGCGATTGGCCGCCTGTTTCATGGATTCCATCGCTACTCTGAAAATTCCCGCCTACGGATACGGTATTCGCTATGAATACGGGCTGTTTTTCCAACAGCTGGTTGATGGTTACCAGGTCGAGGGGCCGGACAATTGGTTGCAGAACGGCAACCCCTGGGAATTTGAGCGGCAGATGCCGATTTTCAAGGTGAAATTTTTCGGCCATGTCAACGGTTATGTCGACGACAAGGGTCGGTATCGGGCGAGATGGGTGAATACCAAAGATGTCATGGCCAAAGCCAGTGACATCATGGTGCCCGGCTACAAAAACAACCATGTCATCAATATGCGCCTATGGTCGGCCCATGCCACCAGGGGGCTGGATCTTACCGATTTCAGCAGAGGCGACTATATCAAGGCGGTTGAGTCGCAGGTCAGTTCGGAAACCATCTCCAAGGTGCTGTATCCTCCGGACCACAACTATGCCGGCCAGGAACTGCGTCTCAAGCAACAGTATTTCTTCGTCGCCGCGACCTTCCAGGATATCATGCGGCGTTTTAAGAAAAAAAATAGTTCATTCGATAAATTCGCCGACCTGGTGGCGGTACAGCTTAACGATACCCACCCGGCCATTGCCATTCCGGAACTGATGCGTCTGTTGCTCGACAACGAGGGCCTGGGCTGGGAAGAGTCGTGGGCCATCTGTGTCAATACATTTGCCTACACCAACCATACCCTTATGCCCGAGGCCTTAGAGCGGTGGTCGGTGGACATGATGAGCAGGGTGTTGCCACGGCATATGCAGATTATCTTCGAGATAAACAAGCGATTTCTTGACGAGGTCGCCCAGAGGTACCCCGGCAACGAGAGAAGGCTGAGTGAGCTTTCGATTATCCAGGAAGGACCGGTGCAAATGGTGCGGATGGCCCATCTTGCGGTCATCGGCAGTCACTCGGTCAACGGCGTGGCGGAACTGCATTCGAACTTACTGAAAGAGCGGATCTTCCCAGGATTTAACGAATTTTTCCCCGGCAGGTTCAACTCCAAGACCAACGGCATTACCCCGCGTCGCTGGCTGCTCGATATCAACCCGGAGCTGGCAAAACTCATTTCCAGTAGGATCGGTTCGGGATGGATCACCAATCTCGATCTGTTGCGTGGCCTTGAAGCCTTTGTTGACGACCCGGAGTTCCGAGCTGAATGGCAAAGGATAAAACTTGGCAACAAGGCGCGGCTGGCGGAGTATATCAGAAGACACTGCCGGGTGACGGTCGCGCCCGATTCGATGTTTGATATCCAGGTGAAAAGGATCCATGAATACAAGAGGCAGCTGTTGAACGCCCTGCATCTCATCTATATGTACCAGCAGATCATCCATGGCGAGGCGGGCAATATGGCGCCGCGAACCGCGATTTTTGCCGGCAAGGCGGCACCTTCGTACTCAAGGGCCAAACAAATAATCAAGCTGATCACCTCCATAGGTGATGTCATCAACAAGGATCCACGCGTCAAAAACCTCCTCAAGGTGGTATTTCTTCCCAACTACAATGTCAGCCAGGCGGAAATTATTATGCCTGCGGCCGACCTCTCCGAGCAGATCTCAACCGCCGGTACCGAGGCATCGGGCACCGGCAACATGAAGTTTTCCCTCAACGGCGCACTGACCATCGGCACCCTCGATGGAGCCAATATCGAGATCCGCGAGGAGGTTGGTGCGGAGAATATTTTCATTTTCGGGATGACCGCCGAAGAGGCGGAGTTTGAGCGGAAAAATATCAGCCGGACCCCAGAGCAGATATGTCAGCAAAATGAGGGCATCCGCAACATCATCGAGAGTATCGGCGATGGCTCCTTCAGTAACGGAGACAGAGAGCTGTTCCGGCCGGTGGTCGAAAGCCTGATGAGCAAGCATGATCCGTATCTGCTGATTCTCGATTTGGAGGCCTACATTGCCTGTCAGAATCAGGTGAATGACGCTTTCCTCGATTCGGCTACCTGGACCAGGAAGGCTATTCTCAATGTGGCGAGGATGGGCAAATTTTCAACAGATCGAACCATCAAGCAGTATTCGGAGGAAATCTGGGGTATCCCTGTCCAATAAAAAAGGGATTACAGATTGCGACAATCTGTAATCCCTTTGAAATTGCTGGAGGCGGCGATCGGAGTCGAACCGATGAATAATGGTTTTGCAGACCACTGCCTTGACCTCTTGGCTACGCCGCCTGTTTGAAGGACACTTTTATACCATAGCAGAAATAATTCACAAGGAAAATATTTAAAAATGGGTATGGATATTGATTCGTTGGTGCGGATCAACAAGGAAGAATTGAGCAAGCTGGAAAAAAGCCTCGGCTATCGTTTTACTGATTTGCGACTGTTGCAGACGGCCGTTGTGCATTCCTCCTACGCCTTTGAGCAGGGACTCTGCGGCGACAACGAGAGGCTTGAGTTTTTGGGGGATGCGGTCCTTGATCTGGTGATCGGGCACCTCCTGTTTCACCGTTACGACAAGTTGCAAGAGGGTGAGCTGACCAAGCTACGGGCCTCCCTGGTCAACGAGCAACACCTCGCGAAAATGGCCAGGGATGTTGATTTGGGTAAATTTCTCGCCCTCGGCAAAGGCGAAGATTCTTCGCAGGGGCGCAGTAAATCATCGATACTTTCCTGTGCCTATGAGGCGGTGATCGGGGCGATTTTTGAGGATGGCGGCTACCCGGCGGTCGCCGACTTTGTGGTCCGCTTTTTCTTACCGGACATCGAAGGGAAAAAAGAGGAGCTGCTGATCGCCGATGCAAAGAGTCGTCTGCAAGAGGTGTTGCAGGAAAAGCACAACGAGGCACCGACCTATAAAATAGAAGCAGAAGAAGGGCCATCGCACCAAAAGCTTTTTACTGTTGCTGTCTGTTTCCAAGAGCAAATACTCGGCACCGGGCAGGCCGGATCAAAAAAAGAAGCGGAGCAGAAAGCCGCCGCGGCCGCCTTGGCGAAAATTTTACCGGAAAACGGTTGATCCCCATGTTTCTGGTTATTCCCATCTTTATTCCGCATAAAGGGTGTCCACACCATTGCCTTTTTTGCAATCAGGTAAAAATTTCCGGATGTGAAGAGGTCGTGGCCGACCAGCTGGAAATATCAGAGATAATCGACATGTGGCTGGCGCGCAGTCCTTTGAGGAAAAAGGTACAGGTGGCCTTCTACGGCGGCTCCTTTACCTGTCTGCCGATGCGCGAACAGGTGACGATGCTGGCGGCGGTGCAGCCGTATCTGGTGTCGGGCAAGGTTGACTGTATCCGTCTTTCGACCCGGCCGGATTGTATCGATCCGGAGATCTGTCGGTTACTGCGCGAATTTCGGGTAGGCGTAGTGGAGTTGGGGGTGCAATCCTTCAACAATGAAGTCCTTGTCGAAAACCGCCGCGGTCATAACGCCGAGCAGTGCCGAACAGCCTTCGCGTTGCTTAAAGCAGCGGGTATGGAGGTGGGGCTGCAACTGATGCCGGGCTTGCCGGGAGAAAGCACATGTTCTTTCCTTCGCGGCATCGACGAGGTTGTCAAGATGAAGCCTGATTTCGTCCGTCTGTATCCGGTTCTGGTTGTGAAAGAGTCAGGCCTGGAAGAGCACTATAGGCAAAACCGTTACCAGCCGCAGAGTCTCAATCAGGCCATTGCCCTGACCGCCAGGGCCCATACAAAACTGCAGGCGGCTGGCATCAAGGTGGTGCGTATGGGTTTGCAGCCGTCGGAGTCCCTGAGTAAAAATTTTGTCGCCGGGCCATATCACCCCGCCTTTGGCGAACTGGTGCTGTCGAGGCTGTGGTTGAAACGTATTCGGGCGCGCCTTGTGCAGCTTGCACCGACTGAAAACCTCTGTCTGCATATCTCGCATCGCGATCACGGGGCGGTGGTGGGTATGAAAAAGTCAAATATACAGCGACTGGGAGAACTCGGTTTTTCCGGTCGCTTCACAATCTTGCCGGAGAAAACCATGCCGCAGGGAAGTATAAAATATGTTGTCTGTTAATCACCTAGATATCCGCTACGGCGAAAAGCATCTTTTTAAGGACATTTCCGTTCAGGTATATGGCGGCAATCGCATCAGCCTGGTCGGTGTAAACGGGGCGGGAAAGACCACTCTCCTGAAAATCATGGCCGGGGTAGCGGCGACCGACGACGGCGTCGTCACCTGCGCCAAACATTTCAGCGTTGGTTACCTGGCCCAGGAGTCGGCGGAGCTTTTTTCCGAGTTATCTCTTTTTCAGGAGGCCGAGACGGCCTTTGCTCCGCTTCTTGCTCTGCAGGAGGAAGTAGCCGAACTGCACGAACAGATTCGCTCCCTGACTCCCGATTCCGAAGAGTTTCAAATCCTTCTCGAGCGCCAGGGTGAGCTGCAGCACCGGCTTGACGGCAGCGATATCTACACCATCAGCGGTAAGATCGAAAAGGTGCTTCTTGGTCTCGGTTTCCGTAGGGAGGATATGGAAAAACCGGTTTCGACCTTTTCCGGCGGCTGGCAGATGCGACTGAAGCTTGCCAAGATGCTGCTGGAGGCGCCCTCGCTGCTGCTGCTCGATGAACCTACCAACCACCTCGACCTTGACTCGCTTACTTGGGTTGAGCAGTTTCTCCGCAATTACCAGGGGGCAATGGTCATTATCTCCCATGATCGCACCTTTCTCGACAAGACAACCGATACCACCTGGGAGCTCAGTTACGGCCGCATTGATGTGTATAAGGGAAATTATAGCTATTACGTGACGGAGAAGGAGGAGCGGAGGGCCATAGAAAAGGGCGCCTACGATAATCAACAGGCACGCATCAAACAGACCATGCGCTTTGTCGAGAGGTTCAGGGCCAAGGCGACCAAGGCTAAACAGGTGCAGAGCCGGGTGAAGCAGCTGGATAAAATGGATCTCATCGAGCTGTCCGATGATGAGCAGCAGATCAGATTCACCTTCCCGCCGGCCCCCGATTCGGGACGCGATGTGCTGCGGGTTGATGCGGTAAGCAAGAGGTTTGGCGGGACACCAGTTTTCAGCGATGTTGAACTCCTTCTCAGTCGTGGCGACAAGGTGGCGGTGGTTGGGGTCAATGGTGCCGGAAAGTCAACCTTTGTGAAAATCCTCGCTGGGCAGATACCCTATGATTCAGGCGCTATCCGCCTGGGGAGTAACGTCAGACTTTCTTATTTCGGCCAGCATCAGGCGCAGGAACTTTCTCCGCAGTTGACGGTTCTTGAGACCATGAATCTGGCAGGGGAGGATTTGACCACCACCAGGGTCCGCTCGCTCCTTGGGGCCTTCCTGTTTCGCGGCGACGACGTTCTGAAAAAGGTCTCCGTTCTCTCCGGCGGCGAGAAGAGCCGCCTGGCCCTGGCCAAGATGATTGCCACCCCGGCCAATTGCATGTTGCTCGACGAACCGACCAACCACCTCGATATGAGCTCCCAAGAGGTGTTGCAGGAGGCGATGGCCCAGTATGACGGCACCATCGTGGTGGTGTCGCATAATCGCTATTTCCTCGACAGCTTTGCCAATAAGGTGTTGGAGGTCAAAGAGGGGCGGATTACCCTGTTTGAAGGCAATGTCGCAGAATATTTGTTGAAACAGGAAGCGCTGCGAGCACAGGAGAAGGATGTAGCTGTCAATGGTCTGCGTAATGACACAAACTCCTTGGTCTCCCTCGATAACCAAGACAGTCGCAAGGAGCGCAAAAAATTGGAGGCCCTTACCCGCCAGGAGCGCAGCCGTCGAGCCGGACCCTGGTTGAAACAGCTGGCCGAGGCAGAGAAACAGATCGAACTCTGCGAAAAACAGAAAGAGGAGCTGGAAGTTCGTATGGCTGACCCAGAACTGTACAAGGATGAAAACAGCTGGGCCAAAACGAGCAAGGACTATGTGGATTGCAAGCGACATCTCGAACGCTGGTACAGCAAGTGGGAGACGGCCCAGGAGAAGATCGATTCAATTGATACAGAGCTGAAACTCGTTTAGTACCTTACAGATTGATTTCTTGTTTTTTACAAGAAATCAATCTGTAAGGTACTTATCCCCTCTGTTGTGGGAGGGGATTATAGCCTTTACGTTGCGGGCGTCAGCCCGCTTTAGTGATAAACAGTTTTATGTGCAGTTTTCCTCAAAGTGTAAGAATGGGTTCTCTCAAATAAATTTTTGGTGAGTGGTTGGCTCTTCCTGGGACCATCACCAATGGTTTTCTGAATTTTCTGAATTTCAGACTTCTCCGTATGGTTTTTTAAAAACCAGCAAATCCTTTCAGGTGTAGAGCCATGTAAGTGGCAGGCTGTGTCGCCTTTCTCCCGTTTTTCCTGTATTGCAGCAAATATCTGAGAAATCCGCAAATTCAACTGAACGTAACAATTCAATTGATCACAGTTATTCAACGAAATTGCATGCAATGCAATTTCATTGAATAACTGTAACCGTTTAATCGCGGAGGGGGCTGAGCGTTTTTTGCATAGACAAAGAGAAATTTGGCACTGGGAGGTCAATCGTGATGATTTGTCAGAATCCGGTAAAAGGAAGTGATTGCGATAAAATTAGGTGCCCCGAAGAAATGAATGACGAATGTGCAAAGGTGCCCACTTTTATGTTGAGAATTATAGTTTAATAGGATAATTAAAACTGATATACAGTCTATCCAGTTTCCAAATAGAATCTGTAATTACAAGCACGCACATGAAGTTGAACAAAAAAATCTTACGCCGTCCCATAAAACTAACTCAAAAAAGGAGGTGCTGCAGGAGCGAAAGTGAACAATGAATGGCAAACCTTGATGGTCCTTTAAGGTACCCGCTACAAAACTAACTTATGTTTAAGTTCATGCTTTGGGCTGGTGTAAGGGTGGGTAGCTAATAATGTCATTAAATCACTATTCTTAGAAGGAGAAGCAGATGTCACAACCGAATCAAACAGTTCCTACACAGGCCTGGATTACGGTCTTTGCTGGTATGTCTATAAACCTCTGTCTTGGTATATTGTATGCCTGGAGTATGTGGGGGAGCGAACTGGTGTTTGAAAAAACACTAGCTGCCGGCGATGTGGTAACAAAGACAGCAATTATTACAGCGGCAAAAGCCACACCCGCGGATAAAACTCAAGCGGGCAATTTTGTCGTCAAGGCAAAAGAAGATGTACAAAGAGCCGAGCCATTAAAAATCAAGCTCGGGACCAATCCCAAAGAGGGGTATGTCCTGATGAGCGAGATCGAGGCAAAAGGTGCCGTACTTCGAGCCGGGGACATTGCCACCAAGGCTGGAGATCCGATGACGGCTGAGCTTAATAAAGGCTGGATTTATTTAAACAATGCCGAGGCTGCCACTCCCTTTTCTCTCTGTGTTATTATCTTCGCCCTTCTTATGATTCCTGGAGGAAAAATCCAGGATAAGATCAGTCCGAAATTCGGTGCTACTCTCGGCGGTCTTTTCGTGGCGGTCGGTTGTATTGTCGCCGGCATGATGCAAAGTTACACCGGCCTGATCATCGGTTTCGGAATCATGGGCGGAATCGGCATGGGTATCGGTTATGCTGCTCCGACTCCTGCCGCTCTGAAGTGGTTCGGTCCGCACAAGCGTGGTCTGATTGCCGGTATCGTTGTCGGTGGATACGGCGGTGCTGCCCTGTACATTGGCCCTCTGGCTAAATACCTTATTACCAGTTTTGGCCTGACACAAAGCTTTGTTATTCTCGGTGTTTTGTTTGCCAGCGTTACCATTATTGCCGGTCAGCTTCTCAAAATCCCCCCCGCAGGATATGTCGCGCCGACACTTGGCACCAGTGTGGCGACTAAAGGATCGACGATCACCAACTGGGAACCCTCAGAGATCGTCAAGACCTGGCAATTTTATGCCCTCGTCCTCATGTTTATCTTCACAACCCAGTCTGGTCTTCTGATCATCGCCAATGCAGCCGGACTCCTGAGTAAAACCGGAGCAAAGATCCCCTTCTTTGCCGCCAACGCCTGGCTACTTGTATCTTTCGGCGGGTTTGTCAATGCCGCAGGACGGGTGGGGACTGGCTTCTATTCGGACAAGATCGGTCGTCTGAATGCCTATTGTCTGAATTGCGGCGTCTCAGCCCTGTGTCTGTTTGCTCTTCCCTACATTATTGATTCGCAAAGCATACTACTCCTCTTTCTGGCGGTTGGCGTTGCCTACTGGCAGTACGGTGGCGGCCTAGCCTTGATGCCGTCTTTTGCTGCGGATTTCTACGGTCCGAAGAACCTTGGAATGAACTATGGACTGATCTTTATTGGCTGGGGTCTTGGCTTCTTTATGGCGAGACTCGGCGGCACCATTAAGGATCTTACCGGGAGCCTGAACAATGCATTTTATATTTCCGGAGCATTGTTAATCCTTGCGGTTATTCTTGCCAAGATGACAACTCGGCCAATGCATGGCGAGGAAGCGGCGGTGGGCAGTAAGGCAACTGCCTAGCCCCCCAGTCAACAGAAAAACCTCTTTGTGAGAAATTCTTTGTATAAAACTACAAAGAATTTCTCCAACGGGCCAAGCACCATCATTCTCCTCAGTCAGGTGGATAAAGATCCGGACATGTGTCTGGTCTTTATTAAATGATAATCTTTTAGCCATGTACAAGGAGTAAAATTCATGAGTGAAAAAAATATCGTTGAGACTTCGGAAGCTGAGATTGCGGTTCATTGGCAGGAAGAAAAATACTATCACCCAAGTTCAGCCTTTATCGGCCAGGCAAATCTTACCGATCCAGCCATTTACGAGCGTATGAGCCTGAAAAACTTCCCCGACTATTATACTGAGTTTGCTGAGTTGTTGACCTGGTATAAGTATTGGGACGAAGTGCTTGATACAAGTGATGCACCCTGCTTTAAGTGGTTTAGGGGCGGCAAGCTCAATGCCAGCTATAATTGCATAGATAGGCATCTGGCAAAGAATAAAAACAAAACTGCCATCCATTTTGTTTCTGAATTAGAAGAAGAAGCAGTTGTGCATGTAACCTATCAAGAACTCTACGTACGCGTCAACGAATTTGCTGCACTCCTCAGAGATACTGCAGGCCTGAAGAGAGGCGACCGGGTGACGATCCACATGCCGATGTCGGCTGAATTGCCCATTGCCATGCTGGCTTGTGCTCGTCTGGGGGTTATCCATTCCGTGGTTTTCGGCGGTTTCTCCTCAAGTGCCTGTGCCGACAGGGTTGTCGATTCTAATAGCCGCGTCCTTATTACCATGGATGCCTATTACCGCGGTGGAAAGCTCCTGAACCATAAAGCGGTTGATGATGAGGCCTGCCAACTTGCAGCCAAAGACGGGCAAGTAGTAGACAAACTTCTTATCTGGCAGCGCTATCCAGGGAAGATGTCTTCTGATTCCGCACTTGTTGCTGGGCGTGATGTGGTGGTAAACACCGAACTGAAAAAATATTATGGAGCCAGAGTAGAGCCCGAGCAGATGTTGTCGGAGGATCCACTCTTTTTAATGTATACCAGCGGTACAACTGGTAAACCGAAAGGCGCACAGCACGGCACCGGCGGTTATCTTTCGTATGTGACGGCGATGTCCAAATACATCCAAGATATACATCCCGAGGATGTTTACTGGTGTATGGCTGATATCGGTTGGATTACCGGCCATTCCTTCATTGTCTACGGCCCGTTGGCGCTGTGTGCTTCTTCGGTTATTTTTGAGGGCGTGCCTACCTATCCGGATGCCGGACGGTCCTGGCGGATAGCCCAAGAACTCGATGTCAATATCTTCCATACCGCTCCAACTACTATCCGGGCCTTGAGAAAAGTCGGACCGGATGAACCGGCCAAGTACAATTATAACTTCAAACATATGACCACGGTCGGTGAACCGATTGAGCCGGCAGTTTGGAAGTGGTATGAAGAGAAAGTAGGAAAAGGCAAAGCTGTCATTGTTGATACCTACTGGCAGACGGAGACCGGCGGTTTCCTCTGCTCAACCGTTCCTGGTATCCAACCTATGAAACCGGGCAGTGCTGGACCTGGCGTTCCTGGTATCCATCCTATCATTTTTGATGTGGATGGCAATGAAATCCCCGCTGGTGCAGGAAAAGCCGGCAACATTTGTATCCAGAATCCATGGCCTGGGTGCTTCATGACCATATGGGGCAACAGACAGCGCTTTGTCGATACATACTTTGGTATGTACAACAAGAATCCGAACAGCAAGGATTGGCGTGATTGGCCATATCTGACCGGTGACGCTGCTGTGATGGCCGAAGACGGATATATTCGTATCCTTGGTCGGACAGATGACGTTATCAACGTTTCCGGCCATCGTCTCGGCACCAAGGAAATTGAGTCGGCTTGCCTGAATGTTACGGAAGTTGCCGAGGCAGCAGTTGTTCCGGTAAATCATGAGATCAAGGGTAAAGAACCGGAGGTGTATATTGCGCTCAAGCCTGGAATCGCGGCTTCGCCGGAAATAGTCCAGAAGGTTGCCGATGCCATCACCTTCTCGATCGGCAAGATTGCCAAGTGTAGAAACATCTGGATCGTGCCCGATATGCCGAAAACTCGCTCGGGCAAGATCATGCGCAGGGTCCTTGGCGCCATCTCCAATAAAGGGGATGTCGGCAATGTCATGACTCTTGCTAATCCTGAGATCGTTGAACAGATTCAAAAGATGGTAAACGATAAACTTAAGTAAAACCGTTCTGTACGTTTGAAAAAAGGTGAGATCCCTTCTCGGGAGCCTCACCTTTTTTTTTCATATAATTTTCCGAGTGAGTTAAAGAGAAAGCAACAATTCTGCGTTTCAGTTAAGAAGAAAGCAGCAATTTTGCGAGTGTTAAAAAAGGGGGCACCGGATTTGGATTTTAATTTTCCGTATCTTATTGATTACTCTCATCTTGAGGCCGAAAGCATTGCAATTTTTTGTGTCGCTGTCCTTACGGCGATCATGGTCAGCGCGGAGGGACAAGCTTTTGTTGCAACGCTGCTTGGCGATTCTCGAACAGGTGCCAAAGACCGATTTCACTTCAATGTATTTCTCCATATGAGTTTTCTCGGCACCTTGAATTTTTTGGTGGCGGGGTTTGGTTGGGCAAAAGAAATGGATATAGATACGGTAAAGTTTAAAAAGCATCCGAAACTATTTTTGCTGATCAGCAGATTGTCCGGCCCTCTTGCAAATTTGCTGATAGCCAACATTGCAGCGAGCCTTAACTGGCTTATCGGAACTTTCGGTTTTGAAGACAAGGTCTTTTCGACGATAGTAGCTGTCAATGTAACCGTGGCCGTCTATAGCTTGATCATGATACCACCGCTTCCCGGTGCAGCCTTGCTCTACGTGCTTTTCCCTGATAATGACTTTTTTGCCAAGGTTAAGAAGTACCTGAGAATCATTGGTCCTTTTCTTGTAATCGGCATTTTTAGTGTAGCGAGATTGAGTGGTTGGGATGGCATAAGTTCGGTGTTTACTCCTATAGTGTCCTCTATCACAAAGTCCATCCTCGGACAATAGGCTCATTGATCATGGGCATTCTTGGTCAGCCTTGATTAGGTCTCCAGCTCATTAAAGCGGCAACTGAGGATGAGATCACCGTCTTCGTATTGAGTCTTGACCTTGTAGGGCAAGGTTTTAAAGAGGTTGATCATCGCTTTGTTACTGGGAAAGGTGTAAGCCATTAACCCGCCTATACCGTTTTCTCTGGCAACCGCCGCCAATTTTTTCAAGAAAAACTTACCAAGACCCTTGCCCTGGTATTCTTGGCTGACGGAGAATGCCACCTCAGCCAAATTCTGGTCCGGCAGTTTCATACACTCCGCAACGGCCACTACTCGGCCAAATCCGAATTCTCCTACTACAGCCACTAAACTGAGATCATTGACATAGTCGACATGTGAGCGGCTTTCCATCTCCGCCCTGGCAAAAATGGTTTTTTGACAGAAAAATCTCGAGAGAATATCCTCTTTCGGCAGGCTGTAGTAATGTTCTTGGATACGCCGTTCATCAACCGGTTTTGCCGGACGGATGGTAACTTTTATGTCATTGATGGTGAGAGTCTCTTCCAGCTGAACAGGGTATACGGCTCGTGCCGCCTCGCCCAGAGTTCTTTCGGCGCCGATGAAACCCCTCTGTTTGGCTGCTTCAAAGAGCTCTTCCCGGAACATCGGATGGGCAATACTGATCATGGCGATAACCCGTTCTTGGAGGCTCTTGCCAAAAAGATTTACAGAGCCATATTCGGACACCACATAGTGGACATCGGCACGGGGAACAACAACGACATGGTCTTTCATATAAGGGACAATATTTGACTCAATGCCTTTTTCAGTCTCACTGGTGGAAAAGAGCATGAGGATTGATTTGCCCCCAGGAGAGCGCCGAGCACCCCTGACAAAGTCAGGTATACCGGATACCCCTGCAAATCGAGTTGCCGCAGAAGCCTCTGCAGAGACCTGCCCGGTAAGATCAATAATTTTTGCAACATTCAAAGAAACCATCCGGTTATGTTGGGAGATCACAAACGGATCGTTCACATAATCGGAGGGGTGAAATTCGATGGCCGGGTTATCATTGAGGAATTCATAAAGATTGTGGCTGCCGATGGCCATCGAGGCGACCATCTTTCCCTCGTTGATACCTTTTTTCTTGTTGTTGATGTTGCCGGTGGCATAAAGGTGCATGATATCGTCAGTAAGAAACTGCGAATGGACACCCAGATCGTTTTTATTGGAGAGGCCCTGAACAGTAGCCTGGGAGGCGGAATCAAGCCCGATCTGCAGGGTTGAGCCGTCCTCTATCAGGTTGGCAATATGTTTGCCGATACTAATCGCGGCTTCTGAGGTTATCTTCGAAGGAGGAATCGCCAGAAGCTCCTCTTCGTATTCCACCAGGAGGTCGACGTCATTAACATGAATAAAGCTTTGCCCCATAATTCTCGGCATTCTCGGATTGACCTGGGCGATGACGAAATCGGCAGAGCGTGCCGCAGCCATGGTCACATCGACAGAGATACCAAGGCTCATCCAACCAAAATCGTCGATGGACGATACCTGGATCAAGGCAACATTGAGAGGCAGTTTGCGTTTTGTGAAGAGGCTGGGGACATCCGACATATTCATCGGTGTGATAAATCTTCTTTGTTTGGCAATGGTCAGGTTGGTGGTCGAGCCGAGGTAAATCGACCGAATATTCAAGTTGGTGTCTTTGGTCTTGTCGGCGATGGCAGCCAACGAAGAGGTTTCTCTGCCGAGCAAGCGAACGATTTCCAAGCCACTGAACTTATTGGTGTTTTCTACAAGTGTTTTGACAAGGATCTGCGGCTCGCCGCAACCCGAGCTGATAAATACCCTATGACCCGATTTGATTCGGCTGATGGCCTCATTCGCGGTTACCGATTTCTCCAGATAAGCGTCTGCCCAATACTGAGAGTTTGGCATATATGTTCTCCTCTTGATATTTCGATTTCCTGCAACCCAAGAGTTGAAGGCACAGGAGTAATCACGTTGTGAAAGGTAGTCACTGACGGTCTGCACGGAATCAGACTGTTATGATGAGGATCTTATAATACTGGGGAAGCAATCACAATATATTTTCAGCTACAAAACAATGAGCGACTAGAAGTGGAAGCAAAAAGGTTTTTAAGTTTTTATCTATGGCTTTGGCGGGGAGGAAAAACCAATAAATTGGTCGAAAAATTAAAGAACGATATTCTCCAGCAAGTTTTTTCCTTCAATTCCGGTTACTGGCAGCCCTGCACGCGAAACGCACATTTTTTTTGTGGCAAAGAGGGGAAAGACTAAAATATTAAAACACTAAGTTAGTGACTTGAAGGTGTGCCGCAGTACCGATAGGCAATCGAGCCGAATATTAAAGATCAAAATACCATTGATGAAAGAAATGAGCTTATCTGGGGAGGGTAATGTAACAATGTTCTTTTTTTTTAGCACCCAGAATTATTTATATAAAAAATATCATTAATTCCTAACGTTATGTGAGAATATATAAAAAGTATGCATCTTGTTTTTCAACTATTCTGGAATTGCAGAGGCTGTACATTTGGATAAAATAAAAATAGATAATAGTTTGTAAACACATAATAAATTACATTTTTAAAGAAATAGTGAATATTTTTAGGTGTAACAATGTTAAATTTGCCTTGAAGTGTGGGTAGGTTTGCAGTATACATTTCAGTGGAAACTGATGGATGGACTAAAATTCATACCAAAAGGAGTAAGTATGGCCAATTATGATGAAGTGTTTCGATACAGTGTGACTAATCGCGAGGAGTTTTGGGCGGAAGCAGCAAAGGGCATCACCTGGTATAAGAAATATGACAAAGTTTTAGACTCCTCAAACCCTCCGTTTTACAAGTGGTTTACCGGTGGTAAAATGAATACCTGTTATAACGCTATCGACCGTCATGTTGAAGGTGGTCGAGCAGATCAGGTAGCAATCATTTATGACAGTCCGGTTACTAATACACTTAAGAAGATTACCTACCGGGAATTGCTGGGAAAAGTTTCCACATTTGCCGGTGCTCTGGCGAGTCAGGGTGTTGGTAAAGGTGACACCGTTGTCATATATATGCCAATGATTCCAGAGGCGGCGATAGCCATGTTGGCGTGTGCGAGGATAGGCGCTGTACATTCGGTGGTGTTTGGCGGTTTCGCGCCGCATGAACTGGCGATTCGAATTGATCACGCGCAGCCGAAATTAGTGATTACTGCTTCCGGCGCAATAGAAGGCAAAAAAGTTCTTTCCTATAAGCCCCTTGTCGACAGCGCGATCGAGCAGTCGACCCATGAAGTGAAAAAGGTAATCGTTTTTCAGCGTGAGATTGTCAAGTCCGAGATGATTGCTGGGCGTGATCTTGACTGGGTTGAACTGGTAAGCAAGAGTTCGCCTGTCGGCTGCACCGAGGTGGATGCTACTGACCCGTTATACATTCTCTATACTTCCGGAACGACCGGAATGCCCAAAGGCGTTATCAGAGATAATGGCGGACACGCCGTGGCCCTTTACTGGACCATGAAAAATCTCTACAATATTAACCCCGGCGAAGTGTGGTGGTCTGCTTCAGATGTTGGCTGGGTAGTAGGGCACTCCTATATCGTTTATGCGCCGCTCCTGCAGGGTTCAACCTCAGTTTTCTATGAGGGTAAGCCGGTTGGAACTCCCGATGCAGGTGCCTTCTGGCGGGTCATTTCTGAGCATAAGGTCAAATCGTTGTTTACTGCGCCAACTGCCTTCCGGGCAATCAAGAAGGAAGATCCGCAGGGAGTTCATTTTGCCAAATATGACACATCTTGTTTCGAGTGTTTGTATCTCGCCGGAGAACGTACTGATCCCGATACGCTGCACTGGGCTGAAAAACTCATTGGTGTTTCGGTTATCGATCATTGGTGGCAGACAGAGACCGGTTGGGCGATCGTCGGCAATTGTCGAGGCATTGAACAGCTGCCGGTCAAAGAAGGATCACCGACAAAACCGTTGCCTGGTTACGATGTGCGGGTAGTAAACGATGAAGGTGAATTTTTGCCCCCCGGAACGAATGGGAATATCGTCATTAAGCTGCCGTTGCCACCTGGGAACCTGACGACTCTCTGGAGAAATGACGAGCGTTTCATAAAATCCTACATGAGTAAGTTCCCAGGATACTATGATACCAGCGATGGCGGCTACATCGATGCTGACGGGTATGTGTATGTAATGGGTCGCATGGATGATGTAATCAATATCGCCGGCCATAGGTTGTCAACCGGAGCTATGGAGGAAATCATCTCCAATCATCCTGATGTCGCAGAGTGTGCGGTATTCGGCGCCGATGATCAAATGAAGGGTCAGTTGCCGGTCGGCTTGTTCGTTGTCAAGGCCGGCGTTACCCGTGATGGTGAGGAGATTAAGAAAGAGTTGGTGAAAATGGTTCGCGAAACCATTGGACCGATCGCTTGTTTCAAGGATGCCTGTCAGGTTGTTAGACTGCCGAAAACCAGATCCGGAAAGATTCTCCGCGGTACTATGCGCTCTATTGCTAATAATCAGGAGTATAGAACCCCATCGACCATCGATGATCCGGCAATTCTTACCGAGATCACTGAAGCACTGGCGAAAATGGGATATGTGAAAAAGTAGTTGCTCTTTAACCGGGCAGCTGCCGTTTTGGCAGCTGCCCTTTTTTTTCATTTTCCAAAGGGGCGAGAGTAATTTCGAGCCCCGCTTTCTTAGGGCGGCTTTTTATGAAGATTCACGAATACCAGGCGAAAGAGCTTTTCCGCAAATACAAGGTGCCGACTCCCGAGGGTGGGGTAAGCAATACCATACAAGGAATCGAAAAAATTGCTGCGGGTCTTGGATTGCCTGTTGCGGTCAAGGCTCAGATTCATGCCGGTGGCAGGGGAAAAGGCGGCGGTGTTAAGGTCGCTAAAACCAATGAGGAGGTTACCAAGGCGGCGAAGGCAATCCTCGGTATGACCCTGGTGACCAAGCAGACTGGCCCGGAAGGGCGGATTGTTAAAACAATCCTTGTGGAAAAAGGGGTGGCGATCAAGAAGGAAATGTATCTCTCGCTTGTACCCGATCGCAGTACGGCTACGGTAACAATTATCGCCAGCCAGGATGGCGGTATGGATATAGAAGAAGTTGCGGCAAAAACTCCCGAAAGGATAATTAAGGTTCCGGTTAATCCGATTACCGGCATCCGGAGTTATCATATAGGCAGGGTAATGTTTGGCCTGGAACTCGAGAAAGAGCTGATGAAGGAGTTCTCGGCGATTCTGAAAAGTCTTTATGCGCTTTTTGTCGACTATGATTGTTCCATGGTGGAAATTAACCCATTGATCATCACCGAGGATAACAAAATTATCGCTCTTGATGCGAAGATCGATGTCGATTCCAACGCATTGTACCGACATCCCGATGTTCTGGCAATGCACGATCCTAACGAAGATGATCCGACTGAGGCTGAGGCTGCCAAATTTAATTTGAATTATATCAATCTCGGCGGCAATGTCGGCAATATGGTCAACGGTGCCGGACTGGCCATGGCTACCATGGACATTATAAAACAGGCCGGTGCTGAACCTGCCAATTTTCTCGATGTCGGTGGTGGCGCCAATGCCGAGATGGTGGAAAACGGATTTCGCATCATCCTCAGTGATTCAAAGGTTAAGGGGATTCTCATCAACATCTTCGGAGGCATTCTCCGCTGTGACGTTTTGGCGCAAGGTGTCGTCCAGGCAGCCCAAAAAATCAAGCTCTCAGTGCCGGTGGTTGTCCGAATGGAAGGAACAAATGTTGAAGAGGGGCGAAGAATTCTCAGTGAGTCCGGGTTGAAATTGATTAATGCCACCGACTTGGCCGATGCCGCAAAGAAAGTCGCGGAAATTGTCGCCTAGGGCAAGAGCATGAGCAAATATACTTTGAAAGGAAAAAAATGAGCATTTTAATCAACTCCGAAACACGTGTCCTCGTTCAGGGCATCACAGGCAAAGAGGGGCAGTTCCATACCCAGCAATGTATTGCGTACGGCACCAAAGTTGTCGCTGGGGTAACGCCGGGAAAAGGCGGCCAGAAAATGGATGGGGTGCCGGTTTTCAATACTGTACAGGAAGCTCGCGACAAGACCGGGGCCAATGCGGCAATGATCCTCGTTCCTCCTCCTTTTGCCGCCGATGCCATTCTTGAGTCGATAGATGCCGGCGTGGAGGTTATCGTCTGTATTACTGAGGGAGTACCGGTTATGGATATGCTCAGGGTAAAGAATTACCTTGCGACCAAGCCGACTATCAGGCTGATCGGACCCAATTGTCCCGGCATTATCACTCCCGGCGAATGCAAAATAGGGATCATGCCCGGCGCCATTCACACCCCAGGTGGACCGGTTGGCGTTGTCTCCCGCTCGGGAACCCTCACCTATGAAGTTGTGCACCAGTTAACCCAGGTCGGCCTCGGCCAGACGACGTGCGTCGGAATTGGCGGTGATCCGGTAAATGGAACGGGATTTATTGATTGTTTGAAGGCATTCAATGAGGATCCAGCAACCAAAGCGGTAGTTATGGTGGGAGAAATCGGCGGCAATGCCGAAGAACAGGCTTCTGCATGGATCAAAGCCAATATGAAAAAGCCGGTTGTTGGTTTTATCGCCGGATTGACGGCACCTCCCGGCCGGCGAATGGGACATGCCGGTGCCATAGTCAGCGGCGGGCAAGGTACAGCATCCGCCAAAATTGAAGCCATGCAACAGTGCGGTATCTACGTCTGCAAAGATCTTGGTTCTCTCGGAAAATTGTGCAAAGAAGTCTTTACCGAAGCCCGATAAACGGGACTTTTTTCCGTGCCCCTTGAAGAGGGTATGAGTCCTTTATAAAACAAGCCTTCACACATCATGCGAAGGCTTGTTCGAGTAGGGGCTTATCGTCCTGCTTGCGATGATGACATATTGAAAACACAGTGATTTTTCTTTCAAGGAGAAAGTATGAAGACTGATGACCAACTGGAACATCTGAGAAAACTCAGGGAAGAAGCCCGATTGGGCGGTGGTCAAAAAAGAATCGATAAACAGCATGAGAAAGGCCTTATGACTGCCCGGGAGCGTATTGATCTGCTTTTGGACAAGGGCTCTTTTGAAGAATTCGATATGTTCAAAACCCATAGATGCAGGGATTTTGGCATGGACAAACAAGTCTTTCTTGGAGACGGTGTAGTAACCGGGCACGGTACCGTTGATGGTCGAATTGTCTATGTTTTTGCCCAGGATTTCACCGTACTCGGTGGTTCCCTGTCAGAGACCTTTGCGGAAAAGATCTGTAAGATCATGGATCTCGCCATGAAAAACGGCGCTCCGGTAATTGGTTTGAATGATTCCGGCGGGGCGCGTATTCAAGAAGGAATAGAGAGTCTCGCCGGCTATTCTGAGATATTTCAACGCAATGTCATGGCCTCTGGGGTAGTTCCACAGATCTCGGCGATTTTTGGACCCTGTGCCGGTGGGGCTGTGTATTCGCCGGCTCTCACCGATTTTGTCATCATGGTCCAGAAAAAATCATATATGTTTCTCACCGGGCCAAAGGTCGTCAAGTCAGTGACCCATGAAGATGTCACTGAAGAAACCTTGGGTGGGGCGGCAATGCATGCCAGCCGAAGCGGGGTCGTTGATTATCCTGCCACATCAGGTGCCGATGCCATTGCCTATGTTCGCAGGTTGCTCTCATTTTTGCCCCAGAATAATATGGAGAATCCTCCCCTTGTGCCCTGTACTGACCCGCCAGATCGGGAAATTTTCGCACTCAACCAGATTATTCCTGAAAATCCCAATGCTGCTTACGATATGAAGGATGTTATCGTTCAAACTGTAGATAACAATGATTTTTTTGAGGTTAAGGAAAACTTTGCGCCGAATCTCCTGGTTGGGTTTGCGCGGTATAACGGGATGAGTGTCGGGATAGTTGCCAACCAACCAGCGCATCTTTCCGGCGTCCTTGATATCGATTCTTCGATCAAGGGAGCTCGATTCGTCAGATTCTGCGACTGCTTCAATATTCCGGTTGTTACCTTTGTCGATGTTCCAGGCTTCTTACCGGGTACTGCTCAGGAATTTGGCGGAGTAATACGTAATGGTGCGAAAATTCTCTATGCCTTTGCCGAGGCGACCATTCCCAAGGTAACCGTCATTACAAGAAAGGCCTATGGTGGAGCCTATTGCGTCATGTCCTCCAAGCATTTACGCGGTGATATCAATTACGCCTGGCCCACCGCTGAAATTGCCGTAATGGGGGCAAGAGGCGCCGCTGGAGTTTTGTATGGCAGGGACGCGCAAAAAGCCGCTGATCCCAGAGCATTTCTGGCCGAAAAGGAGAAGGAGTACCAGGATGCGGTAGCCAACCCCTATGTCGCGGCGCAGCGCGGCTACATAGATGATATCATCGAGCCGTCAAAAACCCGGGCAAGAATTATCAAATCCCTGGGACTGCTGCAAAATAAGCGCGATACAAATCCAATGAAAAAGCACGGGAATATACCACTTTAGCAGGTCTAAACAAGCTTCAGTATCATTAGGAGATCCACATGACAGTGAAGATTTTTATTAAACGAAAGGTTCAAGAAAATAATGGCGTCGAGCTGACAATCCTCCTTAAAAAACTTCGCGGGCTCGCGCTCAACCAACCCGGCTACATCTCAGGAGAAACCTTTAACAGGATAGACAAAAAAGATGAGTGTATCGTTGTTGGAACGTGGCGTTCATTGGAAGATTGGAATAGTTGGGTGAACAATCCTAAGCGCATCGAAGTTCAGTCGGCGATTGATAAACTGCTGGGCGAGGAAACCGAATACGCCATGTACAGCTCTTAGGCTTTCGGTATTTAAGATGAACATTGTGAATTTTCATGCCGTCCAGGGTGTTTTCGTGTTGGTATTGGTCGGCGAGGTTAACACAAACATTGGGTGATGTAATGGCAGGGCAAAGAAAGAAAATGGCTGCCGCCCTGGCAGCTGTGAGTCTCTATCTGCAACAGGAAGAAGCAACAGCGGCGCTGGAGTTGCAAGCGCCACCTAAGAAACCTGAGAGTTTCGAGTTCAACCAGTGGGGACAGAGTGGGCGGCAGGAGATGATGGCAATGCGGAAATTAATCCAGCTGAGAGCGTTTACGCGCTTTTAATAGCATCAATTGTATAAAGATGAGGAAAGAGGAGACACAAAAAATGAGCGATCAAGTGAAGATGACCCCGTTGAACTATTCCGCAGACCGGCCGAAGGCAAAGAATCCTGTGAAGATTATGGATCTATCCCTGCGTGACGGCCATCAGTCCCTTTTCGCTACCCGCGGACGTACAGAAGATATGATTCCTGTAGCAGAACTGATGGACGAGGTCGGGTTTTGGGCGATCGAAACCTGGGGTGGAGCCACCTTCGATACCATGCACCGGTTCCTTAATGAGGATCCCTGGGAGCGGTTGCGTATTTTGAAGCGCTATATCAAAAAAACACCTTTCTCGATGTTGCTGCGGGCCCAAAATCTTGTCGGCTATCGTAACTACGCCGACGATTTGGCGTTTGCCTTTGTTGAGCGGGCTGCGGAAAACGGCATGGATGTTTTCAGGACGTTCGATGCCCTGAACGATTATCGCAACTTTGAGACGGTGGTCAAACAGATAAAAAAGAGTGGTAAGCATTTTCAAGGCTGCATCTGTTACACCCTCACCGAACCAAGGCTTGGCGGAGAAGTCTACAATCTTGAGTACTATACCGACAGAGCCAAATCCCTCGAATCAATGGGAGCGGATTCTATCTGTATCAAAGATATGGCCGGGCTGTTGGCTCCCTACGATGCCTACCCTCTCATTAAGGCTCTGAAAAAGGCGGTGAAGGTGCCGATTCATCTGCATAGTCATTTTACCTCCGGAATGTCGCCAATGACCCATCTTAAGGCCATTGAGGCAGGAGTCGACATTATCGATACCTGCATGACACCCTATGCCTACAGAACTTCACATGCCGCTGTTGAACCTTTGGTTATGGCGCTTTTAGGGACAAATCGCGATACCGGCTTTGATATCAAGAAACTTGCTGTAATCAATGATATATTTGAAAAAGAGGTGATGCCGAAATACAAACATCTCCTTGATGATTCGAAGGTGTCGATTATCGATATCAATGTATTGCTGCATCAGACTCCGGGCGGGATGCTGTCGAACCTGGTCAATCAATTGCGGGAAATGGATGCCCTTGATAAAATTGATGAGGTGTACAAGGAATTGCCGCGGGTGCGAAAAGACCTCGGCCAGATTCCTCTTGTGACCCCGACCAGCCAGATTGTCGGGGTGCAGACCGTCAACAATGTCCTGCACGACACTCCCGGCGAACGTTACAAGATGATCACCGGGCAGGTGAAGGATCTCTGCTTTGGTTTGTACGGCAAGACAGCTGTACCTATTAATGCCGAATTGCAAGCAAAAGCTCTGAAAGGCTACCCCCGGGGAGAAAAGCCGATCACCTGTCGTCCGGCAGAGGTTCTTGAGCCGGAACTGGCCAAGGCTAAGGCTGAGATTGGTGATCTGGCGGCAGACATGGATGATCTCATTCTTTATGCCCAGTTTCCGGTGACCGGCAAGAAATTTCTTGAGTGGAAGTATGGCAAAGCTGAGGCGCCGGCAAATGTGAAGCCTATCACCATTGAAGATGTTAAGAAAAGAGATGAGCTTGTGAAGAAGGCTTTGGCCGGTAAACTTGTTGAGAAAAAAGAGGTTGAAAGGCCGCTGAAGTCACAGGCCGTTAGAACCTTTAATGTTTTTGTTGATGATGACTTTTTTGCCGTTGAGGTTGATCCGGTAGGGAACACCCATCTGGTAGCTGCTCCGCAACCAGTAGCCGCTGTTGCTGCCTCGGCTCCGGTGGCGGCCGCTCCTATGAAGGCGCCGGCTCCTGCCCCAGCCCCCGAACCTGCACACCAAGGGGACGGAACGGTCCTTCTCGCACCGATGCCGGGGATGATCGTTAAATATCTGGTAAAGGCCGGAGATTCTGTAAAGCAAGGTGACGCCATTGTTGTCCTTGAGGCCATGAAGATGGAAAACGCCCTGATCGCTCCCTGTGATGGGAAGGTTCAAAGCCTCAAGTTTGCCAGCGGTGACACGGTGGCAAAAGGTGCGGTACTCTGTGTAATCGGATAAGTCTTTAATGGGGCACAGGATCTTCTCTTTGCAGAGTCTTGTGCCCTGTATTTGAGATTTGCTTGTTCAGGGGGTCGTTGGTAGTTATAAACTAGAACCTATTATTAAACCGGGGTGTGGGTGTATGATAATAAAAGAGCTGAATGGACATACCCCGAAGTTCGGCAATGACTGTTTCCTGGCGGAGAATGCCGTCATTGTTGGCGACGTGGAGATGGGTGATCAGTGCAGTATCTGGTACAATGCAGTGATCCGAGGCGATGTCCACTTTATTCGCATGGGAAATAAAGTGAACATTCAAGATGGGGCGGTTGTGCATTGTACCTACCAGAAATCACCGACTCATATTGGCAATAACGTCTCTGTTGGCCACAATGCCATCGTTCATGGCTGCACCATCCACGATAATGTTCTTGTGGGTATGGGAGCGATAGTCCTGGATGATTGCGTTGTTGAAAGCAATTCAATCATAGCAGCCGGCGCAGTAGTTACCCAGGGTACACGCATTGAGGCGGGAACCATTTATGCCGGTGTCCCGGCCAGGAAGGTAAAGGATATCAGCCGAGAATTGATTTCCGGTGATATTGAAAAAATAGCCAACAACTATGTTGCATACGCCAACTGGTATAAATAGCTGCTGCTACGCTATAACCTCCCTTAATTGTCTCGACGGGTATACAAAAAGGTAAGAAGACTATCGGCGATGGCTTTTTTTATAGCTCCTTCCTTGTGTAGGGCTGTTGCTGCTCAACCGTAGGGCGTTGTCGGACTATATCGGGCCGGATCAAGTATCTCGGGGTATCCCTTGTTGATGTTTTTGTGGATTGGCTATCCCTTGCCAAACCATTTCGAACATGATATTGGCTTGTTCAGAAAGGCTGTCTTTTTTGCCACGCAGAATCCACATGAAAAAACTGCGTTGCACAAATCCCATGAGAAAGTCAAGCAGCGTTCCAGCTCGAACATGGGGGTTGAGAATTCCTTCTTTTTGACCTTGACGGAGGACGTCTATCATGAGGGACATCATCCTGGGTTGGTCGAAGGTTTCATCGGCCATCCAGGTTTTCATGGGCAGGGTCATAAAAACTATCCTGCCGAGTCCTTCGTGTTTTTCGTAGTAATCAAGCTGGAGCCAAAAAACCTTGCGCAGCTTTTCCTTTAGATTTTCGATCCCCTGGAGGTGATCGACAATGCGGTCGGTTAATTTGCCCATCCAGATATCGACAAAGGCAAAAACCAAGCGTTCCTTGCTGCCGTAATGTTTGTAGATGGTGGTGAAGCTGACACCCGCCTTGGCAGCAATGTCGCGAATGGAAGCCCGGTGAAAGTCGGATTCGGAAAAGATTTCCAGGACAGCCCTCTCGAGCCTTGCATGGATATCGCCACTGAGTTCATCTGACATTGTTGCCGCCCTATGTTGAGTTAGTTTTTTGTGGCTGATGAGGCGGAGACTGTCGAAAAACAATAGTCAAGGCTGCTAAGGTGTGTCGCATGTGTAGTAATGTTTCTTTGATGATTATTCTGTAACTATACGAATTATTGATAAAATAATTTATTATCACAGGTAATGTTGTTTTTGTGAGTAACAACGTTACACAAAAAGAGTTGTAATGTATTGATAAAGACTTTTCAAGGAAAAAAAACCGTCATGGAGCAATTGTCAATGGCCAAGTTTGTTAGCGAGTTGCCAGTCATCGGCCTAGATTTTTGGTAATTACTGCCATTGCCTTCTTGAACTGAGAAAGAGTCAACAAGATAACTATGTCGACTGAACAGTATTGAGCGGTGCGAGTATTCAAATAATGTTTCTTGCGCTCAACACTCCGACATTATACAAAAAAACAAATGTGTTGGTTCTTAAGTAAGAGCCTTAGATAATAATGTTACCAGCATACTGGCACACCAATAATGTTGGCTTCGTCAATAAGAATTATTTATGTCTTGCGGTGGAGACTTGGTTTGCTCGACTTTTTGACCCACCTCCGACTTGCGAGCAACGGAGAGCCTCGGTGTAGAGGCTGGTGGAAAAAAGGATTGAAAATTTTGTAAAAACAATGCTAGGCTGGTATAAGCTTTTCAGGGAATCGGAACAGGAGCGGACAGAAGGGGAGGGTACTTGTCGGAATGAAGCCTTAGGGATGCCGCCATCTTCAACTTTCGGATACTGGAGCTTATGCAGAGGATGCAGTTGCATGATGAGGAACCCAGTTGAAGATGGCGGGATATGTCGATCTCGGAAAGATCGTAATCGAAAAACAGGAAAATCTTATGAATAGAACTGGTTTTGTTTATGATGAAAGATATTTACTGCACCTTACAGGTGGCTACCATCCGGAATCTCCTGAACGGTTGAAAGCGATCTACAAGAGGCTTGAGGATTCCGGAGTATTGGAAAAATTGACGCGTATCGAGGCTGTAAAGGCCAATCAGCGATGGATAGAGGCAGTCCATAAAATCCAATATATCATGCGCTTCGATGAGGCCTGCATCTCCGGACTAAGCGAATTCGAGCATCCCGATAATGGCATATGTCGAGACAGCTATGATGCGGCGTTTCTTGCCGTCGGTGGTGTGCTGAAAGCCATTGATGCAGTAATGAAAGGAGAAGTTGATAATGTTTTTTGCGCAGTACGACCGCCGGGGCATCATGCGGAAGTCGACAAACCCATGGGCTTTTGCTATTTCAACAACGTAGCGATCGGGGCGAGGTATCTGCAGAAGGAATATGCTGTCGAAAGGGTAGGGATAATCGATTTTGATGTGCATCACGGCAACGGCACCCAGCACATTTTTGATTGTGACCCGACGGTATTTTATTATTCCATTCATGAGCACCCCTCATTTGCCTACCCAGGAACCGGCAGGGAATTTGAAGCGGGACTTGCTGAAGGCGAAGGCTATACCATTAATTCCCCGGTTCTTCCCGGACGTGGAGATGATGAGTACAAGCGGTTGATCATGCAGGATTTGGTCCCCGCCTTTAAGAAGTTCAACCCGGAATTCATATTGCTGTCGGCGGGTTTTGATGCCCATGAAAGCGATATGATGTCCGGGACCAATCTTTCCACCGAGGGCTACGATTTTATTTCAGAAGTGATAATGAATCTGGTCAAGCGCTGTGCGGGCGGCCGCGTTGTCTCCGTTCTTGAGGGTGGCTATAACCTTGATATTCTGCCTCTTTTGGTGGAAAATCATATCAGGTTTCTGGCGGATCTCAAGTAACATTCCCGAGCTCCGACCGCGGACCCTGTGAGGTATGAAACTATTAAAGAAATATTGGAGGTTATATGTTTGTAAGTGAGAGAATGGCAAAAAACCTGATTACGGCGGGCCCGGACATGACGATATTTGAGGCAAAAACAATAATGGCAGAAAAAGGGTTTCGCCATTTGCCGATCGTTGACAGCGCCGGAAAACTCATCGGTATAGTCAGCGATCGTGACATTCGTGCCGCAATGCCGTCAACCCTTTTGAAGAAAGCGGATTATGAAATCACCCTGGCGAAGATCATGAATTTTCCAGTTGGCGATATCATGACCAAAAATCCCCTGACCATTTATGCCTACTATACTATCCAAGATACCTTGTTGATGATGCAGAAAAAGAAGGTTGGAGCCTTACCGGTAATCGACCAGGAAGGCTATCTGAAGGGTCTACTTTCCGTCCGCGACCTTTTAAGATCCTTTGTCAGTGTCTTGAACATCGACGAGCCTGGTTGCCTGTTGTGTATTGTTGTCAATGCCAAAGAGAAGACCGGGCAGATGAAAAAAATAGTCGATATCATTACGGAAGAAAAGATTGCTATGGGCAGTGTCCTGGTCGCCAGGGCCTGGGACAACAATAAGCGGGCGATTTTTCCCTATCTGTTGACCAACAACATTATAAATGTGAAGAAGAAACTCATTGAAAATGGTTTTGTGTTGATAGATCCGATGCAATGGTATCTTGACCATCAACAGCCGCAAAAGGCTGAATAGCTGAAGTTGCACGGCGGTTATGGCAAGACAGATTCGCGGCGGGACAGGAGGATCGTGGGTAGGCCGAATCCTGCCGCGCAATTACTGTCTGGCCATTTTGCTAACAACCGATGAAACCGCGATGTCACCGCTTTCCGTATAACTTTCATGGTTTTTCTCGATGTGGGAAAGCTGGTAAAGATAATTTACCATTATTCCAGCCGATTGTCCGATGCCTTTCGCGGAAAGGTCCGCAGCCCAGTTTATTCGTTCGATTTTGGCACCATTTGACAGATGGAAATGGCCGACCCTATCAAACGCCTGTTGATCTTTCTTGGCGGTCAGAAGAAATTTGGCACAAAGCCGCAGGAGGATCGGTTTCAAAGGGGATGGCGCATCTTTTGTCAGGTGTTCTTTGAGGTCACCTAGGGCAGCAAAAAAGAATTCTTTTACATCCGTTTCTCCGGCCATTTCCTTGAGGGCTTTCAGATCCCGTTCGGAGAAGATTACTTCATCAGGATGTTTGTGGAGATAGGCAAGAAATCCTGGAATTGGTGACAGTGTGGAAAATGTTTTGAGGTTCGGCAGCTTAGCACTCAAGTCCTTAACCACATTTTTAATCAGGAAATTGCCGAAGCCGACGCCGGCAAGGCCGGCCTGGCAATTGGAGATGGAGTAAAATATTGCACAATCGGCCTGGTGAGGCGGCAGCATTGGTTTGCCTTCATCGAGGAGGTCGTGAATGTTCGCAGCGATTCCATTGACCAGTGCTACTTCGACAAAGATAAGCGGCTCTTGCGGCATGCGTGGATGAAAATAGGCGAAGCAGCGTCTATCTTCCCGCAGCCGATTTTTTAAGTCCTGCCACGATCTGATGGCATGCACCGCCTCATACTTGATCAATTTTTCAAGAAGTGTCGCCGAGGTTTCCCAGGTGATGCGTTGCAGATCGAGAAAACCGACATCGAACCAAGAAGAAAGGAGGCCAAGGATATCTTGGTCAAGAGATTTGAGCGCCGAATCGGCGGCGGTAAGAGGCAGAAGCTCTGCCCGGAGGTCGACCAGGAATTTCACTCCCTCCTGAAGGCCATTGAATTGGCGAAGCAATTGTGTCCGGGGAGGAATAAGCAGATTGCGTAATGCATGGTTGTTTTGTCGCCTATTCTCTTGGCCGGGCTCAGGTGAACGTGCGGCAATGGCCGCTTCAACTGCCTCGTTGTTGACATCATATTCCCTGGCCAGCAGTTCGAGAAAACGTTTTCGTCCCTGGGGATTGAGGACAAGATAAGTTTCGCCTAGTTCCGCTGCTCTGGTCCTTGCGGATACTTCACCGCCCCGGCCCTCCAGACAAGCATCGATCCTTGCACGCAGTTTTTGCAGATCCGCATCCGGCAGGTCAGGATCCACAGAATTTTTTAGGGTTGTCTGATCACCAAGAGGCCAGATCAGGCGAATTCGGCGTAAAGTTCTGTCCCATAGGGGTTCGTCACGGTCAAACATGCAATCTCCTGAAGTGTTCCGAAGAAGAGAGTCGGTTTCTGTTATTTTTTCGTTGGCAAAAAGGATTGCACCTGAGAAGATGATATCCTATCATTACCTGGCAATAAGCACAATTGTGAAAAGAGAGGTGGTGGGCTATCAACGCTATGCCATCGTATAAGAATATGGTCAGAGTAATGTGGCCAACCGTTGCGTATATCATCATAATATGAAAGGAAAACTGAAATTATTGCATGGAGCTCTCTTGTCCCTAAGCATGGCACTCACCAGCGCGAATGCGCAGACCATGGAGCAATTGACAATGGATGCTGAGAGTGGTCATGTGGCGGCACAAGTGAGTTTGGCCCAGATGTATCTGGATGGTGTCGATGGTGAAAGGAATAGTGAGACGGCCTTTCGCTGGTTCTTAAAAGCCGCCCGAACCGGTGATGGAGAGGCGCAGAGCAAAGTGTCCAATATGTATGCTCTTGGAGAAGGTGTTGAAAAAGATGAGAAAAAATCGTTTTTCTGGGCGAAAAAGTCTGCCGAGTTAGGGGTGGCCAGTGCGATGTATAATCTTGCCCTCATGTATGATAATGCAACCGGTACTGAAAAATCGTCTGATTTGGCGATTGCATGGTACACCAAAGCTGCAAATCAGGAATATGTTCTGGCGCAAAATACCCTGGCATGGAAATACAGTAAAGGCATCGGCGTTTTGCAGGACAACAGCAAAGCGGCCTGGTGGTATCAAAAGTCGGCGGAAAACGGTAATCCAAAGGGCCAGTATAATATTGGAAGATTGCTCGCCAAGGGTGAGGGAATTGAAAAAGACCCAGGAAAAGCCTTCGATTGGTGGAAAAAATCGGCTGAACAGGGCTTTGTGCTGGCGCAGAGCCGATTGGGTTTCTGTTTTGAGAAAGGTTTGGGAATAACCCGCAATAGTAATGAAGCGCACAACTGGTGGGCAAAAGCAGCTGATGCCGGTCATCCGGTGGCCAAGAAAAATCTTGAAATTCTTTGCCGGACCAGCCCGGAGGCATGTGCTATTGATCTGTCAAACTGAAGCGAGAGTTGTGTGCCTTTGTGGGAAAAATGCTAGTATTATCTTTATCGTTTCAAACCTACCGCACAGCAATGGGTGGGTAGTGAACTCTCTCTATCTGTTATCCAAAGGATAAGTAAAAATCATTTCTTCCAATTTTGCCTAAAAAAGTCTTCGAGGAAGCTCTTGCGCCAGCCATCGGTTTGGCGGAGTTGTTGCGATGCCTCGGCTTTTTTGGCGTTAAGCGTGGTTACCAGTAATTTCAGCTCCGAGCTGTTACCCAGCAATCCCGGTGCAATACCCAGTAAACCGGCTTTGAAATTTATCAGGTTATTGAGTTTCTCCAGGGCCTCCCGGTCAGTTGGACTGAGCCTGGTCGGCCTCTCGAGAGCAGGGTAGGTAGCTGCAGGCTGCCCGAGGGTGGTTTCGATTATGGCGGCAATAACCTTTCCGTATTTTGCGGTGGCATTGTCGGAAAGACCGCATTGTAATTTTTGTTCTTCAAGGGTCGTAGGTTTTTGTTTGGCAAGCTCGACCAGGAGTGCGTCCTTGAGCACATGCCCTCGGGGTCGATCAAGTTTTTTAGCCATGCCGTCACGCCACGTCGAAAGGTTCTTGAGGATGGCTATGCCCGGTTGGTCAAGAGCACTGCTGCCTCTGATTTTCATATACCGTTCGTCGGCTGGTGGTCCGCTGTAAGCAGCTGGATTGTTGAGCAAATTGAGCTCTTCCTGCAGCCAGGATTTAATCTTTGGACCGATGATTCGGGTGAGGAGGAGGATTCTTACGGCGCGCAGGTAACGGACGTCGTCAAGGGCATAGCGAACTTGCTCGTCGGTCAGTGGACGTTGGCACCAGTTGGTGCGGGTTTCGTCCTTTGCCAGATCAATATCGAGCAGCTCTTTCACGAGATTGCTGAGGGAGAGAGTCGCCGGCAGGTTGGAAAAGCCGGCGGCCAGTCGGGTGTCAAAAATATTCTGGGGTGTGGCACCGGTGGCTCTCTGGAGAATAGCCAAATCTTGGGGCGCATCGTGAAGGATTTTAATCACCCCTCGGTCGGCAAGCAGTTGCCCGAGAGCCTGGAGGTTTTTGATGGCGAGCGGGTCGATGAGATAACAATCTTCATCGGATAGCGCTATTTGAATGAGGCCAAGCTGCGGATAGTAGGTCCTTTCCCAGACAAACTCGGTGTCCAGGGCTACCGCATCTGTTTGTTTTGCACGGGCAACGAGAATTTCTAAATCGGCCTCGTATTGAATAAGGGTGTTGAGCTTTTCCATGGTATTGTATGCTTGGTAGTGAGAGCGAAGAAAATCGTTTTTGTTTTTGTTTGCTATGGTAATTATTACCGATGTGACCGTTTGCAATTGGTGATCCGATCCCAGTAAGGCAATGTATAAAAAGACACAATGGACGGGAAAAAACAAGAAATATTCTTCTTTTAGGGTGTTTATTTACATTATTTTTTATATTATTGCCGGGAATCTGCAGCCACATGCCGTGTCCTTGGAGGGAGAATGCTGGTCTATATCTTAAAACGGTTTTTTTTGATGATTCCGACCCTCTTCGGGGTAATGGTGATCACCTTCACGATTACCCAATTTGTACCGGGTGGTCCGGTCGAAAAAATGGTTGCCCAGATTGAGGGATTCAATAAGGGCAGCGGTGAGGTGCGGACTGAATCTTCAGGGATGTATCGTGGGGATTCCGGGCTTGATAGCGAGAAAATCGCCCAGTTAAAAAAACTCTACGGCTTTGATCAGCCACCGATTACACGGTTTTTTTCGATGATGAAAAGCTATGTGGTCTTTGATTTCGGCACCTCTTACTATTATCACCAAAGTGTTTTTGACCTGGTTGTTTCGCGAATGCCGGTTTCCATGTCCCTCGGGTTGTGGAGCTTTTTTATTGTTTATGGGATTTGTATCCCTCTAGGCATCAGGAAGGCTGTGACTGATGGCTCGCGTTTTGATATTGTCAGTTCAACGGTCATCCTCGTTGGCTATGCCATTCCCGGTTTTGTCCTCGGGGTTGTGCTGGTGGTCCTTTTTGGCGGCGGCAGCTTCTGGTCGGTGTTTCCTCTTCGCGGTCTTGTCTCCGATAACTGGAATGAGCTGAGTCCGGGAATGCAGGTGCTCGATTATCTTTGGCATATGGTACTGCCGGTTACCGCGGGTGCAGTTGGCAGTCTTGCCGTAATGACCATGCTCACCAAAAATTCATTTCTAGAAGAGATCCGCAAACATTACGTGCTGACTGCTCGCGCAAAGGGCCTTACAGAACAGCAGATATTATATAAACACGTGTTTAAAAATGGTATTATTCCAATAATCACAGGATTTCCAGGCTATTTTATCGCCTCCTTCTTTACCGGCAGTCTGCTGATCGAGACGATCTTCTCGCTGCAAGGTATGGGCTTGCTTGCCTATGAGTCGGTTTTGAATCGCGACTATCCGGTGGTTCTTGGCACTCTCTACTTCTTTACCGTTATAGGTCTTATAACGAGATTGCTGTCGGACTTAAGTTATGTGCTCGTTGATCCCCGTATCAGTTTTGTGAGTGTCGATGCCTAGCTTGCGCCTGGGAGGAAGGTCGCAATCAGTCGTGGTTAAACGCCGGGATAAGACCTGGCAGCGCTTCAAGAGAAACAAGAGAGGTTATTTCAGCCTTCTTATCTTCTTGATCCTCTTTGCTCTTTGCCTGGTAGCTGAGATTATCAGCAACGATGTACCCCTCGTCATTGGTTATGAAGGAAAGATCTATTTTCCGATTTTTATATCTTATCCGGAAACTACGTTCGCTGGAGAATTCGAAACGGAGACTGATTATAAAGGCCCATTCATGGCGGAGAGGCTGAGGCGGACCGGAAATTGGGTTGTTTTTCCATTGAATAAGCACAGTTATAATACCATTAACCAAGAAATCTCCGGACCGGTGCCGTCACCACCGACGCGGGACAATCTGCTCGGTACCGATGACCGCGGTCGAGATGTCCTGGCGCGAACCATCTATGGTTTTCGTTTAAGTGTACTTTTTGGACTGGCTCTTACACTTGTCGGAACCACAGTTGGCATTGTTGCCGGCGCTGTCCAGGGCTATTTTGGAGGTCGTACCGACCTCTTGATGCAGAGATTCATCGAAATTTGGGGTTCTATGCCGGAACTCTATCTGCTGATAATTTTCGCCTCAATATTTAAGCCCAGCTTTCTATTATTATTGATGCTGTTGTCTCTGTTTAGTTGGATGGGATTGTCGGATTATGTTCGGGCGGAATTTTTAAAGGGAAGAAACCTTGATTACGTCGTGGCCGCTAAAGCCTTGGGGGTCGGCAATATGAAGATCATGTGGCGGCACCTCCTCCCAAACGGCATGACTCCGGTTATTACCTTTCTGCCGTTCCGGGTGTCAGCGGCTATCCTCGCTCTCACCAGCCTTGATTTTCTGGGGCTTGGGGTTCCCCCCTCCACCCCAAGTCTCGGGGAATTGCTCGCCCAGGGAAAAGCCAACCTTGAGGCATGGTGGCTTTCGCTTGCCGCATTTTCGGTGCTGGTTGGTACCCTTGTGCTGCTTATTTTTATAGGTGAAGCTTTGCGCGGCACCCTGGACCCGAGGAAAAATTGACACAGGCTACCACTTCGAGAGATAAATGCCCCTAGCAAAATTATAAAAATCACATACCTCTGAAGACTATGACCGGAAACCGCAAAGTTGTCTTTGCACAGGGAGGCTACATTTCCTTGCCGTTTTCCTCTCTGTTAACAATTTCCAGGTCTTGACTTATTGAAAAGCAAAGAATATGGTAAGGCCCAGCTGTTGGGATGGAGCTTGCGGAGTTTCCTCCCCCACTTATTTCATGTTTTGTATTGGCGTTGTGGAACGCCACCGTTATGAATGGTAATCCCATAGTAAACCTTGGCAATACCGGGTTGTACATTGTCACCGATCTCGGCAAGATGGCAATATTTCTGCTGAAGTCTCTTCGCGGAACCTTCCGGCGCCCTTTTAGGTTGAGAGAGCTTATACGTCAGGTGCACTTCATCGGCGTCGGCTCTTTGGCGGTAATTTTTTTTACTGCCGCTTCCACCGGCATGGTGCTCGGTTTGCAAGGATATTATTCGTTGAATAAATTCGGTGCCGCGGGGATGCTTGGATCGGCCGTTTCATTGACCATCATTATGGAGCTCGGACCGGTTCTCACAGCTTTGATGGTCGCCGGGAGGGCCGGTTCCGCTATGTGCGCAGAACTAGGAATTATGAGGATCTCCGAGCAGATTGATGCCCTTGACTGCATGGCAATAGACCCATTTCGCTATTTAATTACCCCCAAATTTCTCGCTACGCTTATTTCAGTTCCCTTGCTGACGGCGGTGTTTGATGTGGTGGGTATTGCCGGTGGTTATGTAGCTGGAGTCGGGCTCATGGATGTCAGCCCCGGTAGTTACATCCAGGGAATGCAGAGCAGTGTAACCAATCATGACATTCAGCTAGGGATAATTAAATCGTTTGTCTTTGCCCTGCTTGTTGTCTGGATCTGCACTGGGCGCGGCTTCTTTGTCCGGGAGATTCGTGGCGCCGGCTTTGGCGCGGAAAGTGTCAGCCGGGTAACGACCCAGGCTGTTGTCCTCTCGTCGATTTCTGTTTTGGTATTTGATTATCTCCTGACTGCGGTGCTGCTCTAATGTCATCAGCCATTCTCTTTCGTGATGTCGTAAAGACCTTTACCAAGACGAGCGGTGGATCGCAAACGGTTCTCAACCGGGTGAGTTTCTCCATTCCCGCAGGAAAAACCACAGTTATAGCCGGTGGCAGTGGTCAAGGCAAAAGCGTAACCTTAAAACTTGTTCTCGGTTTGATGCAGGCGGATTCGGGACAGGTGTTTGTCCACGATCAGGACATTACCCGGGCTCGCGGCCGGGATTTGGAACGGCTACGCTGCCAATTCGGGGTCCTATTTCAGGGTTCGGCCCTCTTTGACTCCCTGACGGTCTTCCAGAATGTTGCTTTACCCCTGCGGGAACGGACCGATAAAAGCGAAGAGGAAATTCGAGTCCTCGTTGAAGCCTCTCTGGCGCAGTTTGAACTTGTCGGGCATGAGGAAAAGTATCCGGCACAGTTGAGCGGCGGAATGCAGAAGAGAGTGGGGTTGGCGAGGGCTATGCAGCTGAAGCCGAGTATTATGCTCTTTGATGAGCCGACCACCGGTCTTGATCCGGTAATGACTCGGGAGATTTATCATCTGTTTGCCAGGACCCAGGCTGCATTCGGATTTACTTCAGTGATTGTCAGTCATGATATTCCAAAGATTTTTAATCTGGCGGATCAGGTCGTTATACTCAATAACGGGGAAATGGATGTTTTTACCAGTCCTGAAGCAATTCAATGGTCGGAAAAACCACACATTCAGGAGTTTGTCAAAATGACGATGGGCAACATCTATCAAAGTCACCTGGTGGAAAAATGAAACAAAACACATTAGAGTTGGCAGTCGGTTTATTCATGCTTATCGGTTTTGGGGCTTTAGCGTACCTGGCTTTGCAATTGGGCGAGGTCCCTTTTCTCCGTCAGGGAAGCACCTATGTTCTCAAGGCCGAATTCGACAATGTGGCCGGAATAAAAAAGGGTGCGGCGATACAGGTAGCCGGGGTCAATGTAGGTGAGGTGGCAGAAGTTGCCTTGAGCTCTACGGAGGCAGCCTTGCTTTCTCTTCGCATCAACAAGTCCTTGAAGGTCCCTGTTGATTCGATTGCTTCAGTCAAATCCCAGGGTATTATCGGCGATAAATACATCCAGCTGAATCTTGGTGGCGATGAGATAAAATTTAATCCCGGAGAAATCATTAGGGAAACAGAGTCTTCCGTTGATCTGGAATCATTGATAAGTAAATTCGCCTTTGGTAGCGTTAAGTGATAGTTTTGGATTGCAACCCATCTCAAACAAATTCAGCTGTGTTAAATATCATTATGAAAAATTTACATCTTGTTTTGATTTTGCTGTTCTTGGTGATTGGTAGCAATGTGTCGGCAGCCGAGGAGAAGGGGCCAACCGCCGATTTGCAACCGATTCTTCAGGATTTGACATCCGTTTTGGCAGACAATAGCTTAAAAGGTGATGAGCACCGCACCCAGAGACGGGACAAGATCATGTCCCTCATCAAGCATGGCTTTGACTTTCGAGAGATGTCTAAACGAGTCCTTGGTAAAACCTGGCAAGATATTAACAATAAGGATCGCGACAATTTCACCACGCTTATGACCAAGCTTTTAGAAAATGTTTATATCGGTAAACTCGAAAGCTATTCAGGGCAGACTATAGAATATTCAGGTGAGATTATCAAAGAGGACAGAGGGCAGGTGTCTGTTCTTTTGGACAACGCCGGAGTAAAAATTCCCATACACTATATAATGCGAAAGTCCGACGCAAGGTGGATGGTATATGATATCAATATCGAAGGGGTAAGTTTGGTGAGAAACTATCAGGAGCAGTTTAAGGCCATCCTTCGCAAAGATAATTATGAAGGATTGGTCAAGGTCTTGGAAGAAAAAATCAGTACATTTTCCACGGAGTTGAAATAGGCAGACAATGGTGGAATATAGCTCTCAGCTGCATGAGGAGTGTTTGCCTTTTCTCGATAAAGCCGATGCATCGGCTTTATTATGTGTCATGGAGATTGTCGAAATTAAAGCCGGAACTCCACTTTATGCTGAAAATGACGGTGCAAACTGCATGTATGTACTTATTTCAGGAAGAATGGCAGTGCAGAAACAAACCGGGTTTGGTGATCGGATGCAGGTGGTGGCCCTGCTTGACCCTGGTGCACCCCTTGGCGAAGGTGTGTTGACTGACCAATATCGAGGGGCAACGCTTACGGCTGTTGCCGATTCGCGTCTGCTGTTATTGTCCCGACAAGCATTTACCGAAATTACCATAAATACCCCCTCGCTTGCAGTGAAAGTGCTCACATGGTTGATGGGAAGACTTGCCTTGAGATTGAAGAAGAGCTCTGAACGTCTCGCGCATGTGTTGTGAAATGAATTGATGTGAGCGACACTCTTCCGGCCGTGATTTTTCCCCCGGCATGACGGAAATGTTTGTATTTCAGTCATGCCTTAGGATAGATTTTCTCCCCCTCGCCACTTTTTCTCTAGCCAATCTTCGATAAATTGTTTATTTTTCCTTTCCTTTATTTTTCTATCAGTTGTGGATTTCGATTGTGTTTTTGAGCTATGAGATTGTTTTTTGACGAAATTACTGGAAAAACCAATAGGTATTCCATCACCGACAGCCTCTGGTTTCCTCTTGTTGAGGAATGTTCAGTTATTGCTGCAACCGCCTCTCTCAGTGTTTCTCGGCGAGATCATGAAACGATCATGCTTGAGGGGGAAATTAATTGCCGATGTAGGGTTATCTGTGACAGATGTGGTGAGTCCTACGAAGAGAACCTGCAGAGTGAGTTTGTCTATCTGGCAACGACCAGAGGAGAGGATAGAGTAGAGGTAACCGAGCAGGAGTGCAGTGATGGTGACACTCTCACCCTCTATCTTCCGGAACCGACAATAGAAGTTGATGAAATTTTAAGAGAACAGGCGTGGTTGGCTGTTCCGCAGAAAAATGTGTGCAGTGAGGATTGCAAAGGTGTCTGTGCCGGTTGTGGTGTTGTTTTACACAAGGAGTCCTGCCGCTGTGAATCGGACAAATGTGATTCGCCCTTTGCTGTTCTTAAAAGAATGAAGAACAAGTAAAAAACTTTTCAATGGTATGATACATACCTGTTTCGGAGGATACAATGGCTTTACCTAAAAGACGACATTCACATTCCCGTACCCGACTTCGGCGTTCCCATGATGCTCTGACTGCGCCCGGCCTGTCAATTTGTAGTGATTGCGGCGAGCCTAAAGAGCCACATCGTTTATGCAGCAGTTGTGGCAAATATAAAGGTAGAACTGTTTTTGTTCTCGACACGGAAATAGCATAGGAGAAAGCTGTGCAAATAGCCCTGGATGCCATGGCAGGGGATCATGGCCATGAGGAATTGATTGCCGGGGCACTGCTGGCCGTCGAACAGGCGGGACTTGGCGTGAGTTTGGTGGGAGATGAGAGTCTTCTCCAAAAGCACCTCGAAATCCTCGCACCAAACAAAAGGGTAGCAGAGTTAGTGAAGATCGTTCATTCGTCACAAGTTATTGAAATGAATGAACATCCAGTCGATGCGGTGCGAAAAAAAAAGGACGCTTCGGTGATGGTCGCATTTGAGCTTGTCCGTCGCGGTGAAGCCGACGCCGCAGTCAGTGCAGGGAATTCCGGTGCGACTATGGCTGCGGCGATGCGAAAACTTGGCCGCTTGAGTTCCATATCCCGTCCTGGGATTGCATCTATTTTCCCTACTCTGAAAAAACCGGTGGTGCTTATGGATATCGGCGCCAATGTGGATTGCCGACCTCAGCATCTCCTTCAATTTGCGATTATGGCCTCGGCATTTTCCAGGGTTATTGATATTGCTAACCCGCGAGTAGGTCTTTTGACTATCGGTGAGGAGACCGGAAAGGGGAATAGTCTTATAAAGGAGACATATCCTCTTCTTGAACAGAGTTCCTTGAATTTTATCGGTAATGTCGAAGGCCGGGATGTTTTTCAAGGCAATGTTGACGTTATTGTCTGTGATGGCTTTGTCGGCAATATTTGCCTGAAAGTCAGTGAAGGGTTGGCGGAAGCTGCCATGCTGATGCTTCGAGATGAGATCCTGAAATCATTTCCCGCAAAAATTGGATATTTCCTGGCGAGAAACGCATTTAAAGCCTTTAGAAAACGTGTTGATTATGCGGAATATGGCGGCGCACCGCTGCTCGGCGTTGACGGAGTTGGCATAATCTGCCACGGCAAATCAAGTTCGCAAGCAATTAAGAATGCAATTCTTGAAGCGGCAAAAATGGTCAATCGCAATATCAACCAGGATATTGTTGAAAGCCTTGCTGCCAGTAAGCATTTGGTAGAACTGGAGAATTGATGGGGACCGTTGTTTTAGGCACAGGATCTTGTTTGCCGGAGAGAATCCTCACCAATTTCGAACTTGAAACCATTGTTGATACAAGTGCTGAGTGGATTAAGACAAGAACCGGTATTGAAAGTCGACACATCGGAGGCCAGGGAGAGCAAACCTATCAATTGGCTTCCAATGCAGCGAGGAAAGCTTTGGCTGCTGCCGGAGTATCGGCCAAGGACTTGGGGCTGATTGTCGTCGGAACCATTAGTTCGCACATGCTTATGCCGTCCAGTGCCTGTTTCGTGCAGAGTGAACTTGGCGCGGAAAACGCCTTTGCTTATGATCTCAATGCTGCCTGTTCAGGCTTTCTTTTCGGTTTAGATCTCGCAGATAAATATATTCGGGCAGATCACTCGATGAAGGTCCTGGTGATCGGTGCGGAAACACTCTCGGGCCGGTTAAACTGGCAGGATAGAAACACCTGCATTCTCTTTGGCGATGGAGCGGGTGCAGCTGTCTTTGGTCACTCTGATTCCGATCGCGGGGTTATAGGTTCTAATCTCCGATCCGATGGAAGTCTGTGGGATCTTCTCTATATGCATGCCCCAGAAAGTCTCAACCCCGATCTCCTTGTCGCTGACAACAAGGGGGCGTATATTCAAATGGCAGGGCGTGAGGTGTTTAAACATGCGGTGCGCGCGATGGAGGATGCTGTTCGCGGTCTTCTTCGAAAGCAAGACATTGATATCAGTGCCATAAATTTTGTAATACCGCACCAGGCAAATATGCGGATTCTTAATAATCTCATAGAGCGCCTTGACCTACCACGGAGTAAGGTATTTATTAACGTATCCAAGTATGGTAATACATCTGCTGCCTCGATTCCCATTGCTCTTGATGAAGCAAATCGCAAGAGCTTGATGGCACAAGGTGACACTGTTTTATTATGTTCCTTTGGCGGCGGTTTCACTTGGGGAGCAACCTTGATTAAGTGGTAAAATGGAGATATGAGTATGGATTATTTCTTGTCGGAAGAACAACAGATGATTGTCGATACTGCGCGGCAACTTACTGATGAACGAATTATTCCCAATCGTGCGGAACTTGATGAAAAGCATCAGTTCCCAAGACAAATTCTCAACGAAATGGCACGCGCTGACCTTTTTGGAGTTCCGATCCCAGAGGAGTACGGTGGCTTTGGTGGAGGATGTTTTGATATTGTCCTGACAGTTGAGCAACTGGGGAGAGGGTGTATAGGGGTTGGTACTGCCTTTTCAGCAAATTTTCTTGGGGTCTATCCAATAATTTTGGCAGGTTCGCCGGAGATGAAACAGAAGTATCTGCCTGATGTCGCCTCCGGAAAAAAGTTTGGTGCCTTTGGTTTGACCGAGGCCAACGCCGGGTCGGATGCCTCGGGTATTCAGACAACTGCGGTGCTGGATGGTGACTACTGGGTCCTGAACGGCACAAAACAGTGGATTACCAACGGTGGGGAAGCGCAGATCTATACGATCGTGGCGATCACCGATCGTAGTCGCGGTCCCCGGGGAGCCTCTTTGTTTGTGATTGAAGAGGGAGATCCGGGTTTTAGCTGCGGGCCTAAGGAAAAGAAGATGGGCATCAGGGCATCATCAACAACTGAGCTTATCTTTAAGGATTGCCGGATTCCCAAGGATCGGATGATCGGTCGTCCGGGAACCGGCTTTATTACCGTTATGAAAACTCTTGATCTGTCACGTCCGGGAATTGCTGCATTAGGGGTGGGGCTGGCGCAAGGCGCTCTTGATGTGGCTGTTAAATACGCCAAGCAACGAAACCAGTTCGGTAAACCGATCATTGCCTTTCAGGCGGTGCAGCATATGCTTGCCGACATGGCCATCGGCATTGAATCGGCACGGGCTCTCGTCTATGCCGCCGCTAAACATATCCAGGAACATCCAAAAGATATGTCGAAGGCCTCGTCAATCTGCAAGGTATACGCCACAGATGTAGCAATGAAGGTCACAACGGATGCCGTACAGGTAATGGGGGGCTATGGCTATATGTGTGAATATCCTGTCGAGAAGATGATGCGGGACGCCAAGATCCTCCAGATCTATGAGGGCACCAATCAGATTCAGAGAAATGTCATCGGCCAGGAGCTGAATAAAGAATATTCATAAAAGACTGTACATTTCCCAGGAAATTCAATATCCATTCTCAGCGGATAAATCCGAGGTTTTGTAAAAATGCAGGTTGTTGAATGAAGATTATTGTATGTATTAAGCAGGTTCCAGATGCCAAGGATGTACGTCTTGATCCGATCACCAACACATTGGCGCGCGAGGGAGTACAGTCGATCATGAATCCCTACGATCAGTATGCCTTGGAAGAGGCTGTGCGCCTGAAAGAAAAGTGCGGTGGGGAAGTGATTGTAATTTCCATGGGCCCGCCGCAAGCGGAAGAGATACTCCGGCAGGCCATAAGCTGCGGGGCTGATAACGCCATTCTTATCTCCGACCGTGCGTTTGCCGGTGCCGATACCTGGGCGACCGCCTATACCCTCGAACATGCCATCAAGAAAATCGGTAACTTTGATCTTATATTGTGTGGCAAGCAGGCGATTGACGGTGATACCGCGCAAGTAGGCCCGGGCCTTGCCACTCGACTTGATATTCCTTATATCACATGTGTGCAGAGAATTCGTGAGGCAACCGAGAGTGGACTTATTGCGGAAAGGATGATGGATGATGGGTTTGACGTTGTTGCTGTTGATTATCCTGCACTTCTTTCAGTCGTGAAAGACATCAATGAACCTCGAGTTCCCTCGATTAAAGGGAAAATGAAGGCGAAAAAGGCAGAGATCAGCAAATTCAATGCGCAAACCATCGAAGCCGACCCAGCATGCATTGGTCTGCCCGGTTCACCTACCAAAGTTGTCAATGTATTTCCTCCGCCGGCCAGGGGAGGGCGATCAGTATTGACAGGCACTCTAGATGAACAAATCGACCAGCTTGTTGCAAAGCTGTTGCCGTATCTGTAATGGAGCAGGGAAGTTCTATGTTGAAAGTGAGTAAAGAGCTGTGCATCGGCTGCGGGATATGCGCTGACAATTGTCCCTTTGCAGCAATAACAATCGAAGACGGTTTAGCCGTGGTTGGTGAGTCCTGCAACCTCTGTGGAGCCTGTGTGGAGAGTTGCGATGTCGGGGCTCTCACCCTTGATGTCGGCGGTAGAAAGGCCCAGGAGGATTTGTCCGCCTGGTCGGGTATTTCAATATTTTGTGAGTACCGAGGTGGAGAGCTGGCTCCCGTTTCTCTTGAACTTTTAGGCATAGGGCGAAAACTCGCCGATAAAAGAGGGGTAAAGTTAAGTGCGATTCTCCTTGGTTTTGAAACCAAAGAAACTGCCACACTCCTTATCGGTCATGGTGCTGACGCCGTCATCCTCGTCGATAATGAAGCCCTGCGAGATTTTCGAGATGACTGCTACTCGGCGGTGTTTACCTATCTGGTCAAGCAATATCGTCCGGAAATTGTCTTGGCCGGGGCGACCGCCATTGGCAGGTCATTTATCCCAGCTGTGGCAACTGCGCTCAATACCGGTCTTACCGCCGACTGCACTAAACTTGAGATCCGCGACCTGGACGGCGTTCTTTTACAAACACGACCTGCTTTTGGCGGTAATATTATGGCGACTATTGTTTGTGAGTCATCAAGACCCCAGATGGCAACAGTGAGGTCGAAGGTTATGAAAGCCTTGGATTTCAATACGGATCGTAAAGGCGAGGTGATCGTTGTCAACCCACCGACAGGTCTCATGAAAAGCAGGGTGAAAATAATTGAATCGGTTGTCGGAGAGGCGTCTAAAGTAAATATCCAAGATGCTGATATCCTGGTGTCCGGCGGACGCGGCCTGGAAACCGCCAAGGGTTTTGAACTGATCAAAAAGCTTGCTGACACCTTGGGAGCGAAAGTGTCTGCCTCAAGAGCGGTAGTCGATGCCGGATGGATTCCCTACCCGCATCAAGTCGGGCAGACAGGAAAGACGGTTGCTCCCAAACTGTATATTGCCTGCGGAATTTCCGGCGCTGTACAACACGTGGCCGGCATGCAGTCTGCCGAAACCATTGTGGCCATTAACCGGGACGAACATGCTACTATTTTTAATGTTGCCGATTATGGATTGGTTGGTGACCTGTACGAAATTATCCCTAAACTCATTGCCAAGCTTGAGGAGCGTCGTTCACTATGAACCTCGTCGGAAGAGTTGCCGTTGTAACAGGAGGAAGTCGGGGAATTGGTCGAGCGATCTGCCTTCGTTTGGCCTCAATGGGAGCTTTGGTGTATGTCAATTATGTCAGCCGTTCATCTGCGGCTGAAGAAACCGTAACACTGGTTCAGCAGACCGGTGGAAAAGCCGAAATCCTCTGCTTTGACGTGGCGGAAAGCGCAGCGGTTCAGAATTCCTTTAAAAAAGTTATCAAAGAGGCCGGGGCAATCGATATTTTGGTAAATAATGCTGGAATTACCAGAGACGGTCTCATGGCGAGGATGAAAGAAGACGATTGGGACGCAGTTCTTGACACCAATCTTAAAGGTGCATTTTTATGTGCCAAGGCAGCATCGCGGGAGATGATGAAAAAAAAGTGGGGAAGGATTGTTAACATTGCTTCGGTCTCCGGGTTTGCCGGCAATCCTGGACAAGTCAATTATTCAGCGGCCAAAGCCGGGATGATAGGGCTGACCAAGGCCATGGCCAGGGAATATGCTTCCCGCAATATCACTGTCAACAGTGTGGCTCCTGGTTATATTGTAACTGAAATGACTGACCTGCTTTCGGATGAGGTTCGGGAACAAATCAAAAAAGAAATTCCCCTTGCCTCCTTCGGCAAGGTTGAGGATGTGGCAGCGGCTGTTGCGTATCTGGTCTCTGATGACGGATGTTATATCACCGGCCAGACACTCCACATAAATGGTGGGATGTATATGTAGTAGGGCAAATGGAAGAGTTCTCATTAACAAAAAGTCAACAATGCATACAGTTTAAAGAAACTGTGTCTACTTTCAAGAAGGGAGAATGAAAATGTCGATAGAACAGGAAATGATTGATATAATCGTTGAGCAATTAAGCGTTGAAAAAGAGAAAGTTGTAGCCAATGCTTCTTTTGTCGATGATCTTGGTGCGGATTCACTCGATCTGGTCGAGTTGATTATGGCTATGGAAGAGGGTTTCGATATAGAAATTCCCGATGAAGATGCCGAGGGAATTACCACGGTCCAGGATGCTATTGATTATGTAAAGAAGAAGAAATAGCGTTAAGCCACGGCAAAAGCAGCAATTCTTTGCCCCCGTTTGCACTGCGTTACTGATAAAAAGAAACGAAAAGGAGCAGCTATCGTGAAGCGAAGGGTAGTAGTTACAGGCGTGGGACTGGTGACCCCACTTGGTACCGGAGTTGAGAAAACCTGGCGGAATATTTGTTCGGGAGTCAGTGGTGTTGATCTCATTACTCGCTTTGATACCAGTGATTACGGAGTAAAAATTGCTGCTGAAGTGAAGGATTTTATTGCGGAGGATTTTTTTGACAAGAAAGCGATTAAACATCTTGATCTCTTCGTTCAATATGGCCTTGCGGCAGCACAAATGGCCATGAAAGACAGCGGTCTTATGGTAACCAATGAAAATTGTGAGAGAGTTGGAGTCATAACCGGATGTGGCATGGGCGGATTGCCGACCATCGAAAAATACCATCAGATATGTGTAGAGAAGGGCCCCAAAAAAATCACCCCATTTTTTATACCTATGGTCATCCCCAATATGCCTTCCGGACAAATCTCCATGGCCTTGAATGCAAAGGGTCCGAACCTTTGTATGACAACGGCGTGTTCTGCTGGAACCCATGCTGTCGGAGAAGCGTACAGACACATCAAGTATGGAATGTGTGATGTAGTCGTCTGCGGAGGAACAGAGGCGGTCATCTGTGGCCTTGGAGTCGCAGGATTTTCTGCGATGAAAGCCCTTTCGACTCGCAACGAGGAACCAAAGGCGGCATCTCGGCCATTTGACATTGCGCGCGACGGTTTTGTAATGTCCGAGGGAGCGGGTATGCTCATTCTTGAGGAATATGACCATGCTGTTGCCAGAGGAGCAAAAATTTACGCAGAGATCTGTGGCTATGGCTTGAGCAGTGACGCGTATCACATTGCCGCCCCACCGGAAAACGGAGAAGGCGGGATGCGGGCGATGCGGATGGCAGTTGAAGATTCTGGTATGGATCCGGATGATTTTGATTATATTAACGCCCACGGCACATCCACACCGCTCAATGACAAATGCGAAACGCAGGCAATAAAAACCGTTTTTGGTGAACATGCCAGTAGGTTGGCAATCAGCTCCACAAAATCCATGACTGGCCATATGTTAGGCGCGGCTGGGGGAATTGAAGCGGTATTTACTGCTCTCAGTTTGCATGAGCAAATAGCCCCACCAACCATCAACCTGAGCCAACCCGACCCGGATTGCGATCTTGATTATGTTCCAAATGTGGCCCGAAAAATGAATATTCGTGCTGCACTCTCGAATTCTTTCGGATTTGGTGGCACAAATGCAGTTATCGCAATGAAAAGGTACGTCAATTGACAGGAAATCGGGAGGCTCGTGTGAAGATAGTCGTTGCTGCTGATCATGGTGGCCTGGAATTAAAAGAGCTGATCAAGTGTGCGCTGGTAAGCTTTGGCTATGAGGTCGAGGATGTTGGTTGCTTTTCAAACGATTCGGTAGATTATCCTGAGTTTGCCGAGAAAGCTGTCTCGCTCATTTTAAGAAAAGAATGTCAAATGGGTATACTGATTTGCGGAACAGGAATTGGTATGTCCATTGCGGCAAACAGACACAGAAGCATCAGAGCAGCCAATTGTTCAAGTGTGTACACAGCAAGGATGAGCAGGGAGCATAATAATGCCAACGTTCTTTGCCTTGGAGCTCGGGTTCTTGAGACGGATACTGCCGTCGAAATGGCCCGTATATGGCTGGAAACTCCCTTCTCCGGAGGAAGACACCAGAGAAGGATTTCAAAGTTTAGCGATTGATGATAGATGCAAACACTTGCTCGAATAAGGCCGATTTTGCTGATGCGAAATCGGCTTTATTTATTTAATGATTTTTCATCGAAAAGAACTCTGATCTCATAGGGAGGTTGTTATATATGAAATGCCCGTATTGTGGACATCTTGACAACAGGGTTATTGACTCGCGTCTTAACAAAGATGCAACAATTACTCGAAGAAGAAGGGAGTGTCTGGCATGTAATCAGCGATTCACCACCTATGAACGGCTTGAGGTAATGCTGCCTGTGCTGGTCAAAAAGGATGGTCGCAGAGAACCATGGGATAGGCACAAACTCACGGCCGGCTTGGAAAAGGCATGTGAGAAAAGGTCGGTGAGTCGCGATAAGATTGACGAATTTGCCGATGAAATTGAACATAAACTCCAGGACTACGGAGCAAAAGAAATCCATTCCAAAGTGGTGGGTCAGTGGGTAATGGAGGGGTTGCCGCGCCTTGATGAGGTGGCATACGTGCGGTTTGCATCAGTATATCGACAATTTAAGGATGTTAATGAATTTATGGAGGAACTCAAAACTCTTCTTGATTCCAGAGGACAAAATGAATAGCAAGGAAGATTTGCATTTCATGCGGCAAGCCCTGAAGGAAGCCAAAAGAGGTTTAGGGCGGACATCTCCGAATCCTTGTGTGGGCGCAGTCATAGTCAAAGACGGCAGGATTATTGCCAAAGGCTATCATAAGAAAGCTGGATCTCCGCATGCCGAGGTAAATGCAATACGGCGGACAACTGAATCTGTTCTTGGAGCAACCATATATGTTACGCTAGAGCCGTGCAATCATACAGGAAAAACACCACCATGCACTCGAGCCATAGTCGAGAGTGGAATTTCTCGGGTTGTGGTCGGGATGAAAGATCCCAACCCCCTTGTCAACGGAACAGGCATCGCCTTTCTTGAGCGGTCTGGAGTGACCGTTGCCAGCGGTTTTCTTGAAAAAGAGTGTCGTGAGATGAATGTCGCATTTATCAAGCATATTACAACTGGCCTTCCCTTGGTGATAATGAAGGCGGGAGTGAGTCTTGATGGTCGATTGAATTATCAACAAGGGAAAAGTGGGTGGATTACCGGGTCGCAATCGGTGCTTGAGGCACATAAACTCCGGAACAGGGTCGATGCCATTCTTGTAGGAGGTCGAACTATTGCAATAGATAATCCATCACTGACGACAAGACTTCCTCGGGGACGAACAAAAGACCCGGTGCGAATTATCGTCGACAACCAGTTGTCCACTCCCCTCCATGCTCAGGTGTATAACCTTGATTCTCCGGCACCGACATGGGTTTTTCACTCCGAGAACGCCCTTCCATCGAAAATCGTCGATTTTCAGGATCGGGGTATTCGACTCTTTTCAATTCGACAGAGTAATAGTGGCCTAGACCTTCTTGAAATTCTCAAGATTTTGGGGCGAGAGGGACTCGGCTCTGTTATGGTCGAAGGAGGGGCAAGATTACATGGTGCATTTTTGAATGCGCAACTCTTCGATTATGCACATCTGTTTTATGCACCTCTTTTTGCTGGGGACCGAGGGGTGGGTTTGGCTGAAGGGCTTCAGGTTCAGGATCAGCTCGATGCCCCAAAGCTTGTGGCGATTCGCTATAAAAAACTCGGTGATGATATGCTTATTTCCGGTCGTATATCTTACTTCAAATAGCTGTTACTTAGTAGCAACTTGTTGATTTTTGGTGCAATTAATGCACAGTCTGCAATATTGGTAAAGGTGATGGAAAATATGATATCATCTTTTTCAAATGATGGGCTATGAGAAATCGTGCATTGTGGTGATAAATGTAAAGCCCGCACCAGTCGTGTGAAACCCTCCTCCGCCTCCCTAGACACTGGAGAGAGCTGGTGCTGCAGATAATTACTGAGATGGTGAACCTTCTGCGTACCATTCAGCACAGGATGTTCGAGAATGCCTGATATTTCCTCGAGTTTTAAATACTGAGACATCGAGATGTTTTGCCGAAAAGCAAGATCGCGGATGAGACTGAAAAATCTCTTTTGTTTGCCATCCCCCATGGCAAGATCACGAAACAGTTGTACCATGGCAATGCGATCAGAGCTTTCAGGCAATCTTAAGAGTTCCATAACCATTTTTTCTTGGAGGCGTCCGGCATGAATCTCGGCTATTATAGTTGGATGTTGCTGCAGAATGTTGGTGAGTTCGTTGATAGTTGAAGTCTTTTTTCGCAATTGCAATCTTTCCAAATACAGTGAAACAATATCTTGAGGCTTGAGAAAACGGGTGCAGATCTCGATAAATTTCGCTTTTTCCGCCAGAGATAGTGGATGGTAATAACTTTGATCGGTCAGCAGAGTATCGAGTAAAACGGCAACTTCCGTGTTATTCGCAAAGACCAGGCAGACTACACTGTCCCCCTGCGAATTTTCCAAGGCAAATTGCAGCCGTTTGCGACCACAGAGAATATCAAAACAGCCGTCGTCTTTAGCTAGAAGGATTGGTGGGTGGATAATGCCTGTCCGGTGGAAAGATTGGAGTAAGGTATCAGAAATGGTTTGCGAATCCCAAGGATGAAGACTCCACTTGCTGGTGAATGCAACCTTACTTAATAATATCGAGCAATTATAGAGATTTTTTGAGGCCATGTTAAAGCAGTGGGCGGACAAACACTTAAAGCATAAAAAACCCTGAGAATGGCTTTGCAAACCCAGGGTTATAACGATTTTAATAAGAAAAATAAAAATGCTTAACTACATGTTTTCACTCTAGGAAGCGTTTATCTTTTCTCGTAATATTCCGGATGGCTTGAATGTAACAACCCGCCTGGCGTCCAAAGTAAGTTCATTGCCCGTTTGCGGATTTCGTCCCCTCCGAGCATTTTTACGTTTCACATTAAATTTCCCAAAGCCACTCAAAAGAAGATCGGAGCCATTTATGAGAGAGTCTTTTGAGATGCGCAAAAATGCTTCAACTGAATCAGTCGCCTGAGCCTTCGTCAGGCCTTCATGATTCTTATATACCTGCTGGACTAAATCAGCTTTTGTGAGTGTCATAATTCCTCCAGATTTTTCAGTGTGAGTAAATAACTTTCTTTTAATGATATACGTTCAGAATAGAAAGTCAAATCTAATGCTAAAAAAATACCAAAGCATTTAACAGATTATCATTTGACGGATCGTATTTGTCAGTAGATGGGTATCGTAGGGGGGAATAGATTATCACTACTCGAAATCCCACTACATCATAACACTTGAAAGTTTAAAGATCGGCAAATACATTGCGACGACAATCCCACCTATCATTCCGCCGAGAAAAACCATCATAAACGGTTCTATCATGGCGGTTAAATTTTCAACTGCTTGATCGACCTCTTCGTCATAAAAATCGGCAATTTTCTCTAGCATGACATCCAGAGCACCAACAGATTCGCCGACATTGATCATTTGGACAACCATGTTTGGGAATACCCCACTTTCCTCAAGGGGTTCAGCAATCGGTCGTCCTTCGGCGATGGAATCTCCGACGCGGAAGACGGCTTTTTCGATGACTTTGTTGCCTGAAGTTTTGGCGACGACCTGCAGTGCCTCCAGAATTGGAACACCGGCGCTGAGCATAGTGCTCAGGGTGCGGGTAAATTTGGCAACAGCAACTTTGCGCAACAAAATACCGAAAACCGGTGTCTTAAGTGAAGTTCTGTCGAAAAAAGTTCTGCCTTTCTCGGTTGCATAGGTTTTCTTTATTGCCATCACTATGATAAAAAAGGCAATTATGAGATAAAGAAAATTTGATTTAAAAAAGTCGCTTAAATTAACGACTATCTGCGTGGGAAGAGGCAGGCTGTGGCCAAATCCTTCAAACATGGTTCTGAAAACAGGGACAACAAACACCAAAATAACAATAAGAATGACAGTTGAAATCGCCAAACAGACGGTTGGGTAGGTCATTGCGCCTTTTATTTTCTTTTTGAGCGCCATGGATTTTTCCATGAAAGTGGCAAGTCTCGTTAAAATGGTATCAAGAATACCACCCGTTTCACCTGCCTCAATCATGTTGGTAAAAAGATTGTCGAATACCTTCGGTTTTTTCCGCATTGAGTCGGCAAGAGTGGATCCGGACTCTACATCAGAGCGAATCTCCTTCAAAGTCGTCTTGAAGGTCGGGTTTTCTTGTTGTTTTTCTAGTATTTCCAAACCTTGTACCAGAGGAAGGCCGGCATTGATCATCGTTGAGAGTTGACGGGTAAAAACAACAATATCTTTTCCTGTCACTTTCGGTTTGAAAAAAGCAATATTGTCGAAAAGACCTTTTGGTTTTTCTTTGATTATCAGGCCGCTGATTCTTAGTCGTTTTAATTGGGCCAAGGCACCGGCCTGATCGGGGGCCTCAACTTCACCTTTTCTTTTTTCACCGGCAGCATTTTTTCCCTTCCAGATATAAACAGGCATCTTGGCCTCCCATTTTTAGAGAGTATATCAGGAGAAACCGGAGAATCTCCTTCATACATTGCAAACACTAAGTGATATCGATTGTATATCAAGATTCTCCTTATTGCAAGTCTCGGAATTCTGCCACTCTTTTTTAATCTTTTCATCGGACAGGCTAATAGAACCGTACAGAAGCACAAGGTTGGATAAGGTTCGAAAAAAAAAGCTTGTCACAGGGATGTGTGCTTGGTATAAAGGAGAATTATGTTTTCATTGTTTAAGTCAGTCAGTGGTTCACCACGGCTGTTTCCCTGGTGTGATGAGGTGATCACCAGTAAGAGTATGACGGATTGGAGGACGAACACATGGAGAGTCAGGCGATTGTAAATTATGCTGATGGCCGTTTTCAGCCTATCATTGATAAATGCGAAGGATGTGGGCGTATTGTAGAGAATGAAGCTGCTAAGTTTTGCCGAAGTTATGTGAATCCGGCAGCCAAATGGAAGCTGGGATTTTGCAATTTTGCTACCCATGCTAAGGCAGAAATTAGTGTTGTAAAAATTAGAGTTAATCCTTTGAAGGCTGCAAAACGAGCTTCCAAAAGAAAATAATTTGTTTGGTTTTGTATAAAAAAAGGGATCTGCTGCAAGGCAGGTCCTTTTTTTATTTCCGGTTGCCGAAGATTGCTGTGCCAACCCGGACAATAGTTGCACCCTCCTCAATGGCGATATGAAAATCATCAGACATTCCCATGGACAGTTCCGGCCTGTTGATATGAGGGAAAAGGTTTTTTGCTGCAAATTTCTCGGCCAAGATACGAAGGTTTCGAAAGTGAGGACGAGACCGCTCCGGATCGTTGGTAAGAGGTGGCATGGTCATCATGCCGCAAACTCTTAATCTTTTTAACTCATTTAATTTAATCAATAATTCTTCAACATCATCAGCCGCAACACCAGCTTTCTTGGGATCATTAGCGATGTTTACTTGGATAAGTATGTCAAGGCTTTGTTTTAGGTTTTCTAGCTGATTATTAAGTGTTGTTCCAAGGTTAAGGCTATCCAATGTCTCAATCATGTTGCATGTCGCGGCGGCAATTTTTGCCTTGTTGCTCTGCAGGTGGCCAATAAAGTGAAAAACCGCCTCGGCCGGTATAAGCCCTCTTTTGGCCTGGATTTCCTGAATATAATTTTCCCCAAAAACCGTTTGACCGGCAGCAAAGGCTTCACATATTGAGTCAGCTGGAAAGAGTTTCGAAACTGCCACCAGTTTTATATCCTGTGGCTGTCTTCCAGCTTTTTGGGCAGCATTGGCAATTTTTTCTTTTACTAGCAGAATATTTTGTGCAATCATAGAGTACCTATTGGTCGGTAAAGGAGAAAAGTTTTTCTGCATTAGCCGTGGTTTGCTTAGCCACGAGCGCCACATCAATTTGACGGAGTTCGGCAATTTTTAGAGCGGTTCTCATGAGATAGGAGGGCTCATTCCTTTTACCGCGAAATGGATGGGGGGCAAGAAAAGGTCCGTCTGTTTCCAGCACCATAGAGGTAAGTGGAATCTTTCTTACCACTTCTTGTAGGGTAATGCTATTTTTGAAGGTAACGATTCCAGGAATGGAAATAAGCATGCCTAGGTCGAGAATCCTCCGGGCGTAGGAATAATCACCGGAAAAGCAATGCATGATCCCCCCTTGATACAACGGTTTGGCTTGGCGAAGTATATTAAGTATATCGTCCTCTGCTTCTCTGTTATGAATAATGACCGGCAATTTGAACTCGTGGGCCAAATCCAGTTGTCTGCGGAAATGATGACGCTGTTTGGTTGGATCTGAATAACGTTTATAATAATCTAAACCGATCTCGCCATACCCGACGATGTGTGTGGGTTGGTCCTCGTAGATTTTGGTTAGGGCTAAATAATCTTCATCTCGTAGAGTATCTACATCATGGGGATGTATACCGATTGTTGCAGAAACTTGTTTGTGTTTGCGGGCAATTTCAATACCATTTTTTGAGCTCTGCAGATCAATTCCGATAGTGATAATTCTCTTGAGATGTTGCGTGAAGGCTCGTTCAAGCACATTGTCGAGATCAGCGGCATAAACAGCCATGTCCAGGTGGCAGTGGGTGTCGATGAGGCAGCTGCCGTTTAAATCCGTCTGTCTCTTATCAGTATCTTCATTGGCTTTTTCCATCCCAACTCTTTAGCAGAAATGGGTGGAGGACGCAATTTCCATTCCTCAATGGAGGGAAAAATCACCGGTTTTTTTCACTAAAAAACACACATATTTGCTCTCCGGGGAGCTAGCGGGATGAATTTGTTATAAAAAACTAAAATAATTCTTCATATAGGCCAAAAACTATCGTATAGTGTTTCAAAAGATAGCTGGTCGGATCGACGGCGAGTTTTGCAGTCATTGATATTCTTCCGGTTTTTAGTTAAAGAACATAACAGCGATTCTTGATAGCCTTCGTTTTTTAACAGCAATGATTTTTTTAAAGTTACTCTTATTCAATAAGTTAGATAATATTAATAGGTCGATGTAGGAATGTCGCCTTAGTATCAGCTGATACCAGCAACCAACATTTACGATGAGGTTTGTGGCATGAATTACGGGATTGTCAGTCAAGAGCAACTCGAGCAGATTGATCGAATTTTAGCAGAGAAGTTGATAAAGCTGGGTGTTGATTGCGTTATTATCATCGATATGGCTGGAAATATTATTACCGCCAAGGATAACGGTGAAAGTAAATACGATGTTTATTCCTTTGCTGCACTGGCAGCTGGTAATTTTGCAACAGTCGATGCAATGGCCAAACTCGTTGGTGAACAGGAATTTTCCCTGCTATTCCATAAAGGTCAGGAATCGAATATTCATTTTAGTAAAATCGATGATGAGCTGCTTCTTATCTCCATGTTTGGGCGTGATATATCCCTTGGCTTTCTTCGTCTTAATGTTGTAGATGTTATAGAAAAAATTAGAAAAGTTTGGGATAGGAAATAAGATCGTCGAGCTTATTTGCTTTGTCTTTTCGGCATGATGAGAAAATTGCAAACATCTGCAGCGATCATCAACAGGGAGTAGAACGTTGAGCTTTATCAATTTAAAAGACAAGATAGTGCAGGTAAAGATTGTGTATTACGGACCCGGACGGTGTGGGAAAACCACGAATCTGGAGTACATTAATCGAACGTATCGTAAACAAATCGCCTCAGAAATGGTCAGTTTGAAAACCCACGGTGACCGGACCCTGTTTTTTGACTTTTTGCCATTTGATATGGGACAGATCAAGGGTTATGACATTAAAATTCAGCTTTATACAGTGCCTGGGCAGGTGAAATATAATGCCACCCGAAAACTGGTTTTAAGAGGCGTAGATGGTATCGTTTTTGTTGCTGATGCCATGGAAAAACAGCGCGAAAAAAATATCCGATCCTTGAATCAGCTCCATGAAAATCTCCAGTCATATAAGGAGAGTATTTTTAAAATTCCACTGGTGATGCAATACAACAAAGTTGACCTCAAGGAGCACGGTATCCCCATCCTGCCGACGTCGGTATTGGAAAAGGATCTCAATAGCAGACTGAAAGTACCCTATTTTGAGGCAAGTGCAATTACTGGGTATAATGTCGCAGCGACATTGAAGAAAATTATTTCTTCGTCGGTGATTTCAATCCAGAAAAAATTACTCTAGAGAGAGACTGTGGTGAAACAGTATACCGAAAGCCAATATGATGATGATTTAACTCTTAGTAATGATGCGTATGATGAGTCATATTACTCTGATGCGGACGATCTCTTTGAATTTTCAACCGATGATGAGTCACCTATCAGCCGCTTGAAGAGTTTGGTCTTGTCGATAGACTGGGAGATTACCGATGAGGTCTTGCTTCAGTTCAACGAAGAATTGCTCGATCTTCGCGGCATTTGGGCAGAGGAGTCAATCAATCTTGTGTATATCCAGGCCTTGGAAAAGATAAGTAAATATATTTATCAAAATAAGGCGGATTCTCACCCCAATGCTATTAAGTTGCTTCTTACTTTTTATTATAACCTTGAGAAGATCGTTTCATCTCAGGATCTTTCAGAAGAACAAAAAAAAGTTATACTGATGGAAGACGTGAAGAAATTCGAGAATCTCAAACGTCAGATCAAACAGAGACCCTCCACTGTTCCCGCTCGGGAACCAGAAAGACTGCAATCGCAACCTCAGAATATGAGGACCGAAACCTCAAATGAAGATCAACTGTTAAATCTCAAGGCTATTGTTCTCGGCATTGATTGGGAGATTACCGATCAGGACCTGAATGATCTAAGACGGGAAGTTTTTCGACTTGAGGAAAAATTTTCAAAAAGTCGGCCGAAACTGATTCTTCTTCAGGGTATCGGAACTCTTGCTGCTTATATCAAGTTGAAGAAAAGTAATGCTCATCCTGACGCATTTAAAGTCATGCAACTTTTTTATGAAAGCCTCGAAAAAATTGTTCAGGAACCATTGAGTTTTGAGGCGGAAAAAGTCATTCTTTTGCCGGCTGTTGAAAAATTCAATGCATTCAAGGCGCTGCTCGGTCCGACGATTTCACCCGAGTCAATTATCAAAAAAGATGCTGATACCGTTGAGGATTATGGCTCGGAAAACAACGCAAACGAGATGTCGCCGGCCTTGTCTGATGTCTCGGAGGAAGAGGCCGAGGGCTTCCAGGCTGAAAATGAGGCCATGGCATTGGGATTGAATGAATCCGGTGGTGTCGCATCTCATATTGATAATTTCTTTGGAGAAAGTTTTTCTAATCAATTGCTCGCGGAAGAAGATGCCGGAGAACCCGGAAAAATTGAGGCCGTATCAGCGGTTGTTGCTTTTAGAGAAGATGAAGCTGTCACTGCCGAAAAAGAGCTAGCGCTTAAAGGCATTGATGTTGGAAGTGATGAGGAGGACGAGCTTGATCGGCAAGGAAATGTGGCTGGAAGCGATATTTTTGCGCCTCTTGGTTTTAAACAGATGCCCACGGTTGATGGGGGAAGAGTTGGATTTGTGACTGAGCCACCTTCGACGGTCAAGTTGGCACAGTACAAAGAAGAGCAGGAGGATTTACTCTTACCTGAGGATGAAATTGTCGGGACGATTGAGACTGCTTTTCCTGATGGTTCGCAAGATTTTCCGTTCCTTGAACAAGGAAATGTGGCCTTGGAGAGAGAAAATGCTCTCAAGGGAGTAGATGTCGAGACTGATGCCGACGACGACACCGATGAATTGTCCTTGCCCATGGAAGGTGAAGAATTGGCCCCAGCTCTTGCGACCATGGATGAAGAAAGTCTTTTTAGTGCAACCACCCTTAACCGAGCACCAACCGTCAGCAGTCTAACTGAAGAGATAGTCGACACCATAGATGGATTATTCCTTGATCATGATGAGATTCCTGCAGCTCCCGGTTCCGGCAAGCCCCTGGATGAACCAGTCACAGACGCAAAAAATGTGGAAATTCAAGGCGAAGAATTGATCGGTTTTGAAGACTGGCTAAAAGAGGACAGCAAAGATGAAGGATCCTTAGAGGTAGCTGTGGGTTCAGAGGGGATTCAGGCGGATGATAAAAAGTCGTTTGGTAACGATGAGCAGGAGCCGGAGTTGGTAACGGCGGAAGGCGAGGCTGAGGATGAACTTACGGCTACGGATTTTGTAGAAAATCAAGAGGAAGATAACCTCAATTCATTCTTTACAGCTAATGACCTTGAGCAGAGTGCAAAAGATGGCTCTGAAATTGATGCTCTTTTTGACAGCTTGGAAGTCGATCTCGTCGATGAAACGGGAGTGAATACTCCAGTAGAAATGAGCGACAATCTTGAAGCATTTTTCGGTTCAGAGGAGGAACAAGAAGAACCGGATGAGGAGACAATATCAGGAGAGCTTCCTGAAAACAGGGAAGAGGATGTCGAAACATCAGTCAATGCTCTTTTCACCGAAACGGACCTTGTTGAGGATGATGCGGTTGTCTTTGAGCTCTTTAAGGAAGAAGTTGACGTAAATGGTGTGGTCAGGCAGGAGAGTGAAAACGAAAGTGAATTACCTCTTCCTGGAACGTTGATTGTTCCTGATGATAGTCACGTCACAGGATTTGCTGGGCCTACAGGAAATGAAAATGTTGAAGAGTTGGCTGAAAGCATTGCTATTGCAGAGCGAACAATGCCTGAGCCGCTTGATGAATTACAAGCTTGCATTGACTCATTGAAAATTGAAGTCAACGATGCAATTATTGCTGGATTATTCAAAGAAATCAATGGGCTTCGCCAAAAATGGGCTGACAACCCGCTGGAAAAAACTTTCCTGCAGCTTTTGTCGACTGTAACGCAACATATTGACCGTTATCGTTACGAATCCAGCGCAGAAGCATATGGACTTCTTGTTGCCATTTGCCAGGCAATTTCCAATTTGAAGGATGATGACTCCCATGGGAGTCAGGAAGTGCTGCTGAGTGAAACATGCAAAGTTTTAGAGTGGCAGCAAGGGATGCTGTCTCGACAGGCGGTAAAAAGAGGTAATCAGTTAACATTTGCTGATCCGTTACGAACGGAAAAAGAAGGCACCCATCAGGCGGATGCACAAAAAGACTTTGACGATCTTTTGGGGAGCTACGAAGATGACGGTGCAGATGAAATTGCCGTAAAAAACGAGCTGTTGGTGGAGGGCAGAGCTGAACATATGCAGGAGACCTTTGCAGATGATCTCAAGAAAGAAATTGCCGCCCTGCGTCAAACCTTGCAAATGGAGATAGCCGAATTGAGACGGGAAATAAAAAAAGAGTAGGATCCTTAGCAAACCAACGTGAACGACAATTTTCATCGTCGTTACAATTCGTTGTCTCTCACAAGGAGGATTCGTACCAGGAATCCTCCTTTCTTGGCATGCCTCCAGAGATTGATTAACTCCTGGGGGCAAACTTTTCTTTTAACATCTGGTTTACGTGGGCGGGGACCAAGTCGCTCACATTACCACCGTTTCTTGCTGCATCCTTGATAATTGATGAACTGATATATATCCAACGAAATCCGGGCATGAGAAAAACGGATTCAACCTCCCGCTGAAGCTTTCTGTTCATAAGTGCAAGCTGGAATTCGTAGTCAAAGTCCGAGACGGCGCGAATTCCCCGAACTATAGCCTTGGCATTTTGCCGATATGCATAGTCGACGAGGAGACCTTTCACTGAACTTACCTGTATACGTTGGTGATTTTGGAACGAGTCCTCTATCATCTTGATACGTTCGGCCAAAGAAAATACCGGGTCTTTGGCTGAATTCACAGCAACGGCAACGATGACCTTGTCAAACAGGTTGAGGGCGCGATTAATAATGTCAACATGACCCATGGTAATGGGATCAAAGGTTCCCGGATAGACTGCAATTGAAGGTTGAGGGTCGTTTTCTTTTGTCATGTCGTTCACTACTTACGGATTGATGGGGGGATAATTGAGTCCTGTCAGCCTGTTACGATTTGCCGTCAACAAGACGATTTGTATAGCCAGAATCCAGTTTCGCCATAGACACGCTTGTCGATAAGGTTGAGTTGGGCCGCGGTGTTGGGGAGCGAAACATTAAATCTTTCTTCAACAATGAGCATGCCATTTTCAGCAAGAAGGTTGATTTCAGCGATAGTATTCAGAAGAGACGGTGAAAAATTTTTACCGTAAGGAGGATCAGCAAAAATGAGATCAAAACCCGCTTTGGTATCCGGGATAAATTGCATGGGGGGCAAGCCTTTGGTTAAATCGTGCTGGATGACTCGAAGGCCGCAAGTGCCCGAATAACCGGTGAGACAAAGGCCGATATTTTTTGTAATAAGGTCGAGAGCCAAGCGGTTTTTGTCAATGAAAACGACAAAACCGGCATTTCGGCTGAATGCTTCGAGTCCCATGGCGCCGGTACCGGCAAAAAGATCGAGAACATTTGCTCCTTGGACGGATTTTCCAAGAATACTGAACAAGGCTTCCCGCGCCTTATCGGAGGTTGGTCGGATACTCTTGTTATGAGGAGGAGGGGTAAAGAGTTTTCGACCTTTTGCTATGCCGCTGATAATTCTCAAAAGTTTACGAAGCCGGGAGGTATCCCAAGACAGTTTCTCCGGCTCGAACTTTTTGACCCGGCTTTATTGCAAGCTCAGTTTCAAGAGGAAGGTAAAGGTCAACCCTTGAGCCAAATCGAATAAGCCCGAAGCGTTTTCCCCTGGTAACCGTATCACCTGTTTCAAGCCAACAGATAATCCTCCTGGCGATAAGGCCGGCAATCTGCACAAAGGCGATTTTTTTCCCCTCCGGGGTTGTAATGACGCTTGCACAGTATTCGTTTTGCAGCCCACCCTGTTGACTGTCGGCGGAATAAAATTTCCCCGGCTTGTAGAGAATTTTATCTACTTTCCCGCTGAAAGGAATCCTGTTGACGTGGACATTAAATACATTCATGAAAATAGATATTTTCTGGACGTCTTCTCCAGTAAACCTGCTGTCAGTAACCCGTTCAATGAGAATAACTTTGCCGTCGGCAGGAGAAACCAGGGCGTCAGCGCGGTCCGGCCCGAGGCGTTCAGGGTCTCGGAAAAAACACAGGACAAAGACAGTGGCAACCAGGAGAAATCCGGTAGTGATTTTCATTGCAAGAATAGCGGCCAAGAGGGTGGCGAAGGCCAGCACAAATATAAAAGGATACCCTTCTTTGGCTACGGGAACTTGAGGTGTCAACATGGGATGTATTCTCAGTGTTTTTATAAAATATTTATTTGGTTTTAGGGGCGCGGGACATGGCTATTATTCCTGTACGAATAATCTCCTTGATGCCGATTGGTCGAAGGATGTCGATCACTGCCTGGATCTTTGACGCCGAACCAGTGAGTTCGATCGCATAGCTTTTGGTGCTTACATCGACAACTTTGCCGCGGAAAATGTCTACGACGCGGAGGACTTCAGCCCGTGTTGAAGCTTCAGCTTTAACACGAAGCAGCACCATCTCCCTTTCTACAAAATCTTTATCATTTATTTCAGTAACCTTTATGACATCAATAAGTTTGTTCAGCTGTTTGGTGATCTGTTCAATGATGCTATCTTCACCTCGGGATACAACGGTCAGACAAGAAACCTTTGGATCAAGAGTTTCGGCGACGCAGAGACTCTCGATATTGAAGCCACGGCCGCTGAAGAGCCCGGTTACCCGGGAAAGCACTCCCGGTTTATTTTGCAGAAGCACTGAAATCGTATGTTTCATCGTATGATCCTGGTGGTGTGAGTTCGGTTATTCTTGGCATCTACACAAGCAGCATTTCGGTGGTTGCTTTGCCGGCCGGAACCATCGGGTACACTCCTTCTTCCCTCTCAATCTTGAAATCCATGATAACAACGTTGTTGGTGGCAAGGGCCTCCCGGATAACCGGTTCGACCTCGCTTTTTGTTGTGGCTCTCAGGCCCACCGCGCCATAGGCCTTGGCAAGCTCGACGAAATCAGGGACGACATCCATGGTTGTCGAGGCATAGCGCTTGTTATAAAACAGCTCCTGCCATTGGCGCACCATGCCAAGATAACCATTGTTGAGGATGGCAATTTTAACCGGGCACTTATATTGTTTAGCGGTGGCCAGTTCCTGGATATTCATCTGAATAGAACCGTCTCCGGCAATATCGATGACCGTGCGATCGGGAAAAGCCATTTGGGCACCTATGGCGGCAGGGAGGCCGAATCCCATGGTACCCAACCCACCAGAGGTTACAAAATGCCGCGGATAATCAAATGTGTAAAACTGGGCCGCCCACATTTGGTTTTGGCCGACCTCGGTGGTTATGATCGCTTTGCCACCAGTAAGTTGGTGCAGTGTTTCAATCACGTACTGCGGTTTGATAATGGTATCATTATCCTTGTAGGTCAGTGGATGCTGAGTGGTCCAGTCGCTGATCAGGGCAAGCCAAGGTTGCAAACGCTCGGCCTGCTCGGCCTGTTTGAAGTTTGGCTCCGCATCAAACCATGTATTGATTGCAGTCAGGGCGTTCTTGCAATCGGTGACAATGGGAATATCAACCCGCACATTTTTACTGATGGAGGTCGGGTCGATATCAATATGAATAATATCTGCCTTGGTCGCAAAATCGGCAAGTTTGCCGGTGACTCTGTCATCAAAGCGAGCACCGACGGCAATCAGAAGATCGCTTTCGGCAACAGCCATATTGGCGGTATAGGTGCCATGCATTCCCAGCATTCCCATGGACAGTTTTTGGCTGCCGGGATAGGCACCTAAACCCATGAGTGTCATGGTAACCGGAATGCTCAGTTTTTCGGCAAGTTCCGTGAGTTCTTTGTTGGAGTTCGACAGAATGACTCCACCACCTACGTAAAGCACCGGCCGCGTTGCCTTCATAATCCGTCGGCAGGCCTTCTCAACCTGCACCGGGTGGGGATTGAATGTCGGCTGGTAGCTCGACATATGGATCGGCGTTTTTTCCGGGTAGGTGAGTTTGGTGGCAATCAGATCCTTAGGCAGGTCAACAAGAACCGGTCCGGGCCTGCCGGTACGGGCGATGTGAAAGGCTTCTCGTAGGGTTGAAACCAGGTCCTCGACGTTGCTCACCAAGTAGTTGTGTTTGGTGCACGGTCTGGTAATTCCAACAATATCAACTTCCTGGAAGGCATCATTGCCGATCAGGGGGCGGGGCACTTGCCCGGTCAAGATGACCAGAGGAATTGAGTCCATGTGGGCAGTGGCAATACCGGTAACGCCATTTGTTGCACCTGGCCCTGAAGTCAGGAGAGCAACACCAACCTCACCGGTAACCCTGGCAAAGCCGTCTGCGGCATGCACTGCCCCCTGTTCATGGCGCACAAGAACATTGGTAATATCAGAATCCATCAAGGCATCGTAAAGGTCGAGGACGGCACCTCCAGGATATCCGAATATTGTTTTCACACCCTCTTCCTGAAGACACCTGACGACTGCCTGGGATCCAGTAATTTTTCCCATGAATCCATTCCCTTGTAAAAGTTGAAACTGTTCGGGACAAGTTAAAGAACTTCTTGAAACGCCTATATATTTTAGAAGAAGTAGAAATATATATGTGAATACCCCATCTGTCAACGGACAAAGGCTGGAGGTACCTTTTCGCAGCAAGAAAAAATCGTTCAAAAGGTTGTGTCGTCAGCTATTGGTTTTATATCGTCTGTCATTGCGACATGGTAACCAATTTCGAGGAGTGAAGAAAGGCTGTCAAGATCATTTGCCGGTTGGTGGAGATGAGGAAAAGGTTTTTAGGACAATTGAGAAAACCAGCTTGACAACATCAGGTTGCGACGTGTAGTCTCAAAAAGGAAATAGTAATTATCCTCTGAATTCTTATATCTGAAGAACATGGTCATCGCAAACTCGCTGCTTTCTCTCCTCCTAGGTTATCCGCCGGTTGATTCCGTGGCTGATACGGAGGGGTTGTAGCTTGTTTTAGAAATAACTCTGTTACCCAAAAAGGCCACGGTTGAAAAACCGTGGCCTTTTTTTTTGAGTTTTGATTTTCTCAGCAAGGAGAACCAATGAATCCTAAATTAGTGCAAAAATATCGACCATATCCACCGGTAAATCTGGTCAATAGAAAATGGCCTGGAAAAACTCTTGTCACCGCCCCCACCTGGTGCAGCGTCGATTTGCGTGATGGTAATCAGGCACTTGTTCAACCGATGAGCCTTGAGAGAAAACTGGAGATGTTTCATCTCCTCGCCGATCTCGGATTCCCCGAGATAGAGGTCGGCTTTCCTTCCGCCTCCCAAGTCGAATATGAATTTACCAGGGTTCTCATTGAACAAAAACTGATCCCTGAAAACGTTTGGATCCAGGTTCTGACCCAGGCCAGAGATCACCTGATCACCAAGACCTACGCTTCTGTTGCCGGGGCTGAGAGGGCGATTATTCATTTGTATAATTCCACTTCAACCCTGCAACGTAAAACGGTTTTCAAAATGAGCCGCAAAGAAATCGTCAAACTTGCCGTGCAGGGAGCAAGACTTCTGAAGGAAGAAGAACAAAAATATCCGGAAACCGCATTTCGTTATGAATATTCGCCTGAGAGTTTTACCGGCACTGAGCTGGAATTTGCCCTGGAGATCTGTGAGGCGGTCATGGAAATCCTCCAACCCACACCCCAGAACAAAATTATTCTCAATCTTCCGGCAACAGTGGAAATGGCCTCTCCAAACGTCTATGCTGATCAGATTGAGTGGTTTTGCTCGCATATTGCCGATCGACAATCGGCAATCATCAGTCTTCATGCCCACAATGACAGGGGCTGTGCTGTTGCTGCAACCGAGTTGGCGTTGCTCGCCGGCGGCGAACGTGTCGAGGGCACCTTGTTTGGAAATGGCGAGAGGACCGGTAACGTCGATATTGTGACACTCGCCCTCAATATGTTTTCGCAAGGTCTTGACCCGGGCCTCGATCTCCACGATATCAATCGCTTGGTAGAGGTGTATGAGCGGGTGTGCGACATGCCCGTACATGCGCGGCACCCTTATGCCGGAGAGCTTGTTTACACTGCCTTTTCCGGCTCGCATCAGGACGCAATAAATAAAGGCATGCACGATTATCAGGCGGCTGGATCGGGTTTATGGGAGGTGCCCTATTTGCCTATTGATCCTTCCGATGTGGGGCGCACCTATGAATCCATTATTCGCATCAACAGCCAGTCGGGCAAGGGTGGGGTTGCCTACATAATGGAAAAGGAATTCGGCTTCCGTATGCCAAAAGCCATGCACCCGGAATTCGGAAAAGTCATCCAAGGCCTTACCGAGAAAGAAGGGCGGGAGCTGCGCCATGCTGAGATCTACAAAGCCTTTGAAAAAGAGTATCTTGCCGTTAGAACCCCATACGAACTCAAGGCATTCAATGTTGTTAAGCGCCACGTCAGTTCCAATGACGAAGCCTCGCATGCGGCTGTTGAGGCCATCCTGCTGGTGAATGGGCAAGAGACGACGGTAGCCGCCGCCGGTAACGGACCTCTCGATGCATTCTGTGCTGCACTGAAAAACGGTGTAACCGGGGAATTCAAGCTCAGCAGTTACGACGAACATGCCTTAAATGGAGGATCAAGCGCCAAGGCGGCCGCATACATCGAGATCCAAGGCCCGGATGGCAAGGTGAGTTGGGGGGCGGGAGTGGATACCGACATCATCATTGCTTCTATTAAAGCCGTATTGAGCAGTTTGAATCGACTGTAGTCAGCGAGCAAGAGGTCATACGGCGTTGTACGCTCGATGGTTGTGGGGAAGGACAAGGGCAAGGCTTCTCGTGAAGAGGCTCATACAGCCGTCCTTTACCCTTCAGCCCTCCAGAACCTTGGCCTCGGCGGAGACGACACCGGGGTCGACCAGTCCTTGGCTGAAGAGCAAAATAAAGAGCAACCTCCCGTAGCAGAGTACCGCAACAATGGCGGCCATAGGGTAAAAATATCCCAAGGGGCAGAAGATGAAAACGGTCAACCAATGCAGCAGGATAACCTGCCGTGAATGGAGCTGAATAGGGAAGTCGCCATGCCGGCTGATCACCGCAAGACCACTGAGATTCCAGCCGTACAGGGCGGTGAAGGCGTGCATCCGCAAGAGCGGCAGGCTTTTTTCCGGGTCATAGGTGGCGGAAAAGGCGAGCAGGATATAGAGAATGCCGGTTATCGAGGTCACGAGAAGAAAAAGGATACCCGAGGTGAGAAAGGCCTTCTGCTGGGATTGAATGCCCTGTTGCCAATACAGAGAGAGGACCAGAGACACGATGAGGAAGAGTATCGTGGCAATGACCACCTGGGGAATGAACCAGTTGGCGAGGATGAACAAAAAAAAGATGATGACCCCAAGATTGATAATCCAGAAAGACAGCTCCTTGAAAAAGGCGATGGGCGGTGCGGCCTGGTTTTTCATGAGGGAGAAGATCACCGACATGCTGATCAGGGAAATGGGAAATGAAAATCCGAGAAAGAAGGTGTCCAGTTTGAACTTTTTCAAGATAAACCAATGCGCGAATTCGCTGTTGTAGATGGCCAGGCTGGAGAACATCAGGCCGAGAGACAGGCAAAGCAGGGAGGCTTGATGAAATTTTCTTGAAGTGCTCTCCGCGGCGGAAAAAAGGGCAGTGGGAATACATCTGCCGAAATGGCGCACCCGGACTTGCTCGATGATCGCCGACAGCAGAAGGGGGATCACCAAGGTCGAGGTGTACCACTTGAGAAAGGCACAGAGGGCAAAGGTCAGGGCCAAAAGGAGAAAAGCGCGACCCCGCACACTGAGGTGAGGCTGTCCTTCGGTAAAATAGATGAGCATGGTGCCGCCGCTGCACAGGTTGAAAAAAAAGATGTGCAGCCGCTCAAAATTCATGACACCGGGGGCTACGAGATGGTGGAGGAAGCCACAGGTCATAGCCACGGTCATGATGATCCACAATGTTATTTTGAGCTGCCGGCTCATGGTCGCTGTATCCTTTTTAGTTCCTCTGTGTTTTCAGATCGTTGCCGAGGATAGCTCGCAATGCCATCTCCAGGCTGGGGTGTCGGAAGCAAAAACCTGAATCCGTAAGTTTTTGGGTGGCAACGCGACAGCTGGAAAGTAATATTTCCGAGGCCATCTGTCCATATATGATGTGCAGCAGCTTGGCGGGTAGGGGACAAAGCAGCGGCCGCCCGGTGATTCGGGCCAGGATCTGCATAAACTGGAGATTAGTCACCGGCTCCGGGGCCGCTATATTCAAGGGGCCGGTAAGCGATGGGCTGGTCAGGGCGTGGAGCATGGCGGAGATCATGTCGTCGCTGCTGATCCAGCTGATATACTGTTGCCCCGTGCCGAAACGGCGGATACAGCCGAACGGCGATGCGGTTAGAATGCGCCGCAGTGCCCCACCTCTCGGAGTCAAACCAATCCCCAAACGCAGGAGGACGGTGCGGATACCAGCTCGGCCGGCGGGCTCGGTGGCTTGTTCCCAGCGACTGCACACCTCGGATATAAAGCCCGAACCGGGTGGCGCAGCCTCCGAGACCACTGCATCGCCACAATTGCCATAATAACCGGTCGCAGAGGCGGAAAGGAAAACCTTCGGCGGCCTGCGCATCGCGGCAAGGGTCCGGGTGAGCAGTTCAGTGCCATTGACCCGGCTGTCGATGACCCGCCGTTTCTTCTCTTCACTCCACCTGGCAAGACCAATGTATTCCCCGGCCAGATGGATGACGGCGTCGAGTTCCGGGAGGTCGTCGCCGCGCAGGATATTCTGCGTCGGATCCCAGAAGATTTCTCCTTTCAGGGGATCGGGGCGGCGACGGACCAGGGTGAAGATCTGGTGGCCACCGGTGGTAAGAAGAGGCAATAGATCCCGGCCGAGAACGCCACTTGCCCCGCTTACCAGGATTCGCAGCGGGCGGGTGGCGCAGCGCCTGTGCAGGAGAATATCCTCTCGTAATACCGCTTCCCGGTAACGAAACATTCTCTGCAGGCTTTCCGTCACAAAGTTCCTGATCCTTTCAGGGAGGAAAAGATGTCCAGGCAGGGCGTATTCCACCTCATCCCGCAGTTCTGCACCCCCAGGGGTGTCTTCGAAAAAATGGCTATGTGACCAATGGGCAAAGGGACCTTTTTCCTGAATATCACGGAACATCCTGCCGGGAATGTTTTCAAGGTGGCGACCCTGGTAATGCAAGGGAAAGGGGCCAAGATGCATCTTTAGGAGAACCTGCCCTCCCGGTTCGATGCCGCCGTTCTTGGTCAGCACGGTTGTTTTGTCCCACGGTGGGAGGAGCCTTTCCAGAGCCCCTGCTCGACTGTGCCAGGCATGCAACTCGGCAGCCGAACAGGGATAGATGGAACGGTGCGTGAAAAAGCTCCTGGGCTTGGTGTTCTTCATTCGTGTCGCAGTGCCTCGATCGGATCGAGGCGGGCGGCTTTCCTCGCTGGAAAGAAGCCGAAGACGATACCGACAGCGCCGGAAATTACAAAGGCGACGGCGGCTATGCCTGGGCTGAAGATAAACGGCATATTCATCGCCTGGGCGCCGAGGGCAGCGGCCCCCAGACCCAAGGCGACGCCGAAGAGGCCGCCGAAGGATGAGAGAACCACTGCCTCCACGAGAAACTGCATGAGGACATCCTGCTCCATGGCCCCTATGGCCAGACGGATACCGATCTCACGCGTCCGTTCGGTGACCGAAACAAGCATGATGTTCATGATCCCTATGCCGCCGACCAAAAGACTGACCGCCGCCACCGCACCCAGGAGGGTTGTGAGGATCCGGGTGGTACCGGTAAGGGTGTTCATAATCTCCTGCATGTCGCGAACAAAAAAATCGTCTTCCTGGCCGTCGCTGATCTGTCTCCGTTCACGCAGGAGCTGTTCGATGTCTTCTTTGATCTTCGTCGTAGATGCGCCATCCTGCGCGGAAACGAAGATGGCATTGATGTCGGTGTTGCCGGCCAGTCGCCTGTGCAGGGTGCGAAGCGGAATCAGGATAAAATCGTCCTGATCATTGCCGCCGCTTGATTGGCCTTTAGCCTCGAAAACACCGACCACCTGGCAGGTGATGCTGTTGAAGCGGACTGACGCGCCCACGGGGTCCTGGGTGCCGAACAGTTCTTGTTTCACGGTATCGCCCAAGATGCAAACCGCTTTGCCGGAGCGGAGTTCACTTTCGGTGAAGGAGCGTCCGATCGCCAGCGACCAACTGCGGACGAAAAGGAAATCGTTGGTACTGCCGGTGATGCTTGTCGACCAGTTGGTATTACCGGCGATGACCTGGGCCGAACGTGAGGCGTTCGGGGCGACCGCGGCAATGCCGCTGATCTGCTGGGCGATTGCCTTGGCATCGTCAAGTTTAAAGGCCTTGGCGCTGCCGCTGGCCCCGCCGGGGCCGCGGAATCCCTGGCCTGCCCTAACCTGGATGAGGTTGCTGCCGAGGCTTGAGATCTCCGCCGCCACCTGGGCGGTGGCACCGCCGCCGAGGGTCACCAGGGTGATGACCGCGGCAACGCCGATGACGATGCCGAGGATGGTGAGCGATGAACGCATGACATTGCGGCGGATTTCCCGGAATGCCAATATAATGGTTTCCCAGAACATCAGGCGCTCCTCACGGTGGTGGACGTGTCGTCGATTAGGCCGTCGATAAAATGGATCCGCCGCCCGGCGTAGGCGGCCATGTCCGGTTCGTGGGTGACCATGATAACGGTCAGGCCCTGCTGTTTATTAAAGGATGTCAACAGATCCATGACCTCGCCACTGCGGGCGGAATCGAGGTTGCCGGTCGGTTCGTCGGCGAGCAGCACCTTCGGCTCGGTGACGATGGCCCGGGCGATGGCCACCCGCTGTTGCTGGCCGCCCGACAGTTCTCCGGGGGAATGGCTTTCCCAGCCGCCAAGACCGACGGTCGCCAGAGCCTGCCGCGCTCGAAGGTGTCGTTCGGCAATGGGAACGCCGCGATAGATCAACGGCAGTTCGACATTTTCCAGGGCCGAGGTGCGGTTCAAGAGGTTGAAGCCCTGGAAGATAAAACCCAGACAATTGCGGCGAAGTAGGGCCAGTTGGTCGCGGGACAACTCGCCGACACTTAAACCCTCGAACAGAAAGGTGCCGGAAGTCGGTGTGTCGAGGCAGCCGAGGATGTTCATACAGGTTGACTTGCCGGAGCCGCTTGGTCCCATAACCGCCACAAATTCCCCGGCCTCTATCCTGAGATCTATGCCGCGCAGGGCCTGCATGGCGGCGCTGCCGGTACCGTAGATCTTGGTCACGCTCTGCAGCTCGATCAAGGGAGGGGTGCCTCTTTCTGGTGCGTCGGGTGTCTTCATTTTTTACCGCTCTCTTCACCCACCACCAAATCCATGCCGGGTTGCAGGTCGCCACTGAGAATTTGGGTGGAGGAGCCATCGGTGAGACCGATCGTTACCGGGAGAGCATGTGGTTGGCCATCAACCAGGGTCCAGACCTTTTGCGTCCCTTTCGGTCCCCCGGAAGTGTCTTTGCGCTTGCCGCCGCGCTGCGGTGGCCGCGGCATCAGTTTACTGAGAACACTCCCGCCACTTCTGTTTTCTTTCGTTCCTTCAAGCCCTTGAGGGACAAAGCGCAGTGCCGGGTTGGGGATAAGCAACGCATCGGCGACTTTGGTGACGGTGATGTCGGCGGTGGCGGTCATCCCCGGGCGAAGGGATACATCACTGTTATCAACTTTAAGGATGGTCTCGTAGGTGACTACGCCATTGGTGGTTTTTGCTCCGAAGCGCACCTGGGTGATTTCCGCAGGGTATTTTCGGTCGGGGTAGGCATCAACGGTGAAAATAGCTGTTTGCCCAGCTTGAATTTTGCCCACATCCGCCTCGTCGATATCGACGTGCAGTTCCATCTGCGCCAGATTTTCGGCGAGAGTGAACAACACCGGGGCCTGGAGCGAGGCGGCCACGGTCTGGCCGGGCTCAACCGATCGGGTCAGAACGAGGCCGTTGATCGGCGAGCGAATCTCGGTTTTGGCGAGATCGGTCAGGTTCAGTTTGAGGGTGGCCTCGGCCTGGGCTACTGCCGCCAATGCGCCGGCAGAGTCGGCCTTGGCGCGGTCAAGGGCGGCCAGAGCGCTATCAAGATCCTTCTGCGATAGCCCCTTATTATTGCTGAGTCGGCCGACCTCCTGCAGACGTCCCAGGGCGATGTTGGTTTCCTTGACGGTCGCCTGTGTTTGCAGAACCTTGGCTTGGGTAGCATTGAGGGCGGCCTGGGATTGAAGGATCTGTGCCGACAATTTTGCGCTGTCCAGTCGGGCCAGGACCTGGCCGATGCGCACCTGATCATTGTAGTCGACCTCGACCGACTTAACGGTGCCGGACAGCTCGCTGCCCATAATCACCTGATTGGTCGGTTGGAGATTGCCGGTGGCACTGACGGTGATGGTTAAGTCACCGCGGTGTGCAGGCTGGGTTTTGTAGCGAATGGTCTTGGTCGTGTCGCGCATTGCCCATATAATGCCGGCAGTCGCGAGCAGGAGGAAGACAATAAGCCAGGTCAACCGGCGTTTCCACCTTCTTCTTTGGTCTGTTTTTTTCTGCAGGTCGAGGATTTCGGCCAGCCCGCCGGGTTGTCCATTTGGTGAAGTGTTCGTCGCCATTATTGTTGTTTCCTGCTGAAGGGTGTTTCGTCCGGGACAGGAGATGTCCAGCCCCCGCCGAGGGCCTTGTAGAGTCGTATCAGATTGCCGACCTTGGTCGCCGCACTCGATGCCAGCTGATCCTCAAGTGACAGGCGCGACCGCTCTGCATCAAGGACCTCGGTGAAATTGATCAATCCCGCTTGGTATTGCAGGTCGGCCAGCGCCGATACATTTCCTGCGGCTACCACCGCTTCCAGCAGGGCCTGGTAGCGATCCTGTTCCTGAGCGTAGGCGATCAAAGCTCCCTCCACCTCTTCCAGGGCGGCGAGGACCGTGGCCTTGTGTCTGGCCGCAGCTTCCTGTTGCAGAGAGGATTGCAGGCGAACATTGGCGGCTGTCGCACCTCCATCAAAAATTCTCCAGCTGAGGTTCGGGCCAAAGGAGTAACCGCCGCTGCCGGAGTTGAAGAGTCTGCCCGCTGAAAGGGCGTCAAGTCCGATGGAGCCGCTCAGTTTGAAAGATGGATAGAGTTCGGCCGTTGCCACTCCGATCTGGGCAGTTTGGGCGGCCAGTTGGCGTTCGGTTTTGCGGATATCAGGTCTTCGCTGCAGGGTATCCGCCGGAATGCCGACGGCTACCGAAAGTGGTAAAGCGGGAAGTGCCACCGGGTCCTCGAACTGCGCATTCAGGGAACCGGGCGGCTGGCCGAGGAGAACCGCCATTTGATTGGTCGCTTTGGCGAGGCCGGTGTGCAGGGTGGGGATCTGGGCGCGGGTGCCGGCTACCAATAATTTTGCCTGCTGCAGCGCCAGTTCACCAATAAGACCACTCCGGTATCGGGCTTCGACCAGTGCTAACGTTTCTTCCTGGGCGTCAAGGTTGGCATTGGCAATTATCAGCCGTGTTTGGTAGGTGCGGACTTCGATATAGTTCAGGGCAACCTCTGCAAGAAGGGAAACCACGACATCGCGGAGGTCCTCTTCACTTGCTTCAAGCTGCGCCTGCGCGGCTTCAACAGAGCGTTGGTTGCCACCAAAGAGATCTACCTCCCAGCCGGCGTCAAAGCCACTGGAATAGCTCGTTCTTTCCGTGCCGCTACCGCTATTGCTGCTGCTCCGACTTCTGGTCATTGAGCCATTGGCGTCAAGGGTTGGGAAAAGACCTGCCGAACTCATATCGCGTTTGGCCCTGGCCTCCAGGAGTCGTGCCCGGGCCTGTTCAAGATTCAGATTGCCGGCAACGGCCTGGAGAATAAAACTACTCAGCAGGGGATCTCCGAGGATTGTCCACCACTCAGCAAGGACCTGTGGATCAGAAGGGCCGGCGTTCAAGCCATTTTCGATGGGTGCCTGCCATACGACCGGCGCCATCGGAATTGCTTTCAGATAATCGGGTCCGACCTTGGCGCAGCCGAAAAGGCCATGCCATAGAAAGAGTGCCGCAAGGCAAAGGAATGTCCGACGTATTGGCATAGTGCTGAAAATCTGATGCATATGAGGGTGAAAACGGGAATGAGCAGGGTAATGCAACAAGATCATACCGCAGTTTCTTTGTTCGTCAAGGGAGGATGAACAATAGCAGAATGACTGCTGTCTTTCCGCCGAACCAGGTTATGCCCGTTTTCGAAGTAACAAGGATATTCAGGCTCTCCGGGGTGGCGACCATGATCGCCAGCGGTTTGCGGTACATCCACTGCGGCTTTGCACTGGGATGCCCACTCTCCGGAAGTGTTCGCCGATTTCGATGGCCCTTCGAGCTTGCAACGTACAGCGTTATTTAAGGCCTTCATCGGTGAGACGTAGAGCACCCGGATCGTGCCGCCCAGCCAGGTTCCGCTCGCCAGCTGGTTTATGGCCCATAAAGAGGCGGCAAGGGTATTGTCGCTGCGGTCGGGGCGGTGAAGAGGAAATGGAAGCTTCCCCCTATTCCGCGTCAGTCGATTCCGTCAATTGGTGTGGCAGGATGTTGAGGAACTTTAAGGCCTCATTCCGGGATTGGAAGATATCGACGATGATATTGCGTACATTCGCCAGCAGTCTCACGTCGAAAGCTTTGTGCAGTGTATCCTGGCGGGTGCAAATCGCCCACTTACGTACCGGGGCGGTTTTCTGCAGGGTTTCGAAAAAACTCCGATACCGAGCAATACCGTCGGTTGCGGTGGTGACGACGGCTTTTTCAAAATCGATAAAGGTGTTGACGCTGAAACTCCATTCGGGATGCGTGTGCAGTTGTCGAATCACACTGATGAGCATGTCGTGTGAGATATCGCCCAAGCCCTGAAAATGTACCAATTTGAGATGAGGGTAAATCTTGGAGGAAATAGTACCCATTCTGCCACCTTGCGAGGAGATTAAGAGCCGTTACAAAATAACCTAGCCATTTCAACCCATTTTGTTACCGCTCCTTATGCCGTTCCGGGCATTCCTTGGGCCATGTTATTTTTTGCCAACGGCTTAGGAGCCGTTACAAAACATGGGCCATTGTTTCTGGATGGAGGGAGATAGTTAATATAAATGTATTCTCTATATTTTGCGTGGAGATAGCAAGGAGAATTTTCCCTGTTCAGGTCGCCCGGCTGTTATTTTGATGATCGCCGTCCGACCGGCGTATCATGGCGAGAGAAGAACAATACAGAGCAGTATCCCGGTGCGGAATTTTACTGTTGCTGCGGGTTGTTGCAGTACATTGCTGACCCCTTGTGTTGAGCCGAAACGGAGGTTTGCATCCTGGAGCGGGTATTCGAAGCCATGCAGGGTAAGGCCATGCACGTCGTCTGCCAATGGCAGGAGTGAAATTTTTTGGCCGGGAACGCCGGGCAGGATAAAGGCTTCGCCGGGATGGAGGATATGCATAATACAGCCCGGCCCGGGCACAGTGAAGCTGAGTGTTTTGTATTTCACGCCGGCAAGGAGGAGTACATTGGCAAAACTCATATCCCATCTGCCGCCGAGCCCGGCGAGCAGCCAGACCTCTCTCGCTCCCTTGCTCATGGCCAGGTTGAGGGCCAATTCCAGGTCGGTGGCATCTTTGCGTGGCGGATGACGATGGATGGCAACGGCCTTTTCCTGGAATTCCTGAAGAACGGCCGGGGCAATGGAATCGAGATCGCCGATAAGGGCATCGGGGATGATTCCCAGCCGCCGGCAATGGTTGGCCCCGCCGTCAACGGCAAGAATGAGATCGGCCCTGGTTAACAAGTCCGGCAGTTCGGGGATCTCGGCGAGGTCTCCGTTGGCGATAATAAGTGTCAGCACGGGGTGCAACTCCTGGTTTATATTATGAAATAAAGTATTTTCTGAGATTTCTTTTGGTTGCGCTAAGCAGGCTGCGGATACCACCTCGAAACATGGCTTGGTCGCAAAGATTATGCCACCCTCAGCAGCGACTATACTGAGGGTGGGGCACTTCTTCAAGGAACCTTTCCGGCAAGACCGTTACGGCTCATCTGGAATAACCGAGAAATAATTCGAACATTTCGATTTTTCAATAAAAAAATAATTGAGAAGCGTATATTGATATGCTAGGCTGGACGACGGTGGTTTTCGGCCTTTTTCCAGAGGAAATAAGGCGATGATGATACTCTTAAGATTAAAGGCCGAATAGCCGGCTATGTGAGAAAAGGAAGGGAGAATATGGTAGCGCGCAAGAATCCGGGGCAAAAGACTCATGGAGATAAGATGCTCAAGACATCATCAAACATCGGCCTGGTGATGGTCCTGGCCGGGGTCTTAACAACAGGAACCATCGTCGCCAAGCCGGCATTCGCAGAGGAAGAGTGGCGAGTCGGGGGTATGCTCCAGATACCGTTCGGCGGGAGCAGGGAAAAAACATTTGTGCACTTTGCCAATACGCGGATCGGAATCAAGGTTCAGTATGCTGAAGTAGACGATATCATTAAAAGGAACGAGTTGACCGTCGAACGGATATATCAGGGTGATGTGCTACAAAGCTCGACTGTCACTTCCGAGAACGTTGTGACTGTCGATGAGGGTGGCAAGGTTATCGGCGGGGAAGGATATCTCTTGGTTGCGCCATTTAACGGCTTTTGGGATTTTTCTGGTGGATTCAATGGCTTCGCCGGTCAGGAGACGGTTCAGGGGGCGGCTGGTCTTGGCTATGACCCGTCTTTTGGTGTCTACCTTGGCATTGGTGCCTTGCTGCCCTACAGCGAGGTGGGAGTTCGTCTTAATTTCCGCTATATTGATTATTTTGTCGGAGCGACATCTCTGCCAAAATTTGCATCCGAGACGGTTTGGCAAGAGGACAAGACTACCTATAATGACATCTCGCAGGTGTCCCCGGAGCCTCCACCTCCTGCAGGGGAGGTAATGGCTGAAGAGCCTGCCGCCCCGACATCTCCCTGAAAATTCCTGGGGTTGACTGCCAGTTGAACTCCTGTTGTTATCGGACCAGCCCCTTTTTTGTCGAGCGGAGATCAGTTGCACTGCGTTTTCAGGAGAAAAATATATGAAAGAAAGTACCCGTTGGGATGCCCAGCTCAAGGTTGGTTCCGAGGTCATTGATAATCAGCATAAGGTTTTGTTTGAGTTGATCAAAGACCTGAATAATGCCATGCAAGCCGGGGCCAGTGTAAGGGTTGTCGACGTACTTCTCGGCGTTTTGCGAGATTACGCTTTTCAACACTTTCAGACCGAGGAAAACTATTTTGCAACCCACACCGATTTTACCAAACACTGTCTTGAACATTATGCGTTGATAAAAAGGCTGAACGTCTTTATCCTCGACTTCAGAAATAATAGAATAAAGGACGACAAGGGACCTTCAGCTTTTTTGGAAGACTGGTTGTTTAAACACATCGAGCGTTTTGATATTCCGTTTTTTTCGCATGCAACAGTCAATGTTCGCCTTTTGCATGGACATGAACCGATAGATGAATTTGATGCGGATAGAGAAAAAAGACGCCTGCATAAACGGCTGCCGCATAATGAAGTCGTTGATGGCGACATCCATGCGCATGTGTACAACGCTACAAAGCTCAAAAGCGGCAAAGCGAAAATTATTAATATGAGTCCCGGGGGACTGATGTTGAGTTCCACAAGCGACCACGCCATCGATGATCTGTTGATTGTCAGCAGCAGCATCGGCAAAAATTTTAAAATGGAGGAAAAGGTCAAGGTGAAAGCTGCCCATGACCAGATGTATGGTGTCCAATTTGTTGCACCAAACCCGGAGACCATTGATTTTTTCACAAAACTCTATGGTGCTGTTCATTTGAACCGTTCCAAGATTGGCTGATTCTGCCACCCCTGCACCACAATAATAAGAGGAATATCAATGTCTCAAGAAACAGCTCAATTGATCATCGACGGCACAACCTATACCTTGCCGATAATTGAAAGCAGCACTGGAGAAAAGGCCCTCGATGTCAGAACACTGCTGCGGGAAACCGGATACATCACCCTTGACAGCGGTTTTATGAATACCGGCTCGTGTGAGTCGAAGATAACCTATCTTGACGGCGATAAAGGTATTCTCAGGTATCGTGGCTATGACATCGCCGATTTGGCGGCAAACTGTGTCTTTATAGAGGTAGCCTATCTTCTTTTGACCGGTGAGCTGCCAACCGCCAAAGAACTCGATCGTTTCAAATATGACATGACCAGGTATGCCCTGATTCATGAGGATATGATTCATTTTTTTGATCATTTTCCACCAAATTCTTCGCCCATGTCGATACTCTCGACGATGGTCGGCACTCTCCATGATTTTTATCCGGAAATGGATATGGAGGAAGATCCCTATGGCGGCCTCACCACCACAACCGCCCGTCTGCTGTCAAAGCTTCGGACGATCGCCGCCTTTTCCTACAAAAAGAACATCGGCCATCCCTTGGTGTATCCGCGCGCTGATTTAAGCTATTGCGCTAATTTTCTCAATATGATGTTCGACCGGCCGAATATGCCGTATCAAGTTGAGCCGATCAATGTTATCGCCCTGAATAAGCTACTGATCCTCCACGCCGATCATGAGCAGAATTGCTCTACTTCGACGGTACGGCTGGTGGGCAGCGCCGGCGTTGGCCTGTATCCCTCCATCTCGGCCGGCATTAATGCCCTGTGGGGACCCTTGCACGGCGGCGCCAATGTTGCTGTGATTCGCATGCTTGAGAATATTTACCGGGATGGTGAAGATTACGACAAATACATCGCCAAGGCCAAAAATCCGGAGGATCCCTACCGGCTCACCGGCTTCGGCCACCGGGTGTATAAGACCTATGACCCGCGGGCAACCCTGATCAAGGAAGTCTGTCAGGCTGTTCTGGGAACGCTCAATGTATCTGATCCGCTACTGAATATCGCGCAGGAGCTGGAATACCGGGTGAGCCGGGATGACTATTTTATTACACGCAATCTCTATCCGAATGTCGATTTCTATTCCGGTATCATCTATCGGGCCATGGGTATACCGACCAACATGTTTACCGTCATGTTCGCTTTGGGCCGCCTCCCCGGCTGGATTGCCCATTGGCAGGAGATGAACTCAGACAAAGAGAGCAGTCGGATCGGCCGACCACGCCAGGTGTTTAGAGGGATCACAGATCGGCCGTTCGTGAAGATTGAGGACCGGGGATAGGAATCGTAACGCAAAAGTATTCCCTCAAACAGTATTGTTGCGATAATAAGGAGCAGGATTGTGCTGGATACTGTGAATCTCGGGGTTTTTATTACGGCGGGTTTGCTCCTCAACATTACCCCTGGGGCTGATATTCTCTATATCGGCAGCAGGAGCGCGGCCCAGGGGACGAAGGCCGGGATTGTTGCCGCCTTGGGAATCGGCACCGGCTGTCTCGTGCATATTTTCCTGACGGCCTTAGGCTTATCGGTTGTCCTGGCTACCTCAGCCCTGGCTTTCACCCTGGTTAAACTTGGCGGTGCCGGCTATCTGGTTTACCTCGGGTTGGCCATGTTGTTTTCTCTGCCATCTGCACCGGGTTCCAGGTTTGTGGCGGCGGGGACTCCAGTTGCCCCGTTGCCGTACCGCCGAATATTTCGTCAGGCCATTCTCGTCAACACCCTCAATCCGAAAGTGGCATTGTTTTTCATGGCGTTCCTGCCGCAATTCGTAGCCCCGGATGCCGTCCGTCCGGCTCTTTCCTTTCTTTTTCTTGGCTGTCTTTTTAACTTGAACGGCACCATAGTCAATATCCTCTTCGCGATGTTTTTCGCGAAAATTGCCGAAAGATGGAAGCGGAATGGCATACTCGGCCGCTTCATCAAAACCGCCGTCGGCAGCCTCTTTATCGGGCTGGGGGTGCGCCTTGCTCTGACTGCGCAGAAATAATTGCAAAAAAAGGCAGGGAAGTGTAGCCTCGGTATGACTTGAAGACCAGCCAATGGTGGCGATTTTTTTGCTTTTTAAAACGTGACCGCTCGGCACCTCTCATCCCCATTTTTTTGAAAGGAGCAATACCCTATGTTCGGATCGATGAAACTGCAGTTCAAATTAGTGCTTATTGGATGTTTGATGGTTGTTCTGCCACAGATTATTGTCGCTTCCATCACATTCTTTCAGAACAGATCGACTCTCGACTTCACCGTCGATGTGACGAAGAACCAAGCCTTTGGCAATCTTGATCAACTGGCGAAATCAATGTATGGGCTTGTTGAATCGCACCAGGAGGTCAATGAAAGAAACATCAAAAGCGCCTTGAATGTCGCCCGCGAAATCGTTTCCCAGAGCGGTGGCTTCGCACTGGATGAAAAAAGCGTGAGTTGGCAGGCGGTGAATCAATTTTCCCAGGCTGCTTCCGTGCAGGAACTGCCCCGGATGAAAATCGGCAATTCCTGGCTCGGCCAGGTGAATGATCCGAAGATACCCGTTCCCGTAGTCGACAAGGTTCGGGAAACAGTTGCGGTGACATGTACGATCTTTCAACGGATGAATGCTGCCGGAGACATGCTGCGAGTTGCGACCAACGTGTTAAAGGATGATGGAACCCGGGCAATCGGAACCTTCATTCCCGGGGTGAATCCAGACGGCAAACTGAATCCGGTAACCGCCGCGATCATGAAGGGCGACTCCTTTAGCGGCAGAGCCTACGTGGTGAACAAATGGTATATTGCTTCCTATGAGCCCATTCGAGATGCTGCCAACAAGATCATCGGTATGCTGTATGTGGGGATTCCGGTTGAAAGTGTGAAGAGTCTCCGTGAAACGATTATGCGGATTGTCGTCGGAAAAACCGGTTATGTGTGGGTGTTGGACAGCAAGGGCAAGTATGTCATATCAAACAAGGGCAAGCGTGACGGGGAAGATATTTCCACCATGAAGGATGAACAGGGGACCCTGTTTATTCAAGATATGGTAAAAAAAGCACTGGCCTTAAAACCTGGCGAGATAGGTGAGCACTATTACCCTTGGAAAAATCCGGGCGAAGAGGCAGCGAGAATAAAGGTTGCAAGATTCATGTATTTTGCACCTTGGGACTGGGTCATAGGTGTGGGAACCGCCCAGGATGAATTTTTGGATTCGGCCGCAAAGATTGAAGCATCTTCCAGGCAGAGCAGTATCATATTGTTCTCGGTTCTTTTGGTTTCCTTGGCGGCAGCTGTTTTGATTTGGATTGCCGTTGCCAGGCGGATTACGCAGCCGATCATTATGCTGACAGAAGCTGCCGAGAAAATGAGCCTGGGTGATCTCTCAATTAATGTCGAGATCGACTCCAAGGATGAGATCGGCGCCCTGGCCACTGCTATCGGCCGCATGCAAACCAGCCTGAAACTGGCGATGGACAGATTGCTCAAAAACCGTTAGATCGGCATTTCTGCAGTCGGAAACCGCACCATCAAGACCCTGTCGGTTCACTCACGGGCTTGATGGTGCAGAGTCTCCTGCATCCCTTGCCTAAAGAACAAAGTCAATACCACCTGCACCGGGACAATGGGACGTTTTCAATCAGTTGAGCGGCAAGCAGTACTCTTTGCCGGCGAATTGGATTTTATCGGCGGTCGGCGACATCGGGGCAACCGCGTGTACTCCCCCGCATTCCGGGCACTGGCCCAGGTAGGTTTCCAGGAGGAAGGACGCATTGCAGCCCTGGCAGGTTGTCGCCAGCGGCCCCTGCATAATCTTTTGGTTTCTGACCGCGCCGCCGTGCGCATGAAAGACAAAGTCCACCAGATCTCGACCCTTGGAAAAGGGTCCACCACCGCTGCTGTTACAGCCGCATCCACATCCCGACATATTTGCCACCTTATATTCTTGATTTTCGGTATTCGGTGCCCGCCGGCACCATGATTTCTTCCCCATATCTTTACCAGAAATCGGTTTAACCCGCCTTGACATAGGTCAAGATCTCGCAATAAGTTCTCAGTCAACGATTTTACTCAAGGATAATGACAGTCGCAGGGTTCACGGCCAGGTGTATACGCACGCCGACCTCTGGGGGCGGCGGGTCGATGGGCAGATCGAAGGTGAGGGAGTGCGTTCCCGATTGCAGGGTAACCCGGTAACTGCCTCCTTGGAACAGCCGGCTGGTAAGTGTGCCGGAGAGAAGGAGGTCGGCAGGGTCGGCGGCAACCGGCGGCAGGATAATTTTCGAGCCCTCCGGGCGGATGAGGAGAGTGAATTTGGGACCCGGGCCTTTTAAGTCTCCCGGCAAGGGCAGACGGCCGAGCAAGCAATGGATAAATCCATCCTCATCAAGGCTGCCGGCGACAAGGTTGGTAAAACCCAGGAAGGCGGCAACGGTTTGGTTTTGCGGGTGCCGATACAACCCTTCCGGGCTGTCGAACTGTTGGAGGACGCCGTTGTGCAGTACAGCAACCTTGTCGGCGACACTGAAGGCCTCGGCCTGGTCGTGGGTGACGAAGATGGCGGTGACCGCGAGTTTCTTCAGGATGCTGCGGATCTCGCTGGTGAGGCGGTCTCTCAGGGTTCGGTCAAGGGAGCCGAGCGGTTCGTCGAGGAGCAGCAACTGCGGCTCGGGGGCGAGGCTCCTGGCCAGGGCCACCCTTTGCCGCTCGCCACCGGAAAGTTCATCGATACGGCGATCACCGAGTCCCTGCAACCCCACCAGATGGAGCATGACCTCAACCCGATGGAGGAGTTCGGCCGGCGGGCAATGCTGCATCTCCAGACCGAAGGCGATGTTTTGCCGGACATTTTTGTGGGGAAAGAGCGCGTACTCCTGAAACATCATGCCGAACTTACGCTTATGCGGGGGGATGTGCCGGATATCGCGACCGCGAAAGGTAATAGTGCCGGCATCTTCCTGCTCAAGACCGGCAATCAAGCGCAGCAGGGTGGTCTTGCCAGAGCCGGAAGGGCCAAGTAGGCAGAGGATTTCGCCTTGACGTAGAGAAAAGCCGATGTCCCGGAGAAGCGGAGTTCCTTGGTAACTATTACAGAGGTTTTTCACCACAAGGATGTGGTCGGCGTTTTCGCTCATGGGTGGCTCTTGCAGAGAAATTGGGGTGGTGTCGGGAAATATGGTCCATAACTTTTCACAGCGGCTTGACTGGTGCGCTGCGCCAGACCTCAAGTCTTGCCAGTAGCCAAAAGGCGGTGCAGGTTACCAGCATGAGGATGGTGCTCATGGCCATGGCCTGGCCGTAATTCATTTCGCCCGGCTGGCCGAGAAAACGGAAGATGGCCACCGGCATGGTGGCGGTGTGCGGTCGGGTGACGAAGGTCGAGGCCCCGAATTCGCCCACACTGATGGAAAATGCGAAGATCGCTCCGACCAGGATGGCCCGGCTGACCATCGGCAATTCCACCCGGCGAAAGACCTGAAGCGGCGAGGCGCCGAGCAGGGTTGCCGCTTCCCGCAATGTTTGGGGAATCTGCCGGAGGCTCGGCAGGATGCAGCGGACGACGAAGGGAAAGGCCACCAGGGTATGGGCAATGATCACCAGCGCTAGGGAATCGCGGAGGTTGATGGGCGGTCTGTTGAGGGAGATGATGTAGCCGAAGCCGAGGGTGACCGCCGAGGTGGCAAGGGGCAGCATGATAACCGCGTCCCAGAAGGCGGTCGATCTGCCACGCGCCGAGGCGAGGAAGAGCGCGGCGCTAAGACCGAGGGCAACGGCCGCCACCATCGCCGCTAAGGCGAAGCTTATGCTGTTGGCTACGGCAACAATCGGTTCGATAAAAAACAATGAAGCCTCGTCGCTGCGGAAAAGTGCCAGGTAGTAGGCGAGGGTGAGGCCGTCTTCACCGCTTATCGAGCGTATGACAAGCGCGAGCAGAGGGGTGATCAAAAGAAGGCAAATGGACAGAAGATTTGCACCGACCAAGGTTCTTTGCCAAAGTGTCGAAGGCACGCTAGCTGTCCCGGAAGATGTGTCGGCGTAGAAGGCCACCCGCGATTTCCGGCTGAGCTTGGCATGTAGCCACATGAGAAGAAAATTAGACGCTATTTGCACGAGAGAAAGCGCCGCCGCCATCGGCAGATTATAGAGCTGCACCGCCTGGCGGTAGATTTCCACCTCAAGGGTCGCATACCCCGGTCCGCCGAGGATAAGGACCACCCCGAAACTGGTGAAGCAGAAGATAAAGACCAGAAGTGCCGCCGAACCGACGGCGGGCATGAGAAGCGGCAGGGTGATGCGGAAAAAGATCTGGCCGGGCGAGGCACCGAGCATCCTGGCCGCAGCCCGGAGATCGGTATCGAGTCCGGCCCAGTAGCTGCCGACGATGCGCATCACCAGGGAATAGTTGTAGAAAACATGGGCGAGGAGAAAAAAAGCCAGGGTCTGGTCGAGGCGAATAGGCGGCCCAGCCAGATCAAAACCACGCATCAGCCAGGTGTTAAGGAGGCCGTTTGCTCCCAGCAGGGCGCGAAAGGCCGCAGCTGTAACGACAGTGGGCAGGACGAAGGGCAGAGTCAGCAGGGCCTGGAACAGGTTCTTGCCGAAGAAGCGGTAGCGGGCAAAGACGTAGGCGCCGGGCAGGGCGAGAAGCAGCGTAAGGATGGTGGAGAGGGCCGCCTGCCAGGTGGTGAACCAGAGAATGCGCCAATAGGTCGACGAGGTGAAGAGATTTTCGAGTCTTTCCGGGCTCCATAGGCCGTCCGGGAGAAAGCTCTGCAGGACGATTCTCAACAGGGGATAAAAATAGAAAAGGACCAAAAAAACCAGAGGCAGGGAGAACAGCAGGGTACGCGGTTTCATATGCCGTTCTCCCAAGGGTGTGCAACGGTCGCCAAGCGATCAGCGGAGAACCGCATTAGTCCAGGCCTCAAGCCATTTGTCGCGGTTGGTCTCTATTTCGCTCGGAGCGATTTCTGCCGTTTTTTCCGGAACCACCGCATGTTTTGTGAAGACCTCGGGCAGACGTGCCGCTGAGTTGGCCGGGAAGACGAACATCTGCAGGGGGATATCCTCCTGGACGGGGAGGCTCAGCATGAAGTCGATGAGTTTTCCGGCCAGTTCAGGTTCTTTACTGCCTTTCAAGATGCCGATGAATTCAATCTGCCGAAAGGCGGTGCGGTCGCCGACCACTGCGGCAGTCGGTGCTTCGGTGAGCGGGGTTTTTGCATAGTGGACTACCGCTGCCGGACTTGATGCATAACTGACGACGATGGGGCGGTTGCCTTTGGATGCCGCGGTGAAGTGGCCGTAATAGGCATCCTTCCAGCCACTTGCCACAAGCACATCGTTGGCGCGGAGCATTTTCCAGAAATCAAGATACCCGTCGGTGCCGAAGCGGCCGATGGTCGCCAGTAAAAAGGCCATGCCCGGCGAGGAGGTAGCCGGATTTTCAACCACCGTCAGTCCTTTATATTCGGGCTGGAGGAGATCGATGAGGTCGGCAGGCGGATTAAGGTTATTTTTTTTGAACCACTCCTTGTCATAGTTGAGGCAGACATCGCCAAAGGACAGGGGCAGCAGTCGATTTTCTTTGTCGAGTTGCAGGTGGGTGGGGATCGCGGCCAGCAGCGGTGACCGGTAGGGGATAAAAATTCCGGCGGTAAGTGCCCGTGACAGGAAGGTGTTGTCAACCCCGAAAAAGACATCGGCAAGAGGATTGTCTTTGGCGAGAATAGCTTGGATCAGTGCTGCTCCGGCGTCGCCGCTTTTCAGAAAACGGAGTTTGACATTATTGTCCTTTTCAAAGCTTGCCACCAGCATTTTGCTGATGTTGAAACTGTCGTGGGTCATCAGGGTGAGGGTCTTCTCCGCATAGGCGGTGGCCATGGTGGTGAGCAACAGGCAAAGGCCCACGGTCAATTGTATCGAAATTTTCCTTAGCATACATACCTCTTTTAACGTTGAAGGATGTTGCTTGCGGGGGAGGCGAAAAAAGAAGCCGCCTCCGGGAAAGGAGACGGCTGTAGTGTCACACTGGTCCCTCCGCCGGCATTATCCGGATCAGGTTAAACGGTCGGGTTTACCTCAAAAACCCCTCTCAGCCCGGTTGACCCGAGCTCCCGCATTCCAATTGCTATGATAGGGTATCCTGTCTGTCTTTGCAACAGGCAAATGCCGGCGGATGGGCCGGCCGGCAGAGCTACTCCCGGCAGAGATCGTCGGCCAATAGCTGTGGGTGTGCATGACGGCGCTTCAGATTTTCACCAAGCACGATAAGGAGATCGGCCAAAGCCAAGAAGAATTTGTCGATTTTTGTTGGAAACCGGGCATTGCAGAGACTGACAAGGCGTTGTCGCTCCGCTTCGGCAAGCATTTCCCGGCGCCGTTCTTTTAATTCGAATTCGAGTAAATAAGGATTCATAGCCTTACACCATTTATTTGTTGAGATAGTATGAGCAACTTGCAGGTCACCTGTATCGGGAGATGGATTTCAAAAAAAACAAACTGCCTTCTTCCGGTGTCGGCTGGAATGCCTGCCCAGTAATATTTATAATAAATATCCATTATGACGAGATTTCTCTGGATTTGGGAAGAGACCCATTCCTGTTCGCAAATGCCCAAAACCAAGTTTTTCATAAAATATTTGCTTTCCTGGAGCAACATAGATAAGAACTGTCGATTCCTTCGGTAATTTTTTGAGTAAGGATTCAACGAGCAACTTCCCAACCCCGCGCATTTGATAGTCCGGCAGGACAACTACATCGTAAATCGCAGATTGATATTGTCCATCTGAGAGGGCACGACCAAACCCAACAATTTTCTGCCCCACGAAGGCAGCGCAAACAACAAAACTATGTTCTGAGGCAATTTTTAGCTTCTCAGGATCACGTATACCAAGAGGTGATATTCGTATGAGTTCACAGAGTGTCGGCCAGTCTATGTTGTCAGTGCCGTAAGCTATTTGGATTTTCATTTCTCAAGTACCGAATAAGGCCACTATTGGTAGCTGCCGAGACCGCTCAAACCGGAGTCACCGGGTGGGCGGCTGATGAATTCTTCCACGGCGCTGGCCAGCAGTTCGATACCTTCCTTTATCTCCGCTTCATCCGACCAGGCATAGCTTATCCGGCAGCAGTTGACAAAGCGTTGGTCGATGTCGAAAAGGGGGCCGGGCAAAAATGACACCCCTTTATCAATGGCAAAAAGAAACAGGGCGACGCTGGAATATCCCCGCGGCAATTCAAGGAGGAGAGAAAAGCCACCGTCCGGTTTGCTCCAGCAGACTTCCCGCGGCATATAGCGTTCCAGGGCCTTGAGCATGGTTTCTCTGCGTTGTTGGTACATTATCGCCATTTTCCGCGTGTGGGCGGTGAATCGGCCCGATTGGAAAATGGTCAGGGCCAAGCCTTGGATGAGGGTTGGGGATGAATGATCGTTGAGGCGTTTCAGCTGCGCCAGCTGTTGAATGCGCTGCGTCGAGCTGATGATCCAGCCGAGACGCAGTCCGGTCATGATCGATTTGGACAGGGAGCTGACCACCACCGTCTGCTCCGCCCCCAGATCCTTCATGAGACTGGGAGGATTGTTGTCGGTCCAGGAAAGATCCTTGAACAGTTCGTCGGCAATGACCGTACTACCGGTTCTTTTCGCCCAGTCGATCAGGAGTTTAGCGCGTTCCGGACTGAGATGCGTGCCCATGGGGTTGTGCGCATAGGGGCAGAGGTAAAGGAGGTACGGGCTGCCGTTCGGCAACTGATTTAACAGGTCCGGCATGGGCCCTTCGTTGTCCCGGGTAATGGTCTCCACCCAATGGCCCATTGCCGCAAAGGTGTCGGTAATCCCCTTGAAACAAGGGGTTTCACAGATCACCCTGCGACCGATCTCGCGATTTTCCTGGGCCACCAGGGTCACTCCCTGGATCGAACCGTTGGTGATCAGCACCTGTTCCGGGCGCACCGGCGTTCCTTCAGCACTGAAGCGCTGGGCGATTTCCGCCCGCAACTCGTACCTACCAAGCGGGTCGGTGGCCTCAAGAAGGTTGGCCGATTTGTCCGCCAGGGTCTCGTGGATAATTTTTTCGAGAAAATTCTCCGGCAGAAAGGCGGGGTCGGGGACGCCCTTGGTGAGATGGATAATTCCCGGTTTATCGGCTAGCGACATGATATCCCGCAAGGCCTTGCCGACGCCCATGCGCAAGCGCCGCGCCGCATATTCCAGGGGGTTGCTGGCGGCGGAAGGATTGTTTGCGCCAAGGCTTACAAGGGGTTTGCGGCTGTCGCGGAATTCTCCCGGGTTTGTCTCGGCACTGCTGGGATTCTGGATAAAAGTGCCGCGTCCGACATGGCAGCAGGCCTGCCCGGCATCGCTTAAATCCTGAAGGGCACGACGAACGGTGGCCTGGGTGACCCCTATCTCTTTGGCCAGACTGGATACCGATGGCAGTCTGTCGCCGGGATGCAACTCGCCCTGGCGAATGGCTTCTTGAATGACATCGCGGATCTGAATGTATAGAGGGGTATCCGATTCCTTGTCGATTGCGTAATTGACCATTGGTATCTCCTTGTTGTAAATTGATACCGTATTGATACAGTAATGATTGTGTTCCGTCAAGGGCAAAAATTGTCAGGAGGAAATAATTTGCCGAAACAGAGCTTTGGATGGCCGGGGGACATGGGGTGCTGAACCGGGGGAGCCGTCATTTGTGCACACTTCTTCATATATGTCTGTTATTGTCAGCTGGCTGACGGTTGTCACCTAACTCTTCTGGTAAAGAGATACTCCTGGGCAGCGAACTCAGTGGCCTCGAATTTTCCAGCCGGACACTGCAGCTGATTGAGCTTGAGAAACATGGGCAGCAAATATCCGAGGTCACAATGGCAATGAAATTTTTAGAAGAAAATCTCCTGGATCATCTCCAGCGTCCGGAGTTTGCCGATCTTCATTCATCCCTCAGCAAACAGCTATTCCTGAAAGGCTCGTATCTCTGCCAACCAGGAACAGGAACAAACCGTGTTTTTATTGTAGTCAGCGGCCAGGTTCGGATCTATCTCGGCTATGAAGACAAAGAATTCAACCTGGGAATATTGACAAAAGGCGATATTTACTCGACACACACCGGAACATTTGTGCAGGCCCTTGCCGACACAGTGGTGCTGATGACCGACGTCACAGCCTTCAGACAGCGGATGGTGGGTGACCCTGAAGTTACCAAGGCCATGGTTCGGGTCTTGGGCAACATACTGAAGACATCCTTTTCGATCATTGCCGGTCTTGCCTTTAAAGACGTTAATTATCGGTTGGTTGCCCTCCTGGCGAGTGAAGCAAGACGACATGGGCTGGAGCTTGAAAGTGGAGCCATTGAGGTGCAGATCGATCTCTCGGTGGAGCAGATTGCAAGATTAGTCGGCTCGTCGCGTCAAACAGTCTCTACTCTCTTAAACGATCTCGTTCGCGCCGGACTCATCAAGCGACCCGAGCGGGGTAAGTTCATAGTACCCAACCTCACAGTGTTGGAATCTGTGGGTGGCGTGAATCGCTTGTGAAACAATAATCATAATTCTTTTCCCTTCTGTCAGCCAGACGACAGTCTTAACCTGTTTTCTCAAGTAACCTCCTGTTCGACCGATCAGCCGGATATTTTCAGCATGAATCATCAGAATCCTGATGAGTTATTACAGGATTACAAAAACAGGAGGCAATACCATGGCTAGCGAACACAGAGATGCCCACCAATTATCGATCTGGGATGATGCAGTAAAAATGATCGAAAAGGCGAGAAGAGACGGAGTGGAAACCGTTTGGGATCGTTTTGCCCAGCAACAACCAGGATGTAAATTTTGTGAAATGGGGCTCACCTGTCGAAACTGCAATATGGGGCCGTGTCGAATAAGTTACAAAGAAAACGGCAAGATGCAGAGAGGGGTGTGCGGCGCCGACGGTGATGTTATCGTGGCTCGAAATTTTGGCCGTTTTGTCGCCGGTGGCGCCGCCCGGGCATTCAGACCATGGCCGGGATCTTATTGAACTTCTTGAAGCGATTGTTGAGGAGAAAGCGCCCGATTACACGATCAAAAACGAAGAGAAATTACGCAGCGTCTCGATTGAGCTTGGTATTGCGGTTGAAGGCAGGACCACCATGGAAGTTGCGAGGGACCTGATGGAAGCCTGTTTCGCCGATTTTGGCAGCAGAAAAAAGGAAATCGGCTTTGTCTGTCGGGTTCCCGAGATACGGAGAAATATCTGGCGACAGCACCATACAATGCCCCGCGGTATTGATCGGGAAATTGCCGAGATGATGCACCGAACCCATATGGGCTGTGACAACGACGCGGTAAGCACCCTGTTGCACTCGGCAAGAACGGCCCTGGCGGATGGATGGGGAGGCTCCATGATAGGTACCGAACTCTCGGACATTATCTTTGGCGAGCCGACTCCGGCAAGTTCCCAGGTCAACCTCGGGGTGATAAAGAAGGATCAGGTGAATATTCTGCTGCATGGACACAACCCGGTGGTCTCGGAAATGGTCCTTGCTGCTGCCCGGCATCCGGAGATGATAGCAAAAGTCAAGGCAGCCGGTGCCGAAGGAATAAACATCGGCGGCCTGTGTTGTACAGGAAATGAACTTCTCGGCAGGCAGGGGATTCCCATGGCCGGAAACCACCTTATGACGGAACTGGCAATTGTCACCGGAGCGGTGGAAGCCGTGGTCGTTGATTATCAGTGCATTATGCCGAGCATGGTGCAAGTCGCCGCCTGTTACCATACCAAATTTATCACCACCGCCGATAAAGCTCGGTTTACCGGAGCGATACATATTTCCTTCAACACGGCAACGGCGGCGAAGCAGGCGCGACAGATCATCGAATTGGCCATTGCCGCCTATGCGGAGCGTGACCAAACACGGGTGGAAATTCCGGTTGCACCAGTGGATGTCATGGTGGGTTATTCCAATGAGACCCTGATGAAAATGCTCGGCGGCACACTTACTCCGTTGCTCGATGCCATAAAAGACGGATCTATTCGTGGCGTTGTGGCACTGGTCGGCTGTAACAATCCAAAATTCCAGCATGACTCACAGAATGTCGGGCTGGCAAAGGAATTGATTAAGCGGGATATCCTGGTTCTGGCCACCGGCTGCATCACAACCGCTGCCGGCAAGGCCGGACTCCTGGTTCCCAAGGGGATGGAAATGGCTGGAGCCGGATTGCAAAGGGTGTGCTCAGCACTCAATATCCCTCCCGTTCTCCATTTTGGGTCCTGTGTAGATAATTCCCGCGTAATTCATCTCTGCGGCATGATTGCCAATGCCTTGGGCGTTGATATTGCCGATCTACCGGTGTGGGGGGCATCGCCCGAATGGTACTCGGAAAAGGCTGTCGCCATTGGCTTATATTGTGTGGCATCGGGGATTCCGGTACAGATCGGCACGCCGCCGCAGATCACCGGCTCGAAGCTGGTCACCGATTTGGCTCTAGGCGGCCTTGAAGAAATCTTCGGAGCCGCCTTTCTCGTTGAGCCCGATTATGTGAAAGCGGCCGAAATCATGGATGCGCGGATCAAACAAAAACGTTTGGCCCTCGGTCTTTCTGCCTAAAATATGGGAGCTATCTTTCCAGCAGAACCACAGTCTCAATATGGTGGGTCTGGGGAAACATGTCGATCGGTTGGATTTTGCGGATAGCAAAACCATGGTCGATCAGATCGGCAAGGTCCCGGCACAGGGTCGCCGGGTCGCAGGAGATATACACTAGTCGTCGACCGGTAAGTGTTGCCAGCTGGCGGCCAAGATCCGGCGTGCCTTGGCGGGGGGGGTCGATGACCACACAATCGAAGCGGGCACCGCTTGCCGTAAGTTCAGAGCAGGCAGCATGGATCGGACTTTGCTGAAAACGAGCCTGGGTGAGACCGGCCCTGGCGGCATTGCTCTTGGCGCTGCGAATCGCCGAGCCCTGGCCTTCGATGCCAAGCACCTCTGCCCCGAGGAGTGCCAGGGGCAAGGCAAAATTGCCCATGCCGCAATACAGATCAAGGACCCGCAGGCTTTTCTCCACCCGGCAAAAATCCACGACTGTTTCGATAAGGGCACGATTTTGCCGAAGGTTTACCTGACTGAAGCCACCGGCTTCCCAGCTCAGATGAAGATTTCCAGGAAGCCCGGCAAAAGGAGGATACTGCACGGCAAGTACATTACCGGCAACCGTTCCTTCTTCTTTGCCATAGGGGCCCATGCGGGCGAACTGCTCACCGGTAAAAAAAACCCGCTCAACCGTATCGTTTTCCCGAGCGAACCTTTCTGCCGCCAGGATATCCGCCGGCCGAGGTTTACGCGGCAGCCGGAAAATGACCACGGTTTTACCGGTGCGGGGATTCTCCTGTAATTCCACTTCCGACGCCATGGAGGTAAGCTTGCGGCCGTCAGGCCCTTGTCGCAGGGCGGTGAGGGTCTGGTTCAGGGTTTCTCTCGCCAGCAGGCACAACCTGATCGGGATAAGGGTATGGGTTTTGAAGCGATGAAAGCCGAGAGCGCCGCCCTCAACCTGAAGGCGGAGGCGCTGCCGGTAACCGAACTCTTCGGGGGCGGCGATCGGTTCCGCCGGCAATGAAAAGGAATCCCGCAATGCTTCCCGGTCGCTGCGCTGGAGGAGGTCCTGTATAATCCCTTTTTTAATCTGCACCTGTTCGGCATACCCGCAATGTTGCAGGTCGCATCCGCCACACTCGCCGGCATAGGGGCAGGGTGGTGTGTGTCTGGCCGGATGGGGTGTAACTATTTGCCGGAGCTGCCCCAAAAGGTAGCTTCTTTTCTTTTCCTCAATGGAGACAATGACAGTCTCGGCGGGAAGGACATGGCGGACGAGGACAGCCTGCCCGGACGGCAGATGGGCCAGGCCATAACCGCCATTGACAATTTTCACTATATCGATTGTTTCCAGTTGCATTTTCTCTCCTGGAACCGTTAGAAAAAGATCTTGAATTTCTGCCTGGTTCACCATGCTTTGTTTGCTATGGCGAGGGGTTTCATGGTACCATCCCTCAGCTGAGCTCTGTGGCTCGGCCATGCATCCGCATCATCTTGAAGCGGAGACTGCACTCTGAAGGTCAGCCCTTTCATAATATAACATCCGTGTTCTGTCGAATCATATTCCTTTTACTGACGTTTATCCTCTTGCGGCCGACTTCTGTGCCTGCCTCGGTGCACCTTGAGGTAACGGTAACCGGAGTCAGCGATCCGCTGTACCGTAACGTCCTGGCCCGTCTGACCATCCTGTTGCAAAAGGATAATGAGCGACTCCAGGACAGTGCCGTCCGTCGCCTGCATCGCCAGGCAGAGGAAGATATCCGTTCCGCCCTGGCCCCCTTCGGCTATTACAATCCGACCATCAAGGGCAGCCTGAATAAAAAAGATGAGGTGTGGCAGGCCCAGTATGTCATTGACCAAGGGCCGCCGGTTGTGCTCGAAAAGATCGACCTGCATTTGACAGGCGCAGGCGTAAATAACGCACCCCTTACTGCTGCCCTTGCCGACTTTCCTTTGAAAAAAGGCGATGTTCTGCATCAGGAGCTGTATGAGCAGGGCAAGAAAAAACTGGCTAACCTCGCTTTTAAGGAAGGTTTCCTCGACGCCTCCTTTAGCGAACGTTCGCTGCGTATAAATTCTGAAACCAACAGTGCCTCGCTTCGCTTGCTCCTGGACACCGGTCGCCAGTATCTCTTCGGGGCAACGAACAGTGTCCAGGAGATCTTGAAGCACGACCTGTTGGCCCGGTATCTTCCTTACAAAGCCGGCGATCCCTACAGCCCGGCAAAGCTTTTCGAGTTACAATCAATCCTTTATCAGACCAACTATTTCAGCAAGGTTGCAGTAAGGGGGCAGGTGGACCGGGTTGAGGATCTCGCCATTCCCGTGGAGATTGATCTGACCGCCCCGGAACATCTGAATAAATACAGTTTCGGCGTTGGCTATGGCACCGATACCGGGGTGCGCGGCAAAATCGATTGGGATAATCGACTGTTCAATTCGAGCGGCGATAAGGTTAACGCCTCGCTCCAACTGGGGGAACGGGAAAACACCATCGCTTTGCATTACCGGATGCCGGTTGATGAGGATCCCAGGTATTATTCTCTGGCCAATAGCCTTGCCTATCAGAACAAGCAATGGGAAAACACCGAGACCCAGCTGTTCACCGCCTCTATGGCGCGGGAATATTCGGATCCACGATATAAACTCAGCACCGGCATTGAACTGCGCGACGAGATCTATGACGTCGGCGATACCAGCGGCGAATCGACCCTGCTTCTGCCTTCATTGAACGCGGGATTGGTTTTTGCCGATGATATTCTGAACACCAAAAATGGTTTGCAGTCGGCGGTGGGTTTTCTTGGCGGGGTGAAGGGCGTGATTTCCGATGCCACCTTTCTCCAGGCAACCGTCAACGGCAAGGCAATCGTTTCGCCGTTCACCGATTGGCGGCTCATCGGTCGGGGTTTGCTGGGGGTCACCTTGGTTGACAGCATCGATTCCCTGCCGCCGTCGTTGAGGTTTTATACCGGTGGCGACAATACCCTTCGCGGCTACCGCTATAAGTCCATCGGCACCCGGGACGCTTCCGGGGAGGTTATCGGCGGCAGGTATCTGGTGGTCGGCAGCATCGAGGCGGAGCGGGTCGTCTACAATCAATGGAGCCTTGCCGCCTTTTGGGATGGCGGCACGGCAAGCGACGACCTGAGCCTGAATTTTCACCAGGGTGTCGGCGTCGGGGTGCGGTTCCGTCTGCCTTTCGGACAGGTTCGTTTCGATGTCGCTTCAGCCATCACCGAGGACGGCACCCCCCTGCGTGTGCATCTGACGGTGGGAGGTGATCTGTGATAAAGACCGCCCGCAGCCGCATGGCACTCGCCTTGATCTTCCTCTTGCCCTTGCTCGTCGCTCTCCTGTTGGGCAGTGCGACAGGTCTGTATGTGGTGAAAAAAAGCCTGCAGCTGCTGAGTGGCGGCAGTGTCATCATCGGGAAAGTGCAAGGAAGGCTCCTCGGCCACTTCACCCTTGAAAAAATACACATTATCACTCCCGGCACGGATATAAAGATCGATACATTTGCCGGCAACTGGTCTCCGGCCAAGCTCCTTGCCGGAGAGCTGCGTATCTCCGATCTGGATGTCTCGGGGGTGGTGATCGGCCTGCGCGACAGCCCAACCACCCCGTCCGCCGGCGGCGGAGCGGTGGCCTTACCGCAGTTTCTTTTGCCTCTAACCTTGGTGCTCGACCGGGCAGCCCTGAGCTCCCTTACGATCCAGGACAGTGACGGCGGCGAATTGCTGGTTTTTGATCGCATTGACATCCAGTTGGAGGGCAATGGCGGCCACCTGAGCATCGGCAACCTTTCTCTGCAGGGCCCGGAAATCGGTCTGGCCGTGCACGGCACCGTTGATTTCGATCGTAATCGGCGTGTCGATCTCCTCGGCAAATGGCGGCTCATCAACTACGGTTTTCACCAACTGGAGGGCACCTTTTCCGCCAACGGGCCTTTTACGTCACCGCATGCCACCTTTGCCGTCAACAGCCCAGCCGATATCCGGGTTGAGGGGGATATTACCAATCTTCTGGAAAAACCGGAATGGACCGCCACCCTTGAGGCCCGGGATGTCGATCTGGAAGCGCTCATCAAACATTGTCCGAAGATTGATCTGGCGTCGGTAAGCGGTCAATTGTCGGGCAACACCGACGGCTACCGCGGCCTGGTGCAGGCACTAGGTACCTGGGGCAAGCTTGATAACATGCAGCTGCAGAGTTCCATCACCGCCGGCCTGTGGGGCATCGACTTTGCGGCCCTGCGCATTGACCGCGGCGACGGCTGGGCGGTTGCCGAAAATGCCAAGATCAACTGGCAAAGGCTCTTCGACTGGGAAGGCCTTTTTCACTTTAAAAATTTTGATCCTTCTGCTTTCTTTGATTGGTTGCCGGGGAAATTGAACGCCGATCTCACCAGTGTCGGAACAGTCAGGGACGATCTGGGTGTGGATGTGGCATTTGAGGTCTTGAGGCTTGACGGCAAACTGCGGGAACAGCCGATATCCGCCGTCGGCAAGATTGCCCTCACTGAAAATGATGTGCGGACCGATGACCTGATAATCCGCAGCGGCGAGGTGCAGGGCAGTGCCAGGTTTGAAAAAGCGATGCTTTCATGGGCTGAAAAACTTACGTGGTCGGGGGAAATTCGTTTGGATAACTTCGATCCGTCCGGAATCTATCCCGATTTTCCAGGACAAATCAGCGGGTTGTTGGCCGGCGAGGGTTTTCTCGGCTCCGTCGGCGCCGAGGGCTACCTGAAAATCAGCGATATTAACGGGAATCTGCGCGGCAATGCCCTGTCCGGCAGTGGCGATATCAGTCTGTCAGGTGAAACCATTCGCAGCACCGGCCTGTACCTGCAGAGTGGCGCTTCGCAGCTGGTGCTGCAGGGGCAGGCCGGTGATGCCTTTGCCCTTGATTTCAGCCTCACTTCTCCTGATATCGGCACACTTGTGCCGGAGTCGAGGGGTGCCGTGAACCTTTTTGGCAAGATGCGCGGCAGTTACCAGGCGCCGCTGTTTGACGTCGAAGTTCACGGCGAGGGGCTGAGCCTTGGTGCCGGCCAGATCTCACGGCTGGAGGCCAGGATCCATTCGCAACTCGGAAAAAATGACCGGCTGCAGGGCACTTTCTTCGGGGAAAAGATGATGCTCGCCGGTTTGCCGGTCGACATGGCGCAGATTGATTTCTCCGGGAGTTTCAAGGAGCAGGTGCTGAGCGCAAAGGCGGCGGGCGAGTTCGGCAGATTGCAGCTTCGGGCGCAAGCCGCCAAAGGGGACGGCTGGACGGGGGAAATCACCGATGTTCATCTGGCATCTTCTACCTACGGCAACTGGCGGCAGCAGGATCGTGCCGCCTTCAGTGCCGGCAGAAAGGGAGCGGTCCTTGATGATTTGTGTCTTGCCGAGGGTGAGGGGACCCTTTGTGCAGGGGGCTATGTACAGTTGGCGGAAGAGATCGGCTGGCGAGTCAAGAGCAGGTTCTCGGCACTCTCCTTGAGTTGGTTGAATCGCTTGAAACTCTTGGCTGCACCGGTCAGCGGCTTGTTTGCCGGCGAGATTGTCGCCTCCGGTGCAGACCGCCGGATGATTTCCGCCCGGGCGGAGATCAGGCTACCGGAAACCACCTTTGAACTGGGCGTCGAAGACGAGGAATTTCACGCCATCCATTGGGAGGACACCGTTCTCAATATGGTGCTGGCCGACTCTTCTGTGCAAACAAATCTCGTCACCCGGATGAAAAACGGCAGCCGTCTGACCTTGAATGCCGCCACCAAAGGGGATGAGCTGTTTGCCGAATCGGTCAGGACCTTCCCGCTCTCAGGGAGCCTTGACCTCGAAAATTTCGATCTGGCAATTCTCTCCGCCCTCACCGGTTACGGTGTCGACCCAACCGGTCGGGTGAGCAGCTCCTTCACCCTTGGGGGGACGGTCGGAAGGCCGGAACTCATTGGTGAGGCCCGGATTGAGGATGGTGGTATCTCCTTGCCGTACCAGGGCATTTCCCTGGAAAATGTGCGGGTGGCAGTGGTCGCCGCCGAAGACGGAGCGAAGATTGTCGGCCATGCCGAATCCGGAGAGGGGGAGATGAGCGCCGAGGGCCTCCTTCGTTATGGCGATGCGGGAGTTGAGGGTGATCTGCATGTTCTCGGTAAGAATTTCCTTTTGGTCAACCTGCCGGAATATGCGATCAGGGTAAACCCGGATGTGCATTTTCTGTTCGCCGGGAAAAAGACGGCGATAACAGGTTCGGTGCAGATTCCTTACGCCCGAATAACGCCTGAAGAGATGAAAGACTCGGTGCAGGTTTCCCGGGATGCTATTGTGGTTAATGGCCGGCAGGAAGTCAAAGCGTCGGGTTGGCCTTTCTCCCTTGATATTGATGTCCTTATGGGCCAAGACGTGCACATAAATGGCCACGGTCTGAACGGCAGGCTTTCCGGAGCACTCCGGGTAAAAACCGTCCCGGATGAACTTCCGACGGCGCAAGGCGAACTTGATCTCAGTGAGGGAGTTTTTACCATCTACGGCCGGACCCTTGATATCGAAAGGGGTCGGATTCTCTTTACCGGCGGTCCCATAGACAATCCGGGAGTGGATGTGCGGGCGCAAAAAAAGTTCAGTGACGAGGAGGCCAAGAATCGGGGCTACACGGTCGGAGTGGATATCAGCGGTTTGGCCCAGGATCTCAGCTATCATCTCTTTTCCGATCCGTATATGGATGATACGGAAATTCTCTCGCAGATGATTGTCGGTCACTCCCTGGCCTTTTCCAACAAGGAGGAAGGGAGTCTTCTTGAGGCGGCTGCGACGAGTCTTGGTCTGAAAGGCGGCGCCGATCTTGTCCAAGGGATCGGCAGCATTTTGCAGCTTGATGACATGCATATCGAAGGCAGCAGCAGAAAGGAGAATGTCTCTTTGGTGGTCGGTAAAAGGGTAACCAAGGATCTGTATATCGGTTATGACATGAACATGTTCAGCCAGCTCGGTCAGTTCCGGGTGCGCTATGATTTGACCCGTGGCTTTGCCGTTGAAACCAGGAGTTCTTCCCAGTCAACCGGTGCCGATTTGCTCTATTCCTTTGAAAAATAATCTGCACCGCAGTTTGTTTGCCCTCTCTTCTGGATGATACGGGGCAGGGTGCTCATAGGGCTCTTTCATAGGAGCCGAGAATCTTTACCCGGCTGATCTTGCCGATTTCTTCAAGGGCGGTTTTAACCCGTATATCCTTTTGGCTGCCGGCCAGTCCGATAAAGAAATGGTAGTTACCGAACTGTTCCTTGGTCGGTCGCGAGGTAATTGCCAGGAGATTGATTCTTTGTTTGGAAAAAGACGAAAGAATTTTTTCCAACAGACCGGGGTGGTCGTCATCGTTGATGATAATAAGTGAGGTCTTGCAGCCGGGCGAGGTGCAGTCGGGAATGCAGGAATTTTCCCCCGCCAAAACGAAAAAACGGGTTTGGTTGTTGGGGTAATCATTTATGCTTTCAATGACTAAAGGAAAATCGCCGGGCTTGACAAAATGTCCGGGAACTATTGCACCACTCCTTCCCGGATCGCCGGTCATGCGGGTAAGCGCCAGGGTGTTGGAATCGGTGGTAACGACTTCGATATGCTCACCCAGGCTTTCGATAAATTCGGAGCATCGGCCGCGGCTGGCGAACTGTACAAATAATTTGTTGATGTCGCGGGTGTCGGTGACCGAGGAGATACAGGAAAAATTGATCGGGATGATCTTTTCCCCGATTATTTTCAGCTCGGAGGTGACCATCAGGTCAAGGACCAAGGGAATGAATCCTTCCGATAGGTTTTCGATGGGTACAATGCCGTAGTTGCAGCCGTCGGCTACCGCCTGGAAGACCTTTTTGATGGAGTTGCAGTAGTTGATGGCAACATCACCACGCAGCGATTTGCGAAATTCCTTGGTGACCTGGTCGGAAAATGTGCCGGCCGGCCCCAGTGTAGCGATAATGGTCATGGTATGTTCAGATTTTTAATTCCTCGAATTTGTTTAAGATCAGATTCTTTCTTACCTTGCCCTCGGTAAATATCCGACCGTTCATGGCGATATACACCCCTGACGGAAGCACCTGCAGCGCCCCGATGGCGCAGCCGATATTGAACACCGCATCACTGGTTTTGAACAGGGCCGGTTCGAGGGCCCCGGTGAGGACAATGGTTTTGCCGGGGATGTCCTTCAGCGCCTTGGCGGTTTCGACCATGGTGTCGGTGCCGTGGGTGATAAGGATTCGCGGGCAAGGGTCATTGGTCACTGCCCCGGCGATCAGCAAGCGGTCATCGTCGGTGAGGTCGAGACTATCCTTGCGCATCAGCGAGGTAACCTGGTAGGTGATCGACAGGTTCAACTCGGCCAAAACCTTCTCGACATTCGGTGGTCCGACCTCATACTCACTTTTGGCGTCGAAATAGATTTTATCGATGGTGCCGCCGATGCTGATTATGGAAATGCTGTGCATGCATGCCTCCGAAAGAGAGGAGATTCTGTACCCTTGGTAGCGCTAAAAGAAACCTCCGGGACCGGTTATACCCCGGTCCGGTGGAAATTCCAAGTTTTAGCCTTGCTTTTACCGCCGGATGGTAACATAAAATGATTTCTTTGCGAACCGCTATCATTGAGGTATGCATTGATGGCGATATCGAAAATAACAAGGGAGAATGAACAAGGTGACGGGAAAAAAGAGGTCGACGACCATTCTGGTGGTAGATGACGATCAGGTGCATCGTTTTATGCTCTGCTCCCTCATCAGGGAGTGGGGGTGGCGCTGTGTCGAGGCCGATGACGGGGTGACGGCGGTTGCCGCGGTTGCCGAACACCCCTACGACGCGGTGCTCATGGACGTGCGCATGACAATAATGGACGGTCGTGAGGCCTTTCTCCGGATTCAGGCTCTGCAACCTGCCCTGCCGGTGATCATCATGACGGCCTATTCCTCGGTAGACGATGCGGTGGAGGCGATCCAGCAGGGGGCCCATGATTATCTCACCAAACCGCTTGATTTTGATCGACTGCGTCTCGCCCTCATGCGGGCTGTCGACCATCAGCAGGTGGTGAGCCGCAGGCAGTTGCCGGCGGCGGCGCGGCCGAAGATTGAAACGACGATAATCGGCTCATCTCCGCCGATAATCGAATTGCTGGAGATGGTCGGCTATGTGGCGCCCACCGAGGCGACGGTGCTCATCTACGGTGAATCCGGTACCGGTAAGGAATTGGTGGCCGAGGCCCTGCACCGCAACAGTGAGCGGCGCGACCAGCCCTTTGTCAAGGTCAACTGCGCTGCCCTGGCCGAGGGCTTGCTCGAATCTGAACTCTTCGGCCATGAAAAAGGCGCCTTTACCGGTGCCGATAAAAGGCGGGAAGGAAAGTTTGTCCAGGCCGACGGCGGCACCCTCTTCCTCGACGAGATCGGTGAGACCTCCCAGGCCATGCAGGTCAAGCTCCTCCGGGTGCTGCAGGAACAGGAGTTGCAGCGGGTCGGCGGCGAGGCAACGATCAAGGTCGATGTGCGCATCATCGCCGCCACCAATCGCGACCTTGAGAACGAGGTGGGTCGCAATGCCTTTCGTGAGGATCTGTACTACCGACTCAACGTGGTCATGCTCACCGTCCCGCCGCTACGCACCCGGGGGCCGGATATCCCCGAACTCGTTGATCATTTTGCCAGGAAGTTTGCTGAAAAAAACCGCCGTGTCCTTGATCGGGTCACTTCCGAGTGTATGGCGTTGTTGACCAATTATCCCTGGCCCGGCAATGTCCGGGAGCTGGAAAACGCCATCGAGCGAGGTATCATTCTTATGCGCGGCAGCGAACTGACCGAAAGGAGCCTGCCGCTGTCCATCCAGAAACAGACGAGAAAGCAGCCGGAAAAACAGCGTCTTGCCGACGAGAACGAATGCGGATCACTTTTTGTGGCCGAAAAGCAGCTTATCTTGAAGACCTTGGAAGAGACCGGTGGCAATAAAAGCGAGGCAGCCCGACGGCTGGGCATTACCCGCAAGACTCTCCTTAATAAATTAAATAGATACGAAGTCGAATAGGGACAAGCACTCGCTTCAGGTCCGTCTGAATACTGCCCAGATCAACCCCCACCGCTCCCGTTTATATTGAATTTATTATATTTTTCATTCCTGCCGGGGGTATGAATATTGACTTTCGGCTACTTGACAAGAAAAATTCGGCTACTTATTGTTCGCTCAAGTTTGATTTTTGCCGCACCGGACGTGTTCGTTCCGGCGCAGGATTAAGGAAATGCAATTAGAGAGGGAGAAAGTGGTGAGCAAGGAGAAATTAAACGAAAAACTTCAGGATAATTCTGAAGTTACGATTGAGGTTGAAAATGCCTCCGAGGCCCCCGAGGAAGAACTTGACGATATGGTTCAGGTTGAGCCGGAACCTGACAATCCTGAAAAAGAGCTTCTCGACGCCCGTGAGGAGATTGCCGGTCTTCGCGACAGGATGCTGCGGATGGCCGCGGAAAATGAAAACTTCAAAAAGCGGGTGGAGCGGGAACGTTTGGCGGGTTTGAAGTATGCCGGGGAAACCATATTTCGGGAGATCCTTCCTGTGGTCGACAACCTGGAAAGGGCCATTGGCCAGGGTATAACCGATGGTGCCGATGCGGAAAAAAATCTTTCCGCCCTCCTTGCCGGTGTCCAGTTAACCTTGAAAAGCCTCCTTACCACCCTGGAAAAATTTGAGGTTAAGGCGGTGGAAAGTGTCGGTAAGCTCTTCGACCCGCAGCAGCAGGAAGCCTTGACCATGGACGCCAGCGATACGGTTCCGACCAATCACGTGATCCTTGAATTCGAAAAAGGCTATTATTACAAGGACCGGTTGCTGAGAGCCGCCAAGGTAGTTGTTTCCTCCGGGGAAAAATGATTGGAGCTGCGGCGACAAAGCTCATTGAAAAGATCCGCAAATCCCTTGACAAACAAGGGAAAATGACAACTTTACAGGAGGTTGCCACTGCCACGGGTAGAGCAATCGACAAAAAAATGAATAATGTTGGACGGATAATTAATCCGCTGAGAAAGATTTAAGGAGAGAGAAGATGGGCAAAATTATCGGAATAGATCTGGGGACCACCAACTCATGTGTGGCGATTATGGATGGCGGCGAGCCGAAGGTAATTGCTAATGCCGAAGGCAACAGAACGACTCCGTCGGTAGTAGCCTTCAATGACAATGATGAGCGCATGGTGGGACAGATAGCAAAACGTCAGGCGGTTACCAACCCGACACGGACCCTCTACGCCATTAAACGCCTGATCGGCCGCAAATTCACCGATCAGGAAGTCAAGAAATCAATTGAAATCAGTCCGTTCAAGATTGTCGAGGGGTCGCATGGCAGTGTCTCTGTCGATGTGAACAGTAAGACCTATCGGCCGGCCGAGATTTCGGCGATGGTTTTGGCGAAAATGAAGCAGACCGCCGAAGAATATTTAGGCGAAGAAGTCACCGACGCGGTGGTTACCGTACCCGCCTACTTCAACGATTCACAGCGTCAGGCCACGAAAGATGCCGGAAAGATCGCCGGGCTTAACGTTCTGCGCATCATCAACGAGCCGACCGCCGCTTCCCTTGCCTATGGTCTCGACAAGAAAGCGGAAGAGAAAATTGCTGTCTATGATCTCGGCGGCGGCACCTTCGACGTTTCCATTTTGGAAATCGGCGACGGCGTTTTCGAGGTCAAATCGACCAACGGCGACACCTTCCTCGGTGGTGAAGATTTTGACATGCGTATCGTCAACTGGTTGGCCGACGAATTTAAGCGTGAGCAGGGAATCGATCTGAGAAATGATAAGATGGCCCTGCAGCGTCTGAAGGAAGAAGCGGAAAAGGCCAAGATGGAGCTTTCCACCACCAAAGAAACCGACATCAACCTGCCGTTTATTACCGCCGATGCCTCCGGCCCGAAACACCTCAACCTTAAGTTGAGCCGCGCCAAGCTTGAGAGTCTGGTGGAAGATCTGGTTGAACGCACCGTTGGTCCCTGTCGCACAGCCCTAAAAGATGCCGGCCTCAACGCCTCGGAAATTGATGAGGTTATCCTCGTTGGTGGTATGACCCGTATGCCGATGGTACAGCAGAAGGTTAAGGATATCTTCGGCAAAGAACCGCATAGGGGCGTCAATCCCGACGAAGTCGTGGCCATAGGTGCTGCTATCCAGGGCGGTGTTCTGCAGGGCGACGTAAAAGACGTATTGCTCCTCGACGTTACCCCGCTTTCACTGGGTATCGAGACTCTTGGCGGTGTAACGACCAAGCTCATTGAGAAAAACACCACAGTGCCTACCAAGAAAAGTCAGATTTTCTCAACCGCCGCCGACAATCAGCCGGCGGTTTCCATCCATGTTCTGCAGGGTGAGCGGGAAATGGCAGCGGACAATAAGGCCATCGGCCGCTTTGAGCTGGCCGATATCCCCATGGCGCCGCGTGGCGTGCCGCAGATCGAGGTGACCTTTGATCTTGATGCCAACGGCATTCTCAGTGTTTCAGCAAAGGATCTTGGTACCGGTAAGGAGCAGTCAATTCGTATCACCGCTTCCTCCGGCCTGACCAAGGATGAGATTGAACGAATGACCAAGGATGCCGAACTGCATGCCGAGGATGACAAGCGCCGCAAGGAACTGGTAGAGACCCGTAACTCGGCCGATGCCATGGTCCATGCCACCGAGAAAAGCCTGAAGGATCTCGGCGACAAAGTAGATGCACCGACCAAGGCCAGCGTCGAGAAGGAAATCGAAAATGTCAAGAAGGTGAAGGACAGTGACGATGTTGCCGCCATCAAGACGGCGGTTGAAGCGCTGACCCAGGCCTCGCATAAGTTGGCGGAACTCATGTATCAGCAGGCTGCCAAGGAAAATCCCGATGGTGGCGGCGATGCCGGTCCGGGTGCTGCCGGTGGTGCAAAGGGCAAGAAGAAGGATGACGATGATGTGGTAGACGCCGACTTTGAAGAGGTTAAATAGTACCCTTTAACGGCCGAGTCGCTGTTTGTACAAGGGGAGTGGGGAAGCGTCGTTTCCCCACTCCCCTTTTTTTGATTTTTACAGTATGGTAGCGGACTGCAAAACAACCAAGAAGCACGATCTCTTTTTTCTAACAACTGTAGGAAACTTATGAAAATCTTATCAGGTATCCAACCCTCCGGCCAGCTGCACATCGGCAACTACTTCGGCATGATGCAGACCATGATCGCCCATATGGAAAGCGATGAACTGTATGTCTTTATCGTCGATCTGCATGCCCTTACCTCGGTTCGTGAACGTGATCGACTGGCGGGTGGGACTCTTGAGGCGGCCGCCGATTTTCTCGCCCTGGGCCTTGATCCCGACAAATGTATCTTCTGGGTCCAGTCGGACGTTCCCGAGGTCTGCGAATTGACCTGGGTGCTTTCCACCATCGCCCCGATGGGGCTGATCGAGCGGTGCACTTCCTATAAGGATAAGGTGGTCAAGGGAATCTCCGCTACCCACGGCCTGTTTTCGTATCCGGTGCTCATGGCCGCCGATATCCTTCTTTATCAGGCGGAGCAGGTCCCGGTCGGCAAGGATCAGAAACAGCACCTCGAAGTCGCCCGCGATCTGGCCATCAAGTTCAACAATGAATATGGTGATACCTTCGTCGTGCCCGAGCCGGCCATCAATGAATCGACGGCCATCGTTCCCGGCCTTGACGGGCAGAAGATGTCCAAATCCTACGGCAACACCATCCCTATTTTTCTGGAGGGAAAAGAGTTGAAAAAACGGGTCATGGCCATCGCCACCGATGCAACTCCGGTTGAGGAGCCGAAAAATCCCGATACCTGCAGCCTCTACAAGATTATGAAACTTTTTGCAGCTCCGGCCCGGATGGCGGAGATTAATAATCTCTATGTCGGTGGCGGGGCGGCATACGGCTATCTGAAACTTGAACTGCTTGATCTCCTCAATGATACCTTCGGTGCAGCACGTCGGAAAAAGGCCGAATTGCTCGGCGATCCGACAATGCTCCGGGCGATTCTTGAGAAAGGCCGGGATAAAGCCCGTGCTAAAGCGGTTGTTACTCTCGATTTGGTTCGCGACCGCGTCGGCTTGAAGTATTAGGAGCCGTTACGAAATAACCAGCGTATTTAATCTATTTCGTTACGGCTCCTTATGCCGTTTTTGGCAATAACATCAAAATGGTAAATTCACTACACGGCATTAGGGAGGAGGAAGTCATGCCCTACGGTATAACGCAGATGGAGGCCTTGGATCTGGTTCGCGCAACTTTAAAGAGTCAGCACCTCATCAACCATTCGCTTGCCGCCGAGGCGGTGTTGCGGGCAGCCGCCAGACGACTGGGCGCCGATGAAGAGAAATGGGGCTTAGCCGGTCTCCTCCATGATCTCGATTCGGAAAGCAAGCCGGACCTTGCCACCCACACCACGGACACGGTGGCGATTTTACAAGAGAAAGGGGTCGATCCGGAAATTATCGAGGCGATTCGCCTGCATAATCTCACCGCGTGGCCAGGGGAGCAGCGGAGCACCATATTTCATTACGCCCTTGCAGCAGGCGAAACCATTACCGGTCTGATTGTCGCAGCGGCCTTGGTCATTCCTGAAAAAAAGCTGGCATTGGTGAAGGCGAAGTCGGTACAGAAACGTTTTAAGGAAAAGGCCTTTGCCCGCGGTGCCGACCGCGAGATCATCGCCGAATGCCAATTGGCGGGAATACCCCTGGCCGAATTTTGTCTGCTGAGCCTTGCAGCCATGCAGGAGATCGCCGGCGAGATTGGTCTGTAAGGTTTTTGCTCATGTCGGCAAATATTTATTAACTCAGTAACCGCCCAAAATGTTATGAACGCGAAGAACACAGTGAGGTTTCTCAAATCGGCAGTGCTTGCCGCACTCCTCTGTATAACCCTTGCCGCGTGCGCCAAACCAACCGACGAGACGGCCAATGCCTACCATCATCTGGTAGTTCTCGGAGATCCCCATCTTCCCGGCCGGGATATCGAAAAAAAAGAACAGGTCCTGGCAACAATCAATTCTTGGGACGATGTCGAGATGGTGGTGGCCGTCGGTGATATCTGTGCCGATTTGGGCACCGATGACGAATATCAGACGGCAAAGACCTTTTTCAATAAGCTGTATGCGCCACTCTTTCCCATTGCCGGTAATCACGATTATTTCTACGCCGACGAAATAGGTCAGCTCCTCGCAGGCACCCCAGCCTCACAACAGGAAAAGCTGCGCAAATTTCGCCGGACATTTGACCTGCCAAGCTATTATTACAGCAAGTATGTGGGTGACTATCTCCTGGTGTTTCTCTCAGCAGACCATAGCGACTTCCTTTCCGGCATGTCCGACCAGCAACTGGCATGGCTGCGTGCGGAGCTGAGCCACAATAAACAGACGCCAACCATCATTATCTTCCATGGCCCCTTGAATGGGACCCTGCGGGATTATCGAAAATGGGTCAATACCCCGAGTTTTATTGCTCAGCCAGTGGCAACGGTGCATGAGATTCTGAAAGCCAACAAGCAGGTGTTCCTCTGGGTTTCCGGCCATACCCACACCTCGCCGCTGGAGGAGAGCTATGCCTCACCGATCAATCTCTATGACGGCCGGGTAACCAACATCCATAACAAAGACATGAACCGCGGCACCATCTGGACCAACTCACTTTTTCTTTATCAGGACAAAGTTGTCGTAAAAACCTACAATCATCAGGAAAACACCTGGCTGCCGGGACTGGAACGGACAATTATGACTCCGGGCCTTTAGTCCTGCAGCAAGAGATGCCCATACACGAACTTTTTGAAACTCTTTTCGAGGATAATAATGAAGAAGACGTTTAAAATTACCGACCCTAAGATTAAAAGAGACAGACTGATAGAAGCTGTAAGACACGAAATCAAAAAATACATTAAGAGAGAGCGGAATAAAGCGTTGCCGGAGGGCGTCGATTTTTGGGATTTCGACTGTAAATTCGGTCCAGCTGCTGAAAGCGCCAAGGAAATTCACCTGGCGGAAATCACCAAATGCATCGATCAGGCGCAAGAGCAACAGTTGGAATCGTTTTATCTGGAAATTCTCGCCAAGGCCGGCCGCAGAACGAAAAAGCCACTGCCTAATAAATGATGACTATGCTACCAGATAATTGCTGGGACGATTTCAGCTAGGGGGAGTGAACGATGATGAAAATATTGAAAACCATGCTGCTGCCGATGGCGCTCGTCCTTGCACTCCTGGTCTCGGCGGTCTCGGCCATCGAAAACAGCTCCGGGACGAGGTCGGTTATTATCGATGTCAGAACCGAAGCCGAGTGGGCAGCCGGTCACCTGGAGGGAGCGGTGTTGATTCCCTACGAACGGATTGGCAATGAGATATCCAAGGTAGTTACAGATAAGAAAGACACAGTCTACCTGTATTGCCGCACCGGTCGGAGAACCGGCATTGCCTATGAAACGCTGAAAAAGGTCGGGTACGAGAACCTGATTAATCTTGAATCGGTGGAGAATGCCTCAAAGGTCTTGAACAGGGGTGTGGTTAAGTAGAGAGTGGTGGTATGAGTTATAATAATTGACTGTTTGCAGACCGGTTCCTATTGTTGACCTATAGTTCTATAACTTTGTGCAAGATGGTGGATGGAGGAATTTAAAAACTAATTAAAGGGGAAGGTTATGAGTGAAAAGCAAAAGGCAGCTCAAGTGAAAAATAGTGAACCTTTTTGGAAGTGTGGAAAATGCGGCAATACCGTTAAAGCTCCAATGCCACCTGATACATGCCCAAGCTGCAACGAGAAGTGCATTTTCAAAGATGTCACCTGCTATACCCCTGACTGCGGCGGACCTGGATCAATTGACCCAAGACTTTGATTGCAGGTAGAAAATTTACCATTTGCCGATGTTGCTGCTGCTTAAAGGTATGAGTTGGTGAGCAAAGATGACATTGCAGTCTCCGCTAGTTTGAAAACCTCTATGGGTGGCAAACAGAGGAGGTACTATTCTGATAATACTACCTCCTTTCTAAAAGAAGTGGTAACGGTCCTAATTCGGGCTATTGGGCTACCAGTTCCACCCTGCGGTTCTTAGCCTTGCCGTCATCGGTCTTGTTGGAAACCACCGGCGCGGCAGGACCGGCACCAAAGGGAGTGAGCCGGACTGCGGCAATGCCGTGCTTGTTCACCAGGGCATTCACTACCGAGGCGGCCCTGTCCTGTGACAATTTGACGTTGTGGGCAAACTGGCCGACATTGTCGGTGTGACCCACCACATAAAGTTTCACGTTGGCATCGGCCTTGAGCATTTTGACAATCTCGGCCAAGGCCGGGTCAGACGCAGGTTTCAAATCGGCCATGTTTGTATCAAAATAAATACCGTAAACCGCCACCCTCCCGGTTTCTTTGATGCTGCCGGACAGGGCATCGGCATTGGCCGTAACATCCTGCTTCATGAGCTGTTTTTCAACCATCTGAACATTATACATCCCGTTGTTGGCCCCGGATACATCTGCCCATATCTCTTTATCCTCCTTGATGATCCGCAGAGTGGCATACTGGGTTCCGCCGTCTTCATATTCATAGACCGAGTTTCCACCGACGCTTCTGGCTGCATTGACATAATTGCGGATAACCTGAAGACCGCTGGGATGGGTAATGCCTTCATTGGCGGTATACGCTACAAAGGTCCGACGTCCTTCCACTTTTTCAGTTGTATTGGTTCCTGTCTTGAATTCATACCGGTCAAATTCCAGCGCCTCGTAACTAGAAATATAAAAGCCGGGCATACGGGAAAAAAGATCTGGGTCTTTGCTGCCCGCGCCGTCTTTGGGATCTTTGGCTGCAAGGGACGCATTCATGGGGGTTAGAGACAAAATCAGGAACAAAACAGACAGAATAGTAATAATACAATGTTGCATGGATTCTCCTTTTCAAGTTGATTTTTCTTCCATAAAAATGGCCCGGTCTGGTAGAAGCGCCCTCAGTCATCTCTTCGAAGTAGCTGCGTTGATAATTACCGGCAGCTTTCCCTTCCAGGCATCCCATGCCGTCGGGTTCGTAAATAACTCACACATGAAGTGTGCAACGTTGGCCATGTTGGTGCTGTCCGGAGTAAAGAGGCTGCTCACAAGGCCCTTATGCAGTGTGTACTCGGAAACGTCGCCTTCCAGGAGTGTGTCTGGACGGACCGCCACCCACTGTACAAATGGACCGGCCATTCCGATGCTGCCATAAAGGAAGTTTGCAGCTTCTTGGTTGTCCTTGGCCGGAGGGATCAAATTGCGGATTGTCCACACGACCGCCTTTTCGAACATCCGGCGACGGGTGTCAAACCCCCCTGGGTGATTGACCGAGACGCTGCTCATAAGGATGAACTTGATCGGCTTTGCGGGCTGCAACGCTTCAATTCCTCGACACAGCCGCGTCGTGGCCCGCGCAACGAGGTCGCGCGGCTGCCCAAAAACGCCTTTGAAGCTGATAACGTGACCAAGGCACGAGATGACGGCATCACAACCGCCGATGTAGCGCTGGAGTTCCTCATTGCCAAGAGAGAGCAAATCGGCTTCAACCGCTGTCAGATGAGGGTTTTCCGCGGCACCCGCCGGGAGCTTTTGCACTGATCGGGCAATGGCACGGACATGTATGCCGCGGCTCAGAAGCTGCTGCAAGACGCGTTGACCCGTGCGTCCAGTGCCGCCAACGAGAAGAACTGTCTGCTGTGCAGGCATTGCATAGTCTCCAGTGTCGCCGGTGGTCCTAACCAGTTAAAAATTCAACTCCACTCGTCGGTTTTTCTGACGACCTTCCCTGGTGCTGTTCGGGGCTAGGGGCTGGCTTTCACCAAAACCTCTGGCAGTGAGCCTGTTAAGATTAATGCCTTTGGCAACCAAGTAGTTGATCACGGACTGGGCCCGTTTTTCTGAGAGGGTCTGGTTGTAGGCGGTTGGGCCTGTACTATCGGTATGTCCAAAGATATGTGCTGTTACCAGCGGATTACTTTTAAAATACTCAACCCATCGATCCAGTACGGGGAAAAAAGGAGTTTTGATGACCCATTTATCAAAATCAAAGAGGACGTCTGAAACCTCGATAACCATGGGCAAATCTTTTGCCGGCTGCTCCTGTTGCGGGTTTACTTGTGCTGTATGTTGGCTTGTGGCCCTCATGACCGGCGATTGAGGTACACGCCCCCCGTCCATTGAGATGTAATAAGCGGTCGCATCTTCATATTGACCACTTGTGGAGGTAACGCCCCCGTCAAAACTGCTATAACGCGCGGTCTTAGCATCATAGGGTCTGGAGGTGGACTTAACCCCATCTTGAGGGCTGGTATACTTTATGGTATTTGTGTCATATCGTATTTCCCTAGGCAAAACGGAACATCCACTAAAGAACAAAAGGGCGAGGAGAAGAGCTGGAACAGACCCATAGAGAACTGGAGCAACCGCATTTTTATTCATCATAACAATCCTCATTTAGATGTCCTTGGTGACGGGTGGTGATGATTCTAAGCCTCTTTGATCTCAAGACTTCTCAAATCCTAACTGATCATTCACACAGAGGCAACTTTTTTCTTTCACGCTGCATAACCCTAACTCTAGACATTCCTTTTAGAGCCAGGTTATTGTGGTAGTAAAATCCGATCTAATGCGATCTCCAGTTTTTCAATAAAACCGGCCGTCCCTAAAGGACGACCGGTACGTTCATGACGGTGAATTGCATCAATTTCATGCTGCGGTGTCAACATCAGAAAACTACGCCAGTCAGGAACCAGCTCAAGTAGTGGTTTTACTTTAACCAGTTCATCATCTTGTCCAATAAGATGTGCATGAGCGCTGCTCCAGCGGTAATCCCCTGGGTTTTGAACCAATTTTGCAGCAACTGGATTCATTTCGATATATCGGGCTGCAGCTAAAAGGTGCTGTTCATCCATTGGGAAAGAGGCACATCTTTCCTGCCACAGATGTCCTCGCCATTTTTCACGGAAATTGATCCGACGGGTGTATCGACGATGAGCTTCGCCGATGGCACGGGCAAGACTTTCTTCTTTGTGCGGAACAGCGATGAGATGGACATGATTCGCCATCAGGCACCATGGCCAGATCTCGACCTGATAAATTTTGCACCATTGTGCCATAAGGTCGATATACGCTAAGAAATCATCATCGCAAAAAAAGTTTGCTGACGACGATTACCGCGCTGGGTATTCTCCTTTTTCTTTATCTTGTCCAGATTTCCGGCTGATAAGAGCCTGGGGTGCAGTACTCGATACGGTATGGCTCAATAATGATAACCACATATTTGGGATCGTCCGGCCCGGTGAAGATTGGGGCCAGCATGTCGTTCCAAAAATTGTGGCGCTCCTCTTTGTCGCTTGTGACCCGCGCCTTCGCCTGGATTTGCACATAGGGCTGCATCGCTTGAAAGGAGTTGACGCCGCAAGTCAGATGAACATTGGGGTTGCCCTCGATCTGCTTCACCTTGCGGGACTCGACAAAGGTTGCACAACGAAGAATAAAGTTGCCGTCACCGACGGTCACCACGTAACGGACCCATGGATTATTTTGCTCGGTGACTGTTGCCAGGGAGGCGAGTTGAGGTTTATGAATGATGTCGAGTATTCGTTGATTGAGGTCTGACATTTTGCACATTCTCCATGTAGAGTTAATAGATTGCATCGGCGGTGATCCCATCGACACGGTATCATCGCAAAACTATAAAGAGGATAAGCATTCATTTTCTTCTTGTGCAAGGAAGCTGTTGAAATTGTTATGGAGGATGGCGTAAAACAGCCACCTCAATTCTTCCTATCGTCTAACTTGGAAATCTATAGCCAATATTACTGCCTCTGTAAATGACAAGGTATGATAAGGGCTTGGGTTAACATAATGGTGAAAGAAATCTTCAAGCATTGGAAAAAAGAGACATATCTTTTCAAGGGAGGAGCTGTTACCTGAATGTATAAAGAGTGAGTACCCTTGGTACCTCAAAGGCAAAAGGGGCGAAGCAGGGGACTGCCGGCCCTGACCTTATGCGACGGAGTCGCTACCACAATTGCGTTTACAGGTTGCTATGACAATATTGATGGTAGACGGAGGGCATTGCGTATATTCTGGATTGACCTGAGCGCTATTCGATAACTTATGAACACTACAGCCTTATGGACAGTTCGTTGGCATGCCTCCATCGATGAGGTGGAGTGCCGGCAGTGGGACAAGCTGGCCCTGCCGCTGTCGACACCCTTGCTGGAATGGCAATGGCTGCATGATCTGGAAGCATCCGGCAGTATCTCGCCCCGTTTCGGCTGGCAACCGCAGCACCTCACCCTCTGGCAAGGCCGGGAACTGGTTGCGGCGGCACCGCTGTATCTGAAAACCCATAGCGACGGGGAATTTATATTCGACCATTGGTGGGCGCAATTGGCGGCGGAATATGGGGTAAGATATTATCCCAAGCTGATCGGCATGAGCCCGGCAACGCCGTCGGTGGGATATCGCTTCCTGATGGCGGAGGATCTCGATCAGCGCGCCTTAATGCGCAGCATGCTTGCGGCCATCGATCGGTTTTGCCGACAGGAGCAGCTGTCCTGCTGCCATTTCAATTACGTTGACGTCCCTTGGTTTGCCGGTTTACCGTCGCATGGGTTTATCGGCTGGCAGCATCAATCCTACCTGTGGAAAAATCACCATTTTGCCTCTTTCGAGTCGTATTTACAGACATTTAAGTCGGTGCAGCGGCGCAATATCCGGCGTGAACGCCGGAGTATGGCGCAGCAGGGCATCGAAATACGCACCTTCACCGGCGATGCAATTCCAGCCGATATGGGAGCCGCCATGTATCGATTTTATCTCAACACCAATGATCGCTACGGTCCCTGGGCGGCCCGCTTTCTCAATGGCGATTTTTTTACCCGAATCTTTCAGGACTACCGTCACCGGCTATTGATCATTGCCGCCTTCAAGAGCGCAAGCCCGGTCCCCATCGCCATGTCGATGCTTCTGGTGAAGGATCGCCACCTGATCGGCCGCTATTGGGGTTGCACGGGGCCGGTCAAAGACCTGCACTTCAACATGTGCTTTTATGCGCCCATAGAGTGGGCCATAGACAACGACATTGAAACCTTCGATCCCGGCGCCGGTTCGCCGCACAAAATTTATCGTGGCTTTGAGGCGGTATCCAATACCAGCCTGCACCGCTTTTATGACTTGCGGCTGAAGGTTATTTTCGAGCAGCTCATCGACCGGGTAAACACCATGGCGGCAGGGGATATCGATACCTTGAACCACCATTTGCCTTTTGCCAAGAAAGATTTGTCATTGTTGTAAAACAGCAATTTAAAGCTTTTGAGCAAGCGTCAAAAGATCTTATTGCTTGTTCAGGCACCCGCATACTTACCAACCGGTGCCAGGTAAACGGTGAATTGGTTTTTGCCATCTACCTGGAGCAGGTCGTCCATGGCCTCCTGGTCGTAAGCGGCGATGGCGCAGGTTCCGGCATCAATTGCCTCACAGGCCAGGTAGAGGTTTTGGCAGACATGCCCGGCATCGAGCAGGATGACCCGATGCGCCGCCTGCAGATAACGCCATTCCATACGATAGGGCACGGTTGTCCAGACAAAGACCACGGCGCTGGTGGCAACGAATTGTTGCCCCAGGACAGCCCGTGACAATCTTTTTTTGCTGCCATCATCGGCACCCTTCAGAAAAACCAGTTCATGAGAGAGAGGAAGATAGCGGTACAGCCCGGGGGCCACCTTTTCCACCCGATGGATGAACAGAAAGGTTTCAAAACTATGCCTGGCTCCGGCTGAAGGCACCGTGCGGAAATGCGCGGGCTGAAGGTCCGGGTTTCTGAGGCCCTGGGTGGCCCAGAGTAGAAAAGCCAGTTCTTCGATGTTCAGGTATTCGTTGCTATAATTGCGCCTGCTTTGTCGGTTACCGATGGCATCCGCCAGATTCCTTGGTGGTATTGCCAGGTTCCAGGATGTTCTGTCGGGCAGAGGAATCCGCGGTAACTGTTGATCGACGGCCTCCTCCGGGGGTGGAAGGGGGAGTCCTCGGTGCTGATCGCTGGTCCTGAAATCGATGGTTTTCCGGAGACTGTCTTTTAAGAAATCACGATTGTCTTTGAAGTCTTGCATACTGGCTCCTTGTTGCTTTGGTAAAGGAGCGGAGGATGCAGCTCCCCAAGGAGAGCTACATCCACCAGATCATAAAGATCAAACGCCGGTCGTGGACGATGTTTGTGCTTTACCGCCACGTTTGGTGAACAGGCGAATCACCACGACAAAAAATAGCGGGATAAAAAAGATGGCCAGCGCCGTTGCCGACAGCATGCCGCCGAGTACTCCTGTGCCGATGGCATGTCGACTGTTGACCCCGGCGCCGGTACTGATGGCCAGCGGCAGGACGCCGAGCATAAAGGCCAGCGAGGTCATCAGGATGGGGCGGAGCCGCTGGCGACAAGCCTTGCCGGTGGCCTCGACCAGATCCTTGCCCTTATCATAGCGGCGTTTGGCGAACTCAACGATGAGGATGGCATTTTTCGCCGACAGGCCGATGGTGGTGAGGAGGCCGACCTGGAAATACACGTCGTTCTCCAGACCGCGGAAATAGGTGGCGAGCAGGGCACCCAATACCCCGATGGGCACCGCCAGCATGACCGAGAAGGGTACCGACCAGCTTTCGTAGAGGGCGGCAAGCGACAGAAAGACCACCAGGAGGGAAATGGCATACAGGCCAGGGGCCTGCGATCCCGCCTGCATCTCTTGAAAGGATGCGCCGGTCCACTCGTAGCCGATCCCGACCGGCAGCTTGGCGACCAGCTGGCCGATCAGGTCCATGGCATAGCCGCTGGACTTGCCGGGGGCCGCCTCGCCGACGATCTCGAAGGCCGGATTGCCGTTATAGCGCTCCAGACGAGGCGAACCAAAACTCCAATTACCGTTGGTAAAGGTCGAAAAGGGTACCATCGCACCTTTATTATTGCGGACATACCAAAGTCCGAGATCCTCCGGTTGCATCCGAAAGGGGGCCTCGGCCTGCAGATACACCTTTTTGACTCGGCCATGGTGCAGGAAATCGTTGACATAACTCGAACCCCAGGCAATGGAAAGGGTAGCGTTGAGGTCGCCGATGCTGACGCCCTGGGCCATGGCCTTTTCATAGTCGATATCGACGTTGTACTGCGGGGTATCCTCCATGCCGTTTGGCCGGACCCGGGTGAGATCTTGATTCTTGGCGGCCATGCCGAGCAGTTGGTTGCGCGCCTCAAGCAGTTTCTCATGGCCGAGGCCACCCAGATCCTTAAGAAAGAAGTTGAAACCGGTCGCTGAACCCAGAGCCGGGATAGCCGGAATATTAAAGGCAAAGACCATTGCCTCTTTAATCTGCGAAAAAGACCCCATCGCTCGGCCGATAATGGCTTTGACCGATTGGTCGGGATTTTTTCGCTCCTTCCAGTCGCGCAGCTGCGCAAAGACCATGCCGGTGTTCTGGCTTTGGCCGGCGAAGCTGAAACCGGCGACGGCAAAGGCCGATTTGACGTTAGCGGTCTCTTTGCTGAGGTAATGATTACGCACGGTATTCAGCACTTCCTGGGTGCGTTCCAGAGTTGCTCCGGCGGGGAGCTGCACCATGGTGAGAAAGACGCCCTGGTCCTCCTCGGGGATGAAGGAGGTGGGGAGTTGGGTAAACATATAGGCGGTGCCGCCTATCAACACCAGATAGACGAGGGCAAACCGGCCGGTGCGCTTAAGTATATAACCGATACCGCTGCGATACCTGTCGGCATTACGTTCAAAAAAGCGATTAAACCAGCCAAAGAAACCGCGCTTCTTGGCATGTTCTCCCTTTTGTACCGGTTTCAGCAGGGTGGCGCAGAGGGCCGGAGTGAGAATCAGTGCCACCAGTACCGACAGCACCATGGCCGAGACGATGGTCAGCGAGAACTGCCGGTAAATGGCGCCGGTGGAGCCGCCGAAAAAGGACATTGGCACAAAGACGGCGGACAGGACCAGGGCAATACCGACCAGGGCGCCGGTGATCTGATCCATTGATTTGCGGGTTGCCTCCAGTGGCGATAAACCCTCCTCGGCCATGATCCGCTCAACGTTTTCGACAACAACAATGGCATCGTCGACAAGAAGACCAATGGCCAGGACCAGTCCGAACATGGTCATGGTGTTGATCGAGTAACCAAATACCGACATGACGCCGAAGGTGCCGAGAAGGACGACGGGTACGGCGATGGTCGGAATGAGGGTCGCCCGGAAATTCTGGAGGAAGAGATACATGACGAGAAAGACCAGGATGATCGCCTCGATCAGGGTCTTGACCACTTCTTGGATCGAAATCTTAATAAAAGTGGTGGTGTCGTAGGGGTAGACTACCTTGACGCCGGCCGGGAAGTAGGGTTCGAGTTCGGCGATCTTGGCCTTGACCGCGTCGGCGGTGGCCAGGGCATTGGCTCCGGTGGCAAGCATAATGGCCATACCGGCAGCCGGCTGGTTGTTGAAGGTACTGAGGGTGGTGTAATTTTCCGCGCCGATCTCCACCTGGGCGACATCTTTTAAGCGGATCTGGGCGCCATCCGGTTTGACTTTCAGGAGAATCTCGGCGAATTCCTCCGGCGAACTCATTTTGGTTCTCGCCATCATCGTGGCGCTGACCTGCTGCCCGGCGACCGACGGGGTACCTCCCAGATTGCCGACGGCGACCTGATTGTTCTGGGCCTTGATGGCCGTCGCCACATCGCTGGGCGTCAGTTGGAAGCTGTTGAGTTTGTTGGGATCAAGCCAGATGCGCATGGCGTATTGACTGCCGAAGACCTGGAGGCTGCCGACGCCCGGCGTCCGGCTGAGGGGGTCGCGGAGGGTGGTGACCATGTAGTCGCCCAGATCGAAATTGACCATGCTGCCGTCGGTGGAAATCAGACCTATGATCATCAGAAAGGTGGAGTTCGATTTATTGACCTGGATACCCTCCTGCTGCACCTCCTGCGGCAGCAGGGCCACGGCCTGTTGCAGCTTATTCTGTACCTGCACTTGGGCGATGTCGCCGTTGGTTCCGGCATCGAAGGTCATGGTGATGGTGATATTGCCGGAAGAAGAACTCTCGGACCTCATGTAGAGAAAATTATCCAGCCCGGTCATGCTCTGTTCGATGATCTGGGTGACACTGTTCTCGATGGTCTGGGCGGAGGCGCCGGGGTATTTGGTGGTGATCCGCACCGATGGCGGGGCGATTTCCGGATACTGGGAAATGGGCAGCTTCACAACCGAGATGGCGCCCGCCAGCATGATAACGATGGCGATAACCCAGGCAAAAATGGGGCGGTCGATAAAAAATCTAGCCATAACTTATTCCGCCTTCTTTGCAGGGGTCTGTGTTGCCGGAGCCGCCTGCGTCGCTACTCCGGGTTGTGGGGTGGCAACCTTCACCGGCACACCCGGACGAATCTTCTGCAGACCCGTGACGATGAGCTGCTCGCCGTCGGTCAGTCCCTTGGTTACCATAATCTGATCGCCGATATTTTGTCCGGTTTCGACGGGACGAGCCTCAACCGTCGACTGGCTATTGACCAGCATAACCATGGCCTGGCCTCGATTATTGCGGATAATACTGGCCTGTGGTACGAGGATCGTTGTCTGCGGCCGGTCAGAGGTCAGGCGGGCGCGGACAAACATCCCCGGTAGCAGTTCATGGCGCGGATTGCCGATAATGGCACGGATGGTCACCGTACCGGTCGACTGATCGACTGAGACGTCGGAGAACTCAAGAACCCCGGTCTCACTGTATACCGAGTTATCGTCAAGGACCACTTTGACCTCGGTTTTCAATTGTTCCTGGTTATCTACCTTCTGGGCGAGCAGTTTTCTTTTTAACTGGAGGAGTTCGCCGGAGGATTGGCTGACATCGACATACAGGCGATCCAGTTGCTGGATAGTGGCAAGAGCCGTAGCCTGCTGGGCGGTCACCAGAGCCCCCTCCGAGACCTGTGATTTACCGATACGGCCGGCAATCGGGGCCGTCACCCGGGTGTATTCGAGGTTGATCCGGGCATTCTGTACAGCTGCCTTAGCGGCCGCAACTTCGGCCAAAGTTTGTTTCCAGGTGGCCTCCGCGTCGATTTGCTCCTGTTCACTCACCGCTTTGTTGCGAACCAGGGTGAGATAGCGGGTGGACCGGAGTCGGGCCGAGTACTCCAGGGCCTCGCTTTTCGCCTGGGTCGCCTCAGCGATGGCCAGAGCAGCTTGGTAGGTCGCAGGATCGATCTGATACAGAAGTTCCCCGGCCTTAACCACGCTTCCCTCGGTGAACAAGCGTTTCTGGACGATACCGCTGACCTGGGGGCGGACCTCGGCCACACGGTAGGCTGCGGTCCGCCCCGGCAGTTCGATGCTGAGGGGTGTTTGTTGTGAGGTGACCGGCACGGTGTTGACTTCAACTGCCATGGGGGTGGCGGCAGTGGGTGGCGGACCTTGCTTGACATCCTTGCAGGCAAAGAGGAACAGGCCGGCAGTCAGGGCCAACAGGGGGAACGATATTTTTTTTCCAAAATTGTTCATATGTACGTATCCTTAATTATTTTTGAACGACGGCTTAACATTTTATTGCATCCCAGCAGGCATCCGCCATCTGCTGGAGCAAGTGCTGGTCAAATTCGATGAACCCGAGGATGTGGTCGCGGGTGGCCGAGATGAGACTGCCGATAAAGAGGGCGAAAAGGATGGCGATCGGCAGGTTTTTGATGACTCCCTCGGCAATGCCCTGCTCAAAAAGACTTTTAATGGTCTCGCAGCCATATGGGTTGTCGGTGGATTGCGAGAAGATCTTATCCCGGCGCAGGGCAACGCCATAGGGTGAGTCGTAGAATTGGCCGATAAACTTAAATTCCATCGGGTTGGCGATAAAAAAACCGATCATACCGGTAAAATAATGATACAGGCGAAGGCGGATCGACTGGTTCGCCGGATAATCCTTCATCAGCACGCAATTCAAGCGGGTCTCGACATCTTTGAAGACCTCCTGGATGAGCTGGTCTTTATCGGTAAAATATCGGTAGATGGTGCCGGTGCCGACACCGGCTCTGGCGGCTATCATCGCCGTTGGCGAACCGTGGAAGCCATTGTCGGCGATCAAATCCATGGCGGCCTTGAGGATGGCCGTGCGTTTGTCGACGTTCTGGGTAGGCATAGGTACAAAGAGTGAGTGTGTTAAGAGGGCGGAGTGAATGTTCAGTCCATACCTGTACCGCGCAAATGGCTACCTGTCAAGCTGTTTCAAAAAACGGCTGATCTGTGAAGGTTGTATGTGACTCAGAGAACCTCGGTTTCTCCATGTGTACGGAAGGTGCACACAGATACCATTGTACATGTGCAGACAACACAGAGTCGGTCACGGTGGCTGACAGGAAAATTGCAAAAAATCGCCCGAAAGAGTAGTGTTAGGGCAAAGGTCTCGATCGATTTCAACAGAGAGGTGTTTATAGGCGACGGCTTTAAAAATGGTCGCCCACCTCTAACACAACGAGCAGGAGAAATCATGAAGCAATATCTTCAAGTCTTTAAACCGAGAGAGAATGATCCCTTGGCTGTGCTTGTGGCCAAGGAGGAGGATCTTCAAGAGAATGGCAGTGTTCTTACCAAGAGGTCCAAAGAGAAGGTGGTCTCTTTCGCTGAGGTATGCAAAATCATTTTTGGTGATGGCTTTTTGTTTCAGACATTAACGCGTCATGAGATGAATATGCATTCGTTAGGGGAGCGGCTAACTCGTTTTGCAACACGTCCTTTTCCTGCTCCCTCTTTGATTGAGTTTATGGCTGTTACTAAAGAGTTGCTGGCTGGGCATGAACTTCTTGACACCAGTGAGTATTCTGAGCGATTTTATCAAAAAGGCGGCCTGTCGCCTGCTGCTTTCCGGGTTTTTCAGCGTTATGGTGATGACGTTATTGTCTCAAGTGAGCGAACGCATTTTGTCGGCGACGTTATGCTCCTTGGAACTTTTATTAAGATGGCAGAGGCTTTTAAACGGTTTGGCGAAGAAACCGATTTTAACTTAGATTTTCTCGGTGAGTTGTCGCAAGCGCGTCGTACTATTGAAGCAGAGGCGGGTGTTACGTCGGTTTTTCATGAGCATTATAGGCCTATTGTTTTTACTCTTCCCTGTTTTGATGGAAACCATCGATATCCGCCTGTTCCTGTTTTGTTGCAACCCGGTGATGTTGTGTGGAACACCAACGCCGAGGCCATGTATCTTTTAAACGAGTTTACCGTTTTGGATTATAAAATAGGCGTAAAAAGTGCAGTGCCAAACCGTACCTTTATTAAAACAACGGGGAACAACTGCAGTGCCACAACGCTTGTGGGCTATGGGAGGAACTTACATAGTATTCTGCGTTGCGGTCGGCGAGGCCTTGTGTTTGGCTTGAAAAAATAATTTTCAATCTGAGTCCGGAAACCGCTGCGGATTTGGGCCGTTATCTGCCGATCTTGTTTATCCTCCGCTCATTCTTATAGTGACAATAGCAGTAGAGTTTTTTCTCTACTGTGCGGTCATATCTAAATAATGGAGGCGACGATCATGACAACCAAAGAAGAACTCTGCATAAAGATAGAACAAGTCTTCCCCAAAGCAGGAGTTTGCGGGATCGATTTTGATGTCGAATATGATAAAAATGCCCATGCATGGACAGTGGATCTGCACCATGAAAATCATCATTTACGAACATTCATTGAAACAGATGAGGCAAAAAGCTGCCTAGATGGGAAGTCCTGCATCCCTCTCGGTATGCAAATTGCTCAACTGAAGCACAACTTCGACCTGCTTTCATGCGCTGAATAAGAGAAATCAAGGAATCCGTTCAGGGGCGAAAAAGAGTTCAATGATTACCGGAGGGTTGCCAGGCGGTGGCCCCTCCGGCATATACGTCATTGAGTCGGTGCTGCCCCGACCAGGAAAAGACCTGTTGCCCATATGTCTCTCAAGAATCTGAATATCCTCTTCAATCCTCAAAGGATTGCCGTTATCGGGGCAAACGAGGACGACACGTCGATCGGCTATCACATCTTCAGGAACCTCATAGGGAAAGGCTTCAAAGGCATTGTGCATCCAGTCAATCCCAGCATGCGAGGTGTGCAAGGCGTTGAAGCATACCGAAACATCACCGATATCCCCCATCCGATTGATCTTGCTTTAGTGGCAAACGATCCGGAGAACCTGCTGACGGTTCTCGCGGACTGCGGCCAAAAAGGGGTGAAAGGGGTTGCCATTCTTGCCCCTGATTATACCTACCGAGTCAAACAGCCATCTCTTATCAACGAACAGATCAAGAAATTATCGGCCTTTTACGGATGCCGGGTGTTGGGCCCCAATTCTTTCGGATTTCTCAGGCCGGCCATCAACCTTAATGCCAGCCTTTATCCGGCAATTCCGCAGAAGGGCAATATTGCCTTTATTTCCGAAAGCGGTATTTTTTCCACCGCCTTTCTTGAACATGCCATCAGTAAAAAAGTCGGTTTCAGCTATTTCATCTCCTTGGGCTCAAAGCTTGATATCAATATCGCCGACACCATTGATTTTCTCGGTGGCGATGGCGAAACCAGAGCGATATTTCTCTTTCTCCAGACCATTAATAATGGCCGAAGATTCATGGCTGCGGTTCGTAACTTCGCGCGGAATAAGCCCATTGTTGTCGTCAAACCCGGAAAGTCAGGGAGTTTCTCCCTGTTGCCCCTTTCTGATTCCGATACTCTGGTGAACGAGGATCTGGTTCATGAAGCCGTGTTTAAAAGGGCCGGCTGCCTCAGGGTAAACAGTATCGTCGATCTTCTCTCCATGGTTGAAACGATTGCCAAACAAAACCGGCCAAAGGGCAAGCGTTTGATGATCATTGCCAATTGCCTGGCCCCGGCGGAAATGGCCCTTGATGCCTTGAAGGCAATGGGCGGCATGCCGGCGACACCAAGCGCAAAGACCCTGGCGACGATCAGTGCCGGTTTTGCAATTCGGCGGGAGCTGCATAATCCGCTTTTCCTTCTGGCAGATGCGACGGCTGACGATTACCAGGTGGCCATTGAAAACTGTCTGCAGGATGCTGATGTCGACGGCGTCATGGTGATCTGCATCCCCTTTCCCGGCGTAGACGTAAAAAGGATTGCGGAAATCATTGTGGCCGCCACAAAAAAACATCCGCAGGTTCCCTTATTTTCCACCTGGTTTGGCGAAGAAACCATCCTTGATCAATTTGCAAATCTCAATAATGCAGGAATACCAGCCTATTCGACAGCGGAGCAGGCGGTAAAGAGCTTCATGTACATGTATCGTTATGACTATAACCTGAAACTTCTCCAGGAAACCCCTGAAATAATTATCAAGGATTTTTCCCCCAAGCTCGACGTTGCAAAAAATATCATCAGCAGCTGCTTAGAGCAGAGACGGTTTACTCTTCATGCCGATGAGGCGAATGCAATTATCAAATCCTTTGGTATCCCGATCATCGAGACGATCAGAGTCAACAGTGCCGAAGAAGCGGTCAGTGCCTCCCGGTTTATCGGATATCCGGTGGCGATGAAAATCGATGCTCCAAAAAGCGGCTACAGGAGGTTGGAAGAACAAGTGTTTCTTCACCAGAAAGACGATGATGAAGTGCGACAGGCTTTCAGCATATTGCGGGATCGAGCGTTTTCCTTCAAAGACCCTGAGGCATTGATATTTGTACAGCCGATGGTAACCAGGCGCGGATACGAACTGATGATCGGCGCCCAAAAAAGCCCGAGCTTCGGTACCGTCATTTCCTTTGGCCTCGGCGGCAAGAATTTTTTAGCCGAAAGGGACTTCTCCATCGGCCTCCCGCCTCTGAACCAGACCCTTGCCCGGAGGATGATGGAGGAAACCAAAATATATCTTTACCTGCAAAACCTTGACTCCTTTCAGGGTGGGCTGCGCTCCCTAGAGGAGATACTGGTGCGGTTTTCACAACTGATTATCGACCTTCCGCAAATTGGTTCAATAGACATCAATCCCTTGATAATAACGGATGATGACTGCATTGTCCGGGACGTGGCCATGCACATCGATACAAGCCTGCCCAAAGAATACCGATGGGCTCAAGGGGACCTCTGCCCCCTGCACCTTTCAATTCCACCGTATCCGTTTAAATACGAGAAAGACGTTGCCTTGAAAAACGGCACAATTCTTCATATCCGTCCGATCCGCGGCGAAGACGAGCCTGCCTTGCGACTCTTTTTCGAAACACTGTCCAAGGAATCCGTTTTCTTTCGGTTTGGCCAGCAGCGCATCAATATGCCCCATGACCATCTTGCCAGGTTTTGTCAGGTGGACTATGATAGGGATCTTGCCTTCCTGGCTGTTGTCGGCGGCAAAGAGGAAACCATTATTGGCGATGTGCGGCTGAACAGATTCGCCGATCTTGAGAGCGCCGAATTGTCCTTTATAGTAGCCGATGCTTGGCAAGGACAGGGAGTCGGCAGCATGCTCATGGATTTTAGTATCGGGGTAGCAAAAGAGATAGGACTGAAAACACTCCTGATGGAGATTACCAAGAGCAATACACGGATGATCCGCTTCGGTTATAAATATGACTTCGGGCGGCTACCGGGCAACAAAGATGACGATATGGAGGAGCTGCAACTTGAGATCGGCTAATCACACTAAGCCGTTGAGCAATAATAACTTGGACACATTAAGCTCAAAAACGGCATAAGGAGCCGTAACGAAATGGGGTCAATGTGCAAGTTATTTCGTAACGGTTCCTAACCATTCCGCACTAAAGCGGATTGAAACCTCATAAGGAGAAAAGCCATGAAGATTGAAGAAGTAAAAGCCGCTGTACTGAATCTTGCCCCGAGTGAACAAAAGCGTTTGATTGTCGAGGTACTGACGGAAATTATGCCCAAAGTTTGCACAGATGATGCCTGCCTCGACAAGATTCGTGGTTTCGTCGATGAAGAAACTATCAAGAGTTATCGGTCACAGCATATGGATGGCATATAAGGTGATTTGAAGAATTATCCCCCGGCAGGTACGACTTTGCCGGGGGACGATAGGAGTTTTGCGGAATATGTGTTTGATCTGGTATGTTGTAAGAGTCATGTGATAGAAAAATAGACCTGGCCTATTTTTCCTAAAGAAAAGCTGTGCGGCGCGGCTGTTTTGTGTCCGCACCAGCGCCGGGTTAGCGCTCAATTTGATTGAGCTGCACCTCAGTTCGAAACAATCTGGTCTTGATTGTACCGAAAGCGATTGCCTCAAGTCGTTTCGATGACTCGATTTCGGCTTGAAGAAGCGAAGCGAAAAACGACTTGAATTCTGCCTCTTTAAGTTCTGCTACGGCAGCAAAAAAATCTAGCCCTTCGTTGTGTGTGAATACGCGACCGGGAATGCTTTTCTCGCTTGACGCTAGAACGCCATAGCGAAGGTACGGGTAGATCTGCTTGTGTTTCAATGCCTTGGCGCTGTATGTCAACACGTCATGTGTTGTGATTCCAGTCTTGAACTCAATCACAACACGCGGGATAGCGATATCAGGTGTCTTGTCTTCGAACACGCACAAATCAGTTTGAAAGGCCGAAGTACCTCTTCTTGGTTTTCGTACTTGATCCTGACTCATTACTTCGAGGGCATTGCTTACTCTGATCTCATAGAGTAGCGGCGCACCTCGCACAACCCGAAATGGGAGGGTGAGTATCTTATCCGCGACAGCATGGGCGATTGCAACAAATGAACTCTCTTCGGCCATCTGGGAAGCTCCTAAGTAATAACAAGGACTTCTGGAATGTTTTAGAACTAGCAGTAACCCAACAATCAAATGGACTTAAATGATACTCGAAGAAATGTGTAGGGGATGAGAGTTTTGCTCCATTGGCCTCATTGTAACCAATGAAAAAGCATCTAAATATCTTTTAGAGGGATTTGCAAGTTGTTAGTACTGTTGCTTCGTTAAACATGACCATCCGGGTGGCCCTATAGAAGAAAGAGAAACATTCACCACTTGACAACCTCACTCCAAATAAGGCTTACTCAGAAAGATTCATGCAGCTGTAGAAAGCTGTCCTGCGACCGGTCACTCTCCGACAAATGGGATATTGCTTACTTCACATTCCCAGTTTTCGCAAAAGCCGGGACGACCTTCTACGTTATAGTTGAATCACTACCATAGCTCAAGACTGAGGAAAAAACCCATGGATAGCATTCTCGATACAATTGAAGTGCGGGTGCTTGGCAGTTTGCTGGAAAAAGAGCTGGCTACCCCTGAATATTATCCCCTGTCGCTGAACGCCCTCGTCAACGCCTGTAACCAGAAAACCAATAGATTTCCGGTGCTTTCATTGGATGAAGAGACAGTTGTGAGGGCGCTGCAATCCTTGAAGAAAAAGCGTCTTGTCGGCCAGAGTGATACAAGCCGCGTCCCAAAATACTGGCATGATTTTATCAAGCAAAACAACTTGATCAGGCGGGAAGCAGCACTGCTCTGCCTGTTACTCGTGCGTGGCCAGCAGACAGCGGGGGAATTGCGCACCCGTACCGAGAGGCTTTGTTCCTTTGAAAATCTTGAGGAAGTCTTGCAATACCTTGATAATCTCGCGGAGATCGGTTTCGTCCGCAAATTGCCACGGCAGCCTGGCCGGAAAGAACAGCGTTTTGCCCATCTGTTGTCAGGTGAACCTGAAAATATCGACCAGATTTTAATTCGTCAGGAGCCTGTCGTATTGGCAGCAGAAGCCGATAATGATCGTATCGCCGAGCTGGAGAAGTCGGTGTCATATTTAAAAGAAGAAATTGAGATCCTGAAAAATGAGTTTTTATCCTTTAAAAATGAATTTAACTAGTGGTTTTGGTATCATATATGGGCGCTGAAGAGGAGTACATCAAGGCCAGTCGTTATGACATCAAGGCCAATCGCCATAACTTTCAGGTGTTCCACAACAGGCTGTCGACCCAACCATGGCTGGCATTGACCCTTGCCCTTTTCATGGGGTTTCTGGCGGTTTGCGGCTTTTATAATCTCATTGATTCTCCGCAGTGGAGTCGTCATCCATGGATGGGATGGTCGATTGGTGCAATTGCGCTCTTGCCCGCCTGCTATTTCTTGGTTTGCGCTGTCGCTGGTGTCTTGGCCTTTTTCACTGGGAAAGACAGAAGCAAAGAGTGAGCATGCATCGTTTCTCGACAAGCGGGACTTTCTTCAATGGCCTCAAGAGCGACAAAAGAAGGTTGTCAGTGTCGCATGCCGGAAAGAAGGTGGGGGGCGAGCACCGATGGCTCTCAAAAAATCTTTTCAAAAAGGGCTGCTTGGCTCTGATTAATAGCTGCTTCGCTTTCCTCTTCTCTCGTGCCGGAAAAAGAATGCTGATTAATGATTAAACCGAGCAAAATGATGAATGCGCCTGCAAGAAATCTCGGGCTTATCTCTTCTCCGGCAAAGACCCAGCTCATGACTAATGTGAGCTGGGTTTCAAAGAAGCCAATAATACTCCCTTTCGCAGCCGAGACGTGTCGGAAGCCATATCCCAGTAAAATTTGGGCAACCAAAGCGAGGAGGGCGGTCACTAATATAATCACAAAAATATCCGGCGGTATAGTGCCTAATTCCTGGATAGCTAATGAATTGAAGAACAAGCCGAAAATACAGGCAGAAAGATAAACACTCGCAGGGCTATTCCGCACACAGGCCTTCTTAATAAAATTTACTGCCAATCCGTTTAACACGCCACCACAGAGACAAATCAGGTTGCCGACTGAAGCATAAGAACTCGTGTCCTGGAAAACAAAAAAGATCCCTATCATACATAATACTAGTCCCAGTAAATTATTGAGGGCAGCTTTTTCCCCGAAAAAAAGGAGGCCGAACATGACCGCAAAAATCGGATAGGTGTTGACGAGAAGAATGGCTTTCCCACTGGTTGTCATTTGGATTCCCAGATAAGTCGCTGACATGGTAATACCACCCAAAACCCCACGTATGAGCCACGCACCCCGATCATGAACTGCAAATCGCTTCTCGAAAATCAAAATAAGAATAAACGCAACAGAGCCACCCACCCCAAATCGGATAAACGATATTACATTTCCAGAGTACCACGTCGAAGCGTATTTCACCAGCAAGGTGGCTCCGGTAAAAAATACGCATGCTAGGAAAATGCTCAATTCTCCAAGCGACGTTTTTTGCAAGAGCATTTTCAAGCCTGGGTGATTTTCTCGGCCATCCGAGACATCTCAACGGGTGAGCGCCTGGCAGCTTCATCATGCTTAGCAGTACCAATCGTTTCAAGTTTAGCGAACACCATTTTTACGAAGTGGAGCACGCCATAGGCTGCGAGCATTGCCAGTGGGAGTACCAAGCACATAATTACCGGAAGCATCAAGATGAGCCCTGCATTCTCAGAAAATCCGTTCATAACATCCTCCTTTGCAATAAATGCCTAGTTTTTGGAAAAAGTGAGAGCATCACTTTTTCTGAAAATTGCCACATCTCTCCTGCTGCACGATGCATCAGGGTGAGTGGGCAGAACATGCAGCTATCCGGACGTCCTCTCCGTTCTTCATTGCACCAATCAATTTAATGGATAGTTCCATTACTCTTGTAGGCGAATATAGCGGCGTATTCCTGCTTTTTTCTTACAAACGAATGGTTGCAGAAAATATTTAAAATTTGTTAACTGCTTTTTAATCGATGGAGATGGAAATAAAGAAGGAACAACCTGAAGAGAATCGTAAGAATATCTTTCCTTTACTATTTCAATCTGCCGTGTAGATAGAAAATAATGGATGGCAAAATAAACCTTATTCAAAACGCTGATATATGGCTACGCTCACCTTGCCGGGAAGAAATCATCTTCAAGAACTGCGAACAGGTGCCTGTCGTGCCGGGGCGAAGGAAACAGCCATCGTTGCCGCCAAAGAAATAGTCGTGGAAGATGAGCTGGCCGAACGCTGCCGGGCAGCCTCGTTGCGAAAATTACGGTTTGTCCCGGAGTTGTCCACCACATGTGGCCGGCCCTGTGGCTTTCAGAAAGGAGCTGGAGACGTACAGTCAGGCGCTGTTTTTCAGGGTCGATGTTCCTGTGGAGGTGCTCTTTTCCAGCGACAACCGTGAGCTTTTCCGATTGCTCCATGAGATTGCGGCGGGCATCGAACAGGCAGCCGTCAGGCTCGGATACCTTCGCGCCAAAGCCTTTGCCGGTGACTCCTGTAAAAGGATTTTTTGTCATGACCAGTCCGAGTGTCAGGCTCTCAGCACTCTCGGAAAATGCCGGAATCCGCAGATGGCCAGGCCTTCAATGTCCGGTTTCGGCATCAATGTGGCAAAGCTTCTGCAAGGTGTCGGTTGGGGACGCGGTCAAGAAAAATTCAGTACCGTTGACGGATCTGGGAAAACAGCCTTTGTTTGCGGCCTTGTGTTGATTTGTTGAAGAAAATTTCGAAGGTGCAAAACAGGGGGCGTCAGGCGCACTGACGATGCATGTGTAATAAAAACAGGTGGTTCCAGATTTCTTGGAACCACCTGTTTTCAGAAGCGAGAGCAATTACTGAAAATTCACCAGTTCCACATCAAAGACCATATAGGCATTTGGCGGGATCGGACCGCGGCCGGATGGGCCGTAGCCGAGTTGCGGCGGGATGATGAGAACCCGCTTCTCGCCTTTTTTCATGGCCAGCAAGGCCTCATCCCAGCCTTTAATAACCTGACCGCGACCGACGGGGAAATCGATCGGCTGACCGCGATCGACGGAGCTGTCGAATTTCTTGCCATTCAGCAACTTACCGGTATAGTGAACGGTGACTGCCGCCCCACTTTTCGGCGACTCGCCCTGTCCCTCGGCGACAACTACATACTTCAGTCCGGACGGGGTGGTGACGGCATTCGGCCACTGCTCTTTAATGAGCTTTTGCTCGGCCTCAAGGGCGCCTTTTTCCTTGGCGCTTTTGTTTTTCTCAAAATTGCCAAGCAGGGCGTCAAAGGCCTTTTGGTCATTTTTAAAGGCCTCGGCAGCGGCACCGACCCGGATGATTTCAATGGAGTTAATGACATCGCCGGTGGCGATCTTGTTCACTACATCCATGCCGGAAACCACATGGCCGAAGACGGTATGTTTGCCGTCGAGGTGCGGGGTTGCCACGTGGGTGATGAAAAACTGGCTGCCGTTGGTGCCCGGTCCGGCATTGGCCATGGACAGGATGCCTGGTCCCGAGTGGGTGAGGCTCGGATCGATTTCATCGGGGAAGGTATACCCGGGACCGCCGGTGCCGCTGCCTAAGGGGCAACCGCCCTGGATCATGAAATCGGCAATTACCCGGTGAAATTTCAAACCGTCGTAAAATTTATCGCCTTTCATCTTGGCGCCGCCGCCAAGTTCCTTGACGCCTTCGGCAAGGCCGGTGAAGTTGGTTACCGTCAGCGGGGTTTTTGTGAATTCAAGGGCGCAGATGATCTCGCCCTTGGTGGTGTTGAACTGGGCGTAGAGGCCGTCTTTCAGTTTTGCTTTTGCCATTCCTGATTCTCCAGATAGGGTTATTAAACTTATGATGAATACCAACAGGGTGCAGATTTTATACATCGATTCTCCTTTTGCAAAGGGTTGAGATTAAAAAAACAACATTGGCGCGTTTACTCCAGCCTTTTTTCCGGAAGATGTGCCGGGAATGTAGGGCATTCTCGGACAGCCTCCTAGGGTTCCGTCCGGGCGATCGGCGGCATGGTCAGCTCCACCTGGAACTCCATGTCCCGATGTTCGTCGTTGATCTTGCGGACAATTTTGACGGCAATATGCTCCCCTTTTTTTGTGTCGAGCATGGCAATACGCAGGTCGGCCATATCGCGTACTTCCATCCCATTGATTTTTTGTATGATATCTCCAGTGGCAAGACCGGCGACTGCGGCTTTACCGTGCGGGCTTATCTCGCTGATCTTGAGAAAAGATTTGCCATCGCTATTGCCTGCGTCGAGGACGACACCGATTTTCGGAATTTCCTCCAGGTCTTGGCCTGCGGCGAGAAAAAAATAATCGGCGATCCGGCCAAGGTCGTCCGGGTTGCTATTGTTGTAGAGATTCAGCACCGATGCCTGTCGGACCGGCAGCTGCCTGGCAACCCTGGGCGGGATGCCGGAATCCTTCCTGGTATGCTGTGTTCCAGCCAGCACGACCATATGATGGTCCGGTCGGCCTGTCAAGAAATCGGTGATGTTTTTTGCCATACTCTCATCCCAAAGTGCCTGTGCCTGAAGAAAACCGCTGCTGCGGCCGCTTCCGTGATTACCCTGGACATGGATATCGTGCATCTGCGATAGCCGCTCGGCATACCCATCCATAGCCAGATCCCGGTCTTTCGGCAGCGATGCCTGCACCTCAGGACTGAGGCCGTCCGTGCCGCCGCTGCGAAAAACCTCGGAGACGATTTGCCGGTCGAGGTTCAGGCCGACGACCGGAATTTTTCTCGCTTTGGCGAAATTAAGGATATCGCGGAAAAAGCGGTAATCGTAGCGCCAAACGTTATAATAATCGGATTCTTTCAGAAAACTCCCTTCATCCATTTGTCCGTCACCGAGAATATAGCGATCAAGGGCTGGCTGGGAACCGGCGGGAAACATCTCCATGCCGATGGCCAGGAGCGGGTTCTTTTTGTATAAGGCCTCGATGATCCGCAACTGCAGGAGGTGATCGGCAAAGCTGGTATGGGTCTCGCCGACATACACTACCTGCGCCCCTGCCAGCTGGTCAACGATCTGTGAAAAGGAAGCGAGTGGCGATGTGGCGCCACCCTTTGGCAGCTCCTCCAGGACAAAGCGCAGGCCGGATTGCACCGGATGGATACGCTTTTCGGTGTTGCGGCCGTTGCTGAACTCTAGATAGGAATATTTGCCGTAATGGCTGAGTTTGCCGATAACCGCCTTGGTGTTTTGCCGGTCATGGCTGGTGACCAGGACCGCAACACATTGCGGCGAGAGAGGATTTTGCCGTACATCGACGATCAACCTGGCCTTTGATAGCGGTGGCGGTCCGAACAGGAGGGCTGGGCAAAGTCGATCCTCTTCAATGCGCGTGCGCGCGGGGTATTCGAGGCCTGGTTCAGGCGCGAGGACCGCTTCACGCTCGGGGTCTGCAACGGCTGCCAGGTGCTCGCTGCGCTGTCCGGGCTGATCCCGGGC
>JANNQF010000078.1:0-1596 GCA_031441605.1 Deltaproteobacteria bacterium
GCTGCGCCACCAGATTGCAAATGAGGCAGCCGCCGAAATCCAAAACCAGAAAACAAGGGCCAGTGCCAGAGCAAGACCACATAAAACCAAGCACTTAAATAAAAAAGGGCGCCGTGCAAAAAACTAACCGGACAACGCTGCATCGAAGTAGAACTTAACAGTGAATCTGTCGAATGCTCCTATGAAGAGTTTATATCTCGGATGGAACAAGAAGATGGCTTAACGACATGAGATATATCCAGGTGTCAGCCATAATCAGGTTCCTTTACACCAAAGGTCAGACTGACGGTAGGCAGGGAGGCGTACTCCAAGGAATCAAACAAGGGCAAAGCAGTTGACTATCGGCAAATAACCTACCCGTTTCTTGGCTTATAATTCATCATAAAGCCGCCGAATCTCTTCCTGACCATGAAGCCGCTCCAGCCTGCGGACAACAAAATGTCCCCGCCCCATATCCTGAAAATGGTCGATGAATAACGTATTGATCGCCGCACCGCCGAATGCTCCCACCAAGGGCACTGCCTGTGCCGCTGCTTTCCCCGATGACAGTGCCATACGCAACCCTCTTATCTAAGATGTCAGATGGTACCGTACTTCCGCACAAAATCATCGTCACTCATGATCAGGAACAAAATCCCCTCAATGACGCCAAGTACCCCTGGAATGAACGTCCAGCAGAGGAGTAGGTAGACAATCCCCATGCCGGCTTGACCCAGGTAGAACTTGTGAAACCCGAAGCTGCCGAGGAAAAAGGCAAACAACACCGCCGCCAGTTTGCTCTTGCCGTTGGGGGCAACGGCACCTAGACTGGCAAAGGGCGACGCCTGCCTTACCCCGCACTTGGGGCAGATTTCGGCTTTTGCTCGGATGATCGCGCCGCATTCCGAGCAATATTTTTCGTCCGGGCCTTTTTGCATTGGTTCGCTCATCAGTTTCTCCTAGGAGCTTTGCTACACAGTTCGTTTGATGTAACTTATTACGCTTGAAGTTGCTACAGAAATAGCAATCTATAACATACACAGGGGGCATAATCAGAACTGAAGAGAACTGACTATTTAGGCAATAATTCGGCCAAATCAGTGTTAAGAACTTTCCAGGCCTTTCCACCGATTGATTTATTTTGATTAATTTTACTTGATGGTTGATTTATATCTTGCGATTTAAATTGTATATCTACTCTTTTGGCATCAATTGAACATGGCATACATGACAAGAGTAATTCCTCTTCATGAGCTTGAAATAGATGAACTGATGTAGGAGGATTATTGTACACATCAATATAATAACTACGGACTTGGTTCATTATGGCAACCTCCCAAAAGCAACATATCAATTTTTCTGGAGGTACAGTGCCAATATCTAAATACATTTCTTGAGGGATTTGTCGTCCAGCTATATCTTTCCATATTGTATTAGGGTCAAAAAACGACTAGCAACGTAGTTTATTTCAGTTCCATTCAGCGTTGTCCGGTTAGTTTTTTGCACGGCGCCCTTTTTTATTTAAGTGCTTGGTTTTATGTGGTCTTGCTCTGGCACTGGCCCTTGTTTTCTGGTTTTGGATTTCGGCGGCTGCCTCATTTGCAATCTGGTGGCGCA
>JANNQF010000079.1:0-125806 GCA_031441605.1 Deltaproteobacteria bacterium
TATGCAAATAAGCACTAGTCGATGAACTGGTGTCATGATAGATTCTTTCGAGATTGGGGGATCTGTAATTACTCGACCGATGAGGTCGCCGAACGCCGTTGGCCGCAGACCAGGACGGTGGCAGAGCCGATAAACCGACAACCGATCAATAAGATTTCCAAATTTTTGGGGAGTTGTATGAAAAGTAATTTTATTACAACCGTTTACGGGCCGGTCATCCCGGGGATCATCAAGGTTTTGGCGCAGGCCACCCGCGGTTTGGGCGGAGAATGGCTGACCAGCAAGATAGTCAAGCTCGATGACCGGTTCGCCGCCATCATGAATGTCGTTGTTGAAGAAGAGCAGGAAAAGGCATTGAAATCAAATCTTGAGGAGAAATTTCCCAGCCTCCGATTTATTTATACGTCGCCAAATACAACTCCCCGAGGGCCTACAAAAACCATCAACTTCGTTATCGAATGTATTGACCGACCCGGTTTGACGGGCGATCTGAGCGGTATTCTCGCCAATCTGGATATCGGAGTGGAGGATATGGAATGCAAACGCTTTGTCATGGACGGCATCGGCGACACTGTTTTTTCAGCTCGGCTGACGCTCTCTGTGCCCTTTGACGCCGATAGCGAAACTATCGCTGAGGAGATTGAAACCCTTTCGGAGGATGTGCGGGTAAATATTATTGAGGGCCGTTAAGAAATAACTCATATTCTTTATCCACTTCTTATCGGCCCCTTATGCCGTTAATGACCAAGAGTGCCTGGCCGGACTCTTTAAATTGCACAGTTCGACTCTTCGCAAAGTGCCCGGTGCAAGGCCCGTTGGGCCTGGACAAAGTGGTCGCGCTGCAGGGTGAACTGCATGTTGGTCTGCCGGGTAGTCTGCGATACCGATAGAATATTGATGTTCTCGTCGGCCAGGGCCTGGGCGGCTTTGGCGAGCATGCCGGGTTTGGCGATATTCGAACCAATGGCGCAGACAATGGCTACGTTCTGGGTGGTGACCATTTCGAAACGTTTGCGCATGTCGTCAATCAGGGCCGGCGAGCAATCCCGTTCGGCGATGAGGACGTCAATGGTATTGGCATTGGTCGCCTTGTTGATATAGCTGACGTTGTGGTCCTGGAGGATCTTCATGATCCGCATGTCAAAACCTACCTCACCGACCATTCGGGTATCGTGAATTTCCAGGCAGGTGACGGTATTCGAACCGGTAACGACCTCGGTTTTCGAATGTGGACAGATATAATCCTTAGTAATCAGAGTGCCGCTGTGGCTCGGATCAAAAGCATTCATCACCCTGATGGAGATTCCGGCAGTCTCCAGCGGCTTTGAAGCCTTGGGATGGATGGCCTCCATGCCGACATCGGCCAACTGATCGGCAACGTCAAAATTGGTGTTGCAGACAGGGTGCACTTTATTTGCGCCGATTATCACCGGATCGCCGGAACAGAGATGATATTCCTTGTGAATGACCGCTTCGCCGGCATTGAGCAGAACGGCGATTTTTGAGAAGGTAACCTCCGAGTAGCCCCGGTCAAATTCGCGCATGATGCCTTCCGTCCCCTTGGTGTAGCCGGTGGCAACGCAAATGGTTTTCGACGGATCGAGTTTTGCGAAGGTGTGACGAATTCGTTCATCGATGGTTCGCTCCCGCCGCTCCTGCCAGCCGCTCAAATCGACATAGGTAGCGTCATAACCAAGGTTTTGTAAAATATTAGCGCTGTTAAAGGCGCTGTGCATCTCGCCTATTGAGGCAAGAAGTTCTCGCGCGGCGAGAAGCACTTCACTGCGATTGACATAGCCGGAAGAAATGACGTTATCCATACTTTTCAGGATGTTGACGGCAAAGATGATCCGTTCACAGATAAACCGGTCGGCTACTTCAACGTCAAGGCCGATGCTCTTGAAACTGCGATTCAGTTCACAGAGTCTGTCCTTCAAACTGTTCATCGCCGGTTCATATTCTTCATTTTGTTCAAAGCTCTGGTAGATACCTGGTTGGCCGGTCTTTTTGTGCTCCAAAAGCTCGTTGGTCACACCTGAATAAGCGGAAACGACATAGATTCTGTTGAAAATATCATTTTTGTCTTTGAGGATGACGTTCTGCAGAACCTCACCGAAACGGGACATGGTGGTTCCACCAATTTTTTCTATTCGAAGTTTCTTCTCGATCATTGTTATTCACCGATTCCCGGTAATGGGAAATTTATTTCAAACAAAAAGAGCATAGGTAAAATCATAACCTGATGAACGGGACAAGCCCCTTCACGAAAAAAGATTCGCAAAAAGCAAGCAGATATTTTTTCTAAGTGCTGATAGTAAAAGCGCCCGTATCCTATCGCAAAGCTTTTTCGCTGGCAACTGATTTCATCCAGGTGCGGAAGATAGCACATTGATTCAGTACTTTTCCACCGTTGGTTTTCGGTATTGGGAGAATATTTTTATATGCGGCTCATTTTGCTAAACTGCCGCCATTTTCAACCGATACAGATAAGAGCGAACTCCGGTTTATCAAGTCAAGGACGACTTAACCTCGCTTCAATCCCACAACAGCAGCCAGGGAGGGCTATCTCATGCGAATTGCTGATTCCGCAATCCAATTGCACTCAAGAAATACCGCAATCGAACAATACCAGAAACGCGAATCACTGCTTGTTTGGAAGCAAGGCAGGGAGCCGCAGGTCACCGAAACGAACGGCCGAAGAGGGCGTGAGCTCGATCCGGAAAACAAGATACAAAACCGAATACCGGACAAGGTATCGCTTTCTCCTCAAGAGCAAATAAGAAGACGTCATGTCCAGCCTGCCGAGGTCGAGGTTTCCGAAGGGGAGGAGATGATCGGCGATCTCAACATGAAAATCCTTCAGGCCCTTTTTGAACGGTTGACCGGCCGGAAATTCCAGGTTATCGACCCTGCAAAATTCACCGCTCCTCCGGCGGTGGAAAGTGTCCCTGCGGCCCAGGGGGCAGAGGCAGCACCTGTATCTGCCTCAGTGAGCCAAGGATACGGGCTGGTTTACGATTATCACCAATCCCACTATGAATCCGAGAAAACCGAGTTTGCCGCAGGCGGCCAAATCACCACCGCCGATGGCCGGACCATCGATTTTTCCGTAGGCCTCAGCATGAGCCGGGAGTTTTACAGTGAACAGAATATCAACATCCGCGCCGGAGACGCCTTGAAAGATCCCCTGGTGATAAATTTTTCCGGGGCCGCCACCCAGTTGTCGCAGAGAGATTTCAATTTTGATATTGATGCTGACGGAACCAGGGATCAAATCGCTTTTGTTACTCCGGGAAGCGGTTTTCTTGCCCTTGATAAAAACAACGACGGACGGGTCAACGACGGCAGCGAGCTCTTCGGCACCGCCTCCGGCAACGGTTTTCGCGACCTGAGGGCCTACGACGATGACGGCAATAACTGGATTGATGAAAATGATGCCGTATATGAAAACCTGCGTATCTGGTCAAAAGACAGTGAAGGGAACGATCAACTGATAGCCCTCGGCAAGGCGGGTGTCGGTGCCCTGTACCTTGGCCACATTGAAACGCTTTTTTCACTGAAGGATAACGAAAATGCACTGTTGGGCCAAGTGCGTGCGACCGGCCTTGCGCTCATGGAAAGTGGTCGCCCGGTAACCATGCAGCAGGTGGATCTGGTTGCGTAAATCCGGCCGGAACAGATGCTTTTAGATACCTTAGAAATTCGTTTCTTGCATTTTAAGAACGAATTTCGTGAAGGTACTTATCCCTTCAGCTGTGGGAGGGGATCATAGCCCTTGGACGCGGGCGTTCCTCCCGCGTTAGCTGAAGTTTATCTGTCTCTTGTCATCCCCGGAAACCACAACCAGTGCGCATCTCAATTCGATCATGTGGAAAAGGCATGACACCTCGTCGCTGTTCATGGTAAATGTGGTCAGTTATTGTCACTGCGGCGGAAATGAATCCGCAACGAGATGACCGACCTGTAGCCCCATGGACTTCATCAAGCTCAAACTCTCACTCTTTCTCCTTGTCGCTATAATTGTTTTTGGTACCAGTGGTTACATTGTGGTCGAAGGCATGTCCCCTTTTGACGCCTTCTATATGACCATCATCACCATTAGCAGCGTCGGTTTTATGGAGGTCCAGCCCCTCTCCGACCTCGGCAGAGGTATCACCATCGTAATAATTGTCATGGGCATCAGCCTCATGACCTTTACCCTTGGGCAGGTTGCGCGCATCTTTGTTGAGGGTGAACTCAGAAAAGTTCTTGGGAGAAGGAAATTGGAGAAACAGGTTGCCGAATTACAGAATCATTACATTATCTGTGGCTATGGTCGGATAGGGCAAATCATCGTCAAGGAATTAACAGCCACAAAAAACCCCCTGGTGGTGATCGAGCAGGATCCTGTGGGTATCGAGGCGCTTGAGGCGGAAGGCATATTGTATCTCAACATGGACGCAACCTCCGATGAGGCACTTATCACCGCCGGATTGAACAGAGCCAGGGGACTGGTGACGGCGGTCAGCTCCGATGCCGATAACGTCTTTATTGCCCTGTCCGCCAAGGGTATGCGGCCGGATATCTTTATCCTCGCCCGAGCCTCGGATGTGAAGAATGAGAGTAAACTCCTTCGAGCCGGTGCCACGAGAGTCGTCTGTCCCTACCAGATGGGGGGTCGGAGGATGGCGGAAATCCTGCATAAACCGACGGTTGTTGATTTTCTCGACCAGACCATGATGCATACCGAACTCGGTTTGCAGATGGAAGAGGCAATTATTGCAAAAGATTCTCCGATAACCGGCAAAACCCTCGTCACCAGCAATCTTCGTCAGGAATTTGGGGTAATCATCGTTGCCATTAAAAGAATAACCGGAGAAATGGTATTCAATCCGGGACCGGGCGAAACCTTTAATGCCGGGGATGTTATTGTCGCCATCGGCAAAAAAACAGAATTGCAGCGGATGTCGAAAGCCATTTGCTGATGGCTCTTTTTCGTCCCTTCAAAACATCTTCCAACCTCGCCATGTAGGGACAATAAAGCCAAGAAACCGCTATTTTTTTCCCCGTTGCGGATTTCTTGCCGTTACCTGTATCGATTGAGGTTCAAGCAACTGGTTTTCTTCTGTTTCTCCGGTATCGGTGAGGAGCCCGCCGCCGCTGTCTGCCGGTTTTTGGGAGGTGGTTACGGTTGCTCGGAGGTCTCTTTGACCGGCAATGATTTGCCTTTTCAACTGGGGAAGCAAAGTTTCCGGAGGACTCGGGACAGCGTCTTTGTAATGAAATGTCAACGGGTTGATAACGATTTTCGATGGAATATTTTCGCCGACTGGTGACACCGCTGTTTCCTCGGGACCAGGGCTGGGCGCAGGCTGGTCGATATCTTGGGGAACGTCGATTCGATCAATGATTACCTCTCCCTTATCTTCCGTCACCTGAGCGGATTTTTCCGGCGGAGGTGCTTTTTTCAGTGTCAGGGGAGTTGTGAAATTGATTGCCGCAATAATACTGCCGACTATGGCGCAGAGGACGAATATTCCAGTAAAAGCTTTTTTCATTTGATGTGTATTTACCCTTGAGGTGAACAAAGAGGCCGAGAGTGCGAACACCTTTCTATCATGGGCTTGTTGGAAGATCAAGCAGCCTGATTTGTTTACTTGCCTGCAAGTTCCGCCACAAGCAATTCCGGTAACGATGAGAGCAGGGCAATTATCTGTTGGGGCTGTGGGAGTATTGCCATGAGTCGACCAACGACCTGTCATTCCTGTTGACATGGCTCGGGAAAAACCTGTATTCTTGCACTTCGTAATATTACTACCTGATCAACCACTTAAAGAGGAAACACCTATGTGGCAAAATATTGTAGCAGCCCCCGCCGATTCTATCCTTGGCTTGACCGATGCCTTCAGGAATGATCCGAATCCGCAAAAAGTCAATCTGGGCGTTGGAGTATACAAGGATGAAGCAGGTAAAACGCCGATTCTCGCCTGTGTCAAGGCGGCTGAAAAGATCCTCCTTGCAGGGGAGAGCAGCAAAAGTTATCTGCCGATTTCCGGCGACCCGTTGTATGCCGCCGAGGTGCAGAAACTGCTGTTCGGCGATAGCAGCGAGGTCATCACCAGCGGCAGGGCGGCTACCGCCCACGCCCCGGGCGGTACCGGAGCACTGCGGGTGGGTGGCGATCTCCTGAAAAAGTTTTATCCCGGTGCCAAGATATGGATCAGCAAACCGACCTGGGCCAACCACAAGGGAGTGTTCACAACCGCCGGATTTCCCTTGGCTGAATATGCTTACTACAATGCCACCAGCCGCTCTCTCGATTTTCCGGCCATGGTTGCCGACCTGATGAATATTCCGGCCGGAGACATCGTTTTGCTGCACGCCTGCTGCCATAACCCGAGCGGGGTTGACCTCTCTGCCGACCAGTGGCAAAAAGTTGCCGCCATCGGGGCTGAGAAGAACTGGATCCCCTTTCTGGATTTTGCCTATCAAGGTTTTGGTGAAGGGCTTGAAGCTGACCGAGTCGGGATTGAAGCCTTTGCGGCAACCGGAGTCGATTTCTTTATTGCCAGCTCCTATTCGAAAAACTTCGGTCTTTACAACGAGCGCACCGGCGCCCTGACCATTGTCAGTCCGACCGCGGCAGATGCGGCGGTGGCGATGAGTCATCTGAAGACCACCATTCGGGTTATTTATTCCAATCCGCCGGCCCATGGCGGACTGATTGTCGCGACCATCCTGTCGACCCCGCAACTGCGAGAGCAGTGGTTGCAGGAATTGGCGGCCATGCGCAACCGTATTAAGGCGATGCGGGTGGCTCTGGTTGAAGGGCTTGCGGTACGCGGTGTGAAGGGTGATTTCTCCTCCATTACCAGCCAGCGCGGCATGTTTTCCTTCAGCGGTTTGTCGGATGAAGTCGTGCAGTGGCTGCGGGCCAACAAGAGTATCTACGTGGTGGCCGGCGGCCGGATAAATCTTGCCGGCTTGACTCAGGCCAATATCGGCTATGTCTGCGATGCCATTGCTGAGGCGACAGAAAGATAAAGGATATTTAAATGTTTTAAAAGACAAGGGTCGATGGAGTGTCACTCCCTCGGCCCTTGTCTTTTTTTACCCCGCCTACACCAACTCCTGCTCCGTTCGGCTGATGATCTCTTCCTGGTGCTCGCGGTCGAGATCGACGAAATAATCGCTGTAACCGGCGACCCGGACCAGCAGATTGCGGTATTCGTCCGGATGCTCCTGGGCGGTGCGAAGGGTTTTTGTGTCAACGACATTGAACTGAATATGGTGGCCGCCCAGGGTGAAATAGGTGCGGATAAGGCCGGCGAGCTTGTCAAGATCTTGATCGGTGGCGAGAACGCTGGGCAGAAAGCGTTGATTGAGGAGTGTGCCCCCCGACTTCAACTGGTCCATTTTGCTGAGCGACTTGATCACCGACGTCGGGCCGTTGCGGTCGGCGCCATGGGAGGGCGAAGTTCCGTCCGATTCCGGCAGGCAGGCAAGACGGCCGTTAGCGGATGCACCGAGCATCTTGCCGAAATAGACATGGCAGGTGGTGGATAGCATGTTCAAATGGTAAACGGTCCCCTTGGTATTGGCTTTACCGTCGATGGCGGTGAAAAGCGAATCATAGACCCGCTGCATAATCGAATCGGCGCGGTCGTCGTCGTTGCCGAAAAATGGTGTCTTGTTCCACAGCCGCAAACGTAAGGCTTCAGCACTCTGGAAATTGTTTTTCAGGGCAGAAAGCAAGGCATCCATGTCGACAGTGCCGCCATCAAAGACATGGGTCTTGATCGCCGACAGGCTGTCGGTGGTCGTGCCGATGCCGCAGCACTGGATATAGTTGGTGTTGTAGCGCGGGCCGCCGTCATAATAATCGCGGCCATTTTCTATGCAGTCATGAATGACCACAGAGAGGAAGGGCGCTGGCGAATACTTGGCGTACATCCGTTCGATGTAGTTGTTGACCCGAATCTTCAGATCGACGACATAATCCAGTTGCCGGGTGAAGGCCTGGTACAACTCGTCAAAATTCTTGAAGGTGGCCGGATCGCCGGTGGCGATGGTAACCATCTTGCCGGTCAGCTGATCAACGCCGTTACCCAGGGTGACTTCGAGGATCTTCGGGACATTGAGATAGCCGGTGAGGATATAGGCCTCCTTGCCGAAGGCGCCGGTCTCGATACAGCCGCTGGTGCCGCCCTCCCGGGCGTCTTCGACACTCTTGCCGACCCGCACCTGTTCCATGACCACCGCTTCGCTGTTGAACACCGAAGGATAGCCATATCCTTTGCGGATGACCTTGGTGGCAGCTTTCAGGAAGCGGTCAGGCGTTTTGCCGCTGATATGCACACTTGGTTGCGGTTGCAGGAGATGGAGCTCGTCCGACACCTCAAGGCAGATATAGGACACCTCACTTACGGCATCGGCCCCGGCGGCATTCAGGCCGCCGAGGTTGATTTGGGTAAAATCGTTGTAGGTACCGCTTTCCTTGGCGGTGACTCCGACTTTGGGTGGCGCGGTATGGTTGTTGACCTTGATCCACAGGCAGCTGATGAGTTCCTTGGCCTTTTCGCGGTCGAGAATGCCGTCGGCCAGATCTTTCTCGTAAAACGGCAGCAGGTGCTGGTCGATGTGGCCGGGGGTCATGGCGTCCCAGCCATTCAGTTCGGTAATGGTGCCGAGATGGACGAACCAATACATCTGCAGCGCCTCGTGCATGGTCCGGGGTTTTTCGGCCGGTACGCGTCGGCAGATTGCTGCTATTTGCTGCAGTTCTTCCCGGCGGATCGGGTCTTTTTCGTTTGCGGCCATGGTCAGGGCCAGGTCGGCATGGCGACCGGCGAAAACTATGACGGCATCGCAGGTAATGGCCATGGCTCGAAGCTGTTCGGCCTTGTCGGATGCTGCCGGATCATTGTTGAAATCAAGACGGCGGATGCGGTCGGCAATCCGCTCTTTGAAATCGACCATGCCCATGCTGTAGATGGTGCCGTCAAGGGCGGTATGGCCCGGCGCCCGCTGTTCCATGAACTCGGTAAACAGGCCGGCTTCATAGGCAATGCGCCATTCGCTGGGGATATTGCTGAAGATGCGGTCGCGCATGGAGCGGCCCTGCCAGTAGGGGATGACCTCCTCTTCGTAGCGACGGATGTCCGCATCGGCCACGTGGTAACTGGCCATGGACCGGGAGTTTAAGATGCGCAGATCCTCGGTGCTGTGGCAGGTCAGTTCAGGAAAGGTTGGGACAACCTTCGGTTTCGGACCACGCTCGCCGACCAGCAACTCGCCTTCGCCTATATAGATGGTTTTATGCGTGCAGAGGTGCAAAAAGCACATGGCTCGGAGCACCGGCAGCGAATATTTGCCGCTGTTTTCCTTATAAAACGAGGTCTCAAGAAGAGCCCGTTCGATGGAAATCGATGGCTGTGCCTCAAAACTCTCTGTTCGCAGTCTGCTTATCCGATCGTTCATCTCATCCTCCGATGTTGACGTCAACTACATATTTTCTTAATATATCGGCAATTTCACTTATATGTGCCTTGGCCGGTGCGGCGAGCGAGGCACCTTGATAAGCCTGGCCAAGCTTGCGGTATTTGGCGGTGGCCGAAGGATGGTAGGGCAGGATGTCGATACCCTGCACCCCCTTGCACCCGGCGACAAAGGCGCCCGTCGCCCGGATATTTTTTTCATCGTCATTGACACCCATGATCAGGGGGATGCGAACCCTGATGGCATGGCCGTTGTCGCCGAGTGCCTTGAGGTTGCTGAGTATCAGATCATTGGCAACGCCGGTGAATCGTTCATGGATTATGTTATCCATATGTTTAATATCATAAAGAAAAAGCTCAGAGTGTCGGGCAGCTTCCAAGAGTGTTTCGACCGGCGCAAAGCCGCTGGTATCGATTGCCCGGTGGATGCCCAACCGACCGCAGGCCTGCAGGAGTGCTAGCAGGCTCTCCGGCTGACTGAGTGGTTCTCCGCCGGAGCAGGTAATGCCTCCGCCGCTTTGCTCAAAGAACGGCAGTTCTTTTTTTATTTCGGTGACGATCTCGGCAATGCTCATCCTCCGCCCAGTTGCTTCATGGGCAAGAGCCGGGCAAACCTCGACACAGGCGGCGCAGGAGGTACATCTGTCGTCGTCCCGAAGCATACCTTCGTTCGTCAGTCGCAGGGCCTTTTCCGGGCAGTTGCCGATACATTCGCCACAGCCCACGCATTTGTCGGCCAGAAAGAGCACCTTCGAAGCAAAACCAATCCCCTCAGGGTTATGACACCACCGGCAGGCCAGCGGGCAACCTTTAAAAAAGATTGTCATCCTGATGTTGGGGCCATCATGCAGAGCATAACGTTTGATGGCAAATATATTGGCGGTGAGCAGTTTCATGTTCTCATGTTAACAATAAATCTCATTCCCATGCAATATTATAAGTCGGAATAGCGAAGATGAGACAGAGATTTTCATGACCAGGAAGAGCAATGAATAAAGGACAAACGTTAAATGTATACCATATGTGTATACTATTTACATGTTTTGTAAAGAAGAAACGGTGGAGAGTTCAGCAACGCCCGAGCCAGAATATCCTGATCATGGCTCCCGGGAAATTGGCATAGAATAACAATGTAGCTGACAGAGAAGTTGTAGAAATGGTACAGTTGCCAATCTCAATATCGATGGGAGCAAATGTCATCCTCTATCACCAAAAAGGAAGGGAGAAGATTCTATGAAATTGCTGGTACTACTGGGGAGCCCCCGCAAAGGCGGAAACAGCGAGACTCTGGCCCGCAAAGTGGCTGAGGCGGTAGAACAGAGCGGCGGGACGGTGGAATACCGGCGGCTCAACGACCTGAGCCTGCGACCCTGCCAGGGTTGCGGCGGATGCGAGAAAACCGGCAATTGCGTCATCAAGGACGATATGACGGAGATTTATGACGCGGCTGATGCAGCCGACCGGATCCTCCTGGTGAGCCCGGTCTATTTTTATGCCCTGTCGGCCCAATGCAAGAGCTGCGGCGATCGGTTTCAGGCCCGCTGGTCGAGGAAATACCTGCTCAAGGAAAGGTTTCGTCAGGGCGAGGGGCGAAAAGGCTACCTCCTTTCAACTTCGGCCACCAAAGGTCCGAAGATCTTTGACTGCAGCGTGTTGACAGCCAGATATATCTTCGATGCCATGGATGTCCAGTATGGTGGAGAGTTTCTGGTGAAAGGCGTCGACAACAGGAAGGCGGTTCTCGGATATCCCGAGGAGATGGCCAAGGCCGAACAGTTCGGCAAAGATATGGTAGCCGGCCGGGCTTGAACCGACCAAACAGGGGCATCTTTACTGATATAGTTATTTATTTTCAGCGTCAAGTCTGCTATATAAAGCAGCCTCTTACGCATCAGCACCATGAAATACAGAGCATATCTCCCTGAATATCTATCTTCTTGGGGTGGCGGGCTGCGCATGACTTGCCCATTCACTTTATAACCTGACTCTATACACAATGATTAAAGATTTACAGCAACTCCATAGCACACAGTTCGATCTCACTATTGTCGGCGGCGGCATCCACGGCGCGGCAATCGTCTATGCAGCGGCACGTGCCGGCTTCCGGGTGGCACTTCTGGAAAAGGGCGATTTTGCCGGTTCGACTTCGGCCAACAGTCTGAAAATCGTCCATGGCGGCATCCGCTACCTGCAACACGGCGATTTTAAAAGAATGCGGGAGTCGATTGTCTCCAGGCGACGGATGATGGCCTTGGCTCCCCATCTCGTCAAACCCTTGCGCTGCCTGATGCCCACCTACGGCCACGGCATAAAAGGGCGGGAGACCATGCGCCTGGCCTTTGCCGTCTACGATCTCATTGCCTTTGATCGCAACCAGGGCCTGGCCGCCGAGAATCACTTGCCCTGCGGCACTGCCATTTCCCGCGAGGAGGTCAAATGGCAGGTTCCCGGTATCGCCGAGGAGGGCCTGAGCGGCGGGGCGGTCTGGCATGACGCCATTGCCCTCGACAGCGAACGGCTGGTGCTTGAATACCTGAAAGAAGCGGTACGCTACGGGGCCGTCGTCGCCAACTATACCGAGGCGACGAAGATCGACATGGTCGGTGGTTGGGTGTCGGCGGTAGTGGCGCGTGACCTGCCGAGCGGACGGGAGATACGGGTTGCCAGCCATGCGGTGGTCAATGCCGCAGGACCATGGCTGGAAAAGCTCACCGGCCATGATGCGGGGAGTGGCGATCAGCTGTGGGCCACCGCCCTCAACATCGTTGTCAAGAAACGACTCTTCGAGAAATATGCGGTGGGTCTTGAAGGATACACCGATTTCACCGATAAAGACGCGCTTATCAAGCGCGGCAAGCGCTTGTTCTTTTTTGTCCCCTGGCAGGACCGCTACACCATGATTGGTACGACCTATACCCCGTATCAGGGTGTTGCCGATGACTTTTCCCCGACCCGGCAAGAGGTGGCGGCGGTGCTTGAAGATATCAATAAAATCTACCCGCACGGTCGCCTTACCATGGACGATGTGACGTATTTCCACGCCGGTCTCCTGCCCATGAAGGAGGCGGATGCCGGCAAGGCCGATTCGGTGCAGCTCGACAAGTCGTCGATGATCATCGAGCATGGGCCTCTCGACGGCAGAAACGGTCTTTTCTCCATTAAAGGGGTTAAATATACCACGGCTCCCGATATTGCTGAAAAGATGGTGAAAATTTTGGCCTCGGATGCGTGGTTGGGAGAAAGAGCCGCGGGCAGTTACCTCGCCTCGCCACCGCGAAGTCTTGATTTCGGCCCGGCCATCAACGCCCTTGGCGGGGAATATGCGGCGGTTAGAAACCATCTGATGACCCATTATGGCAGCGGATGGCGTGAGGTGTTCCGCTTTATCGTGCAGCACCCCCCTGCAAATGCCGGCGAGTCACTCTGGCTGTTGCAGGAGCCGGCACTCCTTGCGGCCGAAGTGCGGTATTTTATCCATGAGGAAATGGCCGTAACCCTCGCCGACGTGATGTTTCGCAGGACCAACCTGGCCGCCGCCGAATGCCCGGCAAGGGAGACTCTGCAGCGGATAGCCGGCTTCATGGGCGGAGAATTGCATTGGAGCACGGTGGAGCAGGAGCGGCAGATTGCCCAAGTCGAGCAGGTTTTCACAATATTGAAGCATTGAGGTGGCCGGGAATGTTTTTAGAAACAGCCGATATTGAGACGGCAACCGCCGACTATGCAGCACGCTTCAGCGGTGCTGCGGGGGAATATTTTCTTGCCAGACAGGCGGCAATAAGCCTTGATCTGTTGCGCCATCTGCCCGGGGCTCGGATCCTAGACGTCGGTGGCGGTCATGCCCAGTTGGCCGAACCCCTGGTGAAAAACGGCTATGCGGTTACGGTCACCGGCAGTGCCGACAGTTGCCGCATACGCCTCGACCAGCGCCTGTCTCCGGGTTCCTTTACCTATCAGACCTGCGATTCCCTGTCCCTGCCCTTTGCCGATCGTTCCTTTGATGTGGTCATGGCCTTCCGACTCCTGCCCCATGTCAGCAGATGGCGGCAAATTATCGCTGAAATGTGCCGGGTAGCCGACAAATGTGTCATCGTCGATTATCCTGACCGGCGTTCGACCAACATCTTATACCAACTGCTTTTTAGCATGAAGAAAAAAATGGAGGGTAATACCCGACCGTTCACCCTTTTTTCCCGGGCGGAAATCGCCGCGAGCGTCGCTGAAAACGGTTTTGCGCAGCCGCTTTTTAAACCTGAATTTCTCCTGCCCATGGTTGTCCACCGCAAGGTCGGCAATAAAACCTTGTCAACCGCCGTTGAAACCTGTTGCCGCTTGAGCGGTCTTACGCACCTGTTCGGTTCGCCGATCATTATCCGCAGTGACCGGCTGAGGAGCTGATTGTGTCGGAGACTTCACAGGCTACAAGATCAATACTGGTTATCGCCCCACAACCGTTTTTCCAAAACCGGGGAACACCCATAGCCGTGCGTCTGCTGGTCGAGGAGTTGGCACGCCTTGGCCATGACGTGCATCTGCTGGTTTTTCATGAAGGCGAGGAGGTGTTCATTCCCGGTGTCCGCCTGCACAGGATTCCGGCGATCTGGGGCATAAAAAATATCCCGCCGTCCCTGTCCTATAAGAAAATCGTCTGCGATGTCTTCATGTTTTTCAAGGCAATTGGACTGCTGCGCCGCCACCGCTTTGCCGTCATCCATGCGGTCGAGGAAGCGGCCCTTATGGCCATGGTGCTGAGGATGATATTCGGCACGCCCTATATCTATGACATGGATTCGTCGCTCGCCGATCAGATAGTCGAGAAGTTTTCTTTTCTCAAGCCCCTGGGGCCAACCTTGCAGTTCTGCGAACGGTTTGTGGTAAAAAGGAGTTGCGGGGTGGTGGCGGTGTGTCGGGCGCTGGAGGACATCGCCATGGCCCACGCCCCGGAAAAACCCATTGTTCGTCTTGAGGATATCAGCCTGTTGGAGGACTCGGTTTCATCGGACGAGGAACTGCGGCAGCGTTTGCAGATTGTTGGGCCGATCATGCTCTATGTCGGCAATCTTGAAAAATACCAAGGAATCGATCTCCTTCTGCAGAGCTTCCAGCTGGCTCTGCATCAGGGCTGTCGCGGCAACCTGGTAATCATCGGCGGCACGCCTGAGACCATCGCCGCCTATAAAAAATATGCCGAGGAGCTGCAGGTAGCCGATCACACCTTTTTCTGTGGCCCGCGGCCGGTGCAACTCCTCGGCCATTATCTGGCCCAGGCCGATATTCTCCTGTCGCCGCGGGTCCAGGGGAACAATACCCCGATGAAACTCTACTCGTACCTCGATTCGGGCAAGGCCGTGCTGGCCACCAACCTTCTCACCCATACCCAGGTTTTGACCAACGATTTTGCCTGTCTGGTTGCGCCGGAGCGGCAAAGCATGGCCGCCGGTATGGCAAGATTGCTCAACAACCCGGAGCTCTGTTTAAGGCTCGGGGCAGAGGGGCACCGGGTTGCCCGGGAAAATTATTCTCGTTCGGCCTTCAGGGCCAAATTAACCGACTTTTACAGGAGGATTTTTGCAGCTCTGCCTCCACCACCTCAGCAACCAGCGAAAAATTCATGAAGATACTTGTAACCGGCGGCACCGGCTTTACCGGCCATAATCTCAGTAACAGGCTCCTACAGGACGGACACCAGGTCAGATTACTGGTGCGCAGCAAAAAGCGTGTCATGTTGGCGTCTCATCCGGCCATGGAGATTCAGGAAGGGGATATCCGCGACCCGGCTGCGGTCGATCGCGCGGTTGAAGGCGTGCAGAAGGTCTTCAACATCGCCGCGATGTTCCGCACCGCAGCCTCGGTGGACCAGGATTACCGCGATATCCATGTCGAGGGCGTCCGGCACCTGGTTGAAGCGGCCGTCAAGCACCAGGTAAAGCGCTTTGTCCATTGCAGTACCGTTGGGGTGCATGGCGATGTCAAGGTGCCGCCGGCCACCGAGGAATCGCCCTTTGCCCCCGCCGACATCTATCAGCGAACCAAACTTGAAGGGGAACTGCTGGCCCGCGATCTTGCCGCGAAAAACGGTCTGGCCCTGTCGGTTGTTCGTCCTACCGCCATTTACGGCCCCGGCGATATGCGGCTGCTGAAGCTCTTTAAACTGGCGGTAAGGAAGATCACTCCGGTTATCGGCACCGGCAAGATCTACTATCATATGGTGTATATCGACGACCTGGTGCAGGGTTTTATTCTCGCCTCGGAGCGGGAGGAGGCGGTCGGCCAGGTATTTATCGTCGGCGGCGATGAGAATATGATCCTTGACGATCTTCTTTCGACCATCGCCAAGATAACCGGCAACCCGGATATAAAAATTCACATTCCGGCCTTGCCCTTTCAGCTGGCCGGTTCACTCTGCGAGAAAATCTGCATTCCCCTCGGCATCGAACCGCCCATCTACCGCCGCCGGGTCGATTTCTTTACTAAGAGTCGATCTTTTGATATCAGCAAGGCCAAAAGGCTGCTCGGTTATACCCCGCAATATGGACTGTATAAAGGCCTCGAAAAAACCGCCCAGTGGTATAAGGAACAAGGGTTGCTGTAGTTGATTGTATCACAACGGCTTAGCAATTCCATGCCGAAACCAGAAATCGCAGTTGACCGGCAATTCCCGGTGCGTTCTTGCTGCCGAATGGAACTACCATTTGCAACTTGCCGCTTCTCAGTGTCTTGTAGGCAAGGGACTGGCTGGCACCACCCTGGTTGTTGCTCTGCCAGTCGAAGGTAACGGTCCAATCCTCTCCGTCCAGTTTGGGTTGAGTCATTTTCACGATCATCGAATCATTAAAGAGATAGCCTCCTTCAAAATGGGCGTTGGGCCAGAATTTGCGATCCACCTCGTAATCCGGGGCCCGTACACCGAGAGTTAAACCGTAGGTAAGCGACGGGTCCTTCTCCGCGTTGAGGCGGGCATCATTGGCCAGGAACACAGTAGACAGAAAGATGCTTTTGGCGTTTTTGTCGGCTGGATCGGTGAGTGCCGTGTAGCTACGACAGGCAACCGAGTCCTCTTCCGCGTGCCGGCGCGTAAGATACCAGCGCGTGCCACGGGGTGATGCCTTCAACTCGAATTGATAGAGAGCGTCGACCGCCTTGCCTTGAATCTCCGGCGGCAACTGCACGGAAGCGACATCTATCCAGAGGTCAACCCGTATATCTCCGAAGAGGAAGCGAGTGAGGTTTTGATACGCCTCCTCACTGTTGACAATGCCGAAAAAACCGGAGTGGGAACGATATACATAGGCGGTGGCACACGGGGCTGATACATTCCCTTGGGCATTCACACCCCAGACCCTGGCATTTTCTATTTTGACCAAACCATCGCTGCCGTGTCCGGCAAAGGTCCTTGATAGCCCCATTGCCACTTCGTAATCCGCCCGATTGGTACCCACCATGCAAAAGAAGCGGTCAGACGGGAAGGTTTTTTCGGGCAGGTAATCTACTCGGCCGTTTTTCTTGTAGAGAGCCTGCAAATTGAGGTATTGCGCCATATTGTCGCGGTTGAAATTGTTTATATCCGCAGCACCTAGCCATTTGGGAGCGTTGAGACCGGCCAAATCAATGCCGTTGTGGGGTGTGGCATAGGTGAACACCTTGTCGACGCAGCACCGCGCCTGATCGTCGCCAAGAGCAGGATTCTGCAGGAAAGCGCGGCAAACCAGGCCTCCCATCGAATGGGCAACCAGGTAACAGCGAAAATCTTCCACGGTAATTCCATTGCCAGGATCAGCACAGACCAAATCACGAACGCGAAGGATTAACTGGCTCAATCCTTTGGCAAAATCGGTAATTTCCGGCGTTTTCCCGGTGCCCAGCAGACGAGAGGCAACGTCATAGTAGCGATAAATGACAATAGACCGAGGCGGAAGTGTCCCTTCCCATTCATCAATATCCATGATATCAAAACCATTTTTATACACATCCATGTATTGATAGTCGGAAATAAGCCGCAAGAGGGGGGACTCGAAAATAAATTTTTTGGCGGGTTTGTCCTTGTCCGGTGTGGCGCGGTATACCGTAGAGCCGAGGTTGAAACCATTGAACGGATCGGCAGTGGTTTCGTCCTGCTCTCGTTCAGTCATCGCGTAGCCGCGGACATAGATAATCGGGTGAAACGGTGCATTGGCATTAGGCATAATTTCCTCCTGGTTAAATGGTTTCGTCTCTCGTTCAGAGTAGATAAAGGGCCAAGTCTTTTCCAAAACCTGGCTCTAGCCCACGTTTTCCGAGTTCCAGTTCCTAACCCCCACCACTACTCTAACTTGGCGAGAGGAATCAAGACAAACGAGCTGGGTTTTTTCGCGCCATCATCGCTAATCAACAATAGATACTGTGCTGTATTGTCGTCTTTTTTCGTTATAAGACTCACCGCTTCCGGATTTTTTAAGAGTATCCCTGCAGGGAGGTCTGCCTTCTGCCATTTCTTCTTCAATTCTAGTTCTGGCTTCACTTTCTTCCCATTCCAGAACCAGATCGACCACTCGTTCTTAAGCGGAAGATCAGCTTCATCGGGGTCCGGGGAGAGACCTGCTATGATCCAATATCCCTTTCTTTCCACATCGTAGCACATCCCACGTATACCCAGCCCACCCAAGGCCAAACGAGCCTCCATCGTAAGCACGACAGGTTCTTTCGGTTTGTCAAAAATATTGTTCACGTTATTGAGACGAAGAACTATGGCCTCTGCTCCTAGAGTTGGCGACCGCACCCCGATGAGCAAGTCCCCTTCTGGAGCCCAAGCTAATCCCTCGATGTTGAAGCCAGGATCATATTTGTCCTCAGCGTTCTTCGCTCCTGGACGTCGTTGTGTAGATGTTGCGAGTGCCTCCGGCAACTTCTCCAAAAGCCCTTTGTCAGTATTGAACGCTACGTTTTCGATTTCGCCGGTGTCTTTGTTCACGCGCAAACGCACTAAACGTTGGCGTTCGATCTGGGACTTATTGTTCCTGTTCAGGCTATGTGAGGTAATGAGGAAGATGTCACCCTGCGGGGATGCCGCGACATCTTCCAGATCTTTGATGGTTTTAGCATCGGCTGCTTGTCCGGGTATCTTTTTGAGCAGTTTTTCATATATCTGCTCCGCTGGGCGTACAGCAACATCCTGCTCACTTGCAAGACGAGCGATAGCATTCTCAATCAGAGCTATCATATGGAGGGGTTTATCCTTAGCCTCAGGATCATCCGCAGCAACGAGTAACCGATTACCCACCGATATCGCCCCGGAGATTTCGGGTAGCGATATTTTCCCGGAAATGACTCCTTCGTTCATCGTCTGATTTGCCTTCGGCCCTTCGCCGAGAGCAAAGGTGAATCCGACGCACAGGAATAGGAACAGTACAAGCCGTTTCATAGGGGAACCTCCTTATGTATGTCCTACGGTTTAGACCTTGGGCTGTAAAGACCCAGATCTGTTTATCGTCGATGAACAAATGTGGACCTGACTTCCATCCCTGTGTATCGCAATAATATTCCTGAAGATTGTGAATGTGCGGTTGGGTTAAGCCATTCGGACGGTTGCGCCAGAGATGGAACTGCGGTGTTGTGTAACACAATAAAAGAAGGGCGCCAGGCATTCCACCGTAGCGTATGGCAGTAGGCATCAAACTCGTCCGGCGTGAAATTTCTTCCTACAATTCCTTTCCGGCCAGGCATCTCTTGTTCCTCCTTTTGACCAAGCCTCTTGCTTTGATCTGGCGGAGCAAAATGTTATGTATTAAGTTTTCGGGAAAACAATCTTACCAAATCCCCTTGACTCCACTAATTCTGCATATTCTTCTTCACTTAACTCGCTATCAATAAAGGGATAATCTTTTGTTTCAGACGGTGTAATATCGTAGAATTCTCCATCTGGTGCCTTCACAGCCGAATGAGCAACAAATTTTACAAAATTGAGCCCCGGCAAATCGAAGTATAGCCATCCGCGAACTGGTATATATTCAGGCCTTAACTGGCACCATAAAGATACATTATGATGGCAATAATTAGGTTGAGGTTCCCAATCGCCATTTTCAATCACCGCATGTTTTAAAAATTTTGCCTGATCTACCTTTGAAACTAGCTTATTTGCGTACTTTTTTATGTCTAACTCAACCATACTGCATCTCTATACATAACGTTACTGCTCACAGGAAAAATTGGGAGCGATAGCGAGTAATTTTATCCTTGTGCAGCAGATTGTTAGCTTACGGGCCATCGTTCCAACTCGTATTTATACTCATGAACCAACATTTGCGCCAAATAAGCTTTCGGCAATGACGCATTGAGCACTTCCTTGTACTGCATGATTCGCTCATATTCCATTTGTGCACCAAAGTACACCGACGTGATACTTGATAACGGTATTGCGTACAAATTACGGTCCGTGGGTGGAAAAATCACTCTCCACTCTTTTTCATAACTCCATACATCATCCTTGTATAGAAAGGCTTTATAAAAATCATCTATAGGAATGTCTTTGAACAGTTCTATTACAAGCGGGCCATCTGAATAATGAACCTGCTGTAATTCCAAGTAGAAGTTATTGTCAATTTGTACAGTTGTTGGGATATTTTTCTATTATTGGTAAAAACACCTTTCCGTTAATTGTTCTGGTCTCAATTTCAATCACAAGGCCTTTACAGCCATTCCCATTTTGATGGAGCAATTTAAAATAAACCTGCAATTCACCCAAACCTTCGCCAACTAAAACCGGTGATGTTGTTTTAAAGGCGGTGCCGGTAGCACGGCTGGAACAACAAGGAGCATATTGGCCAAAATGGCCATAACTTGCTGAAAATCAGTCTTTTAAGGGCAGAATACAGCCTTTCACCCTCCCTGACAAGTTTCCGGAAGGTTCCTGTTCTTTGATATCGGATGTTTTCTCCAACCTGACTTCAGGTCAGCAGAGAAGCACCTTCATGTCAGTTACAATCACCTGCAGGATCACCTCCATGGAAGGCACGACGAACCTTTTGAATGCTCCCCTGATACTCTCCCATAAAGACACTTTAGATTGGCATTTCCGCCAGGCGGCCTGGAATAGAGGGCAGCATAACTGTTGAATCTGATCCACCAAAAATGCCAACATCATCAGCTGGACAAAGACCGCCGAGAGATGTTTCTCGCCAAGCCCGTAGTTGTGGCCGAGATTGTAACCCTGGTTCTTCAAGGTGTTGAACGTTTCATTTACTATCCGCCAACGTGCACGTCCGGCACGCATAATCTCATAGACGTTTTCACAGGTGAGTGTAAGGTCGGTAACCCAACTAAAACGTATCTCTTTGCCGCCTCCGTCGATCTGCCAGTATTCCAAAACGTTTACCAAAATATCCGGATTCGATTTGTTAAGAGATACCCCGTTAACAAAACGGTATGTGTGGGAAATATCTGGCTGTTTTGAGTCAGTTTGGGAAAATTCCACCGCCTTGCCATCTTTCACCGCTTGATCCAACTGCTCAAACAAAAAGGCGTGGTCTCCGGGTTTCGCCCCCAGGATAAATCGTAGATTGTGGTTTTTTAAGTCAGTGATATGCGGGCCGTTGGAGCTGATACCATCTTCGATGACCACGCATTTGAGATGGGGATGCTCGCGGCGAAAGTCGTTCAAAAAACGCTGAGCTGCCCTGCGCTCGCAGTCTTGCTTGGTTGTACCATCTTGCTTGATGATCATTTCCGGGCAGAGAGGAATCACCACCCGTTGGTCGGGATGGACAATGGCTGCGCCCAGCATTTGTTGGTAGTACATAATGCGGTCATTCTTCTTTTGCTTTCTCAAGCAGTATGGCGAACTCACCTTTTCCGAGGAGTAGATGCCTGTGCCATCCAGGGCCAGCAGGTAATGATCGTCGAGCCAAACCAGTTTTTCCAGGGCCTTGCCGCGCTGGGCGTGATGGAATAGGGTGAGGAATGGCTGGCGAATTTCTGGAGGAGGAACCTCATCTAGAGATTTGCGCATTTGGCTGTCGCAGGGGATAATACCAATGCCAAAAACCCCACGTAAACTTTCCGGCTCTTCGCAACGACGTTTGTCAAAAGCAAGCAACGATGGGTCTTTGAGCGAAAATACGGCGAAACCGCTCATCAGGACGTCGACCAAGGGGATTTTGCTGTTGCTGGCCCGATGGTCGGCAACTTTTTCAAAATCCTGGCGAATCGCCTCGAACATGGCGTCGGCGTTGAGATGTTTGCGCATGGTTATCTTGGTTTCGGCGGTAAGATTTGCAAGTGCTTCAACAGAGTAAGCTTTTTTTCGTGGCTTCATGGCGATCTCCTATGTATGTGGTTGATATTACATAGAAAAACGCGTGCCGACTTTATCGGCCTTGTCAAGCGAAAAATGAACCCGAAGTCGAATTATTTTACTGAAATAACGTAATAATTTTGATAAAAACTCCTAACATAGTGATCGAAATGTTTACGAAATGCTATTTTGCCAGTAATCATAAAATCAGATAGTTATGTCCATAGTGGGGACTACTGAGGCCTTTATGATTATCAGAATAATGTGACCACATCAATCTATTATCGAAAGACTCAGTGAAACAACATACTTGAACAAGGTCTCTTATCCCTCTTTCACATTCAGGATGCAAAGGGCGACTATTAGGGTTTAATCCAAACACCACATGATCAAATACGTAATCATTCCATGATTTGTAGTCATTCTTATTAAGATAATCCAGAACAAACTTTAATCGTTCATGATCTTCTACAAACGTATCTAATTCAAAAAAACAATCAAAAGGGTCATTAAATGACGATGGAAATCCGAATCTCAACACACCGGTTTGCAATGTGTTTTTTGTGTATTCATTGTCGGAAAGATATTTATATATTTTCACAACAGTCCTGTCTGTTCTATTTACCTAACGTGCGGCTCACAGGACCCGCGCTGTTTGCGGGGTCCTAGTGGAGCCGATAGTTATGCCTTTTAATTTTTGAAATCAACACTTCTTGAGTTATAATTTATAGATATGATTTCTAATGAAGCATTTTCAAAATCATCATTTTCAATTATAATTGAAAGATCAAACTCCATTAATTCGCCTATATAGACACAATCGTATGGCAATGGTTCCGAACCTTCATATGCTTCGAATAATTGCTTAATTTTCGAAGACGAAAGATAATTGTGATATCCTGCACAGAGATTAACACCAACACCTATATCAGCTGTGAATGAGATGTATTTTTTTGATTCTCCAATTAGCCAGGCCTCTTCAACATTGATTTTAGATACACTATAAATTTCTGATATCTCTATATCACATTCTTTTTCATCAAGATCCCCAAGTAAGAACATTAGATCTGAACCATCAAACGCCCCCCAAAGTTTTTTCTCTAGCCACCAAGAAAAATCTATATTAGGTATTGAATTATTGTTTATCTTATCCTTCCAATCTTTTAGGCTTTTAAGATGAGGAAATATTTTCTGTTCTGATAACGATTGGAGGCTAGTGAATAATTCGATATTTGAGTCAGAAATATTAATTTCGCTTAATTCTGCCAGCAACTGATCATGTAGCTTATTTTCTGAACAAAAATCTTTAGAGTTATTTGTTAAAAATATAATTTTATCTTCAGGATATTTTTTAAGATGTTGTTTAATAGTTTCCCATATCAAAGAATCACAATAACCTTCACCACTTACTTTGAAAGGTTTATGTCTTTGCATTGATTTTTTGGCTAAATATTCATGACCAACACTAGGATAGTCGGCAATTTGAATTTTATTCTTTCCGATCAAAGAGTCGAAATATTTTACATAGTCATTTATCAAAGCATTTTCGTCAGACAATGTCTCGTTTGAAATATTTTTTCCTGAAATAGTGTTTATATTTTTTAATGCTTTTAAGGCTTTTTGCCTTTCCTCGTCAACTTTCTTTTTAAATTGACTAATAGTTTCATCATAAACAACTTTGGGAATAATTATTCCGTTGGCAACAGCACCAACATTCAAGAATAATGTATTAAAAAGGTGACTGTTAAGCTGGAAATCTTGGACAATGATATTAGTATCAAAAACTAGGAATTTCATATTTTTCTATGCATAACAAGTATTTATCTAAACGCTTTCGTGGCCAATATGCAAAAATTGGGTATTAGCCATAAAAGCAAAAAACATGCCCATTCCATCTTTATCTACATGCAATATCAAAAACCCAACAAGAGGTTGAGCGGATCTGTGTATCACCCCGAATTGCAGGGAGTGCCACATTGTTTCTTATGTCGCCAAATCTCATCTCTTCAGAAGGAAGGAAAAAATATTCGGTAACATTCCAATATTATGCAAAATATTACTCATAAACCTCTTCGAGTGAATTGTTGCTTTTTCGTATATCATTCCGGATGGAAGGATAACCAGCAATTGTTGCGTCTCTGTACAGCGAATCAACCATCTGGGCAGCGATGATTCGTTGGCTTCGATAGAAATGCGGTTCGGAGTTGGGTTTGCTCCATCAACGATCCTTTATGTCACTAAAACAGCATATAAATCTGTTGTCGTAGATATTGCAAGTTGTTAGTTTTGCCTTTCTGCATGGCAGGCAAAAAAAATGATTAAGAGAAAAACAGGAGCGCTCGAAATATGCCTTGTTGCATATTTCGGGGGGGAATTGGGGATGTCCTTTTGTTGCCTTTGCATTCAGGTACAGGGCATGTCAGCCTTTATTTTCATTGACCTCCGCAGTTGTCAAAAATATCTCGACCCGCTCCTTACCGCGCCCGATATTGTTGCGTTTTAAGCGGAGAGGGCCGATTTCACCGGTTCGCTTTACATGCGTTCCGCCACAAGGTACACGGGAAAAGCCATCAATTTCCCAGTATCTGCGCTCATTGAGTTCGTCTTCAAAGGCGCTGGTAATTTCCAGGTTGGAGGCGATTATGGCGTTTGCCGCTTTGGCGATTTCCGGGAGCAAGGGGTTGATACTCTCGGGCCAGACAAAATCTATTCGCGCCTTTTCTTCGGCGATATGGGCGCCCACCTTTTCAACCCCCGGCAGCGTTTTATAAAACAGCTCAAGAATCAGTTCCGCCGCGAAATGCAGGCGCATTAATCGATAGCGCCGCAGCCAGTCGATTGCCACCGCTACGGTTTGGCCCGGAGCAAGACCGTGGCCGTCCGCCAGGGTGTAGATAATTTCCAATCCGTCATTTTCGGCATGCAGGACGGGGCAGTCGCCAATGGATCCGTGATCGCTTTCTTGTCCGCCGGAGAAGGCGAAAAAGATGGTTGATTGCACGGTTACCTGATTGCCGCTAACCGTGGCAATGGTGGTCTGGTGCTGAGTCAGGTAGGGGTCTTGCCAGAAGACTTTGATTGACATCTTATTTACAAACCAAAAGGAGGGTGATCAATAAGAACTCCCCGTGGCCTACAGCCGGAGGGCAGTAGGCCACAGGGGAAACGACAGGCACGCATCATGAAAGAAAATGAAAATTAACGGGAGAACAATTTGCCAAACTCCCCAAACCCTTCCTTCTCCAGATCAGCCACCGGTACAAATCGTAACGCAGCTGAATTGAGGCAATACCTCAGTTTCGTTGGGGGTGGCCCGTCGTCAAAGACATGGCCGAGATGGGAATTGCCCTTTTTGCTGCGCACCTCGGTCCGCACCGAGAAGAGCTTCCGGTCTTCTTTCTCGACGACATTGTCCTTGACCAGCGGTTGGGTAAAACTCGGCCAGCCGGTACCCGAATCATATTTGTCAAGCGAGCTGAAAAGCGCTTCACCGGAGACAATATCCACGTAGATTCCAGCCTCTTTATTATCCCAATACTGGTTTTTAAAGGGTGGCTCAGTGCCGTTTTCCTGGGTCACCTCGTACTGCAGGGCGGTGAGTCGTTTTTTTAAATCTTCTTTACTGCTTTGTTTTGTCATGGCTTTTTTGCTCCAGTCAATGCTTTCAAGAAATGTATCCCGGCCGGAACGACTTCTGTAGAAGGTGTAGCGGACGGGATTTTTTTTATAATAATCCTGATGATACTCCTCAGCCGGGTAAAAAGTGCTGTAGGCCACGATCGGGGTGACGAGCGGGCCTTTAAAAATGGAGCCGGCAGAAAGCTCAGCCTTGGAGGCCTCGGCCAGCCTTCGCTGTTCGTCACTGTTGTAGAAAATTGCCGTCGAATAGGCATGCCCGCGGTCAACGAACTGGCCGCCGGCATCGGTTGGGTCTACCTGGCGCCAATACACGTCAAGGAGTTGCCGGAAGCTGATTTTCTGTGGGTCGAAGGTAATTTCCACCACCTCGATATGCCCGCCACCCATATAGTTTTCATAGGTTGGATTCTGGGATGTCCCCCCGGTATAGCCGGAGATCACTGATATTACTCCGTCCAGTTCCTCAAAGGGCTTTTCCATACACCAAAAGCAACCGCCGGCGAACATGGCCTTGGTGGCTGCACCGCTGGTCTGTTGCTCGGTGGCCGCCACCGGCCCGGGCAGCTGCTCTGTCATTGTCCCTGCTATGGTTGCCACTGCCAGGAACCATGCCATGATAAAAAATGTTTTCATTGTCATACCTCCCTGTTCCATTGTTGCTCGTCCCTTGTCGGGACTTTATTTGTCGAGAGATTCTTCCTCTTGCCATTAACAATAGATACTCGATGGAAAGGAGCAATGAAGGGAATGTAAATTTGACATATGCACGAGAACTACAAATTGCCATTTGATACACGTTCAGCTATATATAGGTCTTTTCAATGGGGCAAAAAACTCGATTGCAAACGCCGCATTGCCTCCGCCTTGAAAAGTATTCGCCAGGATCACAAGCCCCTGATGTTGAGCCATAAAAGCATGCAAGGAAAACATAATGAGTGAATATCAATACTATAGTTTTCGAGCTGTCGATAGACCTCTGAGTTCGAGTGAGATGAAGCAGCTGCGCAACATCTCCAGCCGGGCCGAGATTACTGCCGATAGCTTTGTCAACGAGTATAACTACGGCGATTTGAAAGCAAATCCCCGGGATCTTATGCGGCAGTTTTTTGATATTCATGTCTACCTTTCCAACTGGGGATCGGCGGTGCTCATGCTGCGTCTGCCTAAGGAGGTACTTGCCGCAGAAACCGTGAACGCCTTTGCCGTCGATGGCTATTTTGAGGCCGAGGCCTTGTCGGAATATTGGTTGCTTACCTGGTCGCTTGGCGAATCGGAGAATTTTCAAGATTTTGAGGATGAGGGGAGCGGCTGGATGACGCGGCTGGCACCCTTGCGAGAGGAAATTCTGCGAGGTGATTTGCGGAGCTTGTATGTCGGTTGGCTGCAGGTGGCAATGGCGGAGGACACCGAGGCGGAGATGGAACCGATGGCTTTGCAGGGTCTCAACGATTTGACTGCGGCGCAACGGGCCTTGGCCGAATTCCTTGCCGTAGATCCGGATCTGCTGGCCGCGGCGGGGGTCGGCCGGGAAGCCCGAGAAGAAGTTGCTACCGATGCGGTCGATGCATGGCTCGATAAACTGCCCCCTGAGGAGGTGCGGGGATATCTCCGGCAAATGCTGGCCGGGCAGGGGGCGCAGGCGGAAAGGATGTTGAAGCGAGGGTTCGCTGAGTGGCGATCCCAGGCAGTCTCCGGTTCATGTCGCACTGTCGAGGAACTCCGCCGTCTTGTCGAGCAGGCCCAAAAGCTGCGACTGGTCAGAGAGGCGGATGCCCGCCGCAAGGCCGAAGCGGAGAAGAAACGAACACGGGATGCCGTCCTGACCTTTTTGGCCCGTGATTTTGCCGGTGCTTGGAAAAACGTCCATGAAGAAGCGTGCAGAAGCTGTGCCTCCGCCTATGACACCGTCTGCCGTCGTCTTGTCGACCTGCGTGATGCCTATAACCTGCAAGGTACTTCAGATACCTTTCGTCGGCAATTCGAGCAGTTCATCACTGAGCATGGGCGGCGCAAGGCCCTGTTGACCCGGCTGGAGAAGGCCGGACTCCGCTAGGTGCGAATGTGAGCCTTGATTACGCCGGCCTTGATTTTTTGCGCCGGTCGCATCCGGCCTGGCGCTTGTTGCGTTCCGATCACGCGCCCTTGGTGGCGAGCTTTCTCCATCGGGTTTTTATCGAGCCGAACGTTCGGCAGATGCAGCAGGCGGATCTGGCCGAGGCCTTAGAAGATGAACTGTTTGCCCTCCGGGAAAAGTACGGGGCGGAGGTCTTTCCCAAGCGCGCTAAGGAATATTTGGGTGACTGGGCGGACAACGACAAAGGCTGGCTGCGCAAATACTATCCGACCGGCTCCGACGAACCCCATTTTGATCTGACTTCGGCCAGTGAAAAAGCCATTGCCTGGCTTGCAAGCCTTACCGAACGGGCCTTTGTCGGCACCGAGTCGCGCCTCTTGACCCTCTTTGCTCTCCTCCGGCAGATGAGCGAGGGCAGCGAAAGCGACCCCGCAGCCCGCACCGCCGAGCTCATGCGGCGGCGCAGCGAAATCGATGCCGAGATCGAACGCATCCGTGACGGCGATATTTTGCTCATGGGCGACACCGCCTTAAAGGACCGCTTTCAACAGTTTCTCCAGTTGGCACGGGATCTGCTTGCCGACTTTCGTGAGGTCGAACAGAACTTTCGCTCCCTTGATCGCCAGGTTCGCGAGCGCATCGCCCTGTGGGACGGCGCCAAGGGCGAACTTCTGGAAGAGATTATGGGGCAGCGCGACACCATTGCCGATTCCGATCAGGGCAAGAGCTTCCGGGCCTTCTGGGATTTTCTTATGTCGCAGAGCCGCCAGGAAGAGCTGAGCCGACTGCTGGAGCAGGTCTTGGCCCTGCCGCCGGTGCTGGCAATGCAGCCGGAATCGCGTCTGCGTCGCGTCCATTACGACTGGCTTGAGGCAGGCGAGCATACCCAACGCACCGTCGCCCGATTGTCGCAGCAGCTGCGGCGCTTTCTCGACGATCAGGCCTGGCTGGAAAATCGGCGTATCATGGATATCCTGCACAATATTGAGGCCCAGTCACTGGCGGTACGCGAGGAAGCGCCGACCGGAGACTTTATGGAGCTGGCCGAGGCCGACGCGACCATCGACCTGCCGATGGAGCGCCCCCTGCACCGGCCGCCGGTCAAGCCGCGCATTGTCGATCTTGAGCTTCTCGACGGCGAGGAGGACGGCGATGTCGCAGCGCTTTTTAACCAGGTGGTGGTGGATCGGGCGGAACTTTCCCGCTTTATCCGTCAGGCCCTGCAGGAGCGCTCGCAAATAAGTCTTGCCGAGCTGGTGGCTCTTCATCCTTTGCGCCAGGGTTTGTCCGAGCTTTTGGTCTACCTGCAGCTGGCCGGCGGACGTAGCGATACGGCGGTGGATGAGGAGACGATCGAGTCTCTTACCTGGCAGCTTGGGGATGGCAGTTATCGCCGCGTCCGTTTGCCGCGCATTATTTTTACGAGGAAATGACATGAATGCAGCGGAACGCAGGCCACCGGCCATCGACAACAGCACCGATCTCTCCGTAGTCGTCGTATCGCTGCTGCGAGGCGTATTGTACCAGGAAGAAAAGGTCGAGGTATGGAATGGTCTCCTTAACCTGCAGGCGGCAGTCCGTGACTATGTCGCCGTTCTTGGTCTGGAACTCATTCTCGACGAGGCCGAAGGCTACGCCTTTCTTAGATCCCGGCCGGAAGACGAAGAAAAAATCGAGATCGCTATTCCCCGTTTGGTACGGCGCCAGCCCCTTTCTTTTCCGGTCAGTCTTCTGCTGGCCCTGCTGCGTAAAAAACTGGCGGAATTCGATGCCACCGGCGGAGACACACGGCTTATCCTTGCCGCCAGTGATATTGCCGAGCTGATCCGGGTTTTTCTGCCGGCCGGCAGCAACGAGGCGAAATTGGTTGATCAGGTGGATACCCATCTCGGCAAGGTCGTCAAGTTAGGATTTCTTCGTCCCCTGCATGGTCAGAAACAGATGTACGAAGTGCGGCGTATCCTCAAGGCCTTTGTCGATGCCCAGTGGCTGACCGAGTTCGATCAACGGCTGGAACTGTACCGGCAGGAGCTTGTGGCCAAGGGAGGAGCAGTCCATGGCTGAGCCGATGCGGCTTGATTTTATCGGCGACGACCGGCTGGCCGGTTTCCGCCTGATGCGCCTTGAGGTGTTGAATTGGGGCACCTTCGACAAGCGGGTGTGGACCCTTGAACTGGGCGGCAAAAACAGCCTGCTCACCGGCGATATCGGCTCGGGCAAATCGACCCTGGTCGATGCCGTGACCACCTTGCTGGTGCCTGCCCAGCGTGTCGCCTATAATAAGGCGGCGGGCGGCGATATGCGGGAACGCACGCTACGGTCCTATGTGCTCGGTCATTATAAATCGGAACGGGCCGAGATCGGCGGCAGCGCCAAACCGGTGGCCCTGCGCGATTACAACAGCTATTCGGTGATCCTCGCAGTTTTTCACAACAGCGGTTTCGGCAAGACGGTGACCCTGGCCCAGGTGTTCTGGCTGAAAGACGGCCAGGGGCAGCCGACGCGGTTTTACGTGGCCTCCGAGCGGCAACTCGGCATCAAGGAGGATTTTGGCGGATTCGGCACTGATATTGCCAACCTGAAAAAGAGACTGCGCGGCGATAGTGTCATGCTCTTTGAAAGCTTCCCGCCCTACGGCGCCTGGTTTCGCAGGCGCTTCGGCATCGAGAACGAACAGGCGCTGGAACTTTTCCATCAGACCGTCTCCCTGAAATCCGTCGGCAACCTGACTGGCTTTGTCCGTACCCATATGCTCGAACCCTTCGAGGTCGAACCGCGCATAAACGCCCTGATCGCCCATTTCGATGATCTGAGCCGGGCGCATGCAGCGGTTCTCAAGGCCAAAGACCAGGTGGAGCGGCTGTTGCCCCTGGTTGCCGACTGCGACCGCTACGAACAACTTGCGCAGTCCAGCCGACAGCTGCGCGGCTGCCGCGAGGCCATGCGTCCGTGGTTTGCCGGTCTCAAACTGGAGCTCCTGGAGCAGCGGCTGGCAAGACTTGGAGAAGAGTTGAAACGCCACCATGCCAGGGTCGAGGGGCTGGTCGAGCAGCGGCGGCTGCTGCAGGGACGGGAAAGGGAGTTGCGACGCAGCATTGCCGAAAACGGCGGCGACCGCATTGAACTCATCGGCGAGGACATACGCCGCTGCGAAGAAGAACAGCAGCGCAAACAGCGTAAGTTTCTGCGCTATGGCGAGCTGATGCAGGCCCTTGGTTTGCATGGCGCCGACAGCGTCGGTGCCTTTCTTGTACAGCGGCAAAAATGTGCGGCCATGCTGGAAGAAGAGGCCGAGGCAGAGACGCGTATCCAGAATGAATTGAATGAGGCAGGTGTCGAGTTTCGCATAAAGCGCGAAGAGCACGACAAGCTGCAGGTGGAAATCCGCGGTCTGAAGGCCAGGCGTTCGAATATCGACGAAAAGCAGATAAGCATCCGCCGCACCCTGTGCACCGACCTCAGATTTGCCGAAGAAAAGATGCCCTTTATCGGTGAACTGCTGCGGGTGCGCGAGGAGGAACGTGATTGGGAAGGGGCGGTTGAGCGACTGCTGCACGGTTTCGGCTTATCGCTTTTAGTGCCGGAACAACATTACAGTCAGGTAGCCGAGTGGGTGGATAGCAACAACCTGAAGGGTCGGCTGGTCTATTTCCGCGTGCGACCAAAGACCGCCGCCGAGTTGCCGAACCTCCATCCCGAATCTCTTGTGAAAAAGCTTGCAATCAAACCCGATTCGCCGTTTTTTAACTGGCTGGAGAGTGAGGTCGCCAGGCGTTTTGATCTGGCATGCTGCACAAATCAGGAACAGTTTCGCCGCGAGACTCAGGCTATAACCATGGCCGGGCAGATCAAGGCGCGGGGCGAGCGGCATGAAAAGGATGACCGTCATCGAATAGGCGATCGCAGCCGCTATGTGCTTGGCTGGAGCAATGAGGATAAGATAGCCGCCTTGGAGGACAAAGCCAGGTTGCTGGCGACGCAACTGGCGGACATCGGGGGAAAGATCGCCAACCTGCAGGACCGGCAACGTTCTGCCAAGTTTCGCCTTGAGATGCTTTCAAAACTCGATGAATACCGTGATTTTGCCGAACTCGACTGGCAGCCTTTGGTGGTAAAAATCGGCAGACTGAAAGATGAGAGAGACAAGCTGGAGGCAGCATCCGACATCCTCAAGATGTTGACCGCGCAGATGCAGGCTGCGGAAGAAAACCTGCAAAAAATTGAAGGACAGCTGGAGCAGCACCGCAGCGTCTGCGCCAAAACCGAGCAGAAAGCCAGTGATGCGGCAGCATTGCAGCGTGACACCCGCCTGGTGATCGAAGGCGCATCGCCGGAGTCCGAGGGCTTCTTTTCGCAGCTTGAATCGCTGCGGAAACAGGCCCTCGGCGAGCAGCAATTGTTCGTCGAATCCTGCGACAATCGGGAGCGGGAGATGCGCGACTGGCTGCAAACCGCCATCGACAACGAGGATAAAAAAATTGCCCGGCTGCGCGACAAAATTATCGATGCCATGCGCACCTACAGCACCAAGTATGATCTTGAGACGCGGGAGGTCGATGTTTCAGTTGAAGCTGCTACGGATTACCGGGCCATGCTTGTACAATTGCAGGCCGACGACCTGCCGCGTTTCGAAACACGCTTTAAAGAGTTGCTCAACGAGAACACCATCCGCGAGGTCGCCAACTTTCAGTCGCAGCTGGCGCGCGAGCAGGAAACCATCAAGGAGCGCATCGGCCGCATCAACGAGTCGCTGACCCGAATCGATTATAATCCGGGGCGATATATTGTCCTGGAGGCGGCACCGGTCATCGATGCCGACGTCCGGGAGTTTCGCGAGGAGCTGCGGGCCTGCACCGAGGGCAGCCTCACCGGCTCCGACGATGCCCAGTATTCCGAGGCGAAATTTCTCCAGGTGCGGCGGATTATCGAACGGTTCCGCGGCCGTGACGGGCGGTCGGAGCTGGACCGGCGCTGGACGGTCAAGGTCACCGATGTGCGCAACTGGTTTTCCTTTGCCGCCAGTGAGCGATGGCGCGAGGATGATAGCGAGTTTGAACATTACGCCGATTCCGGCGGCAAGTCCGGCGGCCAGAAGGAGAAACTCGCCTATACCGTGCTGGCGGCAAGCCTTGCCTATCAGTTCGGATTAGAGTGGGGGGCGGTGCGCTCGCGGACCTTTCGCTTTGTCGTTATCGACGAGGCCTTCGGCCGCGGCTCGGATGAATCGGCGCAATACGGACTGCAACTCTTTGCCCAGCTCAACCTGCAGCTGCTGATCGTCACCCCTCTGCAGAAGATCCATGTCATTGAACCTTTCGTTGCCGGTGTAGGCTTTGTCCATAACGTTGACGGTCAGGCTTCAAGTCTTCGTAATCTGACCATTGAGGAGTATCGTAAAGAAAAAGAGGCGGAGCGCACGTGAGCTGGACGACGCCTGCGGATCTTGCCGGTCAGCTGCGAAGGCTTTGGGAGCAGGGCACAATTCTTGCGGCCCTGGCAAGTGGCGAGGAGATTTTCCCCCGACGCCTGGTCTTGAAAAAGCCGAAACCTGCGGAAATGGCCGAACGGTTTGCCGAGGTCCGGGCCTGGATTGCCGCTCTTGATCGTGAAGCGAAACATTACCGGGTGGTTCGGCGGGAGATCAATCATCGCACCCTCGGGGCAAACGCTGTCCCTGCCGAGGTATGGATCGACAGCCTGGCCGATTGTCTGGCGCTGATCGGCAAGCGCCCTGAGGCGGAGCGATTTACCGCAGTGGTTGCCCTGACCGGAAAGCGTTTCCCGCCCCTGGTTGCCTGGCTGGTCAAGCGACCACTGCAAGGGTTGGCCTTGGCCGGGGATTGGCCGCGCCTTCTCGATATAGTTGCCTGGCTGCGGGATCATCCGCGCCCCGGCATCTATCTGCGGCAGGTTGACATTGGTGGGGTGCACAGCAAGTTTATCGAGAGTCATCGGTGGGTGCTTGCCGAGCTGTTCGATCTGGTTCTGCCACAGGAAAGTATTGATGTAACCGGACGAGGGGCCGCCGGTTTCTGCAGGCGCTACGGCTTTCGCGACAAACCGGCGCGAATCCGCTTCCGCCTGCTCGATCCGTCTCTCTTGCTCCTTGCCGGAGCAGTCGATCAGGATTTCACGGTAACCGAAGAGACCTTTGCCCGGCTCGACCTGCCGGTCGCGCGTGTCTATATCACCGAGAATGAAATCAACTTTCTCGCCTTTCCCCAGGTCCCGCAAAGCATGGTGATCTTCGGGGCCGGCTACGGTTTCGGGATTTTCGCCGAAGCGTCCTGGCTGTATACCTGCACTCTGCACTACTGGGGCGATATCGACACCCACGGCTTTGCCATCCTCGACCAGCTGCGAGCTCTTTTCCCTGCGGCGAATTCCTTTCTCATGGACCGTGAGATCCTGCTTGCCCATCGGCTACATTGGGGACAGGAGCCGCAACCGAGTCGAGGCGAGCTGTCCCGGCTGACCCACGAAGAGCAACTGCTCTATGACGATTTACGCTGTGATCGCCTGGCTGTCCGGCTGCGTCTTGAGCAGGAGCGGATTGGCTTTGCCTGGGTTGAAAGGATGGTTCGGCAGAAGCAGGGGCTTGGGTGAGTCTCTTTATGCCTCGGATATTGCCATGCTCCCAGGGCAACTCTATGAAATCCTTTCTTTGCGTAATTTAGAGGAGATGTTATCTTCGTCGAATCCATTAGAGAATATTTCGTGCACCATCCAGAATAGAAAAGGGAGAGCTGTCTCGTGAATAAAAAACAACTCTCCGAGCGCGATATCTGCACCAAGTTCATCACACCTGCCTTAGAGCAAGCAGGATGGGATATCACAACCCAAATCCTCGAAGAATTTTCCCTTACCAAAGGCAGGATAATCGTTCGCGGCAAGTTGCACACCCGCGCCAAACATAAACGGGCCGACTATGTGTTGTTCTATAAGCCCAATATCCCCATCGCCGTAATCGAAGCCAAGGACAATAGCCATTCAGTCGGCGACGGTATGCAACAGGCATTGGCCTATGCGGAAATGCTGCAAGTACCCTTCGTATTCAGCTCCAATGGTGATGGTTTTTTGTTTCACAACAAAATCGCCACAGACGGCATCATTGAGCGCCATCTGGCCCTGCATGAATTTCCACCTTCTCAAACTCTCTGGCAGTGGTGGGCAACGTATCGGGGGCTGGATGATCGGCAAAACGATCTTGTTACTCAGGATTATTATAGCGACGGGGGCGATAAAACACCGCGCTATTACCAGTTGCTGGCCATCAACACGACCATGGAGGCCATTGCCAGAGGCCAAAATCGTATTCTCTTGGTGATGGCCACCGGCACTGGTAAGACCTTCACCGCCTTTCAGATCATTTGGCGTCTTTGGAAGTCTAAAGCCAAAAAACGCATCCTGTTCCTTGCCGACCGCAATATCTTGATCGATCAAACCATGACCAACGATTTCAAGCCATTCGGTTCGGCCATGACGAAAATACAGAAACGGCAGGCCAACAAGTCCTATGAGATTTATCTGTCGCTGTATCAGGCTGTCACCGGCACCCTGGAAGAACAAAACATCTACAAACAGTTCAGCCCTGATTTCTTTGATCTGATAATCATCGATGAATGTCATCGCGGCAGCGCTGCCGAGGATTCAGCCTGGCGGGAGATTCTCGAATATTTCGCTTCCGCCACCCAAATAGGCATGACCGCGACACCGAAGGAGACCAAAGAGATTTCCAATATCGACTACTTTGGCACCCCCCTCTATACCTACTCGCTCAAGCAGGGAATCGACGACGGCTTTCTCGCCCCGTACAAGGTGGTGCGTATCGATCTGGATCGCGACCTGGCCGGTTGGCGGCCCGACAAAGGCATGCTGGATAAATACGGCAACGAGATCGAAGACCGTATCTACAATCAAAAAGATTTTGACAAGACCCTGGTGCTGGAAAAACGTACCCAGGTCGTGGCGAGAAAGATCAGCGAATTCCTGCGCCAAACCAATCGTTTCGACAAAACCATCGTCTTTTGTGAGAACATCGATCATGCCGAGCGCATGCGCCAGGCACTGGTCAACGAAAACAATGATCTGGCTGCGGTAAATGACAAATACGTCATGCGCATTACCGGTGACAATGAAGAGGGCAAGGCCGAACTCGATAACTTCATCTTCCCTGAAAGCAAATACCCGGTAATTGCCACCACCTCCAAGCTGATGACCACGGGCATCGATGCCCAGACCTGCAAACTGATTGTCCTCGATCAGCGCATCCAGTCGATGACCGAGTTCAAGCAGATCATCGGACGTGGTACCCGGGTCAACGAAGATTACGACAAGTACTATTTCACCATTATTGATTTCAAAAAAGCAACCGAACTCTTTGCCGATCCCGATTTCGATGGCGATCCGGTGCAAATCTACGAGCCCAAGGCGGACGAGTCACCCGTGCCGCCGGATACTCCTGCCGATGGCAATAGCGATGAAAGTGCCAACTACAGCGAAAGCGGCGAAGCAATAGATTTGCCGACCCTGGCCGAGCCCGGCCCGCAGGGAGATGGCTCCAGGGTGCGGCGTTATGTGGTCGAAGGTGTCGAGGTGAAGGTGGTCGCCGAGCGGGTGCAGTATTTTGACCCGAGCGGCAAGCTCATCACCGAATCCTTGAAAGACTACACCCGCAAGACCTTGGCCAGGGAGTTTGCCTCGCTCGATGACTTTTTACGCCGCTGGACCGATGCCGAAAAGAAACAGGCGATCATTGACGAGCTGGCGGAACAAGGAATCTTCTTCGAGGCCCTGGCCGACGAGATCGGCCGTGACTGTGACCCCTTCGATCTGGTCTGTCACGTCGCCTGGGGCATGCCGCCGCTCACCCGCAAAGAGCGGGCGGAACAGGTGAAAAAGCGCAACTATTTCGAGCAGTACGGCGAACAAGCCCGCCGGGTGCTGGAGGCTCTCCTTGACAAATATGCCGATGAAGGCGTGACGCATATCGAAGAGACGCAGATCCTCACTATCGCGCCTTTCAGCGGATTCGGCACGCCGATGGAAATCGTCTGTGCTTTCGGTGGGCTGGATCGGTACCGGCAGGCCTTACATGAACTTGAAGTTGCGCTCTACGCCGCATAGAGACTGCAAGCATACAATCGGAGGTGATTCCCGCGCAGGCGGGAATCCATGGAGTAATTCACAATGGAATTAATGATAGAACAGGTCATTCCCGCGCAGGTGCGAATCCAGTTTAGTCCCCGACCTCGCATTAATAGCACCACCGTCATTCCCGCGCAGGCGGGAATCCAGATTTGAAAGAACCATGAAGCAACCATGTGTTTACATCTTGGCCAGCAAGCGAAACGGAACGCTCTACGTAGGCGTGACAAGCGACTTAATAAAGCGCATCTGGGAGCACAAAAATAATATTGCCATTGGCTTCACGCAGAAATATTGCGTTCATCATCTGGTGTATTTCGAACAACATGAAGACATGGGTGCTGCTCTAACCCGCGAAAAACAGATCAAGAAATGGAATAGAAGCTGGAAGCTGCGCCTGATAGAAGAACAGAATTCGGAGTGGAAAGATTTGTATGAAACTTTACTGTAAATTCCTGGATGCCCGCCTGCGCGGGCATGACGGATTCAACGGGACGGCCTTTTGTTGATGGTATCTGGATGCCCGCTTGCGCGGGAATGCCAGTAAAAGGAATAATTGAAATGTCGATAACAAGCCTGATAAAAACCATCCAGGACATTATGCGCAAGGATGTCGGTGTCGATGGTGACGCCCAGCGCATCAGCCAGATTGTCTGGTTGCTGTTTCTGAAAATCTTCGACGATAAGGAGCAGGAATGGCAGATTACCGAGCCGGGTTATAAATCGCCGCTGCAGAGCCGGTTCCGCTGGTCCAACTGGGCCAAGAATGCTGAAGGCATTACCGGTGAGGAGCTGATCGATTTCGTCAACAACGACCTCTTTCCATCGCTGAAAAAACTGGCCACCGGTGCCGGAGTCTCACCCTACGGCAAGGTCGTTGGCTCGGTGTTCGAAGACGCCTACAACTATATGAAGTCCGGCACACTGCTGCGCCAGGTGATCAATACCATCGAAGAAGATGTCGACTTCAACTCCTCCGGCGACCGTCACCTGTTCAACGACATCTACGAGAAGATCCTGGCCGACCTGCAGGCAGCCGGAAATGCCGGCGAATATTACACTCCCCGCGCCGTCACCCAGTTCATGGTGGACATCCTCAACCCGCAATTGGGCGAGAAGATACTCGACCCGGCCTGCGGCACCGGCGGATTTCTCACTTGTACCATCGAGCATCTGCGACAGCAGGTGAAAAACAAAAAATTCGACGATAAAGCCTTGCAGGCCTCCATCCACGGCGTGGAAAAGAAGCCGCTGCCGCACATGCTGGCCATGACCAACATGATGCTGCACGGTATCGATGTACCGACCAATATCCGCCACGACAACACCCTGAGTCGCCCACTGAAAGACTACGGCCCCCGCGACCGGGTGGACCTGGTCATTACCAATCCGCCTTTTGGCGGGATGGAGGAGGACGGCATCGAGAACAACTTCCCGCGTAAATACCAGACGCGCGAAACCGCCGACCTCTTCATGGCGCTGATCATGCACCTTTTGAAACCTGATACCGGCCGGGCCGCCGTCGTCCTGTCCGATGGCTTCCTCTTTGGCGAAGGCACCAAGACCAACCTGAAACGCGAATTGCTGGAACAGTTCAACCTGCATACCATCGTCCGTTTGCCGAAAGGGGTATTCAGCCCGTATACCAGCATCTCCACCAATATCCTCTTTTTCGAGAAGGGCACCCCCACCAAAGAAGTCTGGTTTTTTGGGCACCCCTATCCAGAGGGCTACAAATCTTACTCCCGCTCCAAGCCGCTGACCATCGGCGAGTTCGATTTGGAAAAGTCCTGGTGGGGCGGCTCTGAACGTAAAGGGCGCAAGACCACCGAATACGCCTGGAAGATCAGCGCCAAGGCGCTGGCCGAGCGCAACTATAACCTCGACTGCAAGAATCCGCATGAGGTCGAGGTCAACCACCGCGATCCGGAGGAACTGATGGCTGAGTATCAGGAAATCCTTCACCGACTCGAAGCGGCGCAACAAGCGCTCAAGGCCGAGCTAATGGCCTGCCTGGAGGGGAAGGCATGAGCAGGAAGAAAAAGACAGACAAGGAAGTTTCCATCGTCCGTTCATCGGCTGCCGAATACCTCACCTTTGTCGCCGCCAGCGGCACAGGCGGTGTCGAGGCCGTTTGCGCCGATGAGAGCATCTGGTTGACTCAGAAGATGATGGGGGTGCTTTACGATGTGGAAACCCAGACCGTCAACTACCACCTGAAAACAGTGTTTTCCGACAGCGAATTGCAGGAGGCGGCAGTTATTCGAAAATTTCGAATAACTGCCGCCGACGGCAAAAACTACAACACCAAACACTACAAGCTCCCCGCCATTATCGCCGTCGGCTACAAGGTCAACTCCGAACGCGCCGTGCAGTTCCGCAAGTGGGCCACCACCATCATCGAAGAGTACACCATCAAAGCCTACGTCATGGATGATGAGCGCATAAAAAGTGGCGGTTCCATCCTCATCGACCAGTACTTTGAAGAGCAGTTGCAACGCATTCGGGAGATCCGCCTTTCCGAGCGCAAGTTCTACCAGAAGATCACCGACATCTACGCCACATCCATCGACTACGACGTTACCGCCGAAGCGACCAAGCGCTTTTTCGCCACTGTGCAGAATAAGCTGCACTGGGCCATCCACGGCCAGACGGCGGCGGAGGTTATCGTCAACCGCGCCGATGCGGAAAAAGAGAACATGGGGCTGACCACCTGGAAGGATGCCCCGCGCCGAAAAATCCAGAAATTCGACGTGGTGGTGGCCAAAAACTACCTGAGCGAAAACGAAATGGCGCAACTGACGCGGCTGGTGTCGGCTTATCTTGATATCGCTGAGGATATGGCCCTGCGTAAAATGCCCATGACCATGCAGGACTGGGAAACCCGCCTCAACCGCTTTATCGCCGCCACCGACCGCGAGATTCTGCAGGATGCAGGAAAGGTAACGGCGGAAATTGCCAAGGCCCATGCCGAAAGCGAGTTCGAGAAATACCGCATTGTGCAGGACCGGTTGTTTGAGAGCGACTTCGACCGGATGCTCAAACAGATCGAGGCATTGCACAAACCGGAGGGCGGCGATGAATAATCACACCGCCCAACTTCTGGCACAGCACTTCAACACCGCCTTTGCCGCGCAGGGCGGTATTAAGAAGCTGCGCGAGCTGATTTTAACCCTGGCCATGCAGGGGAAGTTGGAGGCGCAGGACCCTAATGATCCGCCGGCGAGGGAGTTACTGAAGGAGATTGAGGCGGAGAAGCGGCGGTTGGTGAACGAAGGGAAGATCAAAGCGGCCAAGCCGGTGGCTGAGATTAAGTCGGCGGATGTTCCGTATGCTTTGCCGGTGGGATGGAAGTGGGTGAGGTTGGATGATGTTGCCGCAAAGATTCATTATGGGTACACAGCATCGGCAAATCACAACACACAAAATGTCAGATTGTTACGGATAACCGACATCCAAAATAACAAGGTAGACTGGGAATCGGTTCCAGGATGTGATGCTAAAAAGGAGGATGTCCAACAATACTTGCTCGCTGATAACGATATTTTGATTGCTCGCACTGGAGGCACTGTCGGAAAGTCATACCTCGTGCAAGGGATCAGTGTGGATGCAGTTTTCGCTTCCTACTTAATTCGAGTAGTGCCATCAGGCCGCGTCTATGTTCGTTTCTTAAAATACTTTGCAGAGGGGCCATTGTATTGGAAGCAACTTTATGCCGCTTGTTCAGGCACAGGCCAGCCAAATGTGAATGGCACTTCGTTGAGCCAATTACATTTAGCTCTCCCTCCTCTCCCCGAACAACGCCGCATCGTCGCCAAAATCGACCAACTCATGGTCCGTTGCGACGACCTGGAAAAACTGCATGCCGAGCGAGAGCGGAAGCGGCTTGCCATCCACACCGCAGCGCTCAGGCAATTGCTGGCAGCACAGGAGCAGGCCAGCTCCGCGAACGCCAGGCAGTTCCTCACCCGCCACTTCAGCGAACTCTATTCGGTAAAGGAAAACGGCGCCCAACTGCGCAAGACCATCCTCCAACTCGCCGTCATGGGCAAACTCGTCCCCCAGGACCCAGGCGACCCACCTGCAAGTAAACTGCTGAAAGAGATCGAAGCAGAAAAACAGCAGCTTGTGAAGGAAGGGAAGATCAAAGCGCCTAAAGCACTGCCGGAGACCAAGTCGGGAGAAATGCCTTATGCTTTGCCGCAGGGGTGGGTGTGGGTGAGGTTTTTCACCGTCAATACAGTAAGGTCGGAACTTGTTTCAGCTAAAGACTTTCCAGAGGAAAATCAAATTGCGCCTGATTCAATCGAAAAGGATACAGGGCAGCTGTTACTTCATAGAACTGTCGCCGAATCTGGAGCAACCGGACCCAATAATAGGTTTTATAAGGGGCAAATCCTTTATTCGAAAATCCGTCCATCACTAAATAAAGTTGTCATTGCGCCGTACGATGGACTCTGTAGCGCGGATATGTATCCAGTCGTTTGTCATACAAATGTCTTGTTCATGCTCCGCGTAATCCTGTCAGAACAGTTTTTAACGCAAGTGCGATTGGCTGAAAACCGGGTGAAAATGCCGAAGCTTAATCTTGAGAGTCTTGGGCAATTTATAATTCCACTCCCTCCCCTCCCCGAACAACACCGCATAGTCGCCAAAATCGACAAACTCATGGCCCTCTGCGATACCCTTGACCAGCAGATCGACGCCACCACCGGCAAACAAACCGAACTCCTGGACGCCGTTATGGCCTCGATATAATGAAAAAAATATGAAACTGACTACCCGCGAGACAAATGATGGCCAAGACAAAACCTCCGCAGAAAGATAACGAACGGGAAGAGCGCATTACGATGGAGATCATTGTTGATGCATACGGTCCCGAAGAACAGGCGATGGGATGGTATTATTATCTTGATGAGATGTTGCAGTTCCCGTTTACTGCAGTCTGCAATGCCAGGCGGGCTATCTCGCCATTGCTCATCAACGATGAGGTCGATGTCATCCGCATGGCCCCTGAAGATGAGTGCGAAAAAGAGATGTTCGTTGTAATTCGATGGGAAAATGGTGGCTTGGCCGTGCCACTCTCTCAACTCACCCCCATCGATTCTACGGAGGATGATACCCGGCAGGCGGTGGAAGATTGGCACTATTGGGTAAATATGGGCTATCGACTCAGTTGACTTTTGCCAATCTTTCGCCGTGCCTTGATGTGAACTGACGCTCAGGCCAACTCAGCTCGGTTTGTTTGACTGGAACAGCACCCGGCCGCAGTTTTTTTGCAAAAGGCACCTTTTATCAGAAGGTTGTGTTGGGCAAATTGTTTGATCGATACTTGTTGGAGGTATTCTTTCGGATGAAATGCCCGGCTTCTTGTAATGCTGGTAATGGTAATGAAGGATGACGGCATGAGCGACAGCCCCAAATATCAACCACCCTACACCATCACCCCGGCCATCGTCAATCTGGTTGCCGAGATCAGCGAAGCCATCGGACGGTTAACCGTATTGACCGATACAGCCAAGGATCTGCGACTACGCCGCATCAACCGCATCCGAACCATTCGGGGGTCGCTGGCCATCGAGGGCAACACCCTGAGCGAGGCGCAGATAACTGCAATCCTTGATGGCAAGCGGGTTATCGCGCCACCCCGCGAGATTCAGGAGGTGCGTAACGCCATTGCCGCCTATGACCGCTTCGAACAATGGCGGCCGGAGGTTGAGGCTGAGTTGCTGGAAGCGCATCGGATCTTGATGACTGGACTGATCGACGGGGCCGGAACATATCGACGCAGTGGCGTGGGTGTGATGGCGGGCGGGCAGGTGATCCATATGGCCCCCCCGGCAGATCGCGTTCCAATCTTGATGACCGATCTTTTCAACTGGCTTGTCGCCGGTGATGTGCATGCTTTGATCGCCAGTTCGGTGTTACACTACGAGTTCGAATTCATCCACCCCTTCGCTGACGGCAATGGCCGCATGGGGCGGCTCTGGCAGACCTTAATTTTAACCCGCTGGAATCCTTTGTTTGCCGATATCCCCGTCGAGAGTCTGGTCCATGAACATCAAGCGGAATATTACCAGGCCTTGTCAAAGAGCACCGACCAGGCTGATTGCGCGCCCTTTATCGAGTTCATGCTCAAGATAATCTTTGAGAGTTTAGCTATCGCCACCCCCCAAGTCAGCCCCCAAGTCAGCCCCCAAGTCAGGCGCTTGGTGGAAGTCATCCAAGGCGAAATGAGTCGAGAGGCCCTGCAAAATGCCCTCGATCTGCAGGATCGCAAGTCATTCCGTGAGCGTTACCTCAAGCCGGCATTGGTTGATGGGTTGATCGAAATGACTATTCCCGGTAAGCCCAACAGCCGCTTGCAGAAATATCGTCTGACTGAAAAGGGTCAACAGTGGTTGGATGAGCGTGTTGATGAGAAAGAAAAACAGTAAATAGCTGCCGACGGTTTAACTGAAAAAAGAGAGAAGCTGTGCTTCAGGCCTGAGCCGCTTTCCGTCGCAGATAGGCAAGGACATATTTAATTTCCCCGTAGCTATAGGCCTCACCGACAATCTCTTTGACCTTGCCGAGGTGTTTTTCTTCCAGGGGCAGGATGATCTTTTCAAGGGCTTGGCGTTTTTCCATGCTTATCAGCCGGTCGACAGGGATCTCGCCCAGTTCCAGGCATTGGGCCAGATGGCTTTCGATGGTGGTGAAGACAAAGCCGCGCTCTTCGGCAATCTGCGGGATGGTTAAACCCCGGTTGAAAAGTTCAAGCGTCTGCAGCCGGGTTGGGACTTTCGGGCCTTTTGCTTCTTTGCTTTGTTCCGGCTCTTTGTGGTCAACCGGTCCTGCCGCGGCTTTGGAGGGGAGGAAGACCGCCTGGATATCGTTTTTGGCACGGTACTCGACAACCAGAGCGACCAGTTCCTCGCCGTATTTCTCCGCCAGTTTTTGCCCTATTCCTTTGATGCGCGACAATTCCTGGGGGGTATTCGGCAGGTTGACGGCGATTTGCACCAGGGTCTTTTGATGCAGAACCTGGTAATGGGGGACGTTTGCTTCTTTTGCCGTCCGGCTCCGCCACTCCTTGAGCGCCTGAAAAAGTTCGGGATGGCCGACGTCGGCCTCCGAGTAGGTGGGTGTTTCTTTCTTCTCTTTTTTCGGTTTGCTGTCGATTGCCGCTGAGGAAACCGCTTTCAGATACTCCGCCGAGGAAAATCCCGACTTGCAGCAGCCGACCGCCGCAAGTTTGACGGCGGTTTCTTCCTGCAGCCATTTGCACAGGTCTTTGGCTTTCTTGCGGATCTCCTTGTTGTCGGTTTCCACCTGAAAAGAGGCAATCACTTCGCCGATTCCGGCGGCAAACTTCTCCTGAAAATAGGCGGAAGCCTTCTGTAATCGTTCACCTATCGCGGCATCTTCGGCAGGGGGAATGAGGTCGCTGAACATGCCCTGCAATTGCCGGCGGAAGTTGGCACCGACGTTGCAAATATCGGTCACGGTCTGGGTCTGCAGGTCGCGGAGATTACCGGCACCGATGATGCGCACCAGTTCACCGCTGCGTTCAACCGTCGAAATAAGTCGGGCAAGAAGCCCCTGCAGTCGCTGAAAATCAAAACATTCAAGAAGGAGCCGTTGCTGGTAACGGATCTTCGCCGTGGCCAGTTGCGCTGCGGTCGGGACATTCTCCCCGGCCTGTTCAACAAAGCGCAGCACGGCGTGGTCGGTTTTTACCGCCCGTGCCGCAAGCGGCGAACTGAGGACAATACCTTCGAGGGTCCGGCAGCGGCTGAGCGCCACATACACCTGGCCATGGGCAAAGGCGGCCTGGGCGTCGATGATCGCCCGGTCAAAGGTCAGGCCCTGGCTTTTGTGGATGGTAATGGCCCAGGCAAGCTTCAGCGGGTACTGGATAAAGGCGCCGATTTTCTTTTCGCTGATCTCAAGGGTTTCTTCGTTGAGGGAATATTCGATGTTCTCCCAGGTCGCCGGTTCGACGATGATATCTTCGTCATCGCCTGGGCATTTGATGGTGATTTTTTTCCCTTCGATACGAATAATCTTGCCGATTTTGCCGTTGAAAAAGCGTTTCTCCGGCGCCGAGTCGTTGCGGACAAACATCACCTGGGCCGAGGTTTTCAGCAGCAGGGTCTCGGCCGTTGGGTAGGAATGTTCCGGGAATTCGCCTTCAATGTCGGCGGCGAAGCGGTGGGCTTTTTGCGACAGGCCGGCGAGTCGTGCGCTGTTGATGGCATCTGCGCTGCTGTTATGGGTGCAAAGGGTTATGTAGCCTTCGTCCTTGTGGTCGATAAAACCTTCAACATGGCGACGGTTCAAGGCCTGCAGGGTGTCGCCGCCGAGTTTGTTGTCGCGCACCCGGTTGAGAAGATCAATAAATGTGTGGTCGGCCTGGCGATAGATATGTTGCAGTTCGATGGCGATCAGTTCCGTCCCGCGCAGGGCATTGCTGCTGAAAAAATAGGGTGAGTCATAGTAGGGTTGCAACAGCCGCCATTCGGCGTCTTTCACCACCGGCGACAGCTGATGCAAATCGCCGATGAGCAGCAGCTGCACCCCGCCAAACGGCATGGTGCTGCGGCGATGGCGGCGGAGAACGCTGTCCACCCCGTCCAACAGATCGGCGCGGACCATGCTGATCTCGTCGATCACCAGAAGATCGAGGCTTTTGATGAGATTGATCTTATCCCGACTGAATTTATGGCGGTTTTCGCCCTCGCTGCCGGGAATGAACGGCCCGAAAGGCATCTGGAAAAAGGAATGGAGGGTGACGCCGCCGGCATTGATCGCCGCCACCCCGGTCGGGGCGGTGACGATCATGCGTTTCGGGCTCTGTTTTTTGATGCTGTGCAGAAAGGTGGTCTTGCCGGTGCCGGCCTTGCCGGTCAGGAAAATATTGCAGCCGGTGTCCCGGACAAATTCGTCGGCGAGTTGCAGGATCGGGTTAGGGTCGTTCATCGGTGCCGGTTTAGGGGCCGTTAAGAAATAGCTCATATTTTAACCATTTCTTTACGGCCCCTTATGCCGTTAATGACATTGGATTGCATGATTTATTTTTGAACGACGGCTTACGAATACATTTCCTCCAGAACCGCATTGATCAAGGCAATCTCTTCCTTGCCGAAACGGGCCGGGTCGTATTCCTCGTCGAGCCAATCCCGATATTCCGCGAAGCTAGGACCTTTCGGGTTGTCGAGAACCTCTAAAAGATGGTAGAACCCCGGAATGCCGCCGATATCCTCCGGTGGACAGGCGCGTTTTCCGGTAAGCAGTACGGGATAGGGCTTACCCGCATCCGGGCCGAGGACTTTCTCGACGGATATCCGGTGCAGCCAGTCGTCACCGAAATCGTAGATATACTGAAAGCCGGGAAGAATTTTATCGTGTAGATCTTGCAGGGTAAATTTTGCCGCGTTTTTTGCCCGATCGTTGTCCATTTCGTCCGGATCGGGAATACTATACGACGTACGATCGATGAGGAATTGGTGCAGGTGGCTGTCCGTCCAGCCCATGCAGAGCTGGATGACCTTGTGCAAGCGCGCAAGAGTTGTGTCGCCCGGCGCCTGGATGCGTCGCCAGATCGGTGGTTTCGCGTCCGCCAGGTTGATCTTGAGCTGGAAAATCGGGGCGGCCGGGGCATTGCGTTTTTTCCCGTGCTGGGTAAAGTCTACCTTGATGATCTTCGCCTCTTTTTTCGGGGGAGGCGGCGGTGTGCCGCAGCACGAACCGCCGCCGGGACAGGAACAGCCATCGTCCTGGTCGGTTTTCACCGGGCGAATTGGTATCGGGATGGGCTTGCCGCCGGTTTTTTTTTGGCGCTTTTTGGCAACCGACCGGGAATGTTTTTGCAAGGTTTCGATGGACAACGGCAGTGTAGCCAGGAGAAAAACCTGAATCTGCACTTCCCGGTCGGCAAATTCTCCGGTCACATCGGGGAAGGCCTCATGGAAGACGTCATCCGGCAGCTTTTCAAACATCTCCAGCATATCGGTCGGATCGACCAAGCCCTGGATGGTCATGATGCTGTGCATGAGGTCTTCTTTTTTTTGATTGGCAAGTTTCGGGTATTCCTCAGGGTCCCACAGCTCCTCGCGCAGGACCAGGGCCTCTTCGAAACCCGAGACCCAGCCATACACCGTTTCGAGCTGGTCGTCATGCAGGGTATCCAAGTCGAAGGGGAAATGCAGGTTGTCGTCTTGAAAACCGATGACCATCTGGTTGTAGACCCGGGTCAGGCAATCGGTCATTTTCACCATTTCCTTTTTATTCTTTATCTCTGGGAGGTCGCCACCGAAAATAAGCGGCACCCATTCGTCCGGGGATATATGCTCAGGGGTCATCGCCAGGCCGAAGAGAAAGCCGCACAGTTCGTCGTAGTTGAAGGCCAGATCCGGTTCCGGGGCGAGGCGGAGGAGTTTTTCGAGGGTCTTTTTATCTTTGGCGGGAAGCATTGTCAATGTGATCCGGTAAAGGTTTGCAGTGATTGGGGAGATCGGTACAGCATTAGCGGAAAAGAGGGGCAAAGGAAAGGAAAAAATCAGACAGGAATCAACAATCTGCCTGCAAACCCCGGCCGAATGCGCAGCGTTTACTGATAGGAAGTTTGCTATTCCCGGCAAACTCATTTATATCCTAGGGAGAGCTTCTAAAAAAAAGCGCGAAAGGAAAGAGGGGCAGGACCGATTGCTTTTAAAACCGCTACTCGGGACTTTTTTTAGCGCCTTCGCATCTTTTTTCTCAGTGACAACTTGGGGAACCGATGAGGGTTGCAGTTTTTTCGGACATTCACTCTAATCTGGAAGCACTTGAGTCGGTCCTCGCCGATGCGGCGCAGCAGCGGGCTGACCGCTATGTGTGTCTCGGCGATGTAGTCGGTTACGGCGCAAATCCCAATGAATGCATAGAAATGCTGCGCGCACTCCCCGATTGTCCTTGTCTGCTCGGCAATCATGATGCCGCGGTTATCGGTATTCCCATCAATATGCGGCAGGAAGCAAGACAGGCAATCAACTGGACTCGGGATGTACTGTCACAAACCGGGATGTGGTTTTTAAAAGAGATGGAGGATCTGATCAAATGGCAGGATATTTTTTTCTGCCACTCCAACCCCTACAAGCCGCGCCGCTGGTACTACGTTACCGAGAAGACCTATATTGTCAGCTCCTTTGCCCGCTCCAAGGCAAAGATTCTCTTTGTCGGTCATACCCATGTACCGCTGGCCATTACCCGGAAAAACTTCTTTTGTGTGTATATCCGCTCACCAGAGCATCCCATGACCGTACCGGCGGCGGAAGTGAATCGCCAGATCTTTAACTGCGGCAGTGTCGGCCAGCCTCGGGACGGCGATCCCCGTGCCTCGTATCTGATTTATGACGACCAGCGGCGAACCGTTGAATTCCGCCGGGTGATCTACGATTATCACATCACCGCCGAAAAAATTCTGGCGGCCGGATTGCCGAAGGTCTTTGCCTTGCGGCTTGCCGAAGGTCGATGAATCAGGAAGGGAGGAGTTCGCCGCGACCGAATTGGGGGAAGTTGTCCCGGAGATCGTTCTCAAGCTCGGTGGCATTCGCATAGCGTTTGTCTAAATCCTTTTGCAGGCAGCGCATGACGATTCTTTCCAGGCCCGCTTCAAGGGCCGGATTGATTTGGCGTGGTGCCCTGATCGCGATGGTCATGTCAACATCCATAGGGTAATGATCGTTATGCTGGAAATAGGGGACGGCATTGGTGGCAAAGATATAGAGGATGACGCCGATGGCCCAGACATCGCTGGCAATGCAGCTTTTTCCGGCGAATTGCTCCGGCGGCATGAAATTTATCGTGCCGCCGGAACTGCCTTCGGCCGATTGCCAGGAGAGGTCGCGGGCAATTCCAAAATCAAGGAGTTTGACCTGTCCACTCTTGGTGATGATGATGTTTTCCGGTTTGATGTCGCGATGGAGGATTTTCTGCTTATGGGCATAGGAAACCACCGAGACTATTTGCAGAAAATAACTCTCTTTGTCGACCGCCGAAATCCCATGCTCCAGACGCTCCTGCAGGGTGGGGCCTTCGACGTATTCCTGGATGAGGATAAAGCAACCGCCTTCTTTGACGACCTCGATTAATTGAACGACATTCGGGTGGTGCACCAGCCTTTTCAAGATGGCGGCGGAGCGCAGTACCCCGATGTTCATGGTTGGGGAATGCGGCATCTTGGCCACGGCGATGCGATTGGTGCCGAACTCTTTCACCAGCCAAACAATGCCGAAACCACCAACCCCAAGTCGGCGAATCTGCTGCCAGCGGTCGGAAATGTGCTCGGTTCTCGCCAGTCGGAGCAGGGATTTCGGCGAAAAAAAGCTTAAACCACCCTGGAAATAATCGACTATCCGCTCCCAACCGTCCCTGGTCGTTACATTCTCGGTTGCTGGTGCTGCCGGATTAATTGATGCCTGCCGGGGGGTGGCCTGCCCTAAGGCCTGGCCCATTTCCAATAAAATCAGAAAGCTTATGGAAAATCTGCTTTCGTTGAGCGGCAGTTCGATGAAGTCATCGGCCCCGGCGTTCAGATACTTTTTTATCTCGCCGAGATGGGTAGTGGGTACCAGGACCAGGAAAGGAACCAAGGCGCCGACGAAGTCGCGGATCAGCTGAATGATTCGGGTTTGTCGCGGGTATTCGGGGTTGATATTGTAGATGACCAGACAAATCTTTTGCGTCGGGTTGTTTTTGACGAAGTTTCTTACCGTGCCGATGGTCAGGGCGACGGTATTGATCTCGAAAGAGGACACCAGATTATTGACCAGTGCGGCCATTGTTTCCGACAGGCCGAAGGTCAGGATGGTTTCGCTTGGAGCCTTCATCTCGTTCCTTTTAGAACCTTAGAAATTCTTTTCTTTCTTTTAAAGAAAGAATTTCGTGAAGGTACTTACGCCGTTCCGGGTATGCCTTTGGCCATGTTACTTTTTACAACGGCTTATTGTCCAGAGTGATCAATAATTTCAGCCTATCAAATGAACCGCCGGTCGGGCAATTGTTTTCTGCATCTGGGCCGAGGAAAGTATCAGCCGGGTCGAGGATGGCACAATTACCGGGGCTGGGCAAATCCGCGGACAGAAAGCAGTCGCCCTTGCGCAATGGACGAAGAACCAATAGTATTGAGAGAGAAAATTTCCCCGAACATCAAACAAAGAAGCTGGAGCGCACTATGATGAGTAGGTCGGGATATTGGGCGGACAATTACCAGAACAGTCGATTATCGGTTGAAGAAGCTATCGCTAAAATCAAATCCGGGCAGCGAATTTTTATCGGCTCCTCCTGTGGCGAACCGCAACGTTTGGTCAAAGGACTGGCCGATGCCGGAACGACCTTTACCGATCTGGAAATTGTCAGGATGTTCAGCGGCGAGAGTACCTCCCTGTCGCGGATTGCCGAAAAATCCAAATCCCAGAATCTCAACATTCGCTCCTTTTATCTTGGCTCGGCGAACTCCAAGAGTTTTAAGGGCGATTTACGCTTTATTACCCCCATCAATCTTTCTGATGTCCACAAGTTGATAAAATCACGGCTTTTGCCCCTTCAGGTGGCCCTGATTCAGGTGAGTCCACCCGATGATTTCGGTTGGATGAGCCTTGGTATCTCCGTCGATGTCACTGCCTCAGCTGCCGCTGCAGCCGACATGGTCATTGCCCAGGTGAATCGACACATGCCCCGTGTCCTTGGCCGCAGTTCCATTCATGTTAATGATGTCGATTATTTTGTTGAGCACGATGAAAATCTCATTGAAATCGGCACCTATCCGGATGTGGCCATGGCCGGAATGATCGCCCGCTATATCGCCCGGTTGATTGAAGACGGATCGACGATGCAGATGTCGCTGGGCGGCACCTCCAAGGCCAATATTGAGGCGTTGATCGAGAAAAATGACTTGGGGATTCATACCCAGTATATGACCAACACCATCATGAGGCTGATGGCCATGGGCGTGGTAAACAATAAAAGGAAGGGATTCAATACCGGCAAAGTCATTTGCAGCAATGCCATCGGTAACCAGGAACTCTACGATATGCTCGAAAATAATACGGCAATCGAGTTTCACCCTTCAAAATATGTCAATGACCCGAGGAAAATCGCCAAAAACAACCGAATGGTGGCGATGAATATGTGTCGGCAAATCGATCTCACCGGACAGGTTGTGGCCGACGCCCTGCCTTTTAACAATTTTTCCGGGGTCACCGGTATTCTCGACTTTTTCCGCGGTGCCGCCCTTTCCAAAGGCGGCAAGTCGATCCTTATGCTGACGTCCACCACCAAAAATGACAAGAACAGCCGGATTGTCCCGATGTTGCAAAACGCCGCCGTCGTTGTGCCGCGTAGCGAGGTGCAGTATGTGGTGACCGAATACGGCTCGGTGAATCTCTTCGGCAAATCGATCCAGGAGCGGGCAACGGCCCTGATAAGTATTGCCCATCCCGATTTTCGCGACTGGCTTTTCGATGAGGCGAAAGAACTCGGGCTGCTCGGACCCGAGCGCACGCTCAGGGAGGAGATGCACTCGATCTATCCTTTGGGGTTGGAGGAAACCAGGGTCGTCGACAACCAGCGTATCACCTTCAGGCCTGTCAAACAGACGGATGAGCGGATCATCCAGGAGCATTACTACGGTTTGGATAAAATCGATGTGGTGTCGCGGTTTTTTCATGAGAAAAAGAGTTTTGTCAGCAAGCAGATCGAACGTACCTTTGTCATCGATTACATCAAGGATATGACGATCGTTGCAGTCGAAGGACCGCCCGGCTTTGAAAAGATTCTGGCGGTCGGCGAATACTATCTGAATCCGGAGACTGAGATGGCCGAGATAGCCTTTTCGGTGGTCAAGGACTGGCAGGGACGGGGCTTATCGTCAATCGTTATCATCAAACTTGCGGAAGCCGCGAAAAGAAACGGTATCAAAGGCCTCACCGCCTATACCTCGAGAGAAAACAAAAGGATGGTGAAACTCTTCAACACCTTGGACTATGAGGTGAAGACCTCGAACCAGGGGGAGATGATTTATCTGGAGGCGTCTTTTACCCATGTGCAACCTTCCGGCCAGGAAAGTTAGTACCCTACAGATTGGTTTCTTGTTTTTTACAAGAAATCAATCTGTCTCAAGGTACTTATACCCCTCAAGGGGGTACTAAAAAGAGTCCCTCTGCTGCGGGAGGGGATTATAGCCCTTGGGTTGCGGGCGTCAGCCCGCTTTAGGAGCCGTCATGAAATAAAAAGAGGCGGTCGTTGTACAACGACCGCCTCTTTTCGCGTCAACCCTCAATGGGTTTCTGCTTTTATCTGATGCTGTTTACTGAAATTTCAGCTCCATCGCCTGCTCATGGTACAAATGGTTGATCTGGGAATTGTCAAATACAGCGATGCCGAAGGGGTAGGTCTTGCCCTTGTCGGTAAACTGGACATCCTGAGTATCGACATTTTCCCCTTCCGTTTTTAGAGCACGCTGGACTTCCAGGGTCCAGGTGCCGTTCTCATAGCGGTTACTGGCAAGGATATCGGCACGACCACCGATCAGCGGCGCGATTTCGATACCGGGAATGATTGCGCCTTCCTTGAAGGTATCGACAAAGGGCACTTTCTTGCTGGGGATGACATAATACATATCGTCGGCATCGGGATTCTGATTCATGAATGCCGGGCCGGTTTTATCGGCGTTGTTATTGTCCTTGTAGCCACCGCCTTTGGGGGCGGTATCATTCATGCGGCCCCAACCTTCGTTGACCTTGGGATCTTTATTGTTGTTGACATATTGGTCATCGAACATGCCCATCGGCATGGTCCGAACGTATTTGGCATGCCACATGTCAATGGTTTCGGCGGCGGAGGCGGTATATTTCCGGCCGGGGGAGGTATCGCCTTTTTCATCGAGATGGCAGGCAACCATACAGCCTTCGGCCTCAAAGCCCTTGGTGCTGATATTCCAGAACATAGCCAGCTTGTCTTCGTAATAGGTATTGTCCTGACCGGCACTATCCTTTTTTGTCAGTTTTTTCCAGGTACCATCGGCTTGTTTCACCCAAGGGGCACGGTTGAGGCTCTTGGTCGGATCCTTGTAGCTGATGAGAAAGTAGACATTTTTATCATCATAGAGTGATTTGATGCTCACTGCGGTGCTGGTCATTCCGGGATAGCCGTTGCTGGGTGTGTAAGGGAGTTGATCAACAGTTACCACCAGTGGTTTGGCGGCATCCCAAGTCTTGTCGGCTTTTCCATCGAGAACAATTGGTCCGCCCGCCTTGGTACTGATCAGCGTTTTATCCGCAGCATACACCGATGAACCTAAAGCAACTACTCCAGCCAATGCGAGTACTCCGATCCTCTTTTTCATAGTAGCCTCCTTGAAAGCTGTGTTTGATGGTTTTGGAACATAAGACAATTCCCATGCTGACAGTGTATGGAACAGCAGGGAAGAGTTCCAGATAAAGGTTACTTACAAAAGGCTCTGTTCTGAGAAGAGGAATTCACAACTTCGGTTTACTGTCTTGAAGTTACACGGAAATTCTTTGCGCAAGTAGATGCAGGCACTCGAATATTTTCTTGCCCTGCGGGGTCAGACGGTAGATTTTTTCCCTGTTTTGGGTGATCAGGTTACCGGTTTTGAGGCTTTTCAAATGAAAACCGACCTTGGTGTGATCACTGATCCCGAGTGTGCGGGTGATGTCCATAAAGCGCATCTCGCCCTTTTCGGATAAAGCGGCGAGGATTTGTCTGCGTATTTGGTTGGCCAGGCAGGCCAGGGCCTCGTCCATGTCTGGATCGACCTGTTGGCTTTCGAATTTCACCATTTCCCGCATTCGCCTGACTGCCATCAGGAGATCATCGCGGCGAAAGGGCTTGCTGAGATAATCGTCGGCGCCGCTTTTCATCGCCGCCACGGCATTATCGACGGTGGAAAAGGCGGTGATCATGATGATTTTTGTTCCGGGGTAGTCTTTTTTCAGGAGTGGAATAAGAGCCATGCCACCCATCCCCGGCATCATGTTGTCAACGAGGACCAGGCGCGGTACGACCTCGGCCATTTTCTGCAGCGCCGCCTCGGCGGTCTCGCAGGCCATCACCGCATAGCCGTTATTTTCGAGAATCTCAACGACGCTGTCGCGTAGGTCCTGGTCATCGTCAACCACCATAATGCTTTCAGTTATCATCGATTGCCACCGGGAAAGTGAGAGTAACAACGGTTCCACCCTGTTCCCTACTGGTCAGGGCAAGTGTGCCGCCGTGTTGCCTGATGATATTATAACACACTGACAGTCCAAGTCCCGTGCCTTTGCCGATTTCCTTGGTGGTGAAAAACGGGTCGAAGACCCGGCCGAGATGCTCCTCCTGGATGCCATGGCCGGTATCGCTGATGGTTGCCATGATTTGCTGGTCCCGACAAATGGTGCTTACTTCGATACTGTCTTTGTCGCCGCAGGCATCAAGGCTGTTCATCAGCAAATTGATAAACACCTCCTCGAGTTTCCAGGGGATGCTCATAATATTTGGAATCTCCTGCAGATTGAGACGAATTATCGCCCATCGCGGCTGCGATGTAAGGAGATTTTTGACGCTGGTGATAATCCGGTTGAGATCGGTCGGGAGAAGGGCCGTTTCCTTTTCTCTGGAAAAATGCAGGAGTTCTTTGGCTATTCTCGAAGCCCGCTCGATATTGCGCTCAATGGCCTCGATCCTTTTGCCTATTTTGCCATCGCTGCCCAGCAGATCTTTCAACATTTCGACATTGAGTGAGATATTGGTGAGGGGATTGTTGATCTCATGCGCTATCCCCGCCGCGAGAATGCCCATGGAGGTGAGCTTTTCCGATTGGGAAAAGCGCAGCAGTCTTTCGTTGATCAATTGCCGCTGTTCAAGATTGAACACCGACAAGGCCCGAATGGTAAAAGTCATAATGAGAAATGCGCTCAATCCCCGCAAAACAATTACCTTGACACCGAAAAAAGGGAGCACCACGTCGGAGGGAATCAGGCCGGTGAGCACCGCGTAACCTATCATGCAACTGCCGGCGAGAATAAAATTGGTGGCAACACTGCCGGAAAAGGCTCGCACGGTCCTTGAATAAAGGATCAGGCCAACACCCGCCAGCATGCCGCCCGGGAAGGCCACCAGAAGGCGGGTGCTGATCCCTCCGGCAGTGCCGAGATCGAGGTATGCGGCAAAGAGGACCAAAGAGAGTGCCAAGGCACCGACCAGGACCTTGATGATCGGCGGCGTGGTCTTCAGAGCCTGGTCGCCGCGAAGGGTGATGATGTTGAGGAAGAGGCCGAAATAGAAGAGAAAGAGGAAGGATAGGCTGACCACAGCCAGACGAAAGAGAGAAAAACGGATATCGTTAATTTCCGGGAAGAGCAGTTCCAGCAACTCCAGCCACTCATGAAACCCATGAATAATCCCAAAGGTTGCCAGCAGCCAGAGGATTCTGGCTATCCCCAGCTCACTGAGACGAACATCGCGGGAAAGTATTGCCACGCCCAGGGTAAAGAAAGTCAGGCCATACAGCAGATAGAGGATGAAATTCCAAAGCATCGTTTATGCGTAACCGAAAAGTTGCAAAGGAAACCGACTTATGAGTTTCTTCGGTTGTTCGGTGAAAAGCCATAAAGTTTCTTTGTTCTTGTTTTTACCAGCATCCTTCCCATTATCTCTAAAAGGCAGAGAAAGTCAAGGTGTGCTTGAACCGACGGTGGAGCACGAATCGGTGCCGAGCAATCAAGGATCGCGGCCTTGTACCTCTGTAAACTTTCGGCAACACTGTTTCCACGGGTTTGCAACATGGGCTGCTAAAAAGAATGGCTTTGGCTGGGGAGTCATAATGTCGAACCAAAAAATTCTTTTATTATGAAGAGTTGCGTTCGACTCAGAAATATAGCATCCTCACAACGACTTTGGCATTACCCTTGCTTGATGCTAAGCAGGGCACTTGCTTGAAAATCAACATTCCCGGGAGATTTCTCATTCATTAATGAAAGAAGTTAGGAAAGGGGATTTGATGATTACCGACATCCCCTCAAATCAAAGAGGCAAGAAAGTCGGTTGGAGCTTTGCTTCAGTATCCCCGGCTTTCGCAATGTAAACGTTCGGGCGTGTGCCCGGCAAAAACGATGAATTCATCCAAGGAGAGAATTATCAATGGAAGATAAAAACATTTTCAGTAAACTTCTGGCGATCATCCCGGGCCTCGCGGTCATGGTCGGCACTTTATACGTGCTTCGCATGTATGTTGAGCCGTGGATGAACGAGGTCGTGGTGTTCGGCACAAAAGGCTGGCTCGTGAAAGTAGTGAGCCTCAACTATATCCTGCTGTCGATCCTCACCGGCATGTTTTATAGAAATGTACTCTTTGCCGGCAAGATCCCCGGCTGGGCGGAGGATGGCTTTCGTACCACCAGGCTGTTCATCAAGATCGGCGTCATCATGCTTGGCTCGTTGTACACCTTTGACAAGCTGCTGAAAGTCGGCGGCGTCGCCATCGTGCTGATAGTCTCTTTCGTCTTTGGAACCGCCATTTTCATCATGTGGCTGGGCAAAAGGCTTGGGGCGGATCGCTCCGTGACCTCAGTAATGGCGGCAGCCTGCGGCGTATGCGGCGTCTCCGCCTCTGTGGCAACTGCTCCAGGCGTCAGGGCTAAACCCGTCGATCTGGCGTTGGCCATTGCTACCATCCTCGGTTTTGGTATTGTCAGTATGTTTGTCAGTCCCTACATCGGCAAGGCACTCAATCTGTCTGATTATCAGTTCGGCGCCTGGGTAGGCACGGGTATCCTTAACTCAGGGCAAGTACTTGCCACCTGTCTGGCCTTTAATCCCAACTTTGCGCCGGGTACCGCCGTGGCCTATGGCGAGATTTGGAACGTGGTGCGTGTTATCAGCATTCCCTTCGTGGTATTTTTCATCACCGCTTGGTACTGGAAGGGTGAGGCGGATGCCGAACATGTCAGTCTCAGTACCATCATCGCCTCCAAGTTCCCGATCTTCGTTCTTGGTTTTATCGGCATGACCGCCCTTTCCTCCTTGCACATTCTCGGCGCTGAAGGCTCAGAAACCCTGCATCTGATGCGGCAGGTAATGGCCTGGGTCTTTGGTATCGGCTTGGTTGGTTTAGGCGCGTATATCGATGTACGCGAGATTAAGTCAGCGGGCGGCACACCATTGCGAATCGGGGTTACTGCCGGTCTTGTAAAGTATGTTCTCGCCCTGATCATCATTCTGGCTTTTATTCCCAAAGAAGGTGCCTTTTAGTCCCTTAGGAAAAATATCCGCATGGTTTTGCGAAGATTTTTTCGTGAAGGGACTTATACCCCGTCAGGGGTATCATAAAGAATCCCGTTTTCCGGGATCAGGGTTACCACAAATAATAGGAGACAATTCATGTCCGACAATAAAAAATCCCTGACAGTATTCAAGACCGACCGACATGAGGACATTGCCGCCATTATCGGCTCGGCGCTCATTGTTGTCGTTGTCCTCACCTATATGGCATTTGTTGTGCCTTCGGTGTCCATCAAGCCGCAGCAGGATGGCAAGCTCATGGAAATCTTCGTGAAAGAAGGTGCCGAGATTAAGGCAGGTGATAAGATTTTCTCGCTTGAGGTGGTCAAGAAAAAGTGGGTCAATAACGTAATGGAAGAGAAGGTTGCCGTTCAGGAGTTCACCTCCAAGGCGGGCGGCAAGGTGCTGAAGGTATCCGGAAAACCTGGTGATAAAGTGAAAAAAGATAAAGGGACAATTATCGAACTGGAGCACCAGAAGGGCACCCTGCCCTGATGAAAATCCTCCTCGCTTTGGACGATAATCCCCGGGCCGTCGAACAGGCCCTGCTTGTAGCCCGCGAGCGGGGAGCAATCCTCAATGCGCTCTTTGTCATTGACGCTACCTGGGAGATGTTTATCGGTCACGACTGGCTGTCCGGTTGCAATGCCCGCATCGGTTTTCTTGAGTATATGCTGTCGCAGGAAGAAGAGGCGGCGGTGCTGGCGCTTAAAACCTACAAAGAGCAGGTTTCCGGCATACCCGGAGAGTTGTTGACCGTGACCGGTGATGTCGTCGAGGAAATCCGCAAGGAGGTGGGCAAAGGCTATGATCTGCTGGTCATGTCCAGCCCGTTTACCCGGGGCCTTGAGGTCATGCGTGACCCGGTGGCCAAAGTGGCGAAAAAACTGCCCTGTGACCTGCTCCTGGTGAGACCCGCGGCAAAGCGCGAAGAATCCTCCTGAGCCCGTGTGGGTCAAGGGAGTGCTGTTGGTTATTGTGAAAAACGGCAGGGAGCAGTCACCGGACTGCTCCCCTGCCGTTTTGCTTTTTACCGCGCAACACCCGTGGAAAAACCTTGATAAATGCAGCATAGACGCTACCCTTGATTGAAAAGCAAGTCTATACCCCCCGGCTGATGTTTTGACCTGCCGGGGCAAATCCTTAGTCCAGTAACATTCTTTTATGACAGACAAACACCCCGCAGCTCAGCTTCTGAAGAGGCATCCCGGATTCCAGACCAGATTTCTGTTGGTGCTCGCGGCAATTCTCATAATTTTTTCAGGGCTTACAGCCTCTACCATCTATCATCATGAGATGGAAAATCTGGAGATTAATGCCCACGAAAAAACCGAATTGGTCATGAAGGCCATCGAAGCGAACAGAAATTATGTACAGGATGTCCTCCGGCCTGCAATGTACAAAGAGTTGGGGGAAAAGAGGTTTGTTCTTGAGGCCATGTCGTCTTCCTATATCAGCAGGATGATCATGGAGGGATTTAATAAACAAGTGCAGGGATTCATTTATCGCCGGGTTGCCATTGATGCGAAAAATCCGGCCTATGAGGCCAATGCCCTTGAAACAGAAATGATTGAACGTTTCCGAAAAGATACGACGGTGGAAGAATGGCAGGGAATACTTGAGATGGAAGGGAAAAAGTATTTCATGCGCTTTCAGCCGGTAATCTTCAAAGAGGCCTGCCTGAACTGTCATGGCGATCCGGATTCCGCCCCCCGGGAAGTTATCGACAGCTATGGGACAAAAAGAGGATATGGGCATATTTCCGGGGCAATTTCGGGAGTCATTGGTGTCGGCATGCCTATCGATGGCAATCTCGAAAAAATCAAAGACTTTACCCTCAAACTTTTTGTCGGCGTGGTACCCTCCATCGTTTTCGTTTATATCATTATCAGCACTTTTTTTAATCGATACATAGCGAGTAACCTTAGAAATATAATCAGTTTTTTCCGAACAAATATAAAAGATGAGGAAGGCCGGGCAATCTTCGATAATTCACAGAAAATGGATGAGATTGATGAGCTCATTGTCGCAGCCAGGACCATTGCCGAGCAGATACAACACAAGCAGAACACCCTTGAACACTATGCCGAGGAAATTTTGCGTAGTAAAAATCTCCTGCAGTCAGTATTTGACGGTATTACCGATCCTGTGGTTCTTATGGGCAGCGGCGGGCGGATAAAGGTGGTCAATGCCGCTTTCCTGCAGCGTTATAATATGACAATGCAACAGGTGATTGGCCGGAAAACCTCAGAGATTCCGGAAAACATGTGTTGTCCTCTGGCGCTCTGCGATGATGTGCTGGCCGCTTTTCCTGACCATCCGATAAGTCGTGAAATCTGCATGCCGAGCGGGGAAATATTTCTTATCTATTTTTACCCCATTGAGATGCAGGAGAATATTGCCGAAAGCCTGGTCTGCTATGTGAAAGATATTACCGAACAGAGAAAGCTTGAGACAAAGATCCAACACACGGAAAAAATCGCCTCCATAGGCATGCTGGCAGCTGGAATTGCCCATGAAATCAACAATCCTCTGGGAGTCATTCTTTGCCATATCGATCTCATTAAAGGGGAATCCAACCTTGCCCCGGAAGTTTGTGCCGATCTTGCGATCATTGAAAAACACGCGGGAAATTGTCGGACCATCATCGCCGATCTCCTGAAATTTGCCCACCAGCAGGTAACCGCGAAGGAGCCTTGTGTGCTCAACGCCATAATCGAGGACGTGGTGACGATGGTCGACAGTCAGTTCCGTAAGCAGCAGATACGTATTGAAACCTTGCTTGATGCGAACATTCCTTCGGTCGTGCTTGATAGTGACAAGATCAAACAGGTTATCCTGAATATTCTCATTAATAGTGCCCAGGCCATCGGGGAGGGCGGTGTCATTACCCTCTACAGCCAGTTTGACAAAGAACGGAAGAAAGCAAGAGTTATCATTGAAGACAACGGAGCAGGAATTCCGGCGGAAATTATCAGCAATATTTTTGATCCGTTCTTCACCAGCAAACCACCGGGACAAGGTACAGGCCTTGGCTTATCGGTAAGCTACGGGATAATTCGTGAACATAATGGGGAAATAACCGCAGAGAGTTCACCGGGGAAACTCACGCGGTTTGTCATCTCGCTGCCCGTTTGAGGAGAATAATAATGAATAAAAACCGTCTTCTGATTGTCGATGACGAAACCGACATGCGTAATGGATTGCAACGCCTCATCAGCCGCGAATTCCCCAGCTTGCAGATTGTCACTCTTCCTGACGCCGAGAGCGCAGTCAGCTATTTTGAAAAGGAATCCGCCGATCTGGCGCTCCTCGATATTAAAATGCCCGGTATGAACGGCTTGGAACTCTTACAACATCTGCTTGGTAAAGACCCCTGGCTCACGGCGGTAATGATGACCGGCTATGGGTCTATTGAAATTGCTGTCGAGGCAATCAAGCTTGGGGCGTACGATTTTGTCACTAAACCCTTTGACCGGGAGGTCATTTTTCGCACCCTCTCCAAAGCGATTGAGCGCAATCGTCTGCTGCGGGAAAACTCCTCACTGAAGGAACAGGTCTGTGGCCAGACTATTACCCACGGATTTGTTGGGAAATCGGCCGCATTTGAGAAATTTAAGAGTAACCTTGAGATCATCGCCAGAACCAGTTACACCGTGCTTGTGCGAGGAGGGTCGGGAACCGGCAAGGAACTGACGGCGCGGGCGCTGCACAACCTCAGCGACCGAAGTAAGAAGCCGCTGGTCATGGTCAACTGCCCGGCTATCCCTGAGCATCTTCTCGAATCGGAGTTGTTTGGTTATGTGCGCGGCGCCTTTACCAATGCCAATCAGGACCAACAAGGCCTTGTGGCAGCCGCAAGTGGCGGGACACTTTGCCTCGATGAAGTAGGTGATCTGCCTTTTTCTATACAAAGTAAATTGCTGCGGGTTTTGCAGGAACGAGAAATCAAACCCCTTGGATCGACCAAGACCGTCAAGGTTGATATTCGGGTTATCGCGCTCACCAATCTCAGTCTTGAGAAAATGATAGCCGACAAGGTGTTTCGGGAAGATCTTTTCTACCGCTTGAATGGTGTAACTCTTTACACCCCATCGCTTCGCGAGCTGGTCGATGATATTCCGCTTTTGGCCGCGCATTTCACCGAAAAAGTGTGTCTTGAGCTGAATCTCCCACGCAAGCAATTTGATCAATGGGCGATTACCGCCCTTATCAATCGCGATTGGCCGGGGAATGTCAGGGAATTGGAAAATGTTGTACGCCGGGCTGTGATGTTTTGTCCTCATCCTACCATCACTGTAGATGATTTGATATTTGTCGAAAACCCACTCCACACCACCGGTAATGTCGAGGCCTCCCATGGTTTTGAATGGAACGGCAAATTTGAGGCATACAAGGATGCGAAAGAACGGGTGCTCGGTGGATTTACCAAAAACTATATTGCGGCGCTCCTTCGCAAAACCGCCGGAAATGTATCACAAGGTGCTGAAATATCTGGAATATCTCGCGTCGCTTTGCAAAAAATCATGAAACGCCAGGACATAAGCGGCGCAGATTATCGTTGAATTTAACAGCCACCGCTTGATATGCCGAACCGGCCTTTCACTGGTGCACGAACAGGCCGTCTTCTTCCGCCCTTTCGCCGAGACGTTGCGAAATGGCGGCAAGGGCTTGTTCCTCGGTAGCGAAGATATTGTCGTCACCGATCAGCTGAAAGAGGCCGGTTGCTCGCATGACATCAAGAACCTGCTTCTTCAACCCGGAAAAGACCGTTTCCACCCCCGATTCGTGCAGTCGGGACACCAGATTGTGCAGCATTTCCTCACCTGAGGAATCGAGATAATTGATGCCGTCTCCAACCACCAGAAGGTATCTCGCCTCTCGTTTGTCGGCCACCTCGGCCAGGACCGCGTCTTCGAAATGGGCAACATTGGCAAAATAGAGTGAGCCGTCGAAGCGAATAGCGATAACATGCGGCGAGGTGGCCAGCTGGGGATTGACCTTGACGTCACGCAGGGTGCCGTCTGCGTAGCGGCCGAGGATGGCGACCCGTGGCGCCATGGTTCGGTACAGGTAGAGGCCGATCGACAGTGCGGTGCCGACCATGATGCCCTTATCGAGATGCGGTGCCGCCAGGAGGGTGACGACGAAGGTTGCCAGAGCGACAATACCGTCCGCCCGGCTGGCCTTCCAGGTGTGTTTGAGAGCTCCGGGAGTGAGGAGGCCGGTAACCGCCAGGAGAATTATCACCGCCAGCACCGCTTTGGGCAGATGATACAGGCCGGGGGTGAGAAAGAGCAGGGTGGCGGCGACGAAGACCCCGTTGAAGACCATGGCAAAACCTGTTTTGGCCCCGGCCTGGAGGTTAATGGCCGAGCCGGTGAAGGAGCCGCAGGCCGGATAGGCCTGGAAGCAGGAGCCACCAATATTGGCAAGACCCTGGCCGATAAGTTCCTGGTTGGGATCAATCCGCTGTTTCGACTTGCCGGCCATGGCCTTGGCCATGGAGATCGACTCCATGAAAGCCACCAGGGCGATGATCAGTGCTCCGGAAAAGAGCTGCAGCATTGCATCGAGATTCAGGTTGGGCAGGCGGAAAGAGGGCAAGCCGGCAGGCACCTTGCCGACCACATCGCCACCCCCGGCCATAACCACTTCGCCTCCGGCAATCTTTTTAATATGCCAGATGCGGCCATCGTCTTTCTTGCCCCCCGCTTGGCCTGTCTGAAGAAAGCCGGCCCGACCGTCTTGACCGCCAGTATCGCGGATGAAGGTGAGCTGGCGGATACGGCGTAGCCGTTTGTCGTTTTCCATTTCCAGTGCCCGAAGGTCGAGGGCGGCGATATCCACTCGGTAGGTAAGTTCGGCTGCCAGTCGGGCGTCATGGGCCTTGTCCGCCTCACGGACCTTGCTGGAGAGAGCAGTGATGTCGGTGCTCAGCTGGATGATCAGTGCGGCCGTCTCGTCATAGTTTTGTACGAGCTGGCGGGCCGAAGGCGTGGCAATTTCTTCGAGTGTAGCCGTCGCTTTGAGCTCGTAGCCCGCCCAATAGCTAACGAGGGTTGTGACCGCCACGGCCATTAAAACACTGGTTTTGGCCAGCAGCGGAATCTTTTTCATGGTCAGCATCAGGACGGTAGCAAAGGCCGACATGGCGAGAGTAGGCAGGTGCGTTTGCGGGAGAAACCAGAGCATTTCCCAGACATCTTGGAGAAAATGGTTGCTTCGCCCCTTGGGAATGCCAAGCAGCATGTCGAGTTGCGACAGGCCGATGATGATCGCCGCTGCATTCATGAAGCCGAGAATTACCGGATGGGAGACGAAATTGACGAGGCTTCCCAATTTGATCACTCCGAGGCCGAGCTGAATGATGCCCACCAGGAGGGTGAGCAGCAAGGCCAGGCCGATGTAATCCTCTGTGAACGGGATGGCTAGCGGAGTGACGGCAGCGGCGGTCATCAAGGAGACGATGGCCACCGGCCCGGTGGCCAGCTGCCGGGATGAACCCCATAGTGCTCCAAGGATGGCAGGAACAAAGGCAGTGTAGAGGCCAAAATAGAGGGGCAAGCCGGAAAGTTGGGCATAGGCCATGGCCTTGGGCACCAAAACCAGGCCGCCGGTGATGCCGGCGATCAGATCACCACGCAGGACCGTGGCCTGCACCGGAAACCAGAGAAGAAAGGGGAAAAACCGGATGAACAGCTTGTTTGTCATGGGGATCACCAAAGAGAGCCTTAAAGGGTTCCGTAATCCTTTAGATACCTTAGAAATTCATTTCCTGTTTTTTACAATGGATTTCGTGAAGGTACTTATCAGTGCTCAGGAGTTAACCACCAAAACTGCGCAATGGGCGCTGCCGGTGACGTTTCTGGTCACATGGCCGAGGAGCTTTCTGGCAATGCCCCGCTTGCCCTGGCCGCCAATGAGGATCATATCCGTTTCCCTTTCCCGCGCTGCCCGCACGATGAGCTCACACGGGACGCCTACCTGCACCAGGGGTTCGCAGACTACCTGCGGTCCTGTCTGCTGAAGCCGAGTGCACAGGGTGTCAACTATCCCTTGCATCTTGGCTGCATCGGCCTCTTGCTTGGCCACCGACATAACGGTAATTTTCTGTAAGCTGGAGCATCGCCGGCCGAGGCTCATAGCCTCATCAACTGCCTTCAAGGCGCCCGGCGAGTTATCTGTGGCAAGTAGCACACGGGCACCTGAACAGATGAAGTCCTTCGGCACCACCAGCACCCGGGGAAAACCCAGGTCGAGAACTCTTGAGGTCATCCGCCCGATCAAAAGAGATAAACGCCCGGCCTTGCCATGCCGCCCCATAAGGATGACATCGGCCTTGCGGAGAATGGCTTGTTCGATGATGGCCTTTTCAGGGTGGCTGGCGCCGATCACCACGATTTCGATTTCGACGCCGCTATCCTTGGCGGTTTTCCGTAAATGATCGATATAGGGTGCCAGTTCCTGGCGACGCATCCGCACCGCAGAATCAGCAGACTTCAGCGACTCGGCATCAATTTTCGCCACATGCAGGGCAATCACCTTGGCGCCGCAGGCCTGGCCGAAGAAGATGGCCTCGTGCACAGCACCATCACTGAAATGTGAGCCGTCGGTTGCCAGCAGCAGGGTGCGAGCCTCGCCGAGAAGGCTCGTTGAAAAGCGTTCCATGGGATCTCCTTTGCAAAAGGTATGTAATTATCTTGGAAAATACCACCGGAGTCGCGCCAATACAACTTCAGATCTTCCGAGATCGGGAGATCTGATACTATGCTCTGCTGAGGGTCCGCCTCACCGCATCCTTCCAGCCGTTGTATTTGCGGAGGCGGATGTTTTCGGCAAGTGCCGGGGTGAAGCGTTTGTCGCGTTTCCATGAACTAGCGAATTCATGTGGCGGCGGAAAGAGCCCTTTCTGTAAACCGGCCAGATAGGCGGCGCCGAGGGCGGTGGTTTCCAGCACCATCGGTCGGTCGACGGGGGCATTGAGGATATCGGCAAGAAACTGCATGGTGAAGTTGGAGGCAACCATGCCACCGTCGACGCGCAGAACGGTTTCGCCCATCCCCTCCCAGTCGCCGCGCATCGCTTCAAGGAGATCACGGGTCTGGTAGCAGACGGCTTCGAGAGCGGCTTTTGATAACTCGGCGGGGCCGGTGGCCCGGGTCAAGCCAAAAATGGCGCCCCGGGCATCGGCGTCCCAGTGCGGTGCACCAAGACCGGTGAAGGCAGGGACCAGATAGACATCCTGGTTGATATCGGCCTGGCGGGCAAGCTTACCGGTGTCGGAGGCCGATTCGATGAGACCCATGGCGTCACGCATCCACTGCACCGCGGCCCCGGCGACAAAGATTGAGCCTTCGAGTGCGTAGGTGGTCTTTCCCGCCAGCCGGTAACCGATGGTGGTCAGCAGGCGGTTTTTCGAACGAACTGCCTGGTCGCCGGTATTCAGGACGATGAAGCAGCCGGTGCCGTAGGTCGATTTGATCATCCCCGGTTGAAAACAGGCCTGGCCGACGAGCGCTGCCTGCTGGTCGCCGGCGATGCCGCCGATGGCGATAGCCGCGCCGAAAAGGGCAGGGTTTGTGTTGCCGAAATCGGCGGATGAATCGCGCACCTCGGGCAACAGGGAGGCGGGGATGTCGAGCAGCGTGAGAAGTTCTTTGTCCCAGCAGTTATCATGGATATTAAACAGCATGGTGCGCGAGGCGTTGGTGGCATCGGTGGCGTGCTTTTTGCCGCCGGTGAGCCGCCACAGCAAAAAACTGTCAACGGTGCCGAAGGCCAGTTTGCCGGCCAGGGCCTTTTCGCGGGCGCCGGGGACGTGGTCGAGTAGCCACTTGATCTTGGTGCCGGAAAAATAGGAATCGAGGAGCAATCCGGTCTTGGCGGTGATCAGCGGATCGTGGCCCACCGCCCGCAACTCAGAGCAATAATCGGAGGTTCGACGATCCTGCCAGACAATGGCGTTATGGATCGGTTTGCCGCTCTCTTTGTCCCAGATGATCGTCGTTTCCCTCTGGTTGGTTATGCCGATGGCGGTGATATCCGCGGCTGTAAGGCGGGCCTTTTCCAGGGCTATGCGGCAGGTGGCAAGGGTCGAGCTCCAGATTTCCTCGGGGTCATGTTCAACCCAGCCCGATTGCGGAAAAAACTGCCTGAACTCCTGCTGGCCGACGCCGACTATCTCAAGCTGATCGTTGAAAACAATAGCCCTGCTGGAGGTGGTTCCCTGATCGATTGCCAGAATATGCGACGCCATGAGCGGTTCTCCTCTTCACAGGTTGCGACCGGGGCCGTCAACCTGTTTTTGCAGTGCGTGTGGTGCCCCGCCGGAAAAATCGTCGGGGCACTGGTTGTTGAGGCCTTACTTTTTAGCAGCCCAACTTTTTACGAGTTCGTCATAGTCGACGGTCTCGCCCTTCGGTTTCTCGTTGGCCAGCTTCGGCTTAGGAGCGCCGGGCAGGTTCAGCCAGTAGGAGGGATCCTGGGGTTTATTGAGTTTTGGTCCGCATTCACCCTGGATACCGGATTTTTCAAGCCGCTCCATGACCTTGTCCTGCTGTTCGGCCAGGGAATCCATGGCCTGCTGTGGGGTTTTGTCGCCGGTGACTGCATCGGCTACGTTCTGCCACCACAACTGGGCAAGTTTTGGATAGTCGGGAACGTTGGTACCGGTGGGGGTCCACTGCACGCGGGCCGGGCTGCGATAGAATTCGATGAGGCCGCCGAGTTTCGGGGCGCGCTCGGTAAAGGAGGCATGCCAGATATCGCTCTCGCGAATCGGGGTGAGGCCGACGTGGGTCTTCTTCAAACTGACGGATTTGGAGATGACGAACTGGGCGTAGAGCCAGGCGGCCTTACGACGGTCAACAGGGGTGGACTTCATCAGGGTCCAGGAACCGGCGTCCTGATAGCCGAGTTTCATTCCTTCCTCCCAGTACGGACCGTGCGGTGATGGGGCCATGCGCCATTTTGGATTGTCCTTCTCGTCAACTACCGGGGTGCCGGGTTTGGCCATATCGGCGGTAAAGGCGGTGTACCAGAAGATCTGTTGGGCAATAGCTCCTTGGGCGGGAACCGGACCGGCCTCGGAGAAAGTCATGCCGGCAGCTTCAGGCGGGGCATATTTCTTCAGCCAGTCGATATATTTGGTGAGGGCATAGACGGAGGCGGGGCCGTTGGTGTCGCCGCCGCGGGAAACGGAGGAGCCGACCGGACGACAACCTTCAACCCGAATTCCCCACTCATCAACCGGCAGACCGTTCGGTATACCCTTGTCACCGGCTCCGGCCATCGACAGCCAGGCATCGGTGAAGCGCCAGCCAAGGGACGGGTCCTTCTTGCCGTAGTCCATATGGCCGTAAACCTTTTTGCCGTCGATCTCTTTGACCTTGACGGTGAAAAATTCGGCGATGTCCTCATATGCCGACCAGTTTACCGGGACGCCCAGTTTATAGCCGTAGATTTCCTGGAATTTTGCCTGCAAATCAGGGCGCTTGAACCAGTCGTAACGGAACCAGTAAAGGTTGGCGAACTGCTGATCGGGGATTTGATAGAGCTTACCGTCCGGGCCGGTGGTAAAGGATTTACCGATGAAATCGTTGACATCGAGCCCGGGATTGGTGACGTCCTTGCCCTCGCCGCCCATCCAGTCGGTCAGCGGTACCGCCTGCTGATAGCGGAAGTGAGTGCCGATCAGGTCGGAGTCGTTGATATAGGCGTCATAGATATTTTTGTTGGACTGCATCTGGGTCTGCAGTTTTTCGATAACGTCGCCCTCGCCGATCAGGTCGTGGGTGAGTTTAATGCCGGTGATTTCGGTGAAGGCCTTGGCCAGTGTTTTCGATTCGTATTCATGGGTGGTGATGGTTTCGGAAACCACCTTGATCTCCATACCCTTGAAAGGTGCGGCGGCCTTTACAAACCACTCCATCTCTTTCATCTGTGCTTCCTTGGAGAGGGTTGAGGGCTGGAACTCACTATCCACCCATTTCTTTGCCTCATCCATCCCCGCTACTGCGGACCCCGCCAAGATGGCGGTTAGTGCTGTTGCCGTTACGAGCTTTTTAATCATCGATTTTCTCCTCTTTTAGTTTAGTTCCCTTAGAAAAAATCTTTGCGAAGATTTTATCGTGAAGGGACTTATCCCGTCCATCGGGATTACGATTTTCCCGCCACCGAGGTGTTCTGCGGCGGAACGAAACAGCGGAACATAGAACTTATACCGCAAGGGCATAAGTTTCGTTTGAGCAGACAAGCTGCTCAACTCAGCTTTATACCCACCGGAAAACGGCGAGTGCATACATACAGGATATGGCAAAGGCCCACCATAAGCTCAGACCGCCAAAAAGCCCAAGCCAGAATATATGAATAAAGGCTGAACCGAGTAAAGAAACAAAAAGCCGGTCACCCCGGGTGGTTTCAAAGCGGAGAATACCGATACGTGGTGCACCGCCCGGGCATTTCAGTTCCCAGACTGTCATGATCACCAGCAGGCAGAAGATGATGCCGAAGAAGGTGGCGGTCGGTGTCGTCCAGGCCATCCAGTTGAAATTCATGGTATTTCTCCTTATACGCGACCGAGGGCAAAGCCCTTGGCAATGTGGTTGCGGACAAAATAAATGACCAGCGCGCCCGGGAGAATGGTCAGGACCCCGGCGGCGGCGAGTACTCCCCAGTCAAGCCCGGAAGCGGAGACGGTGCGGGTCATGATCGCCGAAATCGGCTTGGCGTTGACGGCGGTAAGGGTCCTGGCAAGGAGCAGCTCCACCCAGGAAAACATAAAGCAGAAAAAGGCGGTGACGCCGATGCCCGAGGCGATATTGGGAATGAAGATCTTCACAAAAAAGCGCGGCCAGGAATAGCCGTCGACAAAGGCGGTTTCATCGATCTCTTTGGGGATGCCGGACATAAAACCCTCAAGAATCCATACGGCAAGCGGCAGGTTGAAGAGGCAATGGGCGATGGCCACGGCGATATGGGTGTCGAACAGGCCGATCGACGAATAGAGTTGGAAAAACGGCAGGGCAAAGACCGCCGGCGGTGCCATGCGGTTGGTCAGCAGCCAGAAGAACAGATGTTTGTCACCGACAAACGAATAGCGGGAAAAGGCGTAGGCTGCGGGCAGGGCGAAGGTTACCGAAATGAGCACATTGATCGACACGTAAATCATCGAATTGATATAGCCTGAATACCAGGAGGCATCGGTGAAGATGACCATGTAGTTGGCAAAGGTCAGGTCGCGCGGCCAGAGGGTGAAGACCGAGAGGATCTCTTCGTTGGTCTTGAGGCTCATATTGACCAGCCAGTAAATGGGCAAGAGCAGAAATGCGATATAGATCGCCGGGATCAGCCATTTGAGCCGCATATCATTTACCTCCATTGGCGCTTTCTTCGCCGACATGGCTCATAACTGTATAAAAGACCCAGCAGAGCAGCAGGATGACAAGAAAATAAACCAGCGACATGGCGGCGGCCGGACCTAAGTCGAACTGGCCGACGGCCATCTTCACCAGATCGATGGACATAAAGGTCGTCGAGTTGCCGGGGCCGCCGCCGGTGATAACAAAGGGCTCGGTATAAATCATGAAACTGTCCATAAAGCGCAGAAGGATGGCGATCAGCAGTACCCGCTGCATCTTCGGCAGCTGAATATAGCGAAAGACCGCCAAGCGCGAGGCGCCGTCGATTTTTGCCGCCTGATAATAGGCGTCGGGGATGGAGCAGAGCCCGGCGTAGCAGAGCAGGACGACCAGGCTGGTCCAGTGCCAGACATCCATGATGATGATGGTGATCCAGGCAGCGACCGGGTCCTGGGTATAGTTATACTGAAAGCCGAGCGAGGCAAGGGTGTGGCCAAGCAGGCCGATATCGACCCGACCGAAAATCTGCCAAATGGTTCCGACCACGTTCCAGGGGATGAGCAGTGGCAGGGCCATGCTGATCAGGCAGACCGGCACGCCCCAGCCCTTCTTCGGCATGGCGAGAGCAATGATTATGCCGAGCGGTACCTGGATCAACAGGATAATGCCGGAAAACATCAGCTGCTTAAGAAAGGCAGCGTGAAAGCGTTCCGAGTGAATGAGATCCTTGAACCAGTCCATGCCCACCCAGGAAAAGACATTATTGCCGAAGGTGTCCTGCACCGAATAGTTGACGACGGTCATAAGAGGGATGACGGCGCTGAAGGCGACCACGAGAAAGACGGGGAGGACCATGAACCAGGCCTTCTGGTTCGGTTGTTTGGCGATCATAGCCGGTCTCCTGCAAAAAGGTGGTCGTTGACATAAATATTGGTGTGGTCAATATCAAAAGTAAGGCCGGCCTTGTCGCCGGTCATGCCGGAGAGTTCGGTCATGACCACGTTGAACGTCCGGTCGCCCAGACCGACCCGGACGATTTTGTAGCGGCCGATGTCATCGACCTTCTGGATATTCACCGGCAAACCTTCGCCATCAGGCGGGGCAAGGCGCAGATATTCCGGGCGGATGCCGATCTCGATCTTGGCACCTGTTGGGATATTTTTGTAAGTCTTGCCAAGGACGAGTGCATGGTCGTCGATCATCGCCTGGTTGCCCTGAAGCCGGCAAGGGGCGATATTCATGCCGGGCGAGCCGATGAAATAGCCGACAAAGGTGTGCTCCGGCCGTTCAAACAGGGCCTCCGGGGTGCCGATCTGGACAATTTCGCCTTCGTACATAACGATGACTTCGTCGGCAAAGGTCAGGGCCTCGGTCTGGTCATGGGTGACATAGATCATGGTGAAACCGAACTTTTTATGCAGGAATTTCAGCTGCGAGCGCAGTTCCCATTTCAGTTGCGGATCGATGACGGTCAGCGGCTCGTCAAAGAGAATGGCGTTGACGCTTTTGCGGATCAGGCCGCGGCCAAGCGATATCTTTTGTTTGGCGTCGGCGGTCAGGTGTTGGGCCTTGGTGTAGAGGTCTTTTTCCAGACCGAGCATTTTTGCAAGTTCTATGACCCGCGGTTCGATCTCTTCCTTGGTGCGGCCCAGGTTTTTCAGGGGGAAGGCGAGATTTTGAAACACCGTCATGGTGTCGTAGATCACTGGAAACTGGAAAATCTGGGCAATGTTGCGCTCTTCGGTGGGCAGCCGGGTGACATCCTGGTCGTTAAACAATACCTGGCCCTTGGTGGGGATCAGTAGGCCGGAGATAATATTTAACAGGGTGGTCTTGCCGCAGCCGGAGGGGCCGAGGAGGGCGTAGGCACCGCCGTCGCGCCAGGTGAGGTCGAGCTTCTTCAGGGCGTAGTCGTCGGGATTGTCGGAGTACCCGCTGTAGGAATGGGCAATTTCTTTTAAGGTTACCTTGGCCATGGATTCTCCTTTTATGCTATGCCCCGGTTATCGCCTCCGGTGTTACCACCAGAGCGTCGTTTTTGTCGAAGACGTAAAATGTCCGGGGATCCATAAAAATCTCAATTGTTTCATGGATATCGATGTTATGAATGCCGCGGGCGAGTACGACCCAGCGGACGCCGGCGACATCGACATGGACATAGCTCTCGGAACCGGTGATTTCGGTGACCACCACCTTGGCATTGACGGCGATTGCTGCTTGCGACGGCCGCTGCAGGTAGAGATGATGCGGCCGGAAGGCGATGGTATAATCGGCATCCGGCAGCTTCGGCAGGGGGCCGAGGACTGGAATCTCGACATGGCTTTTGTAGAGCATTGTGTTGTTCAGTTTAGTCACCGGCAGGAGGTTGAGCGGCGGATCGGAAAGGGTCTGGGCGGTGATAAGGTTTTGCGGTCGGGAAAAAACCTTTATTGTTTTGCCGAATTGCGTCACCCTCCCCTGGTGCAGGGAAGCGGTGTTGCCGCCGAGCAGCAGGGCCTCGGACGGCTCGGTGGTGGCGTAGACAAAGATCGAGCCGGTGGCCGAAAATATCTTCGGAAGCTCCTCGCGCAGTTCCTCGCGCAGTTTGTAGTCGAGGTTGGCGAGTGGCTCGTCAAGCAGCACCAGTTCGGCCTCTTTAACCAAGGCCCTGGCCAGAGCGGTACGCTGCTGCTGGCCGCCGGACAACTCCTGGGGCGATCGACCGAGCATCTTTTCAAGTTTGAGCAGGGCCGCCACCTTGGCGACGCGTTCCTTGATTTCCGCGGGCCCGACTTTCGCTATCCGCAGCGGCGAGGCGATATTTTCAAAGACCGTCAGATTCGGATAGTTGATGAACTGCTGGTAAACCATCGCCACGTTGCGTTTCTGCACCGGCACCCCGGTGACATCCCGGCCATCGACGTGAACTGTGCCGGAGGTCGGCTGATCGAGTCCGGCCATAAGGCGCATGAGTGAGGTTTTGCCGGAGAGGGTGGGGCCAAGAAGAATATTCAGGGAACCGGCGGCAAAGGTCAGGCTTACGTTACCGATATGGAACTCATTGCCGACTTTTTTGCACAGGTTGCGAAGCTCAAGCTGCATTTATTTTTCCTCAACGGTAATCGGCGAAAGCCGCTGGTCAGCCGACAGTTTCTCTTTCATATAGGTGTCGAGCGCCATGATGTTTTCGGCGGAGACAACAAGACCCAGTCTGGTGCGCCGCCATAGCACATCTTCGGCATTTCGCGCCCATTCTTTCTCGATAAGATAATCGACCTCAAAGCCATAAAGATCGTTGGTAAAGCATTTCCCGAGATCTTTTCGATCCTTGATTTCCGCAGTCATGATCAGGGCGCAGGTGCCATAGGTCCTGACCAGACGGGTGGCAAGGTTCGCATTGAGGACCGGACAGCTGGTCAGCAGTTTGTCGATTTCGGCATGAAAGCCATCAGGGCGGAAATCGCCGCCGGGAAGATGGGCGGTTTCCGTCCACTCTCCTCCCATGCCGGGCAGGAAGGGGGCAAGTTTGGCCAGCACCGACTCGGCCAGTTTGCGATAGGTGGTTATTTTGCCGCCGTACAAGGACAGGAGCGGCGCCTCGTCCCGGCCGGTGTCGAGTTTTAACACATAATCACGGGTGGCCGCCTTGGCCTCACTCTTACCGTCGTCAAACAGGGGGCGGATGCCGGAGAAACTGCCGATGACATCGGATGGCGACAGCTGGCGGATGAAATATTCGGAAGCGGCGCGGCACAGGTAAAGGGTTTCTTCTTCTGAGATCGCCACCTTTCCCGGATCGCCATGGAAGTCGACATCAGTGGTGCCGATCAGGGTGAAGTCGTTTTCATAGGGGATGGCGAAGATGATCCGGCCGTCCTCATTCTGGAAAATATAGGCCCGATCGTGGTCAAACATCTTGCCGACGATGATATGGCTGCCCTTGACCATGCGGATATGCTCGCTGGTGGCAGTGTGCGGGATGTGGGGCAGCAGTTTGTTCAGCCAGGGACCGGAGGCATTGATGAGGACTTGGGCTTGGACTGCATATTCTTGGTTGCGGGATCTGTCCAAAAGGTTCAGTGTCCAGATCTTGCCGGTCCGGGTTGCCGACAGCAGCCGGGTGCGGGTTTGTATGGTTGCCCCTCCCGCGGCGGCGTCCATGGCGTTGAGGACCACCAGCCGGCTGTCCATGACCCAGCAGTCGGAGTATTCAAAACCCTTGGAAAAATGCTTTTTCAGGGGTCGGCCGGCCTCGTCGCTGCGAAGATTGATGGAGGTGGTGCCGGGCAGAAGCTTTCGCCCGCCGATATGATCGTAGAGAAAGAGGCCGAGGCGAATCAGCCAGGCCGGGCGTAAACCTGCGTGGTGGGGCAGAATGAAGCGTAGGGGTGAGATGATATGCGGTGCGGCCCTAAGCAGCACCTCGCGTTCACGCAGGGCCTCACGGACCAGGCGAAATTCGTAGTATTCGAGATATCTGAGGCCGCCGTGGATGAGTTTCGTCGAGGCCGAAGAGGTGCCGCAGGCCAGATCGTCTTGCTCGCAGAGAAATACCGAAACACCGCGCCCCGCGGCGTCGCGGGCGATGCCGCAGCCGTTGATGCCGCCGCCGATTACTGCAAGATCGAACACAGGTGTCTTCATCTCCGGCTCGCTGCTGAGGTGGCTTTTTAGTTCGTACAAGTTTCAGGTTGTATGATATAAAGTTTCGAACGCAACTTTATATATTCCTTAACCGAAAACAAATAACGAAACAAGTGAAATTTCCTTGACGAAAAAAATTTCAACGGTGGTGGTCAGTCCCGCTGTACGGCCTTTATCAAGGCTTGGCGATAACAACGTTGACACCGTTTTGCGAGCAAATATCTCTGAGTTTTTCCGGTAACTCTTCATCAATGACGATGGTGCTTATCTGGGAAATATGGCCAATGCGAATGGGTGCGGTCCGGCTGAATTTCATGGCATCGGTAACCAGGATAATATGTCGGGAGTTTTTGATGATTGCCTGGGCAACTCGGACTTCACGAAAATCGTAGTCAAGGAGGGAACCGTCCTCATCGATGGCGGAAACGCCGATGACTGCATAATCGGCCTTGAATTGGCTGATGAACTCAACCGCTGCGTCGCCGACGATGCCCCCGTCGGAACGCCGAACCTGACCGCCGGCAATGATCAGCTCGACCCCGAGAAAATTTTTCATGATCTCGACGGCATTGATATTGTTGGTGATGACCAGGAGGCCGCGGTGATTGGCCAGGGCGTAGGCCACTTGCTCGGTGGTCGTGCCGATATTTATCAGGAGTGAGCTGTTGTTGGCGATCAGCTCTGCGGCCTTCTTGCCTATCGCCTGTTTCGGACCGGGAGCGAGGAGCCGCCTCGCTTCATAACTGACGTTTTCTATGCCCGAGCCGACGATGGCCCCGCCGTGGATTCTCTGCAGCAACTGCTTATCGCAGAGTTCGTTGAGATCTTTGCGGATGGTCTGCGGCGAGACGTTGAAGGAGGTGGAGAGTTCTTCAACATCAACCCTGCCGTGTTCACGCGCCAGGGAGAGGATCTTGTTTTGCCGTTCAGAGAGCATTTCCATGGGGTCGTTCCTGCAGGGTGAGATTTTCCCGGGCGATTGTCGATGAGATGCATGGTGCTTTAAAACTCCATGCCTTTGTACGGGCAAAGAGGGCAACACAACATACAGCTTGAAGCCATTATTCATTGAAGTTTCGATAATGTCAAATTGTATTTCATATGAAAATGATAACTGGACAAATCTGAACAGAACGAAAACGACAGCAGGGGGAATTGCACATTGAAGTTGTCGATATCCGCTGGCGACAGCGACAACTCAGCTTGAAAAACCACATTTTACATGTATACTGCCGAATCCCTTATTGTCTTGGTTTAACAAAAAAATTCAGCATATATTTGGAGTAAAGCAATGACGCGAATCCAGGCCAATCTGCTCCTCACCCTGGCGGCAATGATCTGGGGCAGCAGTTTCGTGGTACAGCAGATCGGTACCGGCCAACTGGGTACCATCACCTTCACCGGCGCCCGCTTCCTGGTCGGGGCTATCATTGTCCTGCCTTTTGCCCTCGGACAGATGCGCCGGGTCGCGCGGAAAGAGCGAGGATTGCACACCACCGACTGGCTGGGCATACTCCTCACCGGCTGCGTCCTTCTGACCGCCGCGGTATTGCAGCAGCATGGGATTTTGCGTACCACCGTCACCAATTCCGGCTTTCTCACGGCTCTGTATGTACCCCTTGTCCCCGTGCTTGGCCTGATCATCCTGAAGCGTAAGGTCCATTTTGCTATCTGGCCGGCATCCATCAGTTGCTTCATTGGGACCTATATCCTCAGCGGGGCGCATAGTGTAGAACTTGCGACCGGCGATCTGTGGGTCATTTCCAGCACGATTTTTTGGGCAAGCCATGTTATGCTCGTCGGTATCATGGCGTCAAAGACCGGCGCACCCCTGGTGGTAGCGGCCGGGCAGTTTCTCGTCTGCGGTCTGGGTGGGCTCGCCCTCGGTTTTTTGGTTGAAGGACCTACTTTTCCCCAGATCCTTGGCGCCGTTTGGGGAATTCTCTATGTAGGCATTTTTTCCGTCGGCATGGCCTTTACCCTCCAGGTCGTGGGACAGCGCTATACCCCGGCCGCCGATGCGGCGATCATCCTCAGCTCCGAGACGCTTTTCGCGGCCCTTGGCGGCATGGTCTTTTTGGGAGAGCGTTTGTCGCTGATGCAGCTTTCCGGGGGCGTTCTCATCCTCGTCAGCATTCTCGCAGTGGAGCTTGTGCCTCTGACCGGCATAGGCCGACCCCGACCGCTATGAACGAAGACGATTTGTGCGACGACTGCATGGGGAGGGGCGGACCTGTGCCGCCGCCAACAAATGACAAGGCACGGCATGGCAAGAGCGGATTGTTGGTGAATAAAACAAGGTGGCGAATTCCGAAAGCTCTTTCAGCCTATAGCGGGCTGACGTCCGCAACCCAAAGGCTATAATTCCCTCCCACAACAGAGGGAATAAGTACCTTGAGACAGATTGATTTCTTGTAAAAAAACAAGAAACCAATCTGTAAGGCACTAAAACTCTTGGCCTTACCAGTATTTTTTTAGAAAAACGTCACGTCCGGACCCGTTTCGGTAGAAGTTATAGCGGAGTGGGTTGTTCTTATAATAATCTTGGTGGTACTCCTCCGCTGCCCAGAATTCCTGCGCCGCTTCAATCGATGTCACAATGGGCTTGGTAAAAATTCCATTATCTTGAAGATTCCGTTTTGATTCTTCGGCCAGTTTTTTCTGCTTGTCGTTGTAGTAGAAAATCCCGGAAATATAGGAATGACCGCGATCACCGAACTGGCCCCCGGCATCGGTTGGATCGATCTGCCGCCAGAAAGTATCGAGGAGCTGGGCATAGGAAACCTTTTGCGGGTCATAGGTGATCTGCACCACTTCAATGTGTCCGCCTGCGCCGTAATTCTCGTAGGTCGGGTTCTTTGTCGTTCCACCGCTGTAGCCCGAGATGGCGGAGAGTACCCCGTCAAGTGCCTCAAAGGGCTTTTCCATACACCAAAAGCAACCTCCGGCAAAAAGGGCTTTTTCGGTTTCTTTTCGCTCTTCCTGTGCTCCGGCTTGGTCTCCTATGCCGGCAAATCCGGCGATTATCCCTATGACAAGAAAGGTGGCAGTAAAACAGAGGGTGATAAAGAGTACGTTCTTCATGTCTGCTCCTTGAGTACGATAAAATGTGTCGAGGTGTTTCGACTCTCTGCGTTTTGGGCCGTTTACGAAATAACCATGTTCCAACCCTAATATTGCCAAAATATGATAATCTTTATTACCGCCCAGTAAAGGTGTCAAGCGAGAGGATAGGTGGAGAGAAGAGACCTTTACTCTGAAGATACAACGGGAGGTGAATGATCAAACATTTTCAGGTGGTAAATGGAGTTGTACGAGAAAAAACCGAGAACACTTGAAAAACAATTATCTATTTTATATTACATATAAAAGTAACCAGACATCGACCAGACATCGGCAATATATAAGGCCGAATGCAGACCGATTTCTCCGGATGTCCACTATGATATTTCTCGCCTGAGACGTATAAAGGAGGAAAGCAAAGCAAGTTAACATTTATTCATATACCAAGGAGGAACATGCAATGAAGATAATGAAGAAAATGAAAATGGCAGTGTTGGCAGTTCTTGTTTTTGGAACAATGGCTGTAGGGGGCGAGGCGCAGGGGCGCGGGGTCGACGGTTTTTTCCTTCCTTTACCCCCTCTTCCATCGGTTGTTTTTTCCTACAACGGCCGCGATAACCACCGCGATGAATACAGAGAACGGCATCGGCCTTCCCAGGTGTGCTGGAATGAGGTCGTAAGGGTAGAGAGACGACACGGGGGATATCGAGATGAGACGAGAACGGTGTGTCGGGACAGGGGTTGGCGGGGTCATCGTGATGGTTGGCGGGGTAATCATGATGGCTGGCGCGATGAGCATCGTAGCCGAGACCGATGGTAGAAGGTGCAAGGTTGGCAAGAGCTCACAACTGCTCCTTTGTAAATACTAAAATACCAAATAATTGCCCGGAACGAAGCAAGAAAAAGTAAAATATGGGTTGAAATGACCCATATTTAGTAGCCACTCGTAAGCTCAAAATGAGAGCTTCCGGCTGTGCAGTCGTGCAGCCGGAAGCTCTCGTTTGTTTGTGCAGGAACAATTCTGGTTGCTAGATGAGGACAAAAGTTGAAAAAAATCCTGGAATTGGTACTTTGAAAATGTGGGTCGAGATGAATAAAAAACAGGCGCATCTTTCTTACGCCAAGGCCAGCGACCTCAATCTCAAGGCTCCTTTGCAGCCATGTTTTATCGAATCATTACCGATCTGGTTGTCCTGCTGCATCTGCTTTTTATTCTCTTCGTCATTGGCGGCGGATTACTAGCCCTACGCCGGGAGTATATTGTTCTGCTGCATCTACCTGCTGTTCTCTGGGGCGTTTATATTGAATTTTCAGGCAATGTCTGTCCTCTGACACCCCTTGAAAACCACCTTCGCCAACTGGCCGGTAGACAGGGATATGCCACCGGGTTTATCGAGCACTACCTGCTGCCCATCATCTATCCGGCAGGATTGACGGGCGAAATCCAGATCGTCCTTGGTCTGGTTGTCCTTGTCATCAACCTGATTGTCTACATTTTTCTTTTTCGTCGATTTCTGTAGGTTGGGTTTGGGCAAAACATTGGTTTATCATTGATGGCCCCTTCTTCGGCAAAATGGTATTATCGAGGGAGTACGATAGCTGTGAATTAGCGAATGGGGGACTTTTTTTCTGATAGAGAAGATGGGGTGGAAGATGTTTGAGAAGCAGAGTGAAGTTGGCTACATGCGGGCTATAGGTGGGGTTGAGCAGAAGACCCTGGTGTACGGTGAAAAGACCCTGATGGCCGAATTTCGCCTGCATAAGGGTGCCATCCTGCCGCTGCATGCCCATCCTCATGAACAGAGCGGATACCTGGTGCGCGGGAGGATCAGGTTGACCATCGGGGCTGAGATGCATCTGGTTGAGCCGGGGGATAGCTGGTGCATTGCCGGGGGCGTCAAACATGGTGCCGAGATTATCGAGGATTCAGGGGCCATTGAAGTTTTTGCCCCGGTGCGTAAAGAGTATCTGCCGGAACCGCATCGCTCGAAAACCGATTGAAGGTATGGGCACTGGCAATTAGCAGGGTGTCTAGCCATCACAATCAATATCATCCGGGAGAGTCCAAACCACCTCGGTTTGTGAGGGAACCCTCAGCCGCTGACGGTTTGGCGAGGGTCTCTTTGACAGCCATGCCGATCCGTTCCATGGTAAAGGGTTTTTGTACAAAGGCGCCCGCCCCAAGTTCCTGCATCTCCCGAACCCTCTCTGATTGAGAGTAACCGCTAGTGATAATGGTCTTTTGCCTGAAAGAGACCTTGAGTATTTTTTTGTAGGTCTCAAGGCCATCCATTCCTCCGGGCATGATCATATCGAGAATGATGAGGTCAAATTGCTGTTTTTCGACCATGCACACCGCTTCCTCGCCACTTTCGCAGGTGTGCACTGTATATCCGAGCTTTCTCAGCATATTTGCGGTGATATGTAACTGCTCGGCAACATCGTCGACCACCAGAATGCTCCCGGAACCGAGATAATCTTCAAGTACCACACGATTATGCTGCGGGTCGGCGCTTTCTGCCGTGGCGGGCAGGTAGACTGTCAAAGTTGTCCCTTGCCCCTCCCGGCTGCGGATATCTATATAGCCATGGTGATCCTTGACGGTAGCCCAGATGATTGTCATGCCTAGACCGGTTCCGCTCTTACTTGTCGCCTTGCGGGTGAAGAAAGGCTCAAAAATTTTATGCAGGTCGGAGTCGGGGATGCCTGTTCCGCTATCGGCAACCGAGAGACAGACATATTCGCCGGAGGGGATGACTTCGTAACCGTCGACAGCTCGATCGAAGCGGATATTGCAGGTGGTAACGACAATTCTGCCGCCGGCAGGCATTGCCTCCATCCCATTGTGCAGCAGATTCATGATCACCTTGGACAGATGGACGGCTGAGCCTTTGATGTTCATCAGTTTGCTGTCGAGGGCGGTATCAATGGTGATATTCGGATACCTTGTCTGGAGTTGTCGAAATTCTCCTGATTCGAGGTATTCAACGATGATTTGGTTGATATTACTGATACTGGGAATGGTAATATTTCGTCTGGCCATACAGAGAAGGTCCTGGACGATTGCCGCCGCCTTCTGTCCTGACTTCTGGATGATGGAAATCTTGCCATGCAAGGGGTCGTCTTCGGGTATTTCCAGAAGCAGCAGCTCCGGGTAGCTCACCAGGCCGCTGAGGATATTGTTGAGGTCATGGGCGATACCCGCCGCCAGATTACCGATCACTTCCATTTTTTGTGCCTGCAGAAGTTGGAGTTCGAGTTTTTTACGGTCGGTGATATCTTTGGCGATACCCTGGGTACCAAGAAATTCACTATCCATGGGGAGATCATTTCGGTAGAGACCTTCTGTAGAAACGCTGAAATATCGGAAGTCTGTGTCACAGGTATGGGTTTCCCCGGTAAGCCGCAGACGGATTTCCAGATCAAAGGTGGCTCGTTCCCCGGTTCGGCGTTCGTTCAATCGAAAGCGAGCGCGGTCAAGATCAACCTGGGCCACGTAGGAAAAAATCGAGTTGCCGAGAAGGGCCTCCGGAGTTTTTGTATACTTGCAGATTGCCGGGCTAATGAAGACGATGTTTCCCTCGGCATCCAATCGAAAGATGATATCCGGCACGGTATGCAGTATTGATTGCAAGCTCGACTCACTGGACTTGAGCAGAAGCAGAGCGTCCCCCTTTTCTGACTTGGCTTGCAGCTGGAAATATCGAAATTTGAGGGTGATGAAGAGAAAACCGGTAAGAATAACGGTGACAGACGGCAAAAGGGGAGAAAAGAGCAGGCCGGTGAATCGCAAAAGCATTTGTGCCCCGACCCAGATCGATCCGGTTGTAAGCAGGCAGAAGCCAATCGACCACCCGGTCGACCACCGAATATTCACGAGGACCATGCTCAAACAGAGCAGCATGCTCAAGAGTACTTCATAAAAAGGAAGACCCGGGGGACGCACCGCTTGGAGTTTGCCGGCAAGGGCGTGAAGGGCCGCAGCATGGAGATCGAGCAAGGTCTCGGTCGAAGAGTAAGGGGTGGGGTATCCCTGGGAAAGGCCTTGCGCCGTTGCTCCGATAAGGACAATTTTATTTTTTAAGTAGCTAATATCTATGTTATTTGACAGGATGTCAGCGGCCGAAAACCGTTGTGAGCGACTTGGGTTAGGTGGACCGAGGAGAATATTGCCCTGGCTATCCAAAAGAACAGGTCGGCCAGCCAAAAAAATACGAATGAGGTGTTGTGTGTCGTCAGTATCGAGAAAAAGTTCTTGAAAGCCATGGAAGCGCATGAGTATGGCGAGAGCGAAGGAGGGGTAGATATGATCGCCATGCTGCATGAGGAGCGGTAAGCGACGCAAGATACCGTCACTGTCGGGGGCGCCATTCAGAAAGCCGGCGGACAGTGCGGCTTTGGTAAGCGGCAGGTAATCGCAGAGAACGCCATCGGCTCGGTGTAAATTGAGAGCAGGAGTCGGTTGGTCGTCCCGGCCCATACGGGAGAGGGTAAGCGGTGGGATCGGGCATTCGCCCTCTGGGCCTTCCTGCCGGAGGCCAAAAAGAAATTCGTATCCCAAAACAAAAGGACCGCCGGCAAGACTCTTTGCCAGGAACAGGTCATGATCGACAAGCTCGACCGGAATGTCTGATGGGTCAGGCAAGTCAGCCGAATCGGCGGCAGAGGATTCTTGTCGGTAAAGCGGGGAACTTCTATCTTGTTCGGGAAAGATAATGTTTATGCCGATGCTTAATGCTCCGGCCTCGGCAATGGTATCGAGAAGCCTTGCAAAATGATCGCGAGGCCAGGGCCACTGACCGTATTTTTTTAAACTTGATTCGTCAATCTCGACGATAACGATATCGATTTCGGAGTCTGGCGCCTTGGTTGTTTTGAGGATGAGATCGGTGGACTTGGTGGTGAGAGATTGGACGCCTTTGGGGGGGAAGACAAAAAAGAGTGACAAGCCAAGGGTCAGCAGGAGGCCGGTCGTAAGAAGCGTCCAGAGCAGGTTCGGTTGTATTGAAGACGGCAAGAAGGCTGGCTGCGGTGTTGGAAGAAAGGTGTTCTCCATGGCTAAGGAATGGGGAAAATGACCATATATTGAGAGGCAAACGGTGTTATTTAACGACCACCTCAACCCGGCGATTTTTTGCCTCCTGCACATTATCAGCGGTTTTTATCAACAGGTTCTCCTCTCCGTGGGAAGTGCTGCTTATATGCGCCTGCTCGACTCCTGCGTGGATAAGCACCTGACTGACAGCAAGCGCCCTCTCCCTTGACAGGCGCAAGTTGTGGTCCCGGTCGCCGGCCGTGTCGGAATGCCCGACAACACCAATGCTTTTCGAATTTCTGTTGCTAATTGATTGGAGGATCTGCGGCAACATGGCTACGGAATCCGCTGTCAGAGCCGTCGATCCTGTCTCAAAATAGAGGAGAAAATGTTCGGGTTGCGTCGGCAATGTTGCCAAAACCACAGAGAATTGGGCAGCAATTTGTTGCCCTGAGAGTATTTCCGGTTTCGCAGGTTTATCTCGGCCGCTGACGACCGTGGCTTCAGCGGCCCGATTCATTGCAACCTCGCCGCCATCGCTGGCGACGGAGAGGTTTCCGACATGTCCATCGGGATCGGCGAGCAGAACAACGGTGGTCTTTTGAGCGCATCCGGATAATACCAGGAGAGTAAGGCCGAGCAGCCATGTTTTCAGATGTGATGGCATCATTTCGAGGCAAACCCTGATTGAGGTTGGAGAGAAACCGAGAGCTGTCAGTCGATTTTTACGAGGAACTTTGTGCCCCGTACACCGAGTGTTGCCTCAGGTGTTGCAAATTTGACTTTGTTCGGGGCCAATTTGGCGATTTGACCGGTAACAAAACAGAAGGTCCCTTTGATAAGGCGGGACACAAAAGAGAGTTCTTGGTCAACAGGGTTGAACTGGAAACTTTCTATCGCTAATTCGCTGTTTGGACCCAGCGAGACAACCGTATCATCGTCAAAGATCAGCCCGGCGCTGCCGGCTACCCCGGTTTTGATGGTGTCCCCCTGACTTATTGGCGTATTCACTGCCGCCGCCAGGGTGCTTTGCGCACTGCTCAGGAAGACCTCGCCGGAGACTGTTTTGACAAAACCGACGGAGTCGGTGCCGGCAGAACAGTTCTCGGAGTTGCTGTAAAAGGCTACCAAGAGAAAAAAAACACCAAGAAAGTTTTTCATATTTGGTTCTCCAGGAGAAGTGAATAACCAGTTAGAAATCAATAACACAAAGTGTGGCAATATGGAAAAAGAAAAGGCAAAAAGCGTTGCCATCCATGAAAAAAATGCTATGTTCTGCAATTTCTTCTTGATTATCCCCGTTGGGGAAAATTCCTAGCTTTTTTCGCCATTATTTTTTAAAACATGGTCTCGTGGATTCTCACCCAATCGATACGTCGAGCCTTCCAATCATCCCGAGGAGACAATTATGGCCGTTCACGTGGCTGACCACCCACTCATCAAGCACAAACTCGGTCTCATGCGCCGGCATGATATCTCCACCAAAGATTTTCGTGATCTTTCCTCGGAGGTTGCCCGTTTGCTTACCTACGAGGCGACAAAGGATCTGCCGACCCAGAAAAAAAATATCCAGGGATGGGCCGGCCCAGTTGAGGTAGATGAGCTGAAAGGCAAAAAGATAACTATTGTTCCCATCCTCCGGGCCGGGCTTGGCATGCTGAACGGCGTTATTGATCTCATCCCCTCGGCAAAAGTCAGTGTGGTCGGTTATTACCGCAATGAGGAGACTCTTCTGCCTGTTGAATATTATGTCAAGACCACCAAGGATATTAAGGAAAGAGTAGCCTTGATTCTTGATCCGATGCTGGCGACCGGCGGGACCCTGCTGGCGACTATCGAGACCTTGAAAAAGGCTGGATGTCAGACTATTAAGGGACTTTTTCTTGTTGCTGCCCCGGAGGGCTTGAAAAAGGTGACCGAGGCCCATCCCGATGTGGATATCTATGTCGCTTCGGTTGACCAGGGTCTCAATGAGGTCGGCTATATTCTGCCGGGACTCGGCGACGCCGGAGATAAGATCTTCGGTACCAAATAGGGCCGCAACCAAGGGCGGTTACAGGAATGATTTTGCATGATTTTGCATGATTGGCAACACACATAAGCAACCGGAGACGAAGATGGTTTTTCCAATAGATTTGAATAAGTATTCATCACTCACGTTCGATTTGCAGCAGACGAAACTGACAGAGGAACAGCATAGGATACTGACCGGCAATATCCAGCTGGTGCGAGAATGCCTGGTATTTTTTACCGCTCTCGCCAACGTGAAAGGGCTGGGAGGTCACACCGGCGGGGCCTTCGACATTGTCGCGGAAATGTTGATTGTTGACGGTTTTATGAAGGGCTCGACGACACTTCATCCGGTCTATTTTGATGAGGCCGGGCATCGGGTGGCTATTCAATATGTGATGGCTGTCCTCAATGGCCACAAGAAACCCGAATCTCTCCTCCATTACCGAGAATATGGCCATGGTTTCTACGGTCATCCGGAACGTGATGAACGCAACGGAGTTTTCTTCTCCTCCGGCCGACTTGGCCACCTGTGGAGCTATGTCAATGGCGTTGCCGAGGCCGACAGGACCAAGACCGTAATCATGTTCGGCAGCGACGGTTCTCAGATGGAAGGGGACAACGCCGAGGCGGCCCGATATGCAGTAGCGCGAAAATTGAGTGTCAAATTGATCATTGATGACAACGATGTCACCATTGCCGGCCACCCCAGCCAGTATATGAAAGGCTATGATGTGGCGCGGACCCTCGCCGGACAAGGACTTGCCGTAAGTGTCGGAGACGGTGAGGACATCAATACCCTGTTTAGTCGCATCCAAGGGGCATTGGTGGCCGATGGTCCCGTTGCCCTCGTCAACAAAAGGCTAATGGCGGTGGGCGTCCCTGGAATTGAAGGGTCACCAAAGGGCCATGATGTCATTGCCGTAGGTTTGGCGGTCGATTATTTGACCGCGCGCGGTCAGAACGAAGCAGCCCGGATGCTGCAGAACTATCCGGTCCAAAAAACTGAAAAGACTTACCTGGGCAGCACTCCGGAAACCGGAAAGGTGCGTGACGACTTCGGTAAGGCGGTCTGTGAAATCCTCGACACCATGGAAAATCCGGCTGCCGGGGTTCTGGTTGTTGACTCCGATCTCGAGGGATCGTGCGGACTGCACCACATCCGCAAGAATCATCCTGAAGTGTACGTGCACGGTGGCATCATGGAACGCAACAACTATTCGGTAGCCGCCGGTTTCGGTTCCGAACCCGGGCGTCAGGGGATCTTTGGAACCTTTGCCGCCTTTTTGGAGATGGTTATCTCGGAGATCACCATGGCCCGCCTCAACCATGCCAATGTTCTCGCCCATTTTTCCCATTCGGGAATCGACGATATGGCTGACAACACCTGCCATTTTGGTATCAATAACTTTTTCGCCGATAATGCGGTCGCCGAAGGGGATGCGACTCGCCTTTACTTCCCCGCCGATACGCTGCAGCTGCGGGCAATGCTGAAAGAAGTGTTTCATGATCAGGGACTGAGATTTCTCTTTTCGACTCGTTCGGCGACCCCGTATCTGCTCACCGAGGGGGGTGGGAAATTCTTTGGCGATGGCTACGTCTTCCGGAAGGGCAAGGATGAACTCATTCGCGAGGGAAAGGACGGGTATATAGTCAGCTATGGCGAGATGACCTATCGCTGTCTGGATGCGGTTTTACAACTGCGGCAGAAAGGCGTAGAGATAGGGCTTATCAACAAGCCGACCCTGAATGTCATCGACGAAGAGATGCTCGCCAAAGTGGGCGGCAGTCCCTTGGTGATGGTGGTGGAAAGCCAAAACAGCAAGACCGGCCTCGGCATTCGCTATGGGACTTGGCTCTTGGAGAGAGGCTTGCATCCCAAGTACGGGTATCTTGGAACGAGTAGAATCGGTCAGGGCGGCATTGCCGAACAGTTGCCCCATCAGGGACTTGCAGTGGAAGATATTATCAAAAAGGTTGTCGGACTTCGGTGATGTCTGATATAAAAGCATCAAGGATCATTTCCTGTTAAAGGTGAGAGTTCTTATAAGATAGAGTGTGGTTTGTACAGGCGGTGATCCGACAACCTTGTCGGAAACAGCTTGTCCGCTTTCAAGGACAGTAACAGAAATTATGGAGACGTAATGGACGGAAAAACGGAAGTACCTGGAGTAGTGCAAAGTCGTGTCGGATCGCAGCTTAAGGGACGTCAGAAGATTCGCACGAAACTGTTGTGGTCGTTTATGTTGATGATTGCCTTCACCGTCGCGGTAATAGCAATCACCTTGATTTCACAGACCTATGCCCAAAAAACGATTGAAGCCCTCGTCCAGGTCCATGGTAAGATTGCCCGCCTGAGTCTGGAAACTGAAAATACCCTTCGCGTTATGCAACGGTATGAGAAGGACTTCCTGCTCAATCATGAAAAGAAAGGTATTCGCGAAGCCAAGGAATTGTACATAAATCCCTTTATCGCTCTTGGCGGTGAGGCTTACCGCACCTTGTATCAGATTCAGCAGCTGGCAAAAACCCCAAAGGATATCGATGTCGCACAAACGGCAATGGATTCCATCAATGAATATCTGAGTGCCTTTGTCGGAACCGTCAACATGCTCGAGTTACGGGTCGACAAGGAATTTGGTGAGTTGGTTAAGTTGCGGCAAAGTCTCGACAACCTTGGTGTCACCCTCGCTTCTTTAAATCTTCCTCCGGTCCAAACCAGTTTTTACCTGCTCAAAGCCGCCACGCAGGATTATCTCGTAGCTCCGGAAAATGAAAACAGCAGCAAAGTGAAAGAAAACAGAACCGCCCTGGCAAACCTTGTCGAATCATCGACAGTCGCGGTACCGGTCAAAGCAAAATTGGTCGATCAGTTTAAGGAATTTGACAAGTGGTTTGTCGAGGTCGGCAATACCGACGGTATTATTGCCGCGAGAATCGTCAATTACCAGGAAGCGGCAAAACGGGCGGAGCCGGCCATCAAGTCGTTTCTCACTTTTGCCTTAGCCAACGAGGCAAAGGCGACCAAGGATATGGAGGATACCGCGTCCCTGGTATTAAAAGTTGTGTTGCCTTTAGGTATAGTCGCAATTCTTCTGGCGGTGCTTATTGCTCTGAAACTGTCGCAAGGGCTTACCAATCAGGTCAATCTTATCATGAGCCTCCTTGATGAAATCGGCAGGGGTAATTATCAGGCGCGTACTTCTGTGGTAAGTAATGATGAATTGGGTGTCATGGCCTCGACTTTGAACGGCATGCTTGATAATATTACCGAGCTCATTCAGAGTCAGGAAGAGCGTGACATCATCCAGGAATCGATCATGAAGCTGCTGGAAGAGATTAGTGCTTTGACCGAGGGCGATTTTACCGGTCGAGCCGAGGTTACCGAAGATATAACCGGAGCTATTGCCGATTCTTTCAATGCCATGGCCGATCAGTTCACCGACATTATTAGTAAGGTCAAGGTAGCAACTGAATCGGTAGATACAACTTCAGAACAGGTTGCTCGCCAGACAATGACCCTTGCTCAAAAAAATATTGAGCAAGTACAAGGTGTTTCCGGAGCAGTTGAAGCAATTGAAAAGATGGCTCAATCGATTCGGGAAGTTGCCACCAATGCTCAGCGGTCGGCAACGGTATCTCGTCAATCGAGGGTCAACGCCCAGGAAGGCGCCTTGGCGGTTATCGAGACCAATAAAGCCATGTCCGATATTCGCGAGCAGATAAATGAAACGGCCCGCTCCATCAAACGACTTGGTGAGAGTTCGCTGGAGATCGGCAACATCGTGCAGATTATCGACGATATCGCTGACCGTACCTCCATTCTGGCCCTTAACGCCTCCATCCAGGCGGCCATGGCCGGTGAAGCAGGCCACGGGTTTGCGGTCGTTGCCGACGAGGTGCAGCGTCTCGCCGATAACTCGAGTAACTCGACCAAGCAGATTGATGTCCTGGTCAAGAGTATTCAAAATGAAATCAAGGAGGTCAGTAACCGCATCGATGAAGGTATCAGCAAGGTCGTGCAGGGTTCGAAGCTTGCTGACGGTGCCCATGCCAAGCTTCAGGAAATTGAGAAGGTTTCCAATGATCTCGCGGTATTGATCGAGTCTATTACTGAAGCCACAACCGAGCAGGTGCATGTTTCCGAGACCATTTCGCAAACCATGAAAGAGGTTGGTGAGATCAGCCGGGAGTCGTCACTTTCTTCGCAGGATACGGCGGCATCCATGAATGTTTTGAGTAAAACTGCTCGGGATCTGCATTCAGCGGTTGAGATCTTCAAAATCGGAGAACCACAGGCGATTTAGAATTGGGTAAAATATAGGCAATATCCAATTATTAGGAACAAGTCGTCTTAAGATAGTGAGTGTGTAAACATGGAAAAGACATGGGAATAATACTGAAAATCGTTTTTCTGAGCCTCGCAGTAATTATCATCAGCAGCAACAAGGGTTTTGGCGCCGATGCTGTTATTCGCATCGGCTTCAATATTGCTCAAACCGGGATGTTTGAACTGGTCGGCAAAAATGCAATAAATGCCGGTGAACTGGTACGAAAAGAGATCGAGAAAGATGGCGGGCTGAAGGTCGGCGGCAAGACCTATTCGATAGAATTTCTTTATGGTGATCACAAATCGGACCCCACCATTGCCGCAGGCCTGGCGGTAAAACAGATCAGCCAGGACAAGGTGTTGGGTATCATCGGGCCGCTCATCAGCAGTCAGGCGATCCCCGTCGCCCAGATGGCGCAGGCCTACTCGACGCCGATGATCACGCCATGGTCCACTTCGCCTCTCACTACAAAGGATCGGCCCTTTGTCTTTCGGACCTGTTTTGTCTTTACCATCCAGGGACCGGTTCTCACCAAGTTCGCCGCCAGTCAGTTTAAGGCCACCAAGGCAGCGGTGCTGTATGATATCATAAGTGCCTATCCCCGGGGGATGGCAAACAGTTTCAAGGAGGCATTTCAAGCGGTGAACGGCCCTGGGTCGGTGGTTGCCTTCGAGGAATTCAGGACCGGTGAAGTGGATTTCAGCAAACAACTGAATCGTATAAAGGAGTCAGGAGCCCAGTTTCTCTTCACCCCACAGCATTATAATGAGGTGCCATTGATAGTCAGGCAGGCCAAGACGATGGGGTTGACGATGCCCATCGTCGGCAGTAACTCCTGGGCTGGGGGTGACCTGATCGGCCAGTGCGGAAACGATTGCAGTGGATTGTTTTTCACTGGCAACTATGCTCCCGGGAATGCCAAAGGACTCAACAAAGAGTTCGTGGAAAAGTATGTCAAGGCCTACGGCAGAAATCCTGACGAACCGGCGGCGCTTACCTGGGATGCGGTGCGATTGATGATCCAGGCAATCAAAAACACCGGGCAGCTATCGGGAGATCTCGTGCAGGACCGCAAGGCTGTAAAGGAGGCTCTGGGTAAGATAAAAGATTTTGACGGGGCATCAGGGATGATCAGCTTTACCGGGACCGGCGATCCCAACAAGTGTGCGGTCATCGTGAAAATCGATGAGAAGGGTGTCTTCACTGCCCATGATACCGTCTGTCCCTGACTTCGAACCGTAATGGAGCTGTAAATATTTTTTGTAAGTGACTAAAGCGGGCTGACGCCCGCAACTCAAAGGCTATAATCCCCTCCCACAACAGAGGGGATAAGTACCTTGAGACAGATTGATTTCTTGTAAAAAAACAAGAAACCAATCTGTAAGGTACTAAAGATTGTCGGGACTCATTCTTTGGCAAGAAATGTGGACGATATCTCTTCGAGGACGAGGCTGTCGGAATTTCATTCAACGTTCAGGGTTTTGTTATGATCGACTCGAGCATCATTCCTACCGAGACCGAGAAAAATGTTCTGCTCTACCTGAAGTCGCAACAAGTGCTTTCCGGCAATGTTGACGTATGGGTAAAAAATGTCAAAGCAACAGGCAGTCTTCAGATTCGCAAGGGGCAGGTTGTCAGTGCAGCCTGCGGCAAGCTCAGTGGGAACGGAGCCGTCCTTACCCTGGCAGCTATTCGGGATGGAGACATTCGGGCGGAAGCAACCACTCAACCGGTGGTGAACGATGTCTCCCTCAGCCTCACCCTGGTGGAGCGATTGCTGAATAGATTGGCCGGTCTTTCCCCGGCCGCTAAGGGTTGCGATGAAGAGAATGGCCTACAACAGGCAATTCATCTCATCTATCAGTTCAGACGGACCGAGGCCGGCTCAAAACTGGTCGAGGTTCTGCGCAGCAACCGCTTTTATTATCCGGCGTGGCTCTGGCATTCCCGGTTGATGACCCGTGAAGATTATATAAAAAAGGCTTTGGCCGAGGCACAAAAATGGGGCAATTGTGATCCTGCAGTGCACCGGGAGGCCGAGAAGATAGTGCCCCAGCTTGGCGGATCGCAGGAAGCGGTGAAACGATGCATCTTTTGCTGGTCTATTGTTGCTGCCGGTGCAATACGCTGCAAGACTTGCCAGGGGATGTTACGCATTTCTGATGGCTATAGTTCGAAGGGCAGCAGCAGTTTCGAACTGGCCCAGGCCCTGCAGGCATACGAACGGGAATTGCAGATCCACCCAGAGAATTCTCGCATTGCCTACTGCCTCTGTCTTGGCCATTTCTCTATCGGCAGCATCGATCGGGCGAGGGAATTTATCAACAAAGCATTACAACTCTCACCAAGGGAACCGATATTCACTAAGGCGGCAGCCCTGCTATTGAAACAAGCAGCACCGGTTGTGACGCCGCCGGAACAGGTTGTCAAGGCGGTTCCGGCAGCACGAGCAACCAGCATGCCTGTGACTGCCGCAGAGCAAAGAACTATTCTGGTGGTAGAAGACAGTCAGACCTCCCGGAAGGTCATTAGTATGCTGCTCGGGCGCAAGGGATACACAATTATCGAGGCAAAAAGTGGTTCGGAGGCACTGCAAAGGAGTGAGGAGATAGTTCCTGATCTGGTTCTGCTCGATGTAGTGCTTCCCGATATGACTGGGTATGAGGTGCTGTCGAGACTGAGGCAGGGCGCTGGATTGGCCGAGGTGCCGGTGATTATGCTTACCGGCCAGAGCAAACCTTCGGATCGCTTGAAGGGCTTGTTCCATGGCTCCAATGAGTATCTGACCAAGCCCTTCGATCCGGCAAAACTCCTGGCAGTGCTTGAAAAATATCTAGAGAAGCCGAAAACAGCACCGGTTGCAGCAGTACCAGTCAGTGATAAAAGGGTAGAGACTGCAGTTCCCGTTATAGCAAAGCCTAGGCCAATAGCGGCACCAGCTCCTGGGGAGGTTGCACCGGCCCTTGCCGGCACGAAAAAGAACGAGCCTGTGGCTCCGGTCGCGAAGGCCCCTGCAAAAGAAACTCCGGCGAGGCAAGCTGTGGTTGCCCCATCCCCCGTTATTTCGCCCACTGCAGTGGTTCGGGAAACGAAAGATGGAAAAACGGATAAAACGGTTCTGGTGATCGAGGACAGTCCAACATCTCGAAAAGTCATATCGATGGTATTGGCCAAGCGTGGATATATTATAGAGGAAGCGGCAACCGGCGGGGCTGCTTTACGGAAGATGGAAACGATGCTGCCAAATCTCATCCTGCTTGATGCCATGCTGCCAGATATGACAGGCTACGACATTCTCTTTCGATTAAAGAATGATGAGCGGCTCAAGGCAGTTCCGGTTGTTATGTTGACTGCAAAGAACAATCCTGTCGACAGACAGAAGGGAATGAGGGGAGGTTCTGTGGCATATCTGACCAAACCCTTTGACCCGGAAAAGCTCCTTGCCGTTATTGATGACAACACATGAACAGCAAAACAAAGTAGTAAAAATATACAGAGAACATATGACAAGTTTCCCCGATTTATATACTCTCATTGATACTATTGATACAGGGCTCACTGAGGCGATGCGCAGTCCCGGCCCAGCTCATCAAGCGCTTGTGCCTGTGCAGGAGAAGATGACGAAATACATCCTCGTCGCCACCGGCACTTTGCACCTGGCGATAGCTATTGATGATTTGTCCGAGGTTGGGCCTTTACCGGCTCTCACCATCCTTCCCAATCTTCCCCCGTGGATTCAAGGTATTGTCAATGTCAGAAGTGAGATTACTTCCGTCATTGATTTGCCGGGGTTTCTTAAACTAGGTGGCCGGGGCGTCTGTGTCGGCAATCGTTTCGTGGTCCTGCAGTACCGCAAACAAAAAATTGGGATCAGACTGGACCGGATTGTCGGCACGGTCAGTCGTGCGGCAACGGAAACCAAACCGCTAGATTATGTCGATAATAATCAAACGGAAAAATACCTGTTTGCAGCAGGATTATTAGTTGAGAATACACTCTATTATATTCTAAATGTCCGGAGGCTTTTAACGGCACCGAGTCTTATCGACTTTAGGGGCCGTTAGGAAATGATTCGGCCATTTTTAACCATTTCCATACGGCTCCATGGGCCGTTTCTTTGGTCATGTTATTTTTTGAAAACGGCTTAACGGAGCCGGTTGATCTGAGGAGAGAGAATGATATCTGTAATGAACCCTGATGGCGTGAAAACCAAGCCTGTTACCCTCCAAGGGAGGGGGCGATGACCATGGTGAGATTAGCGCGCACCGAACTCCTCGAATTATTTCTCCAGGAAGTTGAATCCTATCTCCCGGTTATACGTCAAAAACTAACAATTCTTTCGGCCGAGAGTGCGGCAAAAGCCCCACTGGATGAGCTCCATAGGCTCTTTCATAATGTCAAGGGGGCTGCATCCCAGGTGCTGCTGGTCGATTTGAGTCGAGCAGCAAAAATAGTTGAGACTTTGCTGGCCCATATGGTTGAAGAGGGAAAGCCGGTCTCGGCCCAGTTTCTCGCGGCACTCCAGCAAACCACCGATCTCCTCGACGAGTTCATTCGCCAAAAAAACGCCGGGCCGGAGATCGAAGAGATCCTTTATGCTCGAATCGTAAAATTGTTTGCCGAATTTAACGGGAACAGTGAAAATGGTGGTTTTATCGATGATGTCGGCAATCTTCATCAAGGGATGGACGAACAACAGGAATATATTCTGGCGATCCGTTACGTGTTGCCTTTGTTGCAGGAGCTGGCCGGCTACCTTTCGTCGGCTGGGCTCGGAGGCGGTGAAAAGAACCGCAACGTGTACGGCAAGCTTTCCCAGGCAGTCAAGACTCTGGCTACAGTAGGTATGGCCGCCGGCCTTCAGCAGCAATCTCTGCTGATGAAGGACTTTCACCTGTTATTAGAAAAATTACAATCCGGTCCTTTGGCACCATCGCTTGAAATTCCCGGATTGATTGGTGATTTTCTGCTCTTCCTGGAGACCGTTTATACGTATGCGGACCCGGAAAACGGTACAACTGTGCAGCGAGTGAAGGATCAACTGCACCGGCTGGCTACGCTGCTGTCCATGTCCGGAAGAGTCGCAGCGGATGTCACTCCCGAGGTACCTGCAACAGAGCATGAAGAGGATATTTTCGGTGCTCCTGAGCCGGAAGGCGATTCGTTGATGCTCCTTGAGGAGGTTGCTGATGGCCTGCTTTTTGAGGAACAGGCAGAGGAGTCTCTGTTGTCGGCCTACACTCTGGAAGAAGCTGACCAAGAGCAATTTCTGCCGAGCGAGCAAGACAAAGAAACTATTAGCGAAGAACAACAGCAGCTGCTGGATATTTTCCGATCGGAATGCGAAGAACATCTCATAGTTATAAACCATTCACTCAACATTCTGGAAAATGAAGTCAAGGAGTTCTGCCCGCTGTCTTCGAATCTGAGGGAAACAGTCGGCGTTATGCGCCGGGCGGTTCATACCCTGAAAGGGGCTGCGGCCATGACCGGGATGAATCTGACGGCCCGGGGAGCTCACTCTCTTGAGGACATGCTTGACTGGATTCATGATGATGCAACAGAGATCAGCCCGGAAGAGGTTCAAATACTCGCCACCGGCATTGATGTCATTGAGTTGTTGTCGCAATCGATGCAGGCCGATGAATCGGTGCACCTTGATCGTCTTGTGAAAACGATCGGTGAATATTTAGCCTTGCGTACAGAGACAGGGCAACCGGCTGGTTCTGGGCAGGATGAAACTACCGAGGTGCAAGCGTATGCCGGCAGTTCGGAAGAGGTAGGCGATGCAGATGCAGGCTTAGAAGTTGAAACGCTTTCTGAACCTTCGATATCGGCAAATCTTCCTGGTGAATCCGGTATTCTTCGAGTCAAACTTGACGATCTTGATGAACTGGCGGGTATTGAAGGTGAACTGGTAGTTGCTCGGGGAGCTATTGAGAAGATGCTCGAAGAATTTTCCGACACCTTACTTGAACTTGATACCGTCAAGGAAAATCTGCGGCGTAAATCGCAGGAACTGGAATCCGGTTTTGAGGTGCAATCCCTTTATGGTTTCAGCCCTCGAACCGGCGATGATGCCGGCGGCAGCGATTATTCCGAATTCGATCCGATCGAATTGGATCGATATTCGCAATTGAACCTGATAATACGATCCCTCAACGAAATCTCCGTTGACGTTAACTCGATTCATACCACTTTGGTATCTCTTGTCGGCGATATCGGGGGCCAGGTCGGCAAGCAGCAACTGACCATGCGTTTGATGCAGGAAAAGCTCATGCGCATTCGAATGACGCCGATGTCGTCTCTCTCGCGTGTGCTCTTTCGGACAGTGCGGGAGACCGCCAGAAAACTTGAGAAAAAGGCCAACTTGAGTATCACCGGTGAAGATGTGTACATGGACCGGTTTGTCTGGGCAAAGATCACCGACCCGCTCATGCATATGTTGCGAAACGCCCTTGACCATGGCATTGAAAGCCCGGAGAAGCGAATCGCTGCTGGAAAACCGGAGAGTGGAACCATTCGAGTTGAGGCCGACCAGCACAGCCGCTTTGTTGTTTTGCGGATTTCCGATGATGGCGGCGGCATTGATCTTGAGCGAATAAAGGAGAGACTCAGGAACGGCGACCTGGCGGAGAATCCAGATGCACTCAGCGAAAAAGAACTCCTGGAATTTCTCTTCCATCCGAGTTTTTCCACGCGTCAGGATATCAGCGCCATTTCCGGCCGTGGCATTGGCCTTGATGTAGTACGCAGGAATATTCAAGACCTGATGGGGAGTGTGCAACTTTTCAATAATCCCGGGCAAGGAGTAACCTTTGAAATCCGCATCCCGTTCACCTTGTCGGTCAACCGCGCGGTGCTGGTTTCCGTTGTTGGACGAGTGTTTGCCATACCTCTGCAGGATATCCACCAAATAAAGAGATTTGCCGTGGAGGAGTTGGAAGAGAACGATGGAATATTCCTTAAGCAAGGAGACAATATCACCCCGATTGTCAATCTCGGTTTCTGCCTGCATCTGGAAAAAAGACTCACTGAACTGCCGACCGGTCGGGAAGGAATTTTGGCGATACTCTTCAACAAGGGAGAAAAACTCTTTGCCGTCTGTGTTGATGAGGTTGTTGAACAGCGGGAGATCATCGTGAAAAGCCTTGGCAGCCATCTGACCCATGTGCCGGGCATCAGCGGTGTGACCCTCACCGGGTCCGGGGGGCTGATCCCCATCGTTAATCTCAGGGAAATTATTGACGCAGAAAATTTACAGACGAGAGCTGCAGAAGAACCGGAGCTTAAGGCTGGATTGGACGAACCTCTTAAGGTATTGATTGTTGACGACTCCATTTCCGTAAGGCACAGCGTAGCCAGGCTGGTGGAGAGCCAGGGATGGAAGCAACAGCAGGCGGTGGACGGCATTGAGGCCTTGGCACGGCTTGAGATTTTTGTGCCGGATGTTATTATTCTTGACATTGAAATGCCGAGAATGAATGGTTACGAATTTAAAAGCAACATCAATAATAACAAGCAGTTCAAGGATATTCCTGTGGTCATGTTGACTTCCCGGACCTCTGAAAAACACCAGCAGAAGGCCAAGGAGTTGGGGGTATGGCACTACATGACCAAGCCCTATAACGAAGAGGCCTTTGTAAAGGTGCTGGAGAAGGTTCGAAGTCGATTGTTCAATTGATTTTTTTGCAGTGAGGTAGAATGGAAACTACGCTGGAAATTGCGATGATTCAAGCAAACACCCCTCTTCATGGAGGATTTCCTCTATATTGGCTGTTGAGTAGGAATCAGCTGGAGTTTATCCTGCAGGATGTTACGGTGTTGCAGTCACCGTCTTTGATTGCCACGGCGCAATATCAGGAAGCCATGCTTCCGGTCATCAACCTGGAAGAGCACTTCGGCTTTCCGGAAACAGCCTTCGGTAAGTCGGTAAAATATCTGGTTGTTCGAGCGGTGACCGCCGAAAAGGCGTTGCTGAAAGCCATCATACGAACACCACATGCCCTGAAAATGCAAAAATTGGAGACTGAGTTTGCTCCTTCCCGGCTTCTGACCTTGCCGCGAAACAACCATCATCTTCTGGGGATTTATGCGATGCCGGATGGAGGTCTCGGGCTTGTTCCGGATGTCGCAGCTATCTGTAATTCCTTAAAATAGCGGGGAAACCAACCGCTTTACTTCTCAAATTTACCCTTAATAAGGAGCATAGCCATGGCTAGCAAATTGATAATGATTGTTGAAGACAGTCCGACAGACAGCAAAATTGCAGAATCTGTTTGTTCGGAAAACGGGTACATGATAATAACCGTCACCGAGGGTGACAAGGTCCTTGCTACAGCGATTGATAAACAACCGGATTTGATCCTCCTTGATGTTATTTTGCCCAATAAAAATGGTTTTCAGGTGTGCAGGCAGCTGAAAACCAACCAGGAAACCAAGGACATCAAGATTGTAATTGTCAGCAGCAAGGATCAAGCAAGTGATAAGTTCTGGGGAATGAAACAAGGTGCCGACGACTATATCACCAAACCCTATTCGGAGGACGATCTCCTCGCCGCCATTCGCAAAAATATCCGATGACGATTGAGTGGAAGGGCTATGCCAATGCCAATGTGCCATTGTTTCTTCTGGCCTTTCCACCTCAATTTATCAATCCGACCGAGGTCCTTTGGCACCCCGGACACTCCTTCTCGGACTGCTCCTTATCCTTTCGATCGTTCTGAATAATCACAGTTAGTATGCCCACAGAGAATCGTACGGTAAGGCCGGGACGAAAAACCAACACCTTAATAACTGAAGCCGGGGACGAGCTGGTGCCGCCGCTTGACTGGCAGCTTCTTCCTCCTGGAGATGGTGCGCTGACCAAACTGGTTAAGGCCAAGGGACCAAGCTGGCTGGTTCAAGTGAAGGTCGGTAGGCGGGTCATGTCGCGGGGGATCTGGGCGAGCAGAGCCAATATTCTCGCCGCCGTCGAAGAAGTGAGGGCCAAACGCACGGCCCCGGGCTATGCCCTGCAACGCGACAAGCAACAGGTTGCCAAAGAAAAAAAACACCAGGCATACGTCCGTGCATTTTATGAAGAAGTTCTAAAGTTTTTGGACTTCGATCCGCGCTATGTTGTTCTTGCTGAGAACCTGGCGGACAAGGTGACAGATCTAGCCACCCCGGTCGGGAGTGGCACCGTAGCAAGGACGGAACGGATACCTCTGCCGGATCGGGCCAGGGCGGCAGTCATCGCCTGGCTACGTCATCAGGTCACAAGCTATGACCGAATGACCATTGCCCGGGTAAAGGGCAGGCGCCGGGAAGTCCGTCGTGAACTTGCGGGCTTGTCCATGCAACTTCTCATACCTTATCGCCAGGGCATGGATCTCCCGGCAACCTGTCCACTCCACCGGGCACTTACAATCAATGCTATGGTCGAAACAGACCCTGATATGCAGGTCGCGGATGGTGCGAGCGCCAGGAAGCAATAGACGGTTATCGCTGCTTGCCACGCCTTTTCAATAAGAAAAACGCCACGACAGCAGAGACAACCAGGCCGCTTGCCAGTCCCAGCAGGAACATGGTCCACCCCCCTTCAGTCGAGGGAGCCGGTTTTTCTTTTTCCGGAGGCTCGGCCGATTGGCTTTCAACCGGAGTTGCCGGAGCATCGATTTTTTTCGGGGTTACTCCCGGCTTGCCGACGGCTGCTGTCGGCAAGCCGGGTTTCGGCGGCAGCAAGGAAAAGCCTTTGGCCAGCAGCTCCGATGTCTTGGCATCACGGACCTTGCGATCCTTGCTGCCCATGACGATGGCGATGACCCGCACCCCACCCCTTTTGGCGGTAGCCGCGATGGAAAATCCGGCCGCCTCGTAATAGCCGGTTTTAAACCCGTCGCAGCCATCCACCGCGCTTAGGAGATGATTATGATTACGCATCATAAATTTATTGTCGCGGAAACTCCTTTCCTTGGTGCCGGTGTATTTTAAGGCATCCGGTCGTTTGGCAAGCTCACGACATAAAATGGCCAGGTCGCTGGCCGTGGTTTCATCCGGCTTTTGTCCCTCCGCTGGAGGAAGTCCATGCACCGAATGGAAATGGCTGGATTTCATTCCCAGTTCTGCCGCCTGTTGATTCATCAGGGCAATGAAACCCTCCTTTGATCCTGCCACATGGACGGCCAGGGCAACTGCCGCATCATTGGCCGATTGTACGGCCAGGGCGTAGAGCAGGTCTTCGACTGGAAACTGTTCCTTCGAATCGAGGTACACCTGCGAGCCGCCGATTTTGGCGGCTTCTGCGGTGACCTGGACCATGTCATCCAATTTGAGCTTACCCTGTTCCAGGTGTTTGAGAATGACCAGCAGATTCATCAGCTTTAAAACGGAGGCGGGATAAACCACCGTGTCGGCCTGGTCGGAAAAAAGAACCTTGCCGGTATCGGCGTCGAGGACCAGGGCGGATACGTAGGGATCCTTGGCCATGGATGTCACTTTGGCACGGGCGGCCCATGCCGTCTGGCTGAACAGGACGGCGACAAGAACAAGCAGAGCAATGCGTTTCATATTTCTCCTGATGCGGTCGATGGACGTTGGATTAAAAAGCGTGCATCCTCTCAGCTAATTCCTGTGCCGTGAAAGAGTACACCTGGGTGCCGTTGCATTCGACCGCAAAAGAGGCACACGCACTGCCTCTGAGGGCGCTGGTTTGCATATCGTGGCCATTTACCAATCCGCTCAAGAGTCCGCCTCGATAGGCATCGCCGGCGCCGGTCGGATCAACAACCTGTCGCGCTTTGAAGGCTGGAATGGCAACTGTTCCGGAGGGGCTATGGATTCTTGAGCCGGCACCGCCCAGGGTGACGATGGTGGTTTTTGCCAAGGCCAGGAGGCCTCCGTTGGTAAGGCCGGTTTTATCCTGGATGAGGTTGAATTCGTAGTCGTTGACAATGAGCAGGGTACAGTCGGTAATAACTTCGATAAGATCCTCGGCCTGCAGCATGGGCAGCGCCTGGCCGGGATCAAAGACATAGTCAATCCCGGCTTTTTTGCAGAGACGGGGGTAGTTGACCATATCGGCAAGGTTGCCGGGCGAGACGAGAAGAAGGGTCTTTGTCGGGTCAAGGACTTCTATATCAAGATCAGAGGAAAACTTCATCGCCCCCGGGTTGAAACCGGTAATTTGGTTGTTAGCCATGTCGGTTGTGATGTACGCTCCGGCCGTGAGTTCTTCAGGAATCACCCGGACGCCGCTCTTGACTATGCCGTTTTTTTCGAACCACTCGAAATATTTATGGTGGTCGCTGCCGATTGTCGCGGAAATAATCGGGCTTTCTCCCATCAGTTTCAGTGCATAGGCAATATTTCCTGCGGTTCCACCGTAATTTTCCGTGACTCCGTTTACTTGAAAGCAGACATTGAGACTATGGATTTTATCCGGCAGGATGTGGTCGGAAAATCGCTCGGAAAAGTTCATGATACGATCATAGGCGAGGGAGCCGGAGACAATTATCTGTTTCATCGTACAAACCTACTTTTAAAGTTATGGGGTAAGATACATGGGGATGGTATCTTGATCTTTCATCGCTGCAGGATTTTTGATATCATGAAAAACATTTTCGTCCAAGTGAACACGTATCTGCCTTGACGATGCAGAACATAACGCATCTGTTCTGAAAAATCTCGCGGCGATTGGTCTTGAGAGAAAAAAACGGCAGGGCTCTATCTAGGGTTTTTGGGGAAAAAGTAAAAAGGGTTAACCTTGCCCAAATGTAAGATTCTCCTTGAGTTTTACAGGGGAGTTTGTTACGCAAAGGAAGAATTATCAAAAGAATTATTAGAAAGATCAAAGAATTGCATAAAAAACGCGTGAACTTGGATAGTTAACAATTAATCCGGCGTCGAGCAATGGCCTTGTGCGGTTTGCTGCCGGATGCCGCCGGACCACTGTCCGGCTGACGCGGGTAGTCGGTTTTTGGAGTACAGAGGAGTAATGGGTTTGCGGGCCTGAGAGGTGGGACCGGAGCCTTTTTAATAATAACCAAAAAGGAGATGAGGATGAAAAGACTGTCACTGTTTTTTGTTGTTGCACTCGCTGTTCTGACCTTTTCTGTTGGTGCGGCCCTTGCTGCCGATACGCTTTCCGAGATCCAGAAACGGGGCAAATTGCGCGTTGGCATGGAACCCGGCTATATGCCTTTTGAACTGACCAATCAGAAAGGCGAGATCATTGGTTTCGATGTGGATATGGCCAAGGCAATGGCTGCCGCTATGAAGGTTGAGTTGGAGCTGGTTTCCACAGCCTGGGACGGAATCATTCCAGCCCTTCTCACCGACAAATTTGATGTCATCATGTCCGGTATGACCCTTACTCAGGAAAGAAACCTGAAGGTCAATTTTGCCGATCCCTACATTCTCATCGGCCAGTCGGTTCTTTTGAAAAAAGATCTCGCCGCTACTGTGAAATCCTACAAGGATCTGAACAACGCTAAATTTACCGTCGCTTCCAAATTGGGCACCACCGGTGAACAGGCTACCAAGAAGATGATACCCAACGCAAAATATATCTCCTATGAGACCGAGCAGGAAGGTGTGATCGAGCTCGTCAACGGTAAGATCGACGCTTTCATTTATGATCTGCCGTTTAATGCTATCGCCGTCAATCAGAAGGGCCAGGGCAAAATTGTCCATCTGAGCGAACCGTTCACCAAAGAGCCCTTGGCCTGGGCTATCCGCAAAGGGGATCCGGACTTCCTCAACTGGTTGAACAATTTCATGCAGCAGCTCAAGTATGACGGCGTCTACGACAAGATTAATCAAAAATGGTTCCAGGATGATGCTTGGTTGAAAGAAATTCAATAATGCGATCCTTGAATTTTGTTGTTGATAACGTAATTGTTTGATCCTCAACCAAAAGGATACTCTATTGAACGCCACAGATAAAACGTGGCCCTGGAAGCTCTTGCTGGCGGTCATCCTCATCGGGGTGGCCGCCGGTACCTGGGGTGCGGTGCAGAGAATCGACTACCAATGGCGCTGGAACAGGGTGCCCCAGTACTTTGCCTATGTTGCCGAAGAGGCTAAGAAGATCCCCTTTGATGGCAAGGTTATTGCCATTGTCCCGCAGGGAAAGGATGTCGTTGTTACTGTTGCCTCGGCAAAATCTGAAAAAGTGGTGTTGTCCGTCGCCGCCGACACCATCAAGGTCAAGGATGGCGAGGAGCTGTTGGCCGGGAGTACGGTCGGATTCACCAAAAGTTGGCATTTCGGTCCTTTGATGCTGGGATTGTGGACCACCCTTTGGCTTTCAGCGGTCTCCAGTTTTTTCGGGTTGATCCTCGGCCTCATCACCGGTTTGGCCAGGATTTCCAAGAATTTCACCATCCGCTGGATAGCACTTCTCTACGTTGAATGTATTCGCGGCACGCCACTGCTGGTTCAGATCTTCATAGCTTATTTTTTTCTTGGTACGGTATTCAATCTCAGTCGCAATGTCTGCGGTGTCGGTGCCTTGGCGTTGTTTGCCGGCGCCTATGTGGCGGAGATCGTCCGGGCCGGCATACAGTCGATCTCCAAAGGACAGAGCGAGGCCGCCCGCTCTCTTGGCATGACTGCCCTCCAGACCATGCGGGATGTCGTCATGCCCCAGGCCTTCAAGCGTATTCTCCCTCCGTTATCCGGACAGTTTATCAGTCTGATCAAGGATTCGTCCCTGGTGTCGGTAATTGCCATCACCGACCTGTCCAAGTCGGGACGGGAAATAATTACCTCCACCTTTGCCACCTTTGAGGTCTGGCTGATTGTTGCGGCGATGTATCTCCTGGTGACTTCACTCCTGTCACAACTGGTTTTCTACATGGAAAGGAGGCTCGCCGTCAGTGATTAAAGCGCAAAACGTAGTAAAAATATTCACCGGATATTCAGGTGTGGTTCGGGCGGTGGACGGGGTATCGACCGAGGTGGCGAAGGGCGAGGTGGTGGTGATCATCGGCCCCTCCGGTTCCGGCAAATCGACTTTTTTACGGTGCATAAACGGGCTCGAGTCCTTTACCGAGGGCCATATCATTATCGATGGGGTCGATCTCGCCGACAAAAAAACCAATATCAACAAGGTGCGTGCCGAGGTCGGCATGGTGTTTCAGCAGTTTAATCTGTTTCCCCATAAGACGGTTCTGGAAAACCTCACCCTGGCACAATGCCGGGTACGAAAACGCAGCAAAAAAGTTGCTGAGGAAAAGGCCCGCATGCTGCTTCGCAAGGTCGGTATTCACGAAAAGGCCGATGATTTCCCCTCCCGGCTCTCCGGCGGCCAGCAGCAGCGAGTGGCCATCGCCAGAGCTTTGGCCATGGATCCGAAGGTTATGCTCTTTGATGAACCCACCTCCGCCCTTGATCCGGAAATGGTCGGCGAGGTGCTTGATGTTATGAAACAGCTGGCGAAAGAGGGTATGACCATGATGGTTGTCACCCATGAAATGGGTTTTGCCCGGGAGGTGGCCGATCGGGTCATCTTTATGGACGAGGGTAAGGTTGTCGAGGTAGGTACCCCGGAACATTTTTTCACCAATCCCCGGGAGGAAAGGGCTAAGCTTTTCCTGAAACAGGTTTTATAGGCGATTTTTTATTAAATAAAGGGCAGGAGGAAACTATGCGTGTTACCAAGGTGCTTCTGGCGTTGTTGCTGACCCTCTGTGTCGGCAGTGCCGTTGCTGCGGAAAAGGAATTAAAGGTCGGTTTTATCTATGTTTCTCCGGTAGGCGATGCCGGCTATTCCTATAGCCACGATGTCGGTCGACAGGCGATCGCCAAGATGCCGGGCGTCACCACCTCGTATGTTGAGGCCGTACCGGAAGGTCCGGATTCGGAACGGGTTATGCAAAATATGGCGCGAAAGGATTTCGATATCATTTTCGCAACCAGTTTCGGCTATATGGATTCGATGGTCAAGGTTGCCAAGCAGTTTCCGAAAACCGTTTTCCTCCATTGCTCCGGCTTTAAAATGGCTGAGAATATGGGTAACTACTTCGGTCGTATTTACCAGGCTCGCTATCTTTCCGGGATAGTCGCCGGGACAATGACCAAGTCGAACACCATCGGCTATGTTGCCGCTTTCCCGATTCCCGAGGTTATCCGCGGCATCAATGCCTTTACCCTTGGCGTTCGCTCAGTCAATCCCAAGGCCACCGTGCGGGTGGTGTGGACCAAGACCTGGTACGATCCGGCAACCGAAAAAGAGGCAGCGAAATCCCTTCTTGATGTCGGTTCCGATGTCATCGCCCAGCATCAGGATTCGCCTGGACCACAGGAAGCTGCCGAAGAGAAGGGCGTTTATTCCATCGGCTACAACACCGATATGGCGAAGTTTGCCCCCAAGGCGCATCTGACCGCACCGGTTTGGAACTGGGGTGTGTATTATGTCCAGGTCGTCGAGGCGGTGCGTAAAGGCACATGGAAGCCGGAAGCGGCGTGGCCGGGCATGGCCGATGGCATTGTCGATCTGGCCCCCTTTGGACCGATGGTACCGAAAGAACTGCAGGATAAGGTCAATGCCGAGAAGGCAAAGATTATCGCCGGTCAGCAAAAAATCTTTGTCGGGCCGATCAAGGATCAGAGTGGTGCGGTCAAGGTTGCCGACGGTGTGCTTATGACAGATCCGGAACTCCTTGGATTTACCTGGTTTGTGGAGGGTGTTGTCGGCAACACTCAATAATGAATTGTCTTGACCAGGTTTATGCCATGGCATCCTGATGCTTCCGATGCGTATAGTTAAAAGACAGGAGCCCCTCGGTTTTGGGGGCTCCTGTTTTGTTTTATTGTCGGCGCTTGTTCTCTCCCTGTTGCTCAGCGCCATTCTCCTGTCTTTGAGAGGTACGCCGCCACTTCAGGGAATGAGCGTTCTTTTTCAAGGGGCCTTTGGTACCCGCTGGGCTCTGGAAGACAGCGTACTGAAGGCCATCCCGATTTTTCTCTGCTCCCTTGGCGTGGCCGTGGCCTTTCGCCTGAAAATATGGAATATCGGCGCTGAAGGGCAGTTTGCTTTAGGGGCGATCGGTGCCACCTGGGTAGCTCTGTCCTTTCCTGCCTGGCCGAAATACTTTTTATTGCCTGCCATGATTGTTATGGCCGCGGTTGGCGGCGGACTATGGGGGTTGATCCCGGCGCTTCTTCGGCAACGCTTGAAAACCAATGAAATCATCGTTACCCTGATGATGAACTATATTGCCATCCTCCTCCTCGATTACCTGGTGTACGGGATTTGGAAGGATCCGACCAGTTTCGGTTTCCCAATGACGCCGATGTTTACAGAACAGGCAATTGTCGGCAAGATTGTCGGTACCTCTATCAACTGGGGCCTGGCCCATTGTCTGGTTCTCGGTCTGGCGTTTTGGGTGTTTTTTCGCTTCACCCGGGTTGGTTTCGAAATCAAGGCCAGTGGCGATAATGTCCGGGCTGCACGCTATGCCGGTTTGCCCTATGACCGCCTGGTGATTCTGGTAATGGTCATGAGCGGGGCGCTTGCCGGCTGGGCCGGGTTTCTTGAGGCCTCGGGGACGGTGAATCGTCTGCAGCCGAGCATCATGGTCGGTTACGGCTATACTGCCATCGTGGTCGCCTGGCTCGCCCGTCTCCACCCGGCAAGCATCGGCGTCGCCGCCATTCTTCTAGCCGGTTTGCGGGTCGGGGTCGAGAGTCTGCAACTCGACCTGCAGGTGCCTGCGGCCTTCGGCGCGATCATTGAGGGTTTGATTCTCCTCACAGTGCTGGCCGGCGGCCTCTTCAACCACTACCGATTTGCCTGGGGGCGGAGGACATGACAACAGAAATCGTCATTGCTCTTTTGGCGGCAACCGTCCAGTCGGGAACCCCCATCCTTTTTGCTACCCTGGGCGAAATCTTCACCGAAAAATCCGGCGTCCTCAATCTTGGAGTGGAAGGGGTGATGATCCTCGGAGCCCTGGCCGGATTTGTCGTTGCCCGGCAGACCGGCGATCCGACCCTAGGATTTATTGCGGCCGGTGTCGTCGGCAGCCTGGCCACGGCCATTCATGGTGTGGTCTGTCTGTGGTTTCAGGGAAATCAGGTGGTTTCAGGCCTTGCTCTGACCATTCTCGGGACGGGCCTTGCCAATTATCTGGGAACCAGCTACATCGGCACATCGGCGCCGGGTTTTGCAGCTCTTGACGTCCCCCTGTTGTCGGCCATCCCCGGAATTGGGCCGATATTTTTTCAACATGATGTTCTGGTGTATGTGAGTTACCTCATCCCACCTGCTATGTGGCTGTTTTTTGCCCGAACCCGCTTTGGCCTCGGTCTGCGTGCGGCCGGGGAGTATCCAGCGGCTGCCACCGCAGCAGGGTTGAATGTGCGGGCCTATCGCTGGCTCGGTATAGTTGGCGGCGGCTTTTTCATGGGTCTCGGCGGAGCCTATCTGTCTCTTGCCTATACCCATCTCTGGACCTCCAGTCTTACAGCCGGACGCGGCTGGATTGCCGTGGCCCTGGTAATTTTCGCTTTTTGGCGACCGGGTCGGGCGGTCTTCGGGGCATATTTGTTCGGTGGTATAATGGCTCTGCAATTGCGACTGCAGGCCTTGGGCACCCAGCTGCCTTCCTCAATTCTGTTGATGTTGCCTTACGTTCTGACCGTTATTGTCCTGGTCCTTTCGTCATGGCGGAAAAGAACCAGTGATGAGCCGGCGTCTCTGGGTATTAACATTGCGCCGGCCGATTAGATATATTTGTGACTCCGACCCAAACCACTTTTAAAGGAGAGTTTATGTCAGCAAACCCCACCTACCGAAAAACCTATCCCATCTCCTGGGACCAGCTGCACCGTGACTCCAAGGCCCTTGCCTGGCGCCTTCTCAATATGGATTTTTTTAAGGGAATCATCGCCATCACCCGCGGCGGTCTGGTGCCGGCGGCCATAATCGCCAGAGAACTCGATATCCATCTGGTCGATACCATCTGTATCTCAAGCTACGATTGGAAAGATAAAAAAGGTGAGGCGGATATCCTCAAAAAGGTCAATGGTGACGGGGAAGGCTGGCTACTGGTCGACGATCTGGTCGATACCGGCCGCACCGCCAAGATTGTCAGGGAGATCGTTCCCAAAGCGCATTTCGCCACGGTCTATGCCAAGCCCGCGGGGCGCCCCCTGGTCGACACCTTTATTACCGAGGTCAGCCAAGACACCTGGATTCTCTTTCCCTGGGATACCGAATCGCAATTTGTCACGCCGCTGGCCGGCAAGGAGCGTCCCTGAAAATGGTCGGGCCTCCGTCGCTCATTCGTCTTGCAGGCATCTCTAAAAGTTTTGGCAAGGTGCATGCCAACCGCGATGTCTCCCTGACCGTTGCAGAGGGGAAGATCCTCGCCCTGCTTGGTGAAAACGGTGCCGGAAAATCGACCCTTATGGCTATTCTCGCAGGACAAATCCAGCCGGACAGCGGGGCAATTTTCCTGCGCGAGAAAAAGGTGCAATTCACTTCCACAGAAAAAGCCATAAAATCCGGGGTCGGCATGGTTTACCAGCATTTCAAGTTGGTTGAAGCCATGACTGTTGCCGAAAATGTCTTCCTCGGTCAGGGTGGCGGGTGGTGGTTGAATGTGGCAAAGATGCACCGCGAGGTGTCGCAGCTTGCCGCACAGTATGGCATGCATGTCAATCCGGCGGCGAGGATCAGCGACCTGTCGATGGGCGAAAAACAGCAGGTGGAAATTCTCAAGCTCCTGCATCGGAAAAGTTCGGTCCTTATCTTTGATGAACCGACCGCGGTGCTTACTCCCGCTGAGGCGGAGAATCTCTTTGCAACCATGAAACTCATGGTCGGCAAGGGCAAAGGGATCGTTTTTATCAGCCATAAACTTGAGGAAGTCATGGCCGTTGCCGATGAAATCGCCATTCTCCGAAGAGGGCGGATTGTGGCCGCGATGGCTGCAGCTGATGTTGCTTCCATGGCTGAGCTTGCCGAGTGCATGGTTGGGCGGGAGGTTCTCCTCCAGGTTGACCGCGTGCCGCTGGAACCGCGCCAGATGGTGCTCAAGGTAAGTGAACTTAACGACTATGGCCTCAAGGGTGTGAACCTTGAGCTGCGCCAGGGCGAGATCCTCGGACTGGTAGGGGTTGCCGGCAATGGACAGAAACAGCTGGTGGAAATTATCTGCGGCTTGCGTCGGCCGACTGGGCAGAGTTTGCGCATCCTCGGTTCGGATTGGACACAGTTTTTTCGCACAGCTGAGTGGGATAAGGCCCTGGCCTATATCCCGGAAGACCGGCAGGGCCTGGCAACCTGTCAGGGTTTGACCCTCATCGATAATTTTCTTCTCACTACCCGCGGCGGCTTCGTCCAGGGGCCCTGGCTTATGCGACGGCAGGCCGGGGAGAAGGCTGCACGTCTCATGCAGGAATTCGACATCCGACCGCCCGATCTAGGCGCTTTTGCCTGGCAACTGTCCGGAGGTAATCTGCAGAAAATGGTCCTGGCCCGGGAGTTTTATCGCAAGCCTCGGTTGATCGTAGCGGAACAGCCTACCCAAGGACTCGACATCGCCGCCACCGAAGATGTCTGGAAACTCCTGCTTGAGGCCCGGGAGGCGGCTGGAATTCTGCTGGTTACCGGCGATCTCGCCGAGGCGATGGCCTTGGCCGACAAAATCGGCGTCATGTACAACGGCGAAATAGTCGATGTGTTTTCCGTCGATGACGAGGAGAAGGTGGCTCTTATCCCGAGGATGATGGCCGGATTAGGGGCCGTTAAGAAATAACGCCTACTATTTCCACCATTTCTTTACGGCCCCTTATGCCGTTCATGACATTGAAACGGATTACTTATTGTTGAACGCCGGCTAAGTCGGTGATTTGCCCTTTGTGATATAGATGTCAGAGGGGTGAAAACCACGAAAAATCAGTGCATTATTACAGGCGGTGACGGTTGCCGGTCGAGTATCTTGCCCTGGCCCGTTGAGAGTTTTATAATGTATTCGGCGAAAGCGAAGTCGAGATCGCCGTCCGAGGGACCGCTATAGGTGGCGAGAAACATCTCGGCCATGGTCATGATGATATCCCGGCAAGGGCCGGTGACGGCCATGTTGTCGATGACATGTTCGCCAAGGGTGTGAACGGTGAATCTTACCATGGATGTCTCCTGCAGCAGGGTACTTTATTCGGCAGTGTGACAACTCCTTCAAGTTATCAGATGTATGCCGGTGGCATGAGATTTTTCAGCCAATTCCTTCAGATGTGCCCTTTGCACCATCGCAACGATTGATTCGATAACAGCCGCATGGGTCTTGGTTCGAAAATCGAATTCGATGCCGCAGATGTATTCTATTCCTGATCTTTTACGTATCCTGGCAAGATGTTTAACAGTGCCGTTTATCCGTATCAATAATTCATCTTCAACAAACAGTTTCATCGAATACAAACTGTTTATCTTGAAAAGCTTTTGTTCCTTTTTATTAACGGAGAAGGAGAGGCCGCGGATACTGATATTCACCGGTATGGTATCCAACTCCGACGATTCGTCGTCAATTTCTAGAGATATGAGGAAGTTCAAGCTATCCGGAACCTTGGCCCGGTACTCCCGGGCATTGCGGACAATCCTTGCAAGGCTCGGAAAGGCCAGACGAAGAACTGGAATATCTTCGACCGTCGTCAGATCTTTGAAGGTCGTTGCCATTTCGACCGCATAGGTGTTGGTGAACATTCTTAATATAATATCATTGGAATAGCGAAGATGCAGGTTGCCGAGACCAGGTTCAAGCGGTAGGGTCACAATATGATGCATGGTGGCAAGGTATTCGCCCTCTTTGGTCTCAGGTAGAATGAGGACCTGTTCGCCATCCACTTCAACCTCGGCGGGTTCGGGGATATCATCCTTGAGCCGGGAGAAGTAGACCATCGGCATGCCGTCCAGTTGCACCTCGAGCACCTTTTCATCGAGCAAAGCGGTTTGCAGATACGGCAGGATCGGTTCCTTGCCGCTGAGAATAACGCCGTTCGCCAGGTCGTCTTCAACGGATTTGGCGGAAAACAGTTCTCCTGGAAAAAAATGCTGCAATTTCCGTTTGATTTCGTCAATCATATGGTCGAATTCAGGTGATGCGCTTGAGTGACAGACAAATACTAACCCACCATAAAGGGGGATAAGTACCTTCACGAAATGCATTCTTAAAAAACAAGAAATGATTTTCTAAGGTATCGTATTGGAAGACTAGCCCAAGGAAAATAAAAAAGGAAGGACTCTTTTTGCCTGCCATTTTGATACAGTAAAAGAGCGACGCCTCTGGATGAGACTGCCCCTCAAAGCCGTTCGACACTTCTTGTTTCCAGAGATTTGTGTATAATGGGCAAGGGTAATTATTGGAAAATAGTTTGTCACAAGGTAACAGAGAAAATCAAAATGAAACAACTCACCTCGCCGCGCATGGACCAATGTATCGGCTGTCAATCATGTGCCCTGGCATGTGCCAGGCTGGTACATAAGCGGATTTCATGGCAAACATCCGGGATTCGAATTCATTCTTCCGGCGGTCTTTCCACCGGCTTTGTTGCCGCCCGGTGTCTGGCCTGTGAGCCTGCACCCTGCGCTGCGGTTTGTCCGACTGGAGCCTTTGCCGACCGACATGGTGGCGGGGTTATTGTCAAGACAAACCTCTGCATTCAGTGCGGCAAATGCGTTACTGCCTGCCCGGTGGATGCCATTTGTGAGGATAGGGTCGGCAATGTCTATGTCTGTATCCATTGTGGTCAATGTGTCGGATTTTGTCCGCAGAATTGTCTGGAAATGGTTGAGTTGCCAAGGGTTGTCGAGGTGTTGCCATGATACGCCAGGAATTTCGGGTACTTCTCTTTGATGCTACGGCGGGGCGGGGCAAGATTGTCCTTCTGGATGGCCGCAACAAGGTGGCCGGGGGTAGCGGGCTTGCGGCCATGCTCTACGCAAAATATGGCCATCCGACCTTGCCGGCAAGCGATGCGGCCCAGCCGCTGATCTTTGCCATTGGCCCCTTGACCGGCTACTTTCCGCTCATGAGCAAGATGGTCTGCTCCTTCAAATCGAATTACCATAACGAATATACCGAGAGTCACGCCGGCGGAAGGGCAGCTTTGTCCTTGCGGTTTGCCGATCTTGATGCCCTGGTTATAACAGGCTGTGCCAAGAAGCTTTCGTGTCTCTTTGTCGGTGCCAACCATTTGGAGATGAAAGAAACGCCCTTTCTGCGGGGCATGGATTCGGACAGTACGGGAAAACTTATCCGCAAGATGTTTCAGGAAGGCAGCGGTCATCGGTCAATCATGCGTATCGGTCCTGCCGGGGAAGGCGGTCTGGCCATGGCCTCAATCAACGTCGACACCTATCGCCATTTCGGCAGGATGGGTGGCGGTGCGGCCATGGGTATGAAAAATGTCAAGGGCATTGTCATCCACGGCGACTGTGATTTCAAGGTCCCGGAAGACAAGGCCTACAAATCGAAATACCAGGATATTTACAGCAAGGTTACGTCCACCGAGATGATGCGCAAATATCACAACCTCGGGACGGCGGCAAATCTTGAGGATTTGAACAACATCTCTTCGCTACCCTGGAAAAACCTACAACAGACTGCCGATCCGGCGATCAAATCGATAACCGGCGGGACATTTGCCGATGAGACCCTCCTTCGCAACGGTGCCTGTTCCGGTTGCCCGGTAGGCTGTATCCACATTGGTTTTATCCGGGAAAAGATGGCGCAGGACAATCGCTACCACTACCATCAGGTGGCCTATGATTATGAACCTATTTTTGCCGCAGGAACCATGCTTGGGGTGACCAACATCTTTGATGTCCTGCGGATTCTCGAGGCCATGGAAAGGGCCGGGCTCGACGCCATGTCGGCAGGCGTGGCCCTTGCGTGGGCAACAGAGGCGACGGAGCGCGGGCTCATTGGTGCTCAAGAAACTGTGGCGCCCTTACGTTTCGGCGATGCCCAGGCTTATCAGCAGGCGGTCGACCACCTCGGTTCCGGCAGCAGTGATTTCTACCGACTCTTAGGGCAAGGCACCCTGCGTGCGGCAGCCGAGTACGGCGGCGGTGACTTTGCCTGTGTGCTTGGCCAGGAGATGGCCGGCTATGCCACCGGCGAGTTGTTTTTTGCCGCCCAGACCCTCGGTTTTCGCCATTCCCACCTTGACACCGGGGCGTACAGTTATGACCAGAAAAACAGCGATCAGGATATTACCAAAGCGGTCGATTTTCTCATGGATGATGAACCTGGCCGGGTCTTCTTGACCTCCATGGTCGGCTGCCTTTTCGCCAGGTCGGTGTATACCGAGGCGGAGTTGGCAGAGTGTTTGGCGATCGTCGGTTTCCCTGATCTTGCCGGGGTTATTCCGGCAACGGCGGAAAATATTCGGAGGTTGCGCTGGAAGGTGCGAGCTGCAACCGGCTTTGCACCGGAAAACTTCACCATTCCCAAGCGGTTCTATCAGGTCAAGACCTGGAAGGGGGCAATCAATGGCGATTATCTCAATAAGTTGAAGGAGGAATACGGCCGACGCATCATGGCCCTTATAAAAGCGGTGGATATGCCGGAGTGAGGCAGGGGGAATAAAAAATGGCCGGATCGGTGCGAAAGAAAGCACCCTCCGGCCATTTTACAAAGTCGAAGAGAGGATTACAGCAGATCGGCAATCGCCTCTTTTTCGGAAAGAAGTTCCTGCTCGGTTGCGGTCATCATCTTGCGGGCAAAATCGCTTACCGGCAAACCTTTGATCTCCTTCCATTCACCCTTTTCACAGGTGATGGGCAGGGCGTACATCAGGTCCTCGTTGATCCCGTAGCTGTTACCGGCACTGCATACCCCCATGCTCACCCAGCGGCCATTCGAGCCGAGGGCCCAGTCACGCATATGATCGATAGCCGACGAAGCGGCGGATGCGGCGCTGGAGGCACCACGGGCCTTAATGATCGCTGCACCGCGCTGTTGCACGGTGGGAATAAAAAATTGCTCATACCACTCATTGTCGACCTTGTCTTTTACCGGGACACCATCAACATTGGCATAACTGATGTCGGGGAACTGGGTGGCCGAATGATTGCCCCACACGACAATTTTCTCCACCTTGGAGGAATGGCTGCCGGTTTTTCCGGCGATCTGCGACATGGCCCGATTGTGGTCAAGACGCATCATCGAGGTGAAATTGCGTGGGCTGAGGTCCGGGGCATTTTTCATGGCGATGAGGGCATTGGTGTTGGCTGGGTTGCCGACCACCAGGACTTTCACCTTGCGGCTGGCATGATTGTTCAAAGCTTTGCCCTGCACGGTAAAGATGGCGCCGTTGGCTTTGAGAAGATCGGAACGTTCCATGCCGGGACCACGGGGTCTGGAGCCGACGAGAAGGGCGAAATCGGCATCTTTGAAGGCGACGTTTGGATCATCTGTTGCAACAATACCGGCCACCAGCGGAAAGGCGCAGTCGTTCAGTTCCATGACTACGCCCTCCAGGGCCTTCATCGCCGGAGGGATTTCCAGAAGCTGGAGAATGACCGGTTGGTCCATTCCCAGCATATCGCCGGCCGCAACACGAAAAATAAGGGAATAGCTGATCTGACCGGCAGCGCCGGTAATGGCAACACGTACTGGGGTTTTCATCGGGTTCTCCTTGGGAAGTGTTTCGGATTGTAACACAAAAACATCTCGTTTAGCGACAAGGGGCAAGATACCACACCCTTCGGCTGGAATCCAGGGTCAGGTGCAAAAATCGACCTCTTTTCGTATCGGTTTACTGACGAACTTTATTGTCTTCCTGCATGAGCTTGTAATTGATACTATCGACTAGGGCCTGCCAGCTGGCTTCAATGATGTTTACCGAAACCCCGACGGTGCCCCATGTGCTATGCCGGTCGCGGCTTTCCACGAGCACTCTGACTCTTGCCTCCGTTCCATGTTCACCGGAAAGTACCCGAACTTTGTAGTCGGTGAGTTCCATTTCTTCAAGGCTCGGATAGAAACGGGTGAGAGCCTTGCGGATGGCGCAGTCGAGGGCATTTACCGGGCCGTCGCCCATGGCGGCGGTATGCACCTCTTTGCCGCCGACAAACATGCGGATGGTGGCCTCGGTAAGCGGCGGCTTGTCCATCAGATATTTATGGTTCATCACCAGGAAGCTTTCGAATTTGAAATATTTTCTCGTGAGACCCATGGCCCTGCGCATCAGCAATTCGAAGCTCGCTTCGGCGCCTTCATATTGGTACCCTTGGTTTTCCAATTCTTTCAACTCGCTGATGATCGACGCCAGAACCGGGTCGTCCGGTGCAAGCGGCAGGCCCCATTTATTTGCCTTATGCAGGATGTTGGCCTTGCCGGACTGATCGGAAATAAGGATGCGACGAATATTGCCGACCTTATCCGGGGCGATATGTTCATAGGTCAACGGGTTTTGTTTTACCGCGCTGACGTGGATGCCGCCTTTGTGGGCAAAGGCTGATTCGCCGACATACGGTTGGTAACGACTGTGCGGCAGATTGGCAAGTTCATTAACGAGGCGCGAGGTGGTATAAAGCTGGTCGATATTTTTCCGAACTTCGCATTCAACACCCATCTTGAACACCAGAGCCGGGATGATCGAGGTGAGGTTGGCATTTCCGCAGCGTTCGCCAAAGCCGTTCATCGTTCCCTGTACCTGTCGCACCTTTGATTGGGCAACGGCAATCAGGGAGTTGGCAACTGCGGTTTCCGAGTCGTTGTGGGCATGAATGCCGAGTTCGACGGTTTTATTTTTTTCTGCAAGATGGTTTCTGACCCTGGAGATTATCGGCGGGATTTCGTGGGGCAGGGTGCCGCCGTTGGTATCGCAGAGGATGATCGTTTGTGCCCCGCCGTTGACGGCACTTTCCAGAGTTCTCAAGGCATATTCCTCGTTGTTTTTGAAACCGTCAAAAAAGTGTTCGGCGTCGTAAAAGAGGAAATCCACATGGGGACGGAGGAAAGCGAGTGTATCTTCGATAATCTGCAGATTGTCGGCCAATTCTATGTGCAGAGCGTCACGCACATGAATATCCCAGCTTTTGCCGAAGATGGTCAGCGCCGGGGTCTTGGCGTGTAACAGCGCCAGGAGGTTGGGGTCTTTGGCCGGGCTGTTCTTGAAGTGGCGGGTTGAGCCGAAGGCGGCTAATTTTGCATGTTTGAGCTCGATGGATTGCATTCGCAGAAAGAAATCGACAGAAACCGGATTCGATCCCGGCCAACCGCCCTCGATGAAATCCATGCCCAGTTCATCAAGGGCTATGGTAATTCGAACCTTGTCTTCGACGGAGAGGTTGAAATTTTCGGCCTGAGTTCCGTCACGGAGGGTGGTGTCGTAGAGTTCAACGTAATGGGTCATAATTGTCCTGTCCGGGCGCAGGTTCGGAGGAGAGTTGCAAGTTGTTGGATTGTCTGTGACTAAAGCGGGCTGACGCCCGCAACCCAAGGGCTATAATCCCCTCCCACAGCAGAGAGGGGATAAGTACCTTGCGGACAGATTGATTTCTTTTAACAAAACAAGAAACCAATCTGTAAGGTACTAAAGAGCAGCCTTTCATGATAGATAACTTTTAGCAAAAAGCAAAGGCTTAAAAGAGTATGCATTGCCAGTGTTCAGGGAAGAAATAACCAATATCAAGGTTTTCTCAGTGCATTGTTATGGTTTTTTTAATAACCTTGGGGTATTTATCAAGAGATACTCATCCTTATCAGGATACCATTTTGGCGTATATTGAGTGCTTGTAATTGATATCCTCAAGAAAACAACGTTGCAAAAACATACCTATAATCCATGAACCTTAAACCCATTAAACCAAAACGCATTTCAGATCAAATATTTGAACAAATTCGGGAATTGATTTACAAGGGCGAATTCAAACCAGGTGAGCAAATTCTCCCGGAACGGGAACTGGCGATCTCCATGGCGGTGAGCAGAACTTCGGTTCGTAACGCCATTAACAAGCTGGTTACCCTCGGGCTTCTCGAACATCGGCAGGGGCAGGGAACCTTTGTCAGTTCCCCGGAAAATCGGCAAGGCAACCCGCTGGCAGCGGTGATGGCAACCGATGAGGCATCGCTCGATGATCTTCTGGAAGTGCGGCTCGGCTTGGAATGCACTGCGGCGATGCTGGCGGCCCAGAGGGCGACGGAAACGGATATCCGAGCCATCCGCAAAAGCCTGGAAGAGATGACCGAAGACTTGGTCGATACCGATAAGATCGGCACCACTCCGGATACCGCCTTTCATATGGCCGTGACGTTTTCTACAAAAAATCCGGTTCTTATCCACCTTATGCGGAATTTCTATGATTTCCTCTTTGTCGGAATCAAGAAAAATCTCACCCATATGTACATGGATAGAGCGGCGCTTGAGGATGTACTGCGCCATCACCAGGCAATCTTCGCGGCAATCGACCAGCGAAACCCCGTGGCTGCGTATGAGGCCATGCATACGCACATCCGATACGTCCAGGAATATTTCAGGAGCAGGTGAATCCAATTGATGGAATTGCTTCTGGCGCCGTGCCCGTAAGCAGTGCTCCAGAAGCAATTCTCGGTTTTCGCCGTTATTTTATTAAGCCGTAAAATTTCGGATACAGAGCTACAGTTACCAAAACAATTACCTGCAGGATAATGAAAGGGACCACACCTTTGTAGATGTCAACCGTCCGCATTTCCGGCGGAGCCACTCCTTTCAGGTAAAAGAGCGAGAAGCCGAATGGCGGGGTGAGAAACGAGGTCTGCAGGTTCATGGCGATCATGATGGCGAAAAACAGCGGATCAAGACCGATGATATGGGCAATGGGTAATAAGACCGGCACGACGATATAGCAGATCTCAAAGAAATCGATAAAGAAACCGAGGATGAAAATAACAAAGTTGGCGAGGAACAGGAAGGTCCATTTCGATCCGGGCAGACCTGTCAGGGCCTTTTCGACGATGGCATCAGCACCGCTGTAAAGAAAGACCATGGAAAAGGCGGTGGCGCCGATAAGGATTGCAAAGACCATGGCGGTAACCTTCACCGTCTCAAGTGCCGAATCTTCGACAACCTGCCAAGTGAGTTTCCGGTACATGGCGGCCAGAACCATGGACCCTATGCAGCCGACGGCGGCCGATTCTGTGGGAGTGGCGATGCCTGCGAAGATTGAGCCGAGCACCAGGACGATCAGGGTCATCGGCGGGATAATGGCGAACAGGGCTCGCTTAAGGTTGCCGGCAAAGGTGCCTTCCAGTTTGGGCATGGCCGGAGCGACATTTTTATCGAAAAAGGCATATATCAATATAAAAACAATATAAAAGGCCACCAGCACCAGGCCGGGAAACATCGCAGCCTGAAAGAGGTCGCCTACCGGCAGTTGGAAAATATCGCCAAGGACAATGAGGACGACGGAGGGCGGGATTATCTGACCCAAGGTTCCGGCGGCGCAGATGGTGCCGGCCACCAGGGTTTTTGAATAGCCGTATTTCAACATGACCGGCAGGGAAATAACCCCCATGGCAACCACCGAGGCACCGACTACGCCGGTCGAGGCGGCGAGCATGGTGCCGACCAGTACGGTACTGACGGCTATCCCGCCCCGTACCCTCCCGAACATGGTGCCCATCGCTTCCAGCAGTTTCTCGGCCAGTTGCGATTTTTGCAGGACAATCCCCATGAAGATGAAGAGGGGAATGGCCATGAGAATGGTGTTGTTCATGATCGAATAGATGCGAAAGGGCATCATCGAGAACATCTGCAGGAATTCCTTGGAAATGGCAGCGATGCTGACATCTGGTGCAATGTTAACAATGGCCGCGAGAATGCCGAAGAAGATCGAAACCGAGCCGAAGGTAAAGCCGACCGGGTAGCCGATGGCGAGGAGCAGCAGGGCGGAAGCAAACATTATTATGCCGATCATTGGTTTTCCTCCATGGTGCTGCGTAGCTGCAGGCGGCTTTTTGCAGAACCTGCGTTTCTGAAAATATTGATGTTTTGCACGGTATAGCCGAAGGCTGTAAAGATCAGTAAGAAAAATGACAAGGGGATCATGCCCTTAATCAGATAGCGATAGGGCAGGCCGCCGGGGTTTTCGGAAATTTCATGGATCTGGAAGGAATCCTGGACAAAATCGAGCGAGCCGAAAAAGATGAGCAGGGCGAGAGGCAGGAGAAAGAAAACCGTGCCGACGATATTGATGACTGCCTTCGTGCGTGCCGAAAAACGATCGTAGAGAAAGTCAACTCGGACATGGGCTTCATCAAGAAGGGAGACGGAGACCCCGAAGAGAATGCCGATGGCGAAGAGATGCCATTCCAGTTCCTGCATAGCTACCGAACTGTTGTGGAAAGCATAGCGCATGACGACATCAAAAAAGACATTGGCTGCCATCAAGAGAAAAACAATCGACAGTATCTTCCCCCAGACGCGGTTTAAACGACGATAAAAGTGTTCAATCTTGATCAGCATGTTGATGCTCCTGCTTCGGTTCAGTTATAGCCATAAGCGGTTTTTTGGTCATAGCACCTGCAAGGATGCTTCCTTCGTTGCTTCATGGAAAACACGTGCGGTAAAAACAATCGCTCCAACATGGCATGCCGAAGAAGTGTTGTAAATAAAAAAAACCGTCCATCCTCCTTTTACGGCGAATGGACGGTGATATCGGAACCTGTTATGCGGAACAAGTGGGCTTATTTTTCAACCATCTGGGTGGTCTGAAGATAGTACTGGGTCGACATCCTGCTCCATTCGCGAGACTTTTTAATATAGGCCTGCTGCGACTCATACACTTCTTTGAATTCGGCATTCTGGGCGGAATATGCCAACATTACCTCATCGTTGGCCTTCTTCATCGCTTTCAGAACTTCTTCCGGGAAGATCATGACCTTGATGTTGGGGAATTCCGATTTCATTTGTGCCCAGGCGGTAGCACTGGCATCATAATTTTCACTGAGCATGTCGGCACTCACGGTCTTCATGGCTGAGTCGAGAATCGCCTTGTACTCCGGTGACAGTTTGGCATATGCGTCTTTATTGATCAGGAACTGCATGTCGGAGGCAGGCTCATGCCAGCCGGCATAGTAATAGGGAGCAATTTTGTGGAAGCCCATTTTAATGTCCATGCCGGGTCCTACCCACTCAAGGGCGTCAATGGTGCCGCGATCAAGGGAGGTATAGAGTTCACCCGGGGCGATATTGGTGACGTTAACGCCAAGCTTGGCGAAGACTTCGCCGGCCAGACCGGGAATTCGCATTTTCAGACCTTTCAGGTCCTCGACGGTCTTGATCTCTTTTCTAAACCATCCACCCATCTGCACGCCGGTGTTGCCGCCGGGGAAGGAGAGGACGTTGAACTTGCTGAAGACCTTCTCCTGCAGTTTCATGCCGTCGCCGTAGTACAGCCAGGCGTTCTGCTCATCGGAGGTCATACCGAAGGGAACGGAGGTAAAGAAGACGGTGGTAATGTCCTTGCCTTTCCAGTAGTAGGCTGCGGAGTGTCCCATTTCGTATTGGGCGCCTTTGACCATATCGAGAATTTCGAGGCCGGCCTTATGCTTTTCGGCGCCGTCAACCTTGATCTCGAAATTGCCGCCGGTCATCTCGCCGACGATCTTGGCGAGTTTCGGGGCCGGTGAGGCGAGTGGGGTGAGGGTGCTCGCCCAGGTCATAGCCAGTTTCCAGCGGACTTTCTCGGCGGCCAATGCCGGGGATGCGATCAGCATACAGGCCGCCAAGGTCAAGGCGATCTTTCCAAATCGTTTCATATTCTCCTCCAAGAAAAGGTTTGCATTGCAGCCCAGATCGGGCTGGATTGCATGCTGCCAGCCTCTTCCATAAGGCAGCATGGGGTATAATACCCTGCTATTTAATACGTGGCGCGCAATAAGGCAACAGCCGATAGCAATCTCTGAATTGGAAAGGAAGAAATAATTTTCTAAGGTATCTAAAGAATCTTTTTGCCGAACAGCGAGGCGACAAGATTGACTGCCATTTGGGCGGTGCGGTTCTGGATGTCGAGGATGGGGTTGATCTCCATGATATCGACGGAATGGATCTTGTCGGTCTCGGCGAGAATCTCCATGATAAGCTGACCCTCCCGGTAGGTCAGGCCACCCTGGGAGGGGGTGCCGACGCCGGGTGCATCGAGGGGGTCCATGACGTCAAGGTCGAGGCTGACGTGGATTTTATTGAGATGTTTGAAGCCTTTGAGGATGTGGGTGAGGAGGGCGCGAATGCCGACTTCATCGACATCACGCATGGTGAAGGCGGTGCAGCCGGAGGCACGGATCAGCTCTTTCTCTTTCGGATCGAGGTCGCGGACACCGAGAAGGACAACATTTTCGGATTTTACCTTCGGCCCCGGTCGGCCGACATCGACCAGCTCTTTTGCACCAAGCCCCTGCAACACCGCCAATGCCATGCCGTGCACATTTTGGGTGGAGGATGTCTCATGGGTGTTGAAATCGCCGTGTGCGTCGATCCAGATCAGGCCGACCTCGGTGCCGTGGGTGACGCCGCCGACGGTGCCGATGGAGGCGGAGTGGTCGCCGCCGAGAAAAATGGGGATTTCGCCTGCGGCGATGGCTTGTCTGCCCAGTTCATAAGCACTTGCGCAGGCCTTGCAGATATGCGGCAGCCGCTCCTGCAGGCTGGTGTTGGCAAGGACGTAGTGCCCGGGAATGGCGATATCGCCGCTGTCGATGGTGGTATAACCGAGGTCGCGCAGGCACCCTGCCAGGTTGGCGTAGCGCACGGCGCTCGGCCCCATGTCCACGCCGCGGTGGTTTTGCCCGAGGTCCATGGGCACGCCGATGATCCGCACGGTCTTTTTCATGGCTATTCTTTTCTTAGATGGTTCCACAGGTTGACGATGAAGTCCTGGACATTGGTGAGGATGGCCTGGGCCTGTGCCGAGCCGCGGTTGGCGAGCTTATCGGCGCTGAATTCCGACATATCCACCACGTAAAAATACACCGGACGAACTGAACCGTCGGCAAGGACCTTGTAACCGGGCGTCATGTTGCCAAAGGCAATGGAATGCAGCTGGGTGGCCATGGTGATGACCGTCGTTGCTTGCCTGGCGTGGACCCGCATACGGTTTTGCGATTCATAGACATTGCCAATGGTCTCCGGCAGAGGCCCGTCGTCGCGAATGGAACCGGCCAGGACGTAAGGGATGTTGTTTTTTTCACAGGCGTACATGATGCCGTTGTTGATACCGAGGGTCTCAATTGAGGCGGCGATGGAACCGGCCTTGCGCACCGCGTTGAGAATGTCGAGATGGTTGTAGTGGCCCATGGGTTGCAGCGTCTGGGTGTAAATATTCTGCCCGAGGCCGGTATTATAGATGGCGGCTTCGATATCATGGGTGGCCAAGGCATTGCCGGCCATCAGGGCGTGGCAGAAGCCGTTCTCGATCAGCCCCTGCATGGCCGAGCGCGAATCCTTGTCGAAGGCCACGGCGGGACCGAGGACCCAGACGATATGGCCGTGATCCCGGTCATGTTTGAGGATTTCGTAGAGGGCGTCATAGGAATAGGAAAAGGGCGTTTCCCGCGTTCCCCGCGAGCGGAAGGCAAACTTGTCGGCATTGGCCGAGGTCTGTTCGAAGCCCCTTTCGTGGACGAGGATTCCCTCTTCGCCGTTTTCCGTCCTGCCGGTGACGACCATATCGCCTTTTTTTAAGCGCCTGGCCTCAACGACATCAATCGCCCGATTTTTCACGACGAACACCGCGTCCATGCGGCTTTCCGGGGCGAGAACCCAGGTATTTTGGTCGATTTTTATATATTCCGGATGGTTGGAGGTCGCATGGTAGCTGTCCGGGGCGATGCCGTCGGCGGGTGCGGCTATAAGGGCTGCGGCCGGACTGTTTTGCAGGCGGGTTTCCGTGAAATCCGGTGGGGTATAGATGAAATTGAGTTTCATGATTGACCTCAGAATAGGAGATATTGTTGTCACGCATAATGAGTGAATACCGGGTGATTGTATACAATCTCTGCCATTATAGGGAACAAGCCTTGAAAAAGCAATGTGAGATCCCTTCCTTCGGTTCTCTTCTTGACCGTGCAGGAAATTCCTTCTACAATATAATATACTGAAATTTCATGGGGTTTTTCGGCACGGCAGCAGCGCTCATCCGAGGTTTTTTATGATTCGATCCGCATATCTGACAACCGGCCTGGCGATCAAGGTTTTCTCCCGTCTCTCCAAGGCCAATATCTTCATGCATGGCCAGGAGAATATTCCGACCGGGCCGATTATCTTCGTGATGAACCATTTCACCCGGATCGAAACCCTCCTGCTGCCCTATTATATTTACAAACTGACGCATAAACCGGTGTTGTCGCTGGCGGCGGCGTCGCTCTTTAAGGGCGGCCTGGAAAGGTTTTTCGATATGGTCGGGGTTATTTCCACCGACGATCCGAAACGCGATGAACTGATTGTCAAGAATCTGCTCACCGGCACCGCCGACTGGATCATCTTTCCAGAGGGCAGCATGGTCAAAACCAAAAAAATCATGACTGGCGGCCGGTATATGGTCGCCGATCCCGATGGCATGCATGAGCCGCACACCGGAGCCGCCGCCCTTGCCCTGCGGGCCGAGCTGTATCGCACCCATCTCCTGCAAAGTGCCCAAACAGATCCCGATCGGCTGCGACAAATGCTCGACGCCCTCGGTATTGCATCGCTCGAAGAGATCGTGACGCTGCCGACGACTATCGTGCCGGTCAATCTCACCTACTACCCGATCCGCGCCGCGGAAAACATAGCCTTGAATATTGCGGCAAAGCTGGTCAAGGATATGTCGGAGAGGATGGTCGAGGAGATTATGACTGAAGGCACCATGCTGCTTTCCGGCGTCGATCTTGATATCCGTTTCGGCAAACCCATTCGGATGACCGACCATCTTCAAAAAGACTGGTCGCTGGGGGATATCGCGCAGCAGGGCATAGGCGGTTTTTCGGTTACACCGGAACTGAAAGGCAAGATGCGCACCACCGCCTATCGGATCATGCAGCAATATATGCACGACATCTACGCCATGACCACGATCAACCATGAGCATCTCCTGGCTGCTTTTCTGCGTATGTATCCGTTTAGGAGGATAAAGGAGAGTGAGCTGAAGCGCCGCGTCTTTTATGCCGCCTCTCTGGTTACCGGCAAGGAAGACGGCAAGGACATCTTTTTTCTGCACAGGTCTCTCCAAGAAAACCAAGCCCACTTGCTGACCGACGATCGTTTTCGGAAGTATGCCAATTTCTTCAAATTGGCTGAGGAAAAGGGTGTCGTGCGAAAACTCGGACTGAATCTGCTGTGTGATCGTTGCAGATTGTCCGGTCCGATGAGTGTCCAAAGGGGCCGGATCGACAATCCGCTGGAGGTTATGGCCAATGAGGTCGAACCGTTGGAAAAGCTCTCTGCGTTGCTGCGGTGGCTCGCCTGGTTGCCCTCGCCGCTTATTAAAATTGCCTTGATCCGCCACCTGCTGAAGGGCGAAAAGGACAAGTATGCCGAAGGGAGAACGTTTGACCCGACCCTCGCTGCCGGACAAAAGGACAGCGGGCAATCGTTTCTCCTCCCCGGGTGGCGCCGCAATTTGGGAGTGGTTCTGGTACACAGCTATCTCGCCGATCCGGAGGAAGTGCGGGCCCTGGCTGGGTATCTTCGGCGCCGCGGCCTATGGGTGTTTGCACCGCGGCTGCCGGGCCACGGAACCTCGGCGGAAGATCTTGCCACCAGGAAATACCGGGAGTGGGTCGAAACTGTCGAGAGCGGGTTTGTGTTGTTGAGTAACATCTGTGATAGGGTTGTCCTTGGGGGAATTGGCTTTGGTGGTAATCTGGTGCTTGATCTGGCAGGCCGGGTTGAAGCAGATACTCTGGCCGGGGTTTTCGCCATAAGTCCGCCTTTTAGTCTGAGGGATTATTCAAGCAAAATCATGTCGGCGACGGATGTTTGGAATCGGCTCCGGAGCAAGATGAACCGGGAGGAAAAGAATATGGATTTCCTCGACTTTTCCGGGGGCTCCTTTGGGAGCAACTATGCACGAAACCCTGTCTCCGGGATAAAGGAGGTCGGCGAGTTTCTTGAATCCATTGAACAGCGTTACAGTACAATAAAAAAACCGGCCCTCATTATTCAGGCGGATAAAAACCCGGTGGTCGACCCCAAGGGCTCGCAGCAGCTCTTTGCGGCTATCGGCTCCGCCGGCAAGGAATTTTGCCTGCTCAGTGATGATCGGCATATCCTCGTCAAGGGCGAGGGGGCCGCCAAGGTGTTCGCGAAAATTGCTGCCTTTGTCGACGGATTGTAAGATGGTGGAAGATCACAGCCATTACTTATGGCCCGAATATTATCAAGCGTTTCCGGCCTTTTCACCTGGAACCGTGCGCATCGGTTGTCATCCCAGGAAAATGCTGCACCCGTCCGGTGCCAAGCAGGCGATCGTGCTGGTCCACGGGCTGACCGATTCCCCCTATTTCATGAGTGCCATAGGCCAATATTTTTATGATATCCTCGGGTATGATGTGTACATGCCACTCCTGCAGTGCCACGGTCTCAAATCTCCGACGGATGGTATGGCTGGGGTGGCGCTTGCCCAGTGGTTGGAAAATGTTGCTTTTGCCATCCGTTCTGCGGCTGGGGGGACAACGAGAGTCTCCATCGGCGGCTTGTCGACGGGCGGCGCTCTCGGGTACTACCTGGCTTGTATTGACCCGAGGATTAGTGGGGACCTTTACCTGTTTTCGGCGGCGCTGGGCCTGCCTCGCGGACCATGCGGCATCCCCGGTTGGCTAAAGGAATGGATGTTGCGTCGGCCTTTGATCGGGCGGCTTGATAGCTTCGGCCCCTTGGTCGGCGCCAACCCTTACCGCTATGACCGCGTCAGTCTCAAAAGTGCCGCTGAACTGGCAAAGCTTATTGGCAAAATCGATCATTTGCCGCTGCAGTTCACCGATACCGGTAACCCGAGGAGGAGAATTTTTGCCGCCTGGAGTGAATGTGACAATGTCATCAGTCTTGATAAGCTGTGCGAGTTGCGGCAGCGGACCCCGAAGGATCGCTTCGTGTCGTTTGTTATCCCCGCCGCCGAACAAGTCGAGCATGCCTGTGTGGTACTGCAGCAGCCGATCCATGCGCTTGGGGCAAAACCGGGGTCAGCGCCGCTGGAGCGGGCCAATCCTCGCTTTGTCGAGATGCTTGCGGCTATCGCTCGGTTTGCGGCAGCCGACTAAGCGACTTACGCGCCGCAGGATATAATGGATATCCGGCTTCTGTTCCCGAAAAGGAGATTGAATTGTCATTTTTGTGGGATTAAGGTAGGGTGGAAACGTCCCCGCGGATTCCGTGGCAACTGCATACTTCGATTTCTAAATCAAGATGGGAACGAGAAGGTGATCTCGGAAAACCCTGAGGGCTGTTGGACAGGGGAAAACACAACAACAAATACATGATAAGAGGGTGGGATGACCAAGACAATTCTCATAACCGGCGCGACCTCGGGCTTTGGCCGGGCGAGTGCCGAACTCTTCGGCCAAAATGGCTGGAAGCTGATCCTTACCGGAAGACGGGCTGACCGCCTTTTCGAATTGCGGGAGCAGCTCGGTCCGGCCACTGTCCATGCGTCGGTCTTTGATGTCCGTGATCGGCAGCAGGTGCAGAATATGGTCCAGGAGTTGCCGGAGGAGTTTCGCGATATCGACATTCTCCTCAACAACGCCGGTCTGGCTCTGGGGATCGGGCCCGCCCATGAAACCGATCTCGATGAGTGGGAAACCATGGTCGATACCAATATCAAAGGTCTTCTCTACATGACCCGGTTGCTACTGCCCGGCATGGTTGCTCGCGGCACGGGGCATATCATCAACATAGGTTCTACTGCCGCCTCATGGCCCTATCCGGGAGGCAATACCTACGGGGCAACCAAGGCCTTTGTGCAGCAGTTTTCCAGGAATCTGCGGTCCGATTTGCACGGGACGGGAATCCGGGTGACCAATATTGAGCCGGGACTTGCTGAAAGCGAATTTTCGGTTGTTCGTTTAGGCGGCGACAAAGAGAAAGCCGCCAAGGTTTATGCAGGCACAGAACCCCTTACGCCGCTCGATATTGCTGAGATTATTTACTGGGCAGCCAGTCGTCCGGCCCATGTCAATATCAATTGCATCGAAGTCATGCCGGTTTGTCAGAGTTGGGGGAATTTTGCCGTCAGCAGAAAGCAGGAGATTGCCGGCAAATAATAGCCGATGGCTAAAGAGGAAAAGGAAGAAATAATGCAGCAGATGGAGCAAATGATGAACGGGTTGCAGGGAAAAGCTGCGCAATAAGCTGGAGTGAAATTGTCTGGTGGCCCGGGGAGACTTTCAGCGAATGAACGTGCCTGAAGGCCATGAAAAGTGGGGAAAAAGAAAGATGGAGAGGGCGGAAAAATCTGTTGACACCGCTTTCCCTGCGGTTTATAGTGCCCGCCTACGCTGTTTTGGCAGAGAAAACAGCATGA
>JANNQF010000080.1:0-10712 GCA_031441605.1 Deltaproteobacteria bacterium
GCAATCTCTTTTTTCTCTTTTCGGGTAAGGCGATTCCAGTTCGGGAATTGCCTTTTTAGTTGTTTTTGGATCATGAGCTTGATATTCTTGTGGTGCATAGAGCCTCCGTTTTGGATTGAATTCTCTCGCTAAGATTATTCATCCATTATAGAGGCTTTATGTGTTTTAAACAACTGATTTTACATTATTTATCTTGGTTTTTTGCAACACCTTTATCTTCCGTTTAAAAATGAGCAGCGGGGAAATCGGGTTTCTCCGGTACCTCTGGGATTTGCTGGGCTATAAAATCCGCCGTCATCTGGGGACCACCTATTGATAGTAAAATAAAGGTCACCCCTCCCCGGAAATCACCCAAGTTCTTTCCAATCTGTAGCCAACTGAGCTGATTGTCTTGTTTTTCTTAAACGAATGGCATAGCTTGGGGAAAACTCGGAGCTGTTTCCTGTTTTTAATGTGCTCTGCACTCAATCCTTTGAGCCTTTTCTTGATCCAGATCAGGCTTGTTCCCAACCGCCCAATCCATCGGCACATGAAAAAGATACCCAAGCCACTCCAAACCGCTTTTAAGCTGCTCATCAGTCTGGTCTTTTTTTCGGTGTTGCTTTCCTTTGTGCGAGGCAATGAACTGTTTGCTGTTTTTCATAATATCAGCTGGCCATGGTTTGCTATTTCCTTTGCTATTACCCTGGCGCAGCTTGCCGCAAGCTGTGCCAAATGGAAAATCATTCTTGATCTTAAGGGCAAACCTCTTTCGTACTGGGAGCTTTTTAAAATTTATCTCATCCACTATTTTTTCTCGAACATCCTGCCATCGACCTTCGGCGGCGATGTTGTTCGCTCTTATTATGCCGGACGACTCATCGAAAATCAGTCGTACGCCGCCGTCAGTATCTTTGTCGAGCGGCTCTCCGGCGTATTTTTTCTCTTTCTTCTGGCCGGTATAGCACCGTTCTTGCGAATTGAACTGCTCAGCAATCCATACCTGTTCGTTCCAGCCTGTGTCGGTCTGACCTGTGCCGCCATTATTGTCTGGTTATCTCTTGCCAAAAATCCCTTTGCTCTTCCCAATAAACTTGCTGAAGGCTTTTTTTCCCTCCTGCGCCAACTCACGGCAAGAAGATTCTTTGTAAAGCTTGCCAAGTCGGTTGTCTATACCGAGAACCTTTACTATAAAATCTTGGATCGCCTCAAAAAACTTCAAGGGGAAATGCAGATTGCCACTGACGCGGTAAAAAATAATCAACGGTTTGTCGGCCGTTTGATCTCTCTGACCTTGCTCTTTAACATACTCATGTGGCTGAATATTTATTCGACATTCAGAGCCTTCCATGTAGAGGTTGATTTTCTGGCGATTTGTGCGCTGGTTCCCGCCATTATGCTCGTCGCCCAAGTGCCGGTTACAGTGCTCGGAAACCTTGGCTATTATGAGTCGGTATTTGTTGTGTATTTCCTTTTGATCGGGGTGGATGGCGCCCAGACCTTGGCCATGAGCCTGTTTCTTCGCTTGAAATCACTGAGCCTTGGGGGGATGGGGTTTATCGCCTATCTGGTGTATCGGCAAAAACATCGTTTACAACTTGAAAAGCGGGATTTTGCGGAATAGACTTGGCTATGGTCACTTTGCCGTAATCTGCGGTAACCGATAGTACATTTCGAGCTCGGGTTCAAAGACGTCCATCATCTGCCTCTCGCCCTCCAGTTGTGGATGGTCAGTGAATTTCTCCAGGACAAGCTGCTCTTGTTGAGCAGGCGACTGGTATGACTTGATGATGTTTCGGTCAAGGATCGCCCATTCGGCAACCAAGATCCGGCTTTGACCGTAGGTCCCTTGAACCACTCTGTCTACCTTATAGGTGTTGACCACCAGCGCCCGGCGATAGGCGCCGATGGCGTTCGGAGCGGGAATTTCCGTCGTCGCCTGCAAAGTGCCCTCGACAACCAGCGTTTCGGCTGTTGGTTCCCAGGCGTTGCGAGCACCTGCCATGCGGCTGTTGCTGGCTATTTCCGCCGGTTTAAGCAATTGGTCATAGACGGCGATTCCCGACAGAAAAGCCTGCAAAGACCCGGCTGTATCGCCAAAATCCAAAGAGTCAAAGGTCGCCCCGGCAAGATCGACCTTCATCTCCTTCTTCCCAACACTCCGGCCGTCGGCAAAAATCTCAAGATGATTACCATCAATATTGCCCACCAGATGCAAGGCTTTTCCGGGCGCCAGAGATCCCGGCCAGGAAACAGGTGCAGCACCGGCGATTGAACGTGCCAGCAAAGTGTCGCCGTCCTGGACGAGCTGCAGCTGTGCTTTGCCGCCTCCGGCAAACGTCAGGATTGTGCCCTGTTGGCCGGCCACCGGAGAAATTACAAATTCGATACTCGCCCGCCCGGTCCGGGCCAAAGCCGCTGCAATCTTTTTACCGGCCTCGCCGGTTTCACCGAAACCGCCGGCGGTTGCCAGTTGCAGGTCTCTGCTATACAGGGCTTTGCCGCGCAATTCGATATTACATTGAAAGAAACCCACCGGACTCTTTTCATCCAGCTGGTTGGTGGTCTTCAAATTTTCCCAGACAAAGATCAGGTGTTCCCGCGTCGCCGGCCAACTCTCTGCCTGGGTAGTCGACCCGCTGATTTTCTCGCTGCGTTCGGCCAGCTTGGCCTTGTTGCCACCCTCGATCCACAATTCAGGATAAAAGTCGGCTCGGCCATTGTCGGTGACTTTTATCCAGTCCTCAACGCGCTGCACCCGTTCGTCAAAACGACCGATATAGATCTCTACCTTTTCACCGCCACCGCCAATTCTGTTGTCGCCTTCGCCCTTCGCATAGGGTCCGGTGATGGTGAAATACCGGGGATGGTTGCTCCAGCGAGGGTGGTATACCTCTAACCCGCCGATACCAGGAGCGCTGTTGATATTCACTGTCCAATCTTTTCCAGCCGCGACATCATGGATCTGCAGATTACGGTGCAAGCCGTCGAAGATCCACAGCAATTTCGAATCATCAGGACTAAGCCCAGTCCAGCAGCCATTACCTAGGCGCTGCCAGCGTTTGTCTTTGGTCCATAACACCCCTCCGTCCGGCCAGGGAAAAAGCCCGCTCATCATCTGCCCATCGCGGGAAAGCTGGATATTATCCCAGGCCATGTTGGTCTTGTCCCAGATCAATTCCTTTTTCTTTGGTTTTTCCAGGGGAAAGCGGAACAGTGGTTGCGATGTACCGTACTTATTCTCCGGCTGCAGGCCGGAAAAACAATAGACCCAGGTGGTGGTGCGGCGCAGCAAAAGGCTGGGTTTGGTATCCTCCCATACGGCAACGGCTACCCCCTCGCCAAGTTCACGCACCTTTCCGGAGTCCCAATCAAGCAGATACATCTGCCGGGTCAAGCGGTTGCTGACGATCACCTGCTGCCCATCCGGAGTGATAATCGGCCGGAAATAGTTACTGGTTTTCGGCAGCAGTGGCCGCTCGCCCCGGCCGTCTTTAGAATCATAACCGAAGAGCATGAGATTCTCTCCATGCGCCAGGGTATCGGCACCATTGCCCTGATCCTGCAGCCACACCAGCCGGGTATGCTTACCGGTCCATGCGCCGATGCGGTCAGCCTTCGCACCGAAGCTCATGCTTGGGCTGAACATACACAGGGCCAATATTACATATAACAGTCTCAAACTTTTTTTATTCTGCATTTTGTATCTCAGGAATTTTACTTTGCTCTTCCCCGCGCATGCGGAGAATCCGCGCGGGAGATCCTACCAACACCGCGTAGTCTGGGGCATCTTTTGTTACTACCGCCCCTGCCCCGACGATCACCCCTTTGCCAAGTTGCACACCGTCGAGGATAATCGCCCCGGCGCCAATCCAACTCTTTTCGCCAATGACAATTTCGCCATGCGAATAGGCCCCCTGGTCCATGATCGGCGGCTCTAATTGATCATGGTGATATCGCCCTCCGCCGATATAGCAGTTGCCGGCGATGATGGTCGAGGCACCGATGGTGATACCGGAAACCGAGGCAAAAACACAATTAAAGCCAACATCGACCCCCTCCATGAGCACAATATGACCGTTTTTCCCGAGGACAATACAGTTTCGCGATAAAACCACTCCATCCCGCAACTGAATTCCTGCCTCACCGCTGCCACTGGCGTCAATAAAAGCACAATCGTCAATTGCCACATCGGCACCGAAAGTCACTCTTGCCGGATGCCGAATTACCAGACCTCGCCCAAGAATGAGGCCAGGGCCAACCGACCGGAAAAGATACTTAGCCGCAGCTTTGCGTATGACATAGCCAAGGGCACCTCCGAGGTTGGCGAACACCAGGGCGAAACATTCATACAGGCAAAATCGGGAAAATGAGAGGTCGCCGACCGCCTTTCTTTTATATTTAGCAAAAGCCGATCCGCTTCCGTTATGGAGCTGTTCAGCCAAGGGAATCTTATCTATTTTGGTCATGTTATCTGTGGTTACTTACCGTGGTCTTTTTGTTGCAGGGAGAATGGGCTTTAATAACTGAGGCGTAAGGGGTGAGGTGTCTGAAGCAGATGCAGATTGCAGTCGAATCATACACCTCGCACCTCACTCCTCTCTTCACAAGGAAACAACTCGGGGGATTCGCATCAATGCCTCAAAGATGAAACTGTACATCGCCAGGAGAAACATCGGAGTCAGACCAAGAATCAGCAACCGTCGATTTATTACCGCATAATTCCAGCCATAAAGGATACCGAGTATCGGCAGTATGGGAAACAGGTACCGCCCCTGCGGCTGAAAATCTAAGGTCCATGAGTGATACAGGGCTATTCCTATCAAGCCCCCGGATATGCCAAGGGCGGCTATCGCCAGGCCGCTGCCGATCCATCCACCGCCACGGAAGATGGCGGCCAGGACGAATACTAATAGAAGTGCCCCGGACCAGCGCACCAGATCATAGTAAACCGGCGCTCCAGAGATAGTGAAATAGCCGAATACCCCGAAGCTGCTACGAAAAGTCTTCTCGAACCATCGTTCGATTACGATGATCCCCTCCAGGGTTGTGCCGCGCGCTTTGTGGTAAAGCGAGACATGTTTCTTGGGCAGCTCCGTCGCCGGTTTGTACCAGGGATGTGCCATCTCTTCCTGCAGACGGACAATTTTCTCTTCCCGGTCAAAACCGTTGACCAGATAATCGGCGCCAACCCGCAGTCCGAAGATGCTCAGTCCGACCAAGGTAAGCAGCATCAAACGTAAGATCGCCGCCTTTTTTTCCCAGAAAAACTCCTCGGTGAGAAACAGCTTCACCGCCAGGACCAGATAAAAGAAGACGACAAAGGGCAGGTAATTTTTCTTCAGCAAAAAGACAATTCCAAGGAGAAATCCCAGGACCACGAGGCCGAGCAGCTTGGCAACCCAGCCTTCACCCTTGAGGTAACGATGCAACAAGCTGTTGGGATTTATTAGTTCGACGGCGGCGAGAAAAGCAAAAACCAGAGCAAAAGCGTCCGATGCGCAGTAGCTGAAAATATACCAGATCTGCGACGAAACAAGAAACGGCAGGGCCACCATCCGCGCATATCGGTTACGTATCGTGTACAGAACAATCAGCCCAAAGAGGCAGACATTGAACAACCTCAAAGAGAAATATTCCGGAATGCTGAAGGTCTGCAGAAATTTATGGAACTTGCCGGCAAACAGATAATAGACCTCGTCGTTATTCAGCCGCGACACCCCGTAGGCACTGAAGGTATTGCGGATCGTCGGGTCATCAATGACCGGGGGCAGCCAGTGGTCCTGGTAGTAGGTAATGGCCGACATGTGCACATATTCATCGGGATGGCTGTTCTCCTTGCTTATCGCAGCCATGGTAATGATCAGCACCCAGACCCCGAAGAATAATACTGGGACAAAACGCAGGTTAATCGCCAAGGGGGCAGTGCAGTACAGCACACAAAGTACTGTGCCGGCTATCGCTGCCAGCCGAAATAACAACCAGACAAGGTCCAAACCACGGCTCTCCGGGGTAAGCAGCAACTCGAAATTGCTATCACTCCCTGAAGACTTTACCCAAAGACCGTCGTTATCGATCCGCAATTCGGCAACCTGCTGCAAGGCGACCAATTGCCCAAGTTGTTCGGCGGTCGACAGGGTTATCGGCGCCCACCCCTCCTGCCGAAGAGTGAGCTTTTTCAAGGTAGCCTCACCGGCATAGCTGTGGGTATCTATGCGCAATCTGGCAACCTTGCCTATATCGGTGAGAGAAACGCTGTAATGTTTACGTTCCGGAGTGGCTGTAACTTCCGCCATATTCTTTTCGGAATAGTCTTGGCCTGCTTTCGCCCAATAGATCTTGAAGTCGGTCTTTTTAGCAACCGTCAGTTCAACCTCGACCGAGGCGGTGTTGACAAAAAAATGGAAATACAGAGCACAGGCCAGAAGGCAGGTGAAAACCGTAAACAGCCACCGCATCAATCGGTTCTTGACGGTATCCAGCTCTGGTATTTTTTTGTTTTCTATACCCACGAAGAGCTCCCAAAGTGATGAATTTTAATAAGGAAATTATGAATCATCTGGTAAGAAGGCCAGTGCCCGAGTAAGTTAACAATGTGATATACCGGACGCCTCAGCCTTGGTGGCGGTCAGAGCTGTCCACTTCTTCCTTTTTCAAAACTACGCCCCATTGATTGTTGGTGGTGAACAGAGTGATTGTCGTAAAGTCTTCGCCTTCAATAGTCCCAAAATAAACGGCCCCGGTATCGTTTTCCATCTGCAAGAAGTCCGTCCCTTCCATCATGCTCCACACCCCACTTCCCTGTTTATGGATATCATCGTTGAGAACGATATCATAGGTATGATTGCCGATGGCATAAAAATCATATATCCCGGTATAGGTGCGTTTGTCTTTACAACTCGTCGCTTCCGCTTTCCACTTGCCAACCATATCGGCAGCAGTCGGGTGCTTATGGCTATTGTTCTCGCTACCATCGGATAAGAAAGGAGCAAAGATAACACCGCACATCGCCAAAAGAAACATTGGAGTCAGACAGAGAATCAGCAAACGCCGGTTTATTACCGCATAATTCCACCCATAAAGAATGCCGAAGATCGGAACGATGGCAAAAAGGTGCCGCCCCTGCGGTTGAAAATCTATCGTCCAGGAGTCATACATGGCAATCCCTATCAAGCCCCCGGAAATGCCAAGTGCAGCAATTGCCAGGACGCTGCCGATCGATCCGCCGCCACGGAAGATAGCGGCCAAGACAAGCGCCAGCAGCAATGCCCCTGACCAGCGCACCATGTCATAGTAGACCTGCGTTCCAGCGATGGTAAAACAACCGAATACTCCAAAACTACTACGAAATGTCTTCTCGAACCAACGATCTATCTGGACGAACTGCTCCAGGGTTGTGCCGCGCACTTTGCGGTAAAGCGAGACATACTTTCTGGGCATCTCGGTCCCCGCCTTATACCAAGGGTGCGCTAGCTCTTCCTGCAAACGGACGATTTTCTCTTCACGGTCAAAACCATTGACCAGATAATCGGCGCCAACCCGTAGTCCGAAGATGCTCAGTCCGACCAAGGTAAGCAGCATCAAACGTAAGATCGCCGCCTTTTTTTCCCAGAAAAACTCCTCGGCAAGAAACAGCTTCACCGCCAGGACCAGATAAAAGAAGGCGACAAAGGGCAGGTAGTTTTTCTTCAGCAAAAAGACAATTCCGAGGAGAAAACCAAGGACCACGAGGCCGAACAGCTTGGCAATCCAACCGTCACCCTTGAGATAGCGATGCAGCAGGCTGTTGGGATTTATCAGTTCGACGGCGGCGAGAAAGGCAAAAAAAAGGGCGAAGGCGTCCGATGCGCAGTAGCTGAAGATATACCAGATCTGCGACGAAACAAGAAACGGCAGTGCCACCATCCGCGCATATCGGTTGCGTATCGTATAGAGAACAATCAGCCCAAAGAGACAGACGTTGAACAACCTCAAAGAGAAATATTCCGGAATGCTGAAGGTCTGGAGAAACTTGTAGAACTTGCCGGCAAAAAGATAATAAACCTCGCCGTTATTCAGCCGCGACACCCCGTAGGCGCTGAAGGTATTACGAATCGTCGGGTCGTCAATGACCGGGGGCAGCCAGTGGTCCTGGTAGTAGGTGATTGCCGACATGTGGACATATTCATCGGGATGGCTGTTATCTTTACTGATACCAGCCATGGTAATGATCAGCACCCAGACCCCGAATAGTAATACCGGCACAAACCGCAAATTGATAGCCAGTGGCGACGCGCCGAACAGCACGCAAAGGACTATGGCGGAGATCACCGCCAGCCGCAGCAGCAGCCAGCCAAGATTCAGACCCTGTCTTTCCGGGGCAAGCAAAAGCTCGAAATTGCCATCATTACCGGAAGATCGCAGCCAAAGGCCGTCATTATCAACCCTGGACTCAGCAATCTGCTGCAAGGGCACCAACTTGCCAAATTGCTCAGCAGTCGACAAAATAATGGGCGCCCAACCCTCCTGGCGAATCGCCAGTTTCTTTAAGGTCGCCTCACCGGCATAGCTATGGGTATCGATGCGCAGTCTGGCAATCTTACCTATATCGGTGAAAGAACGGCGGTAATGTTTGCGTTCCGGAGTTATTGTAACTTCCGCCATATTCTTTTCGGAATAGTCTTGACCTGCTCCTGCCCAATAGATCTTAAAATCGGTCTTTTGGGCAACAGTCAGTTCAACCTCGACCGAGGCGGTGTTGATAAAAAAATGGAAATACAGTGTACAGGCCAGAAGGCAGGTGGAAACCGTAAACAGCCATCGCATCAATCGGTTCTTGAATGAGTCAGGCTCTGGTATGTGTTTGTTCTCGACACTCACGAAGTGCAACCGTTGGGTGATGGATGAAGCAAAAATGCCCGCGGCTTTTCACGGAGGATAAACTTCGTTTACTACACCTTCCCTTGGACCATTGCAACTACTATTTCCGGACCTTCGGGAACAGCCGGGGCCAACAGTTTATAAGCCGTAAAAATCATTGGCATACGCACTGTATCGCCTTATATTGTGAAGAGATATTTGACCAACTGCCTGACTAACAGGACTCGGAACGTAACCTTTGCATTACTGGGGATAGCCACATGAAAGACACAATTTCAGCAGTTCGAGGCATGGAGATACTCGATTCCCGGGGTAACCCGACAGTTCGGGTCTTTGTTGAACTTGCGGATGGTACCACGTCTTCTGCATCCGTTCCATCCGGTGCAAGTACCGGTGAGAATGAAGCCATTGAGCTGCGCGACGGCGACAAAGACCGATACCTGGGGAAAGGCGTTCTCAAGGCGGTGGGTAACGTCAATACCATTATCGGTCCGGCGCTGCTCGGTATGTCGGCCTCAAAACAGGTGGCCGTTGACACCAGAATGCTCGAACTCGACGGCACCGACAGCAAATCAAACCTCGGTGCCAACGCCATCCTCGGCGTGTCGATGGCGGTCACCAGGGCCGCCGCGACGTCGTGCGGGCTGCCTCTCTACCGCTACCTAGGCGGTACCGGCGCCCGGAGGATTCCGGTGCCGGCGATGAATATCATCAACGGCGGCGCCCACGCCGACAACAGCGTCGATATTCAGGAATTCATGGCGGTGCCGGTGGGTGCCCCAAGTTTTAGCGAAGGTCTCAGGTACATCGCCGAGACCTTTCACGTCCTGAAGAAATTATTGAAAGGGCAAGGTATGGCCACAAGTGTTGGCGACGAAGGCGGTTTTGCCCCGAATCTTGCCAGCAACGAAGCTGTTATGGAGATCATTATGCAGGCAATCGACAAGGCCGGATATGTGCCCGGCCAGGATATTGCCATCTCTCTTGACAGCGCCGCCAGCTCTTTTTCCAGCGATCTTACCAGCCAATATGAATTAAAAAGGTCGGGAGGCGGCAAGATGACCTCCGACGATCTCATAGCGATGGCCGGGAAATGGGTGGAAAAATACCCCATCGTCTCCTGGGAAGATCCTCTGGCCGAAAACGACTGGGAAGGATTCAAGAAGTTAACCGCACAGGTCGGCGACAAGATCGATATCGTCGGCGATGATATCTTTGTCACCAATATCCAGTATATCGCCCGGGGTATCGAGGAAAAAACCGCCAATTCGGTGCTCATCAAACTCAACCAGATCGGTACGGTTACCGAGAGTATAGATGCGGTGCGGATGTGCCGCGACGCCGGCTGGCGCTACTTCATCTCGCACCGTTCAGGCGAAACCGAGGACACCTTCCTCGCTGATTTCGCCGTAGCCATGGACGGCGGCCAGCTGAAAACCGGCTCCGCCTCACGCAGCGAACGTATCGCCAAATACAACCGACTCCTGGAAATCGAACAGGAATTAGGCGGATCGGCAATCTATTATCACCGATTTTCGCGCCGGCTTTAACCGACACAATTATTAACCGTGCCCCCAATCCTATTCAATCGAACTGGAGAGACAGATTCGCCCCGTTCAGCCAAGGTATCTGTTTCGGCAGGTTCGACCAGACAACGGACCTCAATACAGGATTATGGGCACGCTTTGCGAATTTCACATTGATGTTCCCATCACGAACTTCAATAGTACCTCCACCCTTGACAAAATTACGGAATATTTTTGGTGCATCACAATCTTCAAAGCCACGCAACTGCTGGGCAAGACGGCAATAAAGGGTGTCCGCAATCATGGTCATGATCACGTCAAAGTGGATCTTGATCAGAATCGGCGACG
>JANNQF010000081.1:0-49480 GCA_031441605.1 Deltaproteobacteria bacterium
TACTCGCGTTCAATATGCTGAATTATTTGATAAAAATATGATTTATACTTAAACCAAGACCGCTATTCCAGAAACTGAGCTATGATGTTGCTAGGCAATTGCTCAAAGCTGACGCATGCTGCTCATTTTGCAATAGGCTCAATCACATCAATTAACCCGTTCCTGATAGCCATCCTTGCCTTGCAAAACCTCTGCCGCTCCTTACATTCGTTGTCTGAGCGCAACCGTTTATTTACTTTTTTACCGGGAGCATTGGCACTGTCCATGAAAATACCCAAACCGCATCATCTTATCTACGGCACCCTTGTCGATTTCCTGAGCGGGGAAGAACTCACCGATACCGACGATGAGCGGATTCGTCAAGATTTGAGCAGAATGATGGTGGAACAAAAGGGTTATCCCAGGGAATCATTGGTTCCAAGACTGAAAATCGAAACCCTGTTTTCCCGTTGCTTTGTCGTTTCCACCATTGAACTGACCGTTTCTCTTCATGATAAAAGAATCATGATCATCCGCTATGGACCCGGCTCCCTGGTAAGCCGGGAGCGGGCAGCTATTGCCGCCGCAAGGGTGCTCTCGCAAGATTATCGTATTCCTTTGGCCGTAGTTACTAATGGCGAAGATGCAGAGCTTTTGGACACAAGAACTGGCAAGATTCTCGGATATGGGTTACATTCTATCCCCGATCACCCCACCGCCCTGAAAATGCTCGACCAACTTGAGTTCCTTCCGCCGCCTGAAACCATTCGCCGGGAGCGGGAACTGCGAATCCTCAATGCCTTTGATGTAGAGCGGTGTTGCTATTAGTACCTTACAGATTGGTTTCTTGTTTTTTTACAAGAAATCAATCTGTCTCAAGGTACTTATCCCCTCTGCTGTGGGAGGGGATTATAGCCCTTGGGTTGCGGGCGTCAGCCCGCTTTAGTTTCTTGGAAAAAGACTCTCATTTATTGAAAGGAAATACCATGCCGACAACGCAAAAAAACTGGAGCAAAGCAAGTTGGAAAAATCATACGGCTCTGCAGCAACCATCCTGGCCGGACCAGCTGGCCGTCGACCGCGTCCTGGCCGATCTCTCAACCCTGCCGCCACTGGTTTTTGCCGGGGAAATCCGCTCCCTCAAACAGCTCCTGGCCCAGGCTTCAAAGGGTGAGGCCTTCCTCCTGCAGGGCGGCGATTGTTCAGAAAATTTTTCCCAGGTCACCGCCCCAAATATTCGCGAGACCTTGAAAATTCTCCTGCAGATGGCTGTCGTCCTCACCTATGCCGGTGGCAAACCGGTCATCAAGATGGGCAGGATTGCCGGGCAATTCGCCAAACCTCGCTCCGCCGACATGGAGACCATTGATGGGGTGGAATTGCCGTCTTACCGCGGTGATATGGTCAACAAGGCGGAATTCACCCCGGAAGCACGGATGCCCAACCCGAAATACATGCTCAAGGGCTACAACATGGCGGCCTCGACCCTGAACCTTCTGCGCGCTTTTACCCGTGGCGGTTTCGGCTCCCTGCAGCGGGTCCAGGCCTGGAACCAGGAATTCGTCGCCCAGTCGCCGATGGGTAGGTCCTACGACCGGATGGCTAAACAGATCAGCCAGGCCATTAAATTCATGGAGACCATCGGTATCTCCTCGGAGACCCCGCAGATCAATCAGACCCAGCTCTTTACCTCGCACGAGGCATTGCTCCTCCAGTATGAGGAGGCTCTCACCCGCGTCGATTCCATTACCGGCGACTGGTACGACTGTTCTGCCCATATGTTGTGGATAGGCGAAAGAACCCGGCAGGTTGGCGGTGCGCACGTTGAATTCCTGCGCGGCGTCCACAACCCGATAGGGGTAAAAATCGGCCCGAGTTACGACCTCGACGATATCAAGCGGCTGATACAGATCCTTAACCCTGCCAATGAGCCGGGTCGCCTCACCCTCATTACCCGCTTCGGCATGAAAAAGATCGAAAAGGCGTTGTCTCCACTGCTGCGGGAAATGAAAAAAGAGGGCTTCAATATCGTCTGGAGTTGCGATCCGATGCATGCCAACACCTACACCGCAACATCCGGCCATAAAACCCGAAATTTTAACGACATTCTCTCTGAGATAACCTGCTTTTTCGAGACCCACTGGTCGGAAGGCACCATCCCCGGCGGTGTCCATTTCGAGATGACCGGCAATAACGTCACCGAGTGTACCGGCGGCGCGCACAACATCCTCGACGAAGAACTGGCCGACAATTATCTGACCTCCTGTGATCCCCGGTTGAATGCCGAACAAAGCTTGGAGGTCGCTTTTCAGATCGCCGACATGATCAGAAGCTGACCCCTTCCCTCCATTTTTTTTCACCAACGGCGGAGTACCACCTAAGAGTGGTACTCCGCCGTTTTCTTTGCCAAGATTACATTTCCGTAATCTTTCTTGACGTCCCTTGGTTCCCGTTTACAGTTCTCCGAAGAAGCAAAATGATACGTTTCCGGGAAAAAACCTACGACAGGTTCTTCTGCCATTATTCACAGAATGCGTAAAACAAGGAGAATTACAATGAACAATAGAAAAGCCCGTCTTTCAGTATACGGCTTACTCACCCTCCTGCTTCTCTGCCTGACGCTGGTAGCCGGCGAGGGCATGGCCAAAGCGGAACCCGATGTCGACACCGCCATCCTCGACAAGTCCTCAAAGGCCTTTGTCAACGTGGTGAAAAAAGCAAAACCGGCTGTTGTGCACATCAAGGTGGAAAAGACCAGCAAAGCTGCTTTCCCAGGTGGTGGCCAGGGCCAGGAAGAAATGTTCAATCATCCGTTTTTTGAACAGTTTTTCGGCCCTCAGTTCCGCGGACGGCAGCCGAGGCAACAGCAGGAATTCAAGCAACGCGGCCAGGGTTCGGGTTTCATTATCAGTGAGAAGGGCTTTATCCTCACCAACAATCATGTCGTAGAAGACGCCGATATCATCAAGGTCATTCTTTCCGATAATCGTGAATTTGTTGCTAAAGTTGTCGGAACAGACCCCCAGACAGATGTCGCCCTGCTGAAAATTGACGATCCGGCCAATCTTCCCGTCTTGCCTCTTGGTGACTCAAATGCTATGGAGGTTGGCGAGTGGGTTATTGCCATCGGTAATCCCTTCGGTCTCAGCCAGACAGTAACCGTCGGGGTAGTCAGTGCAACCGGGCGCTCCAGTGTCGGCATCAGTGAATATGAAAACTTCATCCAGACCGATGCCGCCATAAACCCCGGCAACAGCGGCGGACCGCTGATCAACGGCCGTGGCGAAGCGGTCGGTATCAACACCGCCCTTTTTTCAAGGACCGGCGGATACATGGGCATTGGTTTTGCCATCCCCATCAACATGGCCAAATCAATTGAGGATCAGCTGCAGACAAAAGGCAAGGTTACCAGAGGCTGGCTCGGCGTAGTCATCCAAAATGTCGATAAGGATCTGGCCGAGTCCTTTGGCCTGAAGAAAGCAGAAGGCATTCTGGTCAGCGAGGTGACGAAGGACTCCCCGGCAAGCGGTGCCGGACTGCAGCGTGATGACATCATTCTGCGCTTAAACGACACTCCGTTAACAGACGCATCCGATCTGCGAAACCGCGTTGCCCTTTTGCCTGCGGGCAGTAAAGCGACCCTCGATATCATCCGCGACGGCCGGGAAAAGAAGGTTCAGATCACCATCGGTGAACAACCGTCCAGTTTCAGCAAGGCTGCCACCGGCAAGGCGGTAAAAGAAAAAGAAACCCTGGATCAATATGGCCTTACCCTGCAGGAGTTAACACCGGAACTGGCGGAAAAATTTGAGTACAAGAGCAAAAGCGGGCTTATCATCAGTGATGTACAGCAAGGCACGCCAGCGGACTTTGCCGGTTTAAAACCTGGTTATCTGGTGGAGGAAATTGATAAGGTAAAGGTACAGACTCTTGATGATCTGAAAAAGGCCCTGGGGCAAGGAGGGAAACCCGGCAAGATACTTCTCCGGGTCCGCTTCGGTGACTACTCTACCTACGTGGTGCTCGTGACCAAATAAGGGTAGGGGCCTAGCCGCAGCCTTCTCAGTCGGCAACGACTTTCAAGGCTGCGGCCCGATCTTCCGGTCGCCCCGGCTTACCGGCAATCTCCCGTCGCCGTGCCATGGCTATGCGCTCGACAATTTGAATGATCACCGGAAGTTTGTGAAAATCTCCAGTGGAAATCTTTCGCAGCACGACATCAGTCTTGGCAAGTACCGTTGCGGTACGTCTCTGTTCCCCGCCGAAATAGGCCATCTCACCAAATATCGTGCCTGACTCGATGATCGACAGGAGTTCACCTTTGCCATTCACGGTTTTTGCTGTGCCGCTGTCCAGGTAATATATACCATCGGGCGCGCTGTCTATCTGTATTATGGTCTCACCCTTTTTTCGCCATTCCAGTTTGAAGAATTTCTCCCATTCGGTGTCGACCACCAGGGCGTGATAGAACTCCGGATTCATGGCCTGCAACAGTTGTTTCGAAAAATGGAATAACCGCTCGCCCAGAGAATCCCTTTTTTTCTCCAACAATTTCATGCCGGTTATGATGAAATCCTTGGCCGGTAACGGCGTCTCGCGGATATATTCAAGAATTCTGGCAATTCCGAGGTCCTCCTTGGCGGTTATTGCTCGGAACAGATTTTGCGCCCGCAGTAATTCTTCCCGCACTCGGGGAAAATCCGGTACCAGCCTGAGCAGCTGATTTCCGACGAAATATTCCATCGCCTGGTTTTTCGTGCAGATAAATTCCAGCAGTCGTGTCTCATCAATATCTTTCGGGCAATTGTGGATGCCCGGCTTGTAGAGTGTGAAGATATTCATCGGATGCTCGACACTGGTAAGGCTCACTTTGGCGATATTCACCAGATAGCGGTCAAACCCTTGTTGGTTTTTCGCTACCTCGCGATCCATCAGAAGATGCGTGCCAAAATGGCCGCACAACTCCTCAAGGCGATTGGCAACGGCAAAGCTTGCGCCGAATTTAGCCATTCGGGTGCCAAGCTTCGCCTCGATGATGCGCCCGAGGAGAATCCCCATACGGGTTGGCGCCAGTTCTCCTCGGGCAGTGGCTTCGGCCATTCGTAGGGTTGCCTGCAGAGCCCTGGTGCAGACCCCGGAACGATCTTCCCCGGGGCGCTTATCAAAAATCACCAGGCAGCCGTCGCCCGCCGAAGGTTCAATCTCCAAGGGGAAGTTCTCTTCCCGATAAAGAAAATCGTTAATTCGGCCATGATAGTCAATAAGGAAATCTCTGATCTCCTCCGGCTCCATTCCCAGAGATTTTCGTGAATACTGAACCATGTCGGTCATCAATATCACGACTTCCCTTTCCAGTCCGTTACTCATCTCTTTCCCGCTCAAACACTGACTGATTTCTTTTTTATTCCAAGTGCATGGATTATCATCTCCGGACGCTATGCTGTCCCGAAGACAATCAGCTGATCAAGCCAATAAAGGTAATGGCGGCAAGAACAGCAACAAAAAACCAGGCAATCTTGACGTTGACGGAATTATCTTCCTGATGGTGCTCATGCGGGGCGTGCGACATGGTTAAACCTCCTTAAAATTGTTTTTAAGCAATCCGAGACGACACTCTTTATACTGCCCCTGAGGGGTAAAAACATGCAAAATACTTTTCCGAGAAAACTAACTGCTCCTAAATATCCCTTGCAACACCTCGTGCAGATTGGCAACCCCGACAAGTTCAATATCCGGCTTCCAGGTCAAACGCTCCTTGTTGCCGGCCGGAAGCACAAAACGGGTAAAGCCAAGACGCTGCGCCTCGCGAATCCGCACATCAACGTGACCTATGGCCCGGACCTCGCCTGCTAAACCAACCTCTCCACAAACGACGGTGCTGGGCGAAATCGGTTTTTCGAGAAGGCTTGAGGCGAGGGCGCTTATTACCCCCAGATCAAGAGCCGGCTCATCGATCCGCATCCCTCCGGCGATGTTTAAGAAAATGTCGTGGCCGTAAAGATCGAGACCACCCTTTTTCTCAAGCACGGCGCAGAGCAGGGAAAGTCGCTGTTGGTCGGCGCCGATGGCCGTGCGCCGAGCCGTCCCCAGATTGGTCGGACTGACCAGTGCCTGCACCTCGACGAGAATCGGCCGGGTTCCTTCAACGCTTGGCAACACTACCGAGCCGGGTTCATTCAATGGCCGTTCCGCAAGAAAGATCTCCGAAGGATTGCTGACCTGGACCAAGCCTTCTTCCTTCATCTCAAAGACACCGATCTCGTTGGTCGAGCCGAAGCGATTCTTGACAGTGCGCAGAATGCGAAAGGCATGGCTGCGATCGCCTTCGAAATACAGGACGGTGTCGACCATGTGTTCGAGCACCTTCGGGCCGGCAATGGCTCCGTCTTTGGTGACGTGGCCGACAAGGATAACCGGGATATTCTCCTTCTTGGCCATACCGAGCAGGCGGTAGGCCGATTCGCGGACCTGACTGACCGATCCGGGGGAAGAGGCGAGTTCGCCGCAAACCAGTGTCTGAATTGAGTCAACGGCCAGGAGACTGGGGCGCATGGCACAGGTCATGGCGATGATTCGCGCCACATCGTTTTCGGTGGCGAGATACTCTTCGGCTCGGATGGCGTCCAGACGCCGGGCGCGCATCTTAATTTGCCTTGCCGACTCTTCACCGGAAACGTAGAGTACTTTCCTGTTTTGCGAGGCAATGGCGGCTAAAAGATGGAGCAGCAGGGTCGACTTGCCAATCCCCGGTTCACCGCCGATAAGAACCACTGAACCGGGAACTATACCGCCGCCGAGAACCCGGTCCAACTCCTCCATGCCGGTGCCGATTCTTTCTTCATCGCCATCCGGGGCCATGGCCAGCGCTACCGGTTGGGCATAGGAGCCGGGGAGAGGCTGCCGGGTATCGATAATTTCCTCAACCAGGCTCTCCCATTCCCCACAACCGGGACAACGCCCCAGCCATTTGCCGCTCTGATGGCCGCACTGTTGACAAAGATACACCGGCCGACGCGGCTTTTTGCTCGTACTATTCATAAAATTACCAATTGCCCTGGGAGTAAACCATCAGAGGCCTTTACACTCCGCGAAAACGGTCTATACTTTGCTGAGTCCTGGCACGAAGTTGCCGAGCGCCTGACCCTTGGCTTGAAAGACCCTTGGCTTGAAAATTTGTACTCTTGCCATTTCCCCAAGGACTGAAGGGTGCGGCGCATCATCACCCAACGCACTTGTTATACCAGCAAATACAATGGAAAAGCAACCGAATGTAACGTCTACGCCAAACCCCGACTGGATTCCTCTGTACCGCTCCCTACGGTTAATGATCAGTCGGAAACAGCTTTTTGGCTGGAGCCTTGCGCTTTTTCTGATCACCATTCTCCTCACCTGGCTGGGGTATCTGGTAACCGTCGGGTACATCGATAATCTGACCGGCAGCTATATGACCGCTGCCCCGGCTGCCGATACTCTGTGGGGATGGATCAAACATACCGGCTGGCAGTTTGGGCGATGGCTGTTTCTCATTGTCTCAAGAATAGTCGCTTTTTATCTGGCCTTTCTTATCGCCTATACGCTGACCACACCGGGTTATGCATTTCTCAGCGCCGCCGCCGAGAAACTGCACGCCGGTGAGAATTTCCCTGCCGATGCCGGATTTTCCTTGACCGGAATTCTGCGAGACATCCTTGAGGGTCTGAAGATCGCCTTTTTCGGAATCGGAGTGACGGTCGCCGCTCTTTTGGTGAATTTTATACCAGGCTTTGGCCAGGTAGCAGTGGTTCTTCTTTATACCTTTTATTCAACCCTGATGTTCATCGATTACCCCGCCTCCCGCCGCCGCTGGTCGCTTGCAAAAAAGCTCAGCTGGTTGCGAACCCACAACGGCAAGGCTTTGCGCATCGGCTTTTTGCCGGCACTTATCAGCATGATCCCTTTACTCAACATTTTTGCTGTCGCCCTGCTTTTTCCCCTGCTGACCATTCACGCCACCTTGAATTTTTCCGCCATTGAGCTGGCCAACAAACATCCCACATCACCTCCCGGAGGAGCATTTTATGGGAACAGAGATTGAAAAAAAGTTTTTAATTACCGACAATAGCTGGCAAGGACTTGTTGTCGGCAAGGATTATTGCCAGGGCTATCTGAACTCGGAAAAGGGTCGGACAGTGCGGGTACGAATAATCGGCGACCGGGGAATTCTGACAATTAAAGGTCCAAGCGAGCACGGGGCAAGGCTCGAGTATGAATATGATATTCCCGTAGCTGATGCCCGGGAAATTCTCGACCTTTTGTGCCATAAACCGTTGATTGAGAAAACCCGTTATTGCATTCCTTTTGCCGGCTTCATCTGGGAAGTTGATGTATTTAAAGGGGCAAATGATGGTTTAATAATGGCTGAAATTGAACTTGAATTTGTCGACCAGGAGTTCGTGAAACCTGCGTGGATCGGTCGGGAAGTCACCGGCGACAGCAGATATTACAATGCCAACTTAGTGCAAGACCCTTATTCCGTCTGGAAAAGGTGAGTGGTTCTTTTCAAGAAATCTTTCACCAAAACCATGCTAAAACTGTTTTACTATTTTTCTCTAAAGTTCTAGTATGGGAACGGTCGTCATCAAGCGCGGTATATTTTTCGCATCCTGACGCCATCTTTTTACGTCGACTGAGTGCATAGGCGCGGGTCTACAAAAAGACCTGCATTGATTATTATTACAGGAGATCAACGCGATGAGAAAAACGAAGCATCTGATTGCTGCATTCTGTGGTGCAACCCTGTTGCTGGCCTCGATGAGCGCCGGGGCAGCGCCGAAAACCCTGGTGTTCTGCTCGGAAGGCAGCCCGGAGGGTTTCAATCCGGCCTTTTATACCGCCGGAACCACCTTTGACGCCTCTTCCCGACAAATTTTTGACAAGCTCTCGGCTTTCAAAAGAGGAACGACTGAGATTGAGCCCGGTCTTGCTGAGAAATGGGTCATTTCACCGGACGGACTGGAATACACCTTCCATCTTCGCAAAGGTGTGAAATTCCATACCACCGCCAATTTCAAACCGACCCGTGATTTCAACGCCGATGACGTCATCTTCACCTTTATGCGGCAGTTTGACAAAGAGCATCCGTATCATAAAGTCGGCGGCGGCAAATATGAATATTTCAATAGCATGTCAATGCCGGATCTCATCAAAGAAATCGTCAAGGTTGATGACAATACCGTCAAGTTCGTCCTCAAACGGCAGGAAGCTCCGCTTATTGCCAACCTGGCCATGGACTTCGCCTCGATCTTTTCAGCTGAATACGCCGACAAAATGCTGAAGGCCGGAACCCCGGACAAGGTAGATTTCGAACCGATCGGCACCGGTCCTTTCCAGTTTGTCGCTTACCAGAAAGATGCCTCTATCCGCTATACCGCCCATCCCGCCTATTGGCGTGGAAAAGCTCCTATCGACAACCTCGTTTTCGCCATTACCCCGGATCCCTCGGTTCGCTATCAGAAACTGAAAGCCGGAGAATGCCATGTGACCTTTAACCCCAATCCCGCCGACCTTGAAGCCATGAAAAAGGATCCGGCCGTCAACCTCCTGCAAAAAGAAGGGTTGAATGTCGGATACTTTGCCTACAACACCTCTATGCCCCCCTTTGACAACGTCAAGGTTCGTAAGGCTCTGAACATGGCCATCAACAAGCAGGCCATCCTTGATGCGGTTTACCAAGGATCCGGCAAACTAGCCAAAAATCCGATTCCCCCGACTATCTGGTCTTATAACGATGCCGTTGTCGATGACCCTTATGATCCGAAGGCCGCCAAAAAAGCCCTGGATGACGCCGGTGTCAAAGATCTGAAGATGAAAGTCTGGGCAATGCCGGTGCAACGACCCTATAACCCGAATGCCCGTCGCATGGCCGAGATGATTCAGGCCGATTTCGCCCAAGTTGGTGTCACTGTAGAGATAGTCTCCTATGAATGGGCGGAATATCTGAAACGTTCCAAGGAAAAAGATCGGGATGGCGCCGTCCTCCTCGGCTGGACCGGTGACAATGGTGACCCGGACAATTTCCTCGCTGTCCTCCTCGGTTGCGATGCCGTCGGTAATGCCAACCGCGCCCAGTGGTGCCACAAACCCTTTGACGATCTGATTCAAAAGGCCAAGATTACCTCCGACCCGGCAGAGCGCACTAAGCTTTACGGCCAGGCCCAGGTTGTCTTCAAGGAGCAGGCTCCATGGGCAACCATCGCCCATTCCGTGGTATTCCAACCGGTCCGCAAAGAAGTTGTCGATTTCCGGATCGACCCCTTCGGCGGCAACATCTTCTATGGTGTTGACCTGAAGTAAGCGTCAAACACAGAGGCCGGGCAGAAATTTTTGCCCGGCCTTTTTTACATGTCGACACTTTTTCCTGAGATTCTCTCATGCTTGTCTATTTCTTAAAAAAATTGGTCGTCATTTTACCGACCTTTTTTGGAGTTACCCTGGTGGCCTTTGTTTTCATTCGCACCCTCCCCGGCGATCCGGTCATGCTCATGGCCGGGGAACGCGGTATGGATCCGAAGCGCCATGCCGAACTCATGGCCGAGATGGGCTTTGATAAACCAATCATTATCCAATATGGGCTGTATCTCAAACAGCTGGCCGGGGGCAATTTCGGCACATCGATTATCACGAAGCAGCCGGTATTAAAGGAATTTGCCACTTTGTTCCCGGCAACGGTCGAACTCTCCATCTGCGCCATGATCATTGCCGTATTCTTTGGCCTTCCAGCCGGGATGATCGCCGCCACACGCCGAGGCTCAGTTTTCGATCATACGGTCATGACCGGCGCCTTAACCGGTTACTCGATGCCGATTTTTTGGTGGGGGCTCCTGCTTATTATCTTCTTTTCCGGGATTCTCGGCTGGACGCCGGTATCCGGAAGGGTATCAATGCTTTATTTTTTCGAACCGGTGACCGGCTTTATGCTCATCGACAGCCTGCTTTCCGGACAGGAGGGAGCCTTTACCTCGGCCATGTCGCATCTCATCCTCCCGGCAATCGTCCTCGGCACCATACCCCTTGCGGTTATTGCCAGGCAGACCCGCTCCGCCATGCTTGAGGTGCTGAGCGAAGATTATGTCCGCACCGCCAGAGCTAAAGGTCTTGGACCTATGCGGGTTATAGGCCTGCATGCCCTGCGCAATGCCATGATCCCGGTCATCACCGTTATCGGCCTGCAGGTCGGAGTGCTCTTTGCCGGGGCGATCCTTACCGAGACAATTTTTTCCTGGCCGGGCATCGGCAAGTGGATGGTCGACTCGATTTTTCGCAGGGATTATCCGGCGGTGCAGGGCGGCCTCCTGCTTATCGCCGCAATTGTAATGATCGTCAATCTGGTGGTTGATCTGCTTTACGGTCTGATCAACCCGCAAATTCGCCATACGGATTAGGTAAATCAATTATGACCGAAATCACCATCCAGGAAGTTGTTGATAGTCGTCCAACCGGCCTTCGCGCGGTTCTTATCGAGTTCTGGTCCTACTTCAGTGAAAACCGCGGCGCGGTTGTCGGCCTGTTTTTTTTCATCGCTGTTGTCCTGATTGCCGTCCTTGCCGATTTTATCGCCCCCCATGCCCCCAACCATCAGTATCGGGATGCCCTCCTGCAACCGCCGTTCTGGCAGGACGGCGGCAGTATAAAATTCCCCCTGGGTACCGATGCGATCGGTCGGGATATGCTATCGCGGCTTATTCATGGCGCGCAATATTCACTTTTTATCGGCTGCATCGTGGTGTCGCTTTCCCTTGTTGCCGGCATTATTTTCGGCCTACTAGCCGGATTTTTCCGCGGTCGGGTCGACACCTTTATCATGCGTATCATGGACATCGTCCTGGCCTTTCCCAGTCTGCTACTGGCCCTGGTTCTCGTAGCCGTTCTTGGGCCAAGCCTGATCAATGCCATGATCGCCATCGCCATCGTCCAGCAACCGCACTATGTCCGCCTAACCCGAGCCGCAGTCATGACCGAAATGACCAAGGACTATGTCACCGCTGCCCGGGTTATCGGCATACGCTCCCTGCGCCTGATGTTTGTCACCATTCTCCCCAACTGTATGGCACCGCTCATCGTCCAGGCGGCGCTCAGTTTCTCGACCGCTATCCTCGATGCCGCAGCCCTCGGCTTTTTAGGCATGGGCGCCCAGCCGCCGACACCGGAATGGGGAACAATGCTGGCCGAGGCGAGGGAATTCATTCTTCGCGCCTGGTGGGTTGTGACCTTTCCGGGAGTGGCCATTCTCACCACCGTTCTGGCTATCAATATGATGGGTGACGGGTTGCGTGACGCCCTCGACCCGAAACTCAAACGTTCATAAACTGTACCATGCCATTACTCGAAATTGATAACCTCAGTGTCGCCTTTCAAACGGCCGGCGGTCTTTTTACCGCCGTTGACCGGGTCTCCCTGCAGATTGAACCGGGTGAAATCGTCTCCATCGTCGGCGAATCCGGTTCCGGCAAGTCTGTTGCCATGTTGGCCCTCATGGGTCTTTTGCCTTGGACCGCAACGGTTACAGCCGATGTCCTGCGCTTTGACGGTCAGGACCTCACCACCATCACCAAACCAGAGCTCAGGAAGATCATCGGCTGCCAAATGGCTATGATCTTCCAGGAACCGATGACCAGTCTCAACCCCTGTTTCACCGTTGGTTTTCAATTGACCGAAACCCTGAAAATTCACCTCGGCATGAATCGCGCCGAGCAGAAACGGCGGGCCATCGAACTCCTCGAACTGGTCGGTATCCCCGAACCGGAAAAGCGTTTGTCGGCCTTTCCCCATCAACTGTCCGGCGGCATGAATCAACGGGTTATGATCGCCATAGCCATCTCCTGCAACCCGCGATTGCTCATCGCCGATGAACCGACCACCGCCCTCGACGTTACCATCCAGGCACAGATCCTCGATCTGCTCTTGAAATTGCAAAAGGAAAAAGGCATGTCGCTGGTCCTCATCACCCATGATATGGGGGTAGTCGCCGAGACAGCCGAGCGGGTGTTTGTCCAATATGCCGGACAACAGGTGGAACAGCAGTCGGTCAAGGGACTCTTTGCCCGTCCGCACCATCCCTACACCCAGGCACTCTTGAACTCACTGCCGGAGCGCTCCAATTCGCGGATTCTCCCGTCCATCGCCGGTATCGTCCCCGGTCAGTTCGATAAACCCCGGGGTTGCCTGTTTTCGCCGCGCTGCCACTATGCCACCGATCTTTGCCGGGAAAAACCGCCTGTTGCCGCAGCAGCCGACTTCGGCTATGCCCTGTGCCATTATCCCCTCCTCGAAGGGGTTCCGACCAACTACCCCGAGGAGGTGCGTGCATGAAAGGCGACATAGTTCTAACAGCCAACGACCTCACCCGCCATTACCACGTCGATCGCGGCACCTTTCGCAGCCCGGCGATCCTCAAAGCCCTCGATGGGGCGACCTTTACCCTGGCCAAAGGCCGGACCCTGGCTGTGGTCGGCGAATCCGGCTGCGGTAAATCGACCCTGGCGCGACTGGTGACAATGATCGAAAAGCCGACATCGGGTATGCTCAATATCGGCGGCATCGACATCACCTCCGCCGACAAGCGGACGCTGATGGATCTGCATAAAACCGTGCAGATCGTCTTTCAAGACCCCTATGGCTCCCTCAATCCGCGACAAAAAATCGGCCACGCCCTGGAAGAACCCCTCCTGGTCAATACCCCCATGGGCAAAAAGGAGCGGCGGGAGGCGGCGCTGAACATTATCAATCTGGTCGGTCTCAGGCCGGAACATTACGATCGCTATCCGCATATGTTTTCCGGCGGCCAGCGGCAGCGCATTGCCGTCGCCAGGGCCCTAATGCTCAACCCGAGTATCGTCGTCCTCGACGAGCCGGTCTCGGCCCTCGACATCTCCATTCAGGCGCAGATCCTAAACCTCATCGCCCTCCTGCAAGAGCAGTTTGACCTGGCCTACCTGTTTATCAGCCACGATCTGTCGGTGGTCAAACACATCGCCGACGAGGTCATGGTCATGTACCTCGGAAAACCGGTTGAATCCGGCAGTCGCGACACCCTCTTTGCCAAACCGCACCACCCTTATACCAGGGCTCTCCTGTCGGCTACCCCGGTTGCCGATCCGTTCAGAGTCAAAGAACGCATCGTCCTCGGCGGCGAACTGCCCTCGCCCATCGCCCCGCCATCCGGCTGCACCTTCCATCCACGCTGCCCTTCGATGACTGATATCTGTCGCGACAAGGCGCCGGATACACAAGAAATTGACGGCTGCCGGGTGGCCTGTTATCATCCGAAGATCTACCCCTCTTAAGGAGTAGGTTTGGCAGCTATTTATACCTTTGTTAAGACTAAAGACCGGAGGAATCATGAAATACTTATCGGTAGCAGAAGGACAAACCATACCCGCCCTCGGCCTCGGAACCTGGAAATCGAATAAGGGGGAGGTCTCTGCCGCTGTCACCAGCGCCTTAAAGATCGGCTATCGGCATATCGACTGCGCCCCGATCTATATGAATGAACAGGAGGTTGGTACGGCTCTGGACGCCGCCCTGCAATCAGGGCAGGTGAAAAGGGAGGAACTGTGGATAACCTCAAAGCTGTGGAACAACGCCCATGCCAAAAAGCATGTTCGACCGGCGCTGGAAAAAACCCTGCGGGAACTGCAACTCGACTATCTCGATCTCTTTCTCATCCACTGGCCGGTGCATTTTCAGCCGAATGTAATGTTTCCGAGGCACCCTGAGGAGTTTATTGCTCCTGCAACCATCCCCATCGGCGAAACCTGGCAGGCCATGGAGGCCATGGTGGAAAAAGGTTTATGCCGCTTCATCGGGGTATGTAATTTCAATCTTGGCCGTCTCCAGGAGCTGAAAGGGCAGGCAAGTACTCAGCCTTTGATGAATCAAATTGAGTTGCACCCCTATCTGCAACAGGTGGAGATGTTGGAATATTGCAAAGCCAACGGGACGCTTCTCACCGCCTATTCACCTCTCGGCTCAGGGGATCGACCGGCAGGTATGAAAAAAGCCGATGAGCCTTCCCTGCTCGGCCATCCGACCATTCTTGCGATAGCCGCCAAAGAGAATTTAACCCCCGGCCAGATTCTTTTGGCCTGGGCCCTGGCAAGAGGAACGGTGGTCATCCCTAAATCGGTCAATCCCGGTCGCCTGCGGGAAAACTTTGCGGCAGCCGACCTGTCCCTCGACCCCAGCGATATACTGACCATTAACTCACTTGAAGCCGGCTATCGGTATGTCGACGGTTCATTTTTCGCAAGTCCCGGATCTCCTTACACCGTTGCCGATCTCTGGGCCAAGGGGTAATTTACCGACAACAAATTCTTTCCGCCACAGCCAGCGCCTCGTCGAGCATCTTGCCTTTATAGCGGTGGCCTAACCCGGCGGCAAGCATTTCATAGGTGATCAGGATTCCTTCCCGCGCCAGCACGGCAAGTGATGCGAGGGCCTGCTCCGACGAGCGTATCTTTAAGTCAGCAAAATCTAAGTTTATGATTTTTGCCCGAGAGTCCGGCAGATCGATTTTGCTGTCTTTAACGACAACCGCTTCCTCCGAAAGTGTACTGAATACCTTTTTCCTCCTGGCTAGGCCTTCGGCTGCGACGCACAACACTACATCTGGAGTGCCGATCCCGGTATACTCAATAGGTTGGCGGTCGAGAACCACCTCGGCAATCGAATGGCCGCGCAGCACGGTGATCGGATAATCGTTTTTTTGACTGACATGCAGCCCGCCACTCATCCCCGCCAGGCAAAGGACTTCCCCAACGGTATTGATATATTGCCCTGCCGACCCAAGGACCAGCACGTCACAACGCTTATGCAGAGGGGCATCACAGATTGCGGTGACGCTTAAAGGTTTAGATGCGGCCGGTGCACTGCCTGCCAACCGGTGATAATGAGCCGCATACTCCTCTCGTTCGTTGCCAGCAACCGGTCCACTCATTGCTGAACTTGCCTTGATATCCTCTGCCATTTGCGCCGGAGTCATCCGGTTCCTTTTAGTATAGCGTCCCGGACAAAGCCCCCAAATATCCATCAAGGAAAAACCAGGATACCGAAGAGCCTGCACGAGAGAAGCGACCAATTCGCGGCCGACGGCCATGGTCCGGTCAACATAGGGAGCACCGGCAGCAACGGCAACCCGACAGATATCGAGCGGTGCCTCCAGTTCATTAAGAAAACCCGAGGAGGTCTGCCCCGCCATCGGGGTGGTGGCCGAGCACTGACCGCCGGTCATGCCGTAGTTGAAATTATTGAGGACCAACAGGGTGATATCGAGATTTCGCCGACAACTGCTGAGAACATGGGCGCCGCCTATTCCTAATCCGCCATCGCCCATAACGACAATCACCTTCAAGTCCGGCCTGGCCATTTTAATGCCGGTGGCATAGGTCAGGGCGCGGCCGTGCAGGCCATGAAGGGCGTGGGTATTGAAAAAGGTGTCAAAAAGCCCGGAGCAGCCGATATCACTGACGATTGCCACCCGGTTGCCGGGGAGATGCAGCTCCTGCAGGGCCTGGTCGAGACCGCGAACCACCGCTTCATGACCACAGCCCGGGCAGAACACCGGTGGTCGTTGCCGGTTCAATAAAGTGGTCATGATTGCACCTTCGCAACAATTTCTTTCGGGCTTATCAGTTCCCCATTCATCCGGCCGTAAAAGCGCACCGGGATGTTGCCGGCCATTCGCTCGATCTCACGCACATACTGCCCGAGATTCATCTCGACCACGACTATCTTGGTTTTGCCGTGAAGGTGTTGCCGAAGACACTCCTCCGGCACCGGATAGAGGGTTTTTAAAATAAGCAAGGCTATCTTACTGCCCGTCGCCCGAAGCTCCCGCACCGCCGCTTTTGCCGCTCTGGCAGTCACCCCGTAAACCACCAGCAGGATGTCATCCGCCGCATCCCCGTCATATTCATAAAAGGTAAAGTCGCCGATTGCACCAAGCAGTTTCTCTTGCATCCGCAGAATCCCTGCCTCGATGACCACCGGATCGGTGGTAATATACCCATCCTCACCGTGCGTTGAGGAGGTCTGCCGGGAATGCCTTTTCCCGCCTATTGGCAAAAAGGGCGGAACATTTTCACCGGGCAGAGGGGCAAAAGGACGTCCCGAATGATCCGCCGGGCAGGGTTTTCGAACTTCCAGTCCCGGATCCGCCAAGGCATCCAGATTGATACTCTCGCGGGTCATGCCGATTTCCTTGTTCGAGGCAATGAATACCGGGCAGCGGTAACGTTCGGCAAGATTAAAGGCCTGTATGGTCAGCAGGAAGCAATCCCGCGCATCAACAGGGGCGAGGACAATGACCGGCATGCCGCCGCTGTTGCCCCAGCGTAAGAATTGAATATCGCCATCGGCCCCTTTGGTGGCCGACCCGGTAGAAGGCCCAAGCCGCTGGACATCGACGATCACCAAAGGAATTTCGCCGCCGATGGCAAAGGAAATCTGCTCACTGTAGAGGCTTATCCCCGGTCCTGAAGTGGCGGTCATGGCCTTCATACCGGCCATGGAGGCACCCAGGCAAAAACCGATGGAGGCTATCTCATCTTCGCCCTGCATGCACACTCCTCCTGCCGGCGGAAGAAGTTGCAGCATCTGTTGATATATGGAGGTGGCGGGGGTGATAGGATATCCGGCAAAGAACCGGCATCCGGCCGCCATAGCCCCTCTTGCTATCGCTTCATTTCCTTCGATAAAACATTGTGTCATGCCTGTCCTCTCAGTTACACCTCGGCTTAGGCGGTGTTTACAACCTTACCGTCAAGAACATCTCGAACGGTCCGGGCCAGGTCGAGATGCTCTACCGGTTTCATCAAAATAGCTTGAACCGCCAGGGTCTCAGGTTTATTGTCGCTTAGCCGTCGATTGTAGCCGGTGCAGATTATCACCGGGATATCTGCGCGGATTTTGCGGATTTCGGCAGTCAAACGATCGCCGGTCAACTCGGGCATGGTCATATCGGTGATAAGCAAATCAAAGGCTGTCGGACTGCCCTGAAACAGCTTGAGCGCGTTGCAGCTACTTTGGGTTGCCGTGACCCGATAACCAAGCAAATGCAGCATGTTGCCGAGTACCTCGGTAATTATGACTTCGTCATCCACCAGCAGAATATGCTCATCACCCGTGGGCAATTGGGGTGTCGACATTTCTTCGCTGACCTCTTCCAGGTGAATGGCCGGCAAGAAGATATCAAAAACGGTGCCGCGGCCCAGCTCACTCCCGGCCTCGATTATCCCCGAGTAACTTTGCACAATTCCATGTACCACCGAAAGACCAAGACCTGTTCCCTGGCCCTTGGCTTTGGTGGTGAAATAGGGGTTGTAAATTTTATCAAGCAAATCGGCAGGAATTCCTCGACCGGTATCCTGAACTCGCAATTGAAGATAGGTTCCGGATCTCCGGCCGGGATGGTGGCGTACTGTCTCCTCGTTCAGATCAACCTGGGAAAGAGAAACAGTTAACAGCCCGCCATCATCTTCCATGGCCTGCGCCGCATTGGCGCAAAGGTTCATGAGGATCTGATGGATCTGCGTCGGGTTGGCCAGGACATTTTCAAAGCTGCCGTCTATCCAGGTCTCAATGCGAATCGTGGTCGGCAATGAGGAGCGAAGCATTTTCAGGGCTTCCTTGATAAGCGGCCTCAACTGCAGCGGTTTGAGTTCCTGCTCACCTTGCCGACTGAACAAGAGAATCTGCTGCACCAACTCTTTGGCCCGCTTGGCCGCCTCAAGAATGCCACGGAGATTACGTTGCAGAACGGTGATGCCCCCCGCCTGAAGAATCGCAAGCTCGGTATAGCCGAAGACCGCCGACAGGATATTGTTAAAATCATGTGCTATCCCGCCTGCCAAGGTACCGATGGCTTCCATCTTCTGAAGCTGCTGGATGCGCCGTTCATATTCCTTCCGTTCCTGTTCGATACGTTTCTGGTCGGTGATGTCTGTGGCCATCTGCAACCGAACCAGGCGTTGATCTACCCACCTGATAATTCGTTGGTGATTGCGATACCACCGACCGGTATCGGCATTAAAATCTTCCCATACGCAGTCTGCACCGGGATTGTCACTGTCATCGACAAACCTGGGAATTAAACAGGAGGGACACGGGCCGCTTTGCCGGTGAAAATCGCGCCAGCAGATTCCACCCGAGAGGTCTCCATCGAACATTTTCTGCATCTGCCTGTTCATAAAGAGAATTTCATAGGAATCCTGATCCACAACATAAATGAGAGCATCTATCGACTCCAGCACGGTAAGGAACAGTTCATGTGATCTACGGAGTTTTTCGGCAGTGAACTTGAGCGCCGAGATGTCGGTATAAACCGCCACCGCACCGCTTAAGACCCCGTCCAAAATTATTGGAGATCCGGCGGCGATCACGTGAATCGGTGAACCATCGCGTCGCTGACGTACCGTCTCGAACGGCGCCAGCGCATGGCCGTTCAAAATCTTCCGAGTCTGTTCCCCCGCTTCCTGAAGACTCGTTCCCTGGGCTACTAAGCCATCCAGATGCCGCCCCTTGGCCTCTTCCGGTTGATACCCAAACATCCGCACCGCCCCCGGATTCCAGTCAATGACCTGATGTTTGTCGTCGAGGGTGACAATAGCATCCGGGACCTCAAACAATACCAATTCAAGAAACCGACGCCGCCGCTCATTTTCCCGCTCAACTTGCTTAATCAAAGTAAGTTCGCGAATATACTCAACGGCCGACACCAGGGCACCGGTTTCATCGAAAATGGGAAAGGCCCTCATTTCCCAAACCCTGCCGTCCGTGTCGCTGACGGCTTCGTGCTCCATACTTCGACCGGAGTCAAAGACCTCGCGGACTGTGCATTTTTGACACGGCTCGGCCAAGTGTCGGAACCGGCTGAAGCAGGTTGGACATGCATCCGGGTGGTTACTCAAGCCCACCCTATTGCAATTTCGATTATTGCTGAAAATGATATTGAAATCACGGTCGATCACAAAGAGCTGGTCAGGTACCGCATCAAGGACACTCTGTAAAAGGGTATGCGATGCCTTCTGTTCCCGGTTGGCGGCTTGCAGTTCCTCCGTCCGCCGCAGCACCTCCTGCTCCTGAAAATCCCGGGTGTGGCGCAGCTGCCGGGTCAGGGTTACAACTTTCAGTTGGGTTTTAATACGGGCGAGAATTTCCGGGTTATTAAAGGGCTTGACGATATAGTCTGCTCCGCCGGCCTCAAACCCTCGGACAATGTCCTCGGTATTTGACAAGGCGGTAAGGAAAATGACCGGAATAGTCTCGGTGCTCGGGTTGGCTTTCAACTGTCTGCATGTCTCAAAACCATCAATACCCGGCATCATCACATCGAGCAGGATAAGATCTGGGTGATTTGCCTCGGCATGGGCGATAGCCTGATAGCCGTCGTTCACCGCTTCAACTTTATAGCCAAAGGTCGTCAGAATTTCACGCATCAAGAACAGACTGGTGTTATTGTCCTCAACGATCAGGAGAGAATACTTTTCATCAGGATGTTGCAAATTCACCGATCCGGTCACTCCGTCCTCCGAGCGAAAAGCTGCGCTGCAGGCGGCTGCCTGCCCATATTATACTGTGAAATGAATGCCTTCAGAGGACAGCCTCTGTTTCCCGAGGAAACCTATACTGTTTCTTGCAGACCGACAACAATTTTCTTAATTGTTGGTAATGAACTGAAATTTCATTTAAATAGAGACAAGTGTTTTCCTCAAAGAGAAATCAAGCAAGTATATAAAAAGACTTTTCCGATGAAAAATTACAGAAGGCATAGCCGTAGATTTCGCCATGGAAATCATAGATACCCATTGCCACATTGATATAAGATCCTTCGAGGAGCGCTTCGACACCCTGCTAAAGAATGCCAGGCTGGTGGGTGTGCTGAAGATGATTCTGCCGGGAGTCGACCGGGATGGCTGGCAGCGAATTATGACGCTTTGCCGACGAGATGCAGGGCTCTTCGCCGCCCCTGGATTACATCCCATGTATCTCGCCCACCATCGCCCCCATTATCTTGAAGAACTTGCGGCCTTGGCGAAGGAAGGGCAAGTTGTGGCGATAGGCGAAATCGGCCTTGATTACCATGTGCCGGGTCTTGATCGGAACGTGCAGCAACAGCTGTTTGAACAGCAGCTGAGCATCGCCTCGGCCGCTGGGCTGCCGGTCCTCCTTCATGTCCGCAAGGCCCACGACCAAGTTTTAGCGACCCTGAGAAGGAAGCGATTCCCCAATGGCGGAATCGTCCATGCCTTTAACGGCAGTCTGCAACAAGCCGAACAGTTTATCAATCTTGGCTTCGTCATTTCCATTTGCGGGACTATCACCTATGACCGGGCCAGGCGGATCAGAAAAATAGCCGCTGAACTGCCGCCGGAGGCTCTGGTTATAGAAACCGATGCCCCGGATATCCCCCTTGCCGGCCACCGGGGTGAAGATAACCTCCCGGAATACCTCCCTGGTGTGCTGGCTGCCCTGGCAACCCTGCGCGGTGAAAATGCCGAACTTACCGCCGGGTATACCACAGCCAATGCCAAGCGGGTGCTGGGCCTTCCGGACTAAAATTCCAGAAAACCGCCAAGATCCTGAATTTTTGCGGTTGACTGATTTTTTTGAGATTTTTTACCGACAAAATTCAGTAGGTCTTCTTCATTCACAGTCATATCCTCGTGTTCTGCAGTTAACCAACCCTTAGTTTTGTGGAGAGCTATTTGATTACCTGCGGCTGTGGCTTTTTTGTATGCCTTGCTCAACCACCCTGAAAATCTTTTCGAGATCCGGTCTATCGGCCGGCCCACTCCCAATATGGTGGAATCGTACTCGGCCATGAGGATCAATCACTACGTCGCCGCCGCGTTGATAAATATCGCCTTTTGACGGCATAACTTTTCTGCCTTTCAGCAGAAGTTGCAGATAAGCAAGCAGAGTGCGCGGGCCCCACAGATCCCAAAATCCGGCCCGGAACATGCCGAAATAGCGGTAAAGCTGCCCCTCGCTATCACTATAATAGGAAAACTGCGGGCTTGTTTTAGCCTCCGGTCGCTCAAAGGTGATTACCATGACCTGCAGCCCCAACCTTGCCATGCGCGATTTATGTTGCCACAACTGTGACAGGTGTTCCCGGCAGGGCAGTCAGGCGAGGTGGCGGTGAAAAACCAGCAGCAGCCAACTCCCCTTGAATTGTTCAAGGCAAACCTCCCGGCCGTTTTGATCTTTAAAGGCTAAAGGCGGGACCTTTTGCCCCACCTTATTCTCCGCCATATTGATATCGGACTTCATTGGTATCCCCCCGGAAGGGTTGGAGCCACCTGGGGTTTATTCAGGGAGCGAAAAATTCGGCTTAACTGCAATGACTTGCTCTCCACACCATTTTTCGAAAAGGCCAACAAATGCATTGAGCCCTTTGCCAATCAGTTGGAAAGATTCACGGCGTGATCATGGAAAAAACGACCATTACCATACAATCTATTTCTCTTGCCTGCCATGTCCTCCAACAGGGTTGCCAACTTTACAAGGCAATCGCCGAGACAAAGGCCATGACAACAGTCAACATTTTGGTATAATGCGCTCACTTGGGCAAAGTCTCATACGGCCATCCCGGAAAATCCATCTATTCTCTCCACTTTCTTCACAAAATGACCAAACCTAACATTATCCTCACCGGTTTCATGGGTTCCGGGAAAACCACCGTTGGAAAATTGCTGGCCAAGCAACTCGGTTACAATTTCGTCGATACTGATCACTTGATCGAACAGCGCTGTGGCATGACCGTCCAGGAACTGTTCAAGACCAGGGGTGAGGAAGTGTTTCGCATCATGGAGGCGGACATCGCAAGGGAACTGGGAACCGGACAAGGCATGGTCATATCCACCGGCGGAAAATTGATGCTCAACCCAACCAATGCCCTGGCCTTGGGTACGAGTGGCAGGGTCTTTTGTCTTGTCGCCTCCCCCGAAGAAACTCTCAGGCGGGTTTCGCTCGATAGCGGCAGCAAACGCCCCCTGCTCGACACGACCAATCCGTTGGACCAAATAATTGGGCTCTTACAGGAACGGCAGGATGGCTACAGCAGGTTTTGCCGGATTGTCACCACCGACAAATCGCCCGCCGAGGTTGCGGAAAATTTGCTGAAAATATTTCTGGAAAATCAAGGCCTTAGTCACCACAGAATTGCCAAGGAACGGTAAAAAGCACAGTCAAGGGTCAAAAAAGCAAGGCCATCCCGGAGCGCAGCTCGTCGATTTGCATCTGCCCCGGAGCGGAGGCCCGACTACCGCCGGCAAAGGTAATATCTGAACCGAAAAGTCCTCCGGCTATACGGCTGATTCTCCCCTCCAAACCCATGGAAATGGTCACCAGGGGAATCGTCACCGCTCCATTTCTCGCCCTGTTGGACGCTGCAAGGAGGATCAAGACATCGGCGTAATTTTTCGGCATAACAGCCACTTTGGCGATATCTGCCCCGGCCGCCTGAGCTTCCAGGAGCTTGCCGACTATAAAGGCTTCTTCCGGTGTTTCCTGAAAATTGTGGTGGGAAAGGATGAGCTTGCAGTTATGCCTTTTGGCGCTCTTTCGGACAGCGGTGATGAAATCCTCTTCGTTGCAGAGTTCAATATCGACGAGATCGATATCCCTGGAGGCTATGGCCGCGGTGACCAGGGTCAGTCGAAGCCCCTGCGGCATTGGCCTTAAGCCGCCTTCCCGATCAATGCGGCAGGTAAAAAGCAGAGGAATGTTGCCGATGGCCTGCCGCAACTCGCCTAAAACCGCAAGGACATCCTCGACCGCCGTCACATTACCGTAGGCGTCAGCCCGCCACTCCAGCAAATCCGGACCCAACGCCATCAGTTCCTCGGCCTGTCCGTGCAGAGCTTCCCTGCTTTCAGCCATCAAGGGCAGGCATATTAACGGTTTGGGTCCACCTATTGCCACACCTCTTACCGTTACCTGAATTTTGCTTTGTTGCCTCATGATTCCTTTTTTTCGAGGTGATTTTATTTTTGCTGTTTTGCCGTCCGAAACCGGTCATACGCAACAGATGCCCGATGGAGAAACGGAATATTCCCTTGACAACTCTTTCATGTCTAAGCATATCTCACAAAGAAAATAGTGCAATCGGCTCAAAAAACCAACTGACAATCATCGGCATGGAAGTAATCGTCACCATTATTCCTATCTTCGCCATCATCATCCTTGGATGGGTGGCACGAAAACGAGGCTTTATTCCCTCGGAATTTCTTGAGCCGGCTAACCGCATTGTTTACTATCTCTCCCTCCCGGCATTGATCTTCAATTCCATTGCCAAAACCAAGTTTCACGAGCAGTTCGATGCTGTCGTGCTCGGCCTTACCCTGCTGGCCGCAGCGGCAATCTATCTGACGGCGGATGTCACCGCGAGAATCTTGAGGATGAACCCGGCACGCATTGGGGCCTTTGTGCAAAGCACCGGACATGGCAATCAAGGCTATATCGGCCTGCCCATCGCCCTCTACTATCTTGGCGAAGCAGGTCTTGCCAAGGCCGGAATTATCTGTGGGTTCCTCATGGTCCTGCAAAACCTGCTGTCGGTTGTAGCTCTGCAAATGCACGATGCTTCTGCTCAAAAAATGCCCGGGTTCAAAGCACTTTTCGGAAAATTGCTGGGTAACCCGGTGATCATCGGAGCCATGGCCGGAATAGCTGTCTCTGCCTTGGCTATCCCCATGCCGAAGGTCATCCTGAGATTTCTTGATATCCTCGGGGGACTTGCTCCACCGACAGCCTTACTGCTCATCGGTGCATCGCTGTCGTTGCAACTTATCCGCACCTATCAACGCCCGGCCCTCGGCGCCGTCTTTTTAAAACTGGTACTGTTACCGGCCATCGGACTCCTGCTCTTTCGCCTCTTTCACCTACAAGCCGATGACTACCTGCCGGCCATGATTCTCCTCTGCGCACCAACCGCCACCGTGACCTACGTCATGGCCCGCGAGATGCACGGGGATGCTGATTTTGCCGTTGCCGCCATCTCAGCGAGCACCCTCTTTTCGTCGATTACCTTTATACTCTGGCTGGCATTTATCGCAACGCTTTGATAAAAACCGGTTGACAGCCGACAAATATTTGTATAATGAATTTTGTATACAAAATACATTATATCGAATTCCTCACATCAACCACACGGGAAGCTCGGATGAATCTTGGCATCGACTATGAAAATCTCGACCAGAAGGTCTACCAGGTCGTCAAACAACTCATTGAGGACCGCAAACTTCTGCCGGGTGAAAAGATCCCCCAGGAGAAACTCGCCAAGGAACTCGGTATCAGCCGCACCCCTCTTATCAGTGCTCTGAAGTTTCTGGAACATGAAAAACTCGTCGAGGTCAAACCGCGCCGCGGTTTTTTTGTCCGCCTCTTCACCATAGAAGAAATGATCTCCATTTTTGAAATCCGCGAGCTCCTTGAAGGTCTTTCCGCGCGGCGTGCAGCAAAGTGCATCAGCCCTGAACAGGCCATAGTTCTGCGGGGAATATTCAAGAATTTTATGGAGATGAACGACATTCTTGATTACCAGGACTATGCGCGGGCAGACAAGCAGTTCCACACCTTCATTGCCGAGATCGGTGCTAAAGAGTTCTTAACGACCATCCTGCAGACCCTCAATATTATCACCCTGGGCTACCAGAACCTCAAAAGTGGGGGCTTGATCAGAGAGCCCAATGTGACAATCCAGGAACATACAATGATAGTCGAAGCCATCTGCAATCATGATTCGGAAAAGGCGGAACAGCGTATGCGAGAACACCTGAAGAGTACCATCGCCCAATTGAAAAGCAATAAAGCAGAAAAAGGCTCGAGCGCAGAGACTGCAAGTTAACTTGCTACGTTTATTCATCTATTTTCATTTTTTATTGTGATCATTTGCAAACAGTAAGGAGTTAAAAACTACTTTAACGGAGGAAGACATGAAAGGCAGATCAATTTTCGCCGCAGTGTGTGCGGCCCAGATGTTCTTTTCTTACGCAGTGGCAGAGGCTGCTGATGCTGTAGTGCTCAAGTTCAGCCACACCGACCAGCAGCAGGGATTGCGCCATGCCGCAGCCCAGAAATTTGGTGACAAGGTCGCCGAGTATACCAGTGGCCGCTACAAGGTGCAGGTGTTCCCTGCCGGCCAACTTGGCAACGACCCCAAAGCCATTGAGCAGTTGGCCCTGGGTGGTGTCGATTTTACCGTCTCCAGCACCGGCTCCTATGCCCCGCATGTCGATTCCTTGAACATGACCATGCTTCCCTACCTGGTCGAATCCTACGAGCAGGGCTGGAAACTCTATGATGAATCGAAGTGGTTACAAGCCCAGTTTGACAAGGCCCCGGCCAAAGGCTTCCGTTTTCTCGCCACCTGGGAAGCCGGGTTCCGCTGTATGACCACCAAAGAACCATTGGCCTCCCCGGCAAATGCGGCAGGCAAAAAACTGCGCACCTTCCCCAACGAAATGATGCGCTGGACCCTTGAGGCGATGGGTTTCGGTATTCAGATTATGCCGCTTCCCGAAGTCTATCTGGCCATCCAGCAAGGGGTAGTCAGCGGCCAGGAAAACCCGGTTGATACCATCTACTCCAACAAGTTTTACGAGGTAGCGCCGAATGTCACTTTGACACGACACGTATATAGCCCCATCCCGTTGACCGTCTCGGAAAAAACCTGGCAAAAACTGTCTCCTGATGATCAGAAGGCCGTTGCAAAAGCCGCTAAGGAAGTTGCCACCTGGCATCGCACTGAAATCGTCGCGGTGGAAAGCAAACAACTGGATGAAATGACGGCCAAAGGGGCAAAAGTGGCAAAGCCTGACCTTGCCCCATTCCGCGCATCGGTCGCTTCAGTGTACGATAAAGCCAAAGAAAAATATGGTGCAGCCGAAGTGGAAACCCTGATGAAAGAAGCTGAAGCCATCCGTAAAGCCAACCCGATGAAGTAAAGGCTAAAGCGTGCTGGTGCCCGCAAACCAAAGACTATGATCCCCTCCCACAGCAGAGGGGACTCTTTTTAGTACCCCCTTGAGGGGTATAAGTACCTTCACGAAATTCATTCTTAAAAAACAAGAAATGAATTTCTAAGGTACTAAAATTCTCGGCGGCCGCAAGGCCGCCGCTGCAAAGGATTGAGTAATGGACATTGCAACTCTGCCTGGACCGGCACCGATACGCTTTCTCGATTTTCTCTTGAATGCCATCCTTATTATCGGCGGATCGATCATGGTGGTCCTTGTTTTCACCAACGTCGTCACCCATATGTTCAATAAGGATATCGCCTGGACCACGGAACTCTGCGAATTCATTATGGTGTGGGTGTCCTTTCTTGGCGGGGCTGCAGCCGCCCGCCGCGGCGCCCATATGACCATAACCGAATTTCTTGATAAACTCGGAGAAAAAGGCCGTTTCAGGGCGGATGCCGTTATCCAGATCGTTTGTCTCATCGTGCTGGGGCTCCTCATGTGGTTCGGCATGGTCATTGTTAACGCCAACTGGGGAAACCACTTAACCGTCCTCGGCTGGCCGATGGCCTACCAATATTTGGCACTGCCGGTAGGGGCGTTTGTGAGTTTTATTTTCGTGTCGTACGACTTCCGACAAATCATGCAGGGTGTATCACGCCCTGAGCGTTACGGAGAATGACTCATGCTGGCACTCAGTCTCTTCTTTATTTTCTGCGTCATTGCCTGTCTCGGTGTGCCCCTTATGTATGCCCTGCTGGCCACCACCCTCGGCGTTATTCTTGTCGCCGGCATGACCTATCCTGTTGAGACAATTCTTTTAACCTTTATTTCCGGGGTAGAGCCCTTCATCCTCATCGCCGTACCCCTGTTTATCTTCACCGGAGAACTGTTGTCGAAAGGCGGGGTCGGCAAACGCATCGTTGATTTCACCCAGACCCTGCTCGGCTTTTTGCCCGGCGGTCTCGGTGTTGTGACCTGCGTATCCTGCCTGCTGTTCGGCGGTGTTTCCGGTTCGGCCATCGCCGATACGGCGGCCATCGGTTCGCTGGTCATCCCGATGATGAAACGTAAAGGGTATGCAGCAGCCTTCGCCGCAGCGCTCCTTGCCGTGGCCGGGACTTTGGCTCTGCTTATGCCTTTATCCATTCCCTTTCTGGTTTACGCCTTCATTGCCGGGGTAAGCATGCGCCAGCTGTCCATGGCTGGAATCGGACCAGCCCTTATTTCCGCCCTGGCCCTCATGGCGGTGTGCATGTGGTATGGCCGAAAAACCGGCTGTGATGCCGGCGGCCGAATGTCGAGCTTGAAAGAGATCTGGACCGCATTTCGGGCCGCATCAAGCGCCCTTCTCATGCCGGTGATCATCGTCGGCGGCATCTGGTCCGGCCTTTTCACCCCGACCGAAGCGGCGGCCATTGCCGTTGTCTATGGGCTGATAATTTCAATTTACGTCTACCGCGATATCGGCTGGAAGGACATTCCACCGCTTCTCTTGAAGGCCCTGCAGACCAGCGCCACGGTCATGCTGGTTATCGGCGCCACAGGTTGCCTTTCCTGGCTTCTGACGGTCGAACAGGTAGCGGTACAAATGACCGAGTGGGTACGCATTATCGCCACCGAACCGTGGATCTTTCTGCTTCTTGTTAACTTGGTGCTCTTCATGCTCGGCATCTTTATTGAACCCCTGCCGGCAATGCTTTTATCTGCACCCTTGCTGCTGCCCATGGCGCAAAACTTTGGTGTCGATATGGTGCATTTCGGAGTTGTGGTCACCGCCAACCTGGCTATCGCATTGTACACACCACCGGTGGGCGGCACGCTATTCATCGCCTCGAAACTTGCCGGAGCGGGAATCGGGGAGATCACCAAACATCTCATGCCGCTTATGGCCGCCACTGTGCTCATGCTCGTTGTTATCACCTATGTGCCGCAGCTCACTAAAATCGTGCAGTGGATGGTGATGAATTGAAGTACCCAAGATAACCTTCCCGGTAATTTTTACAGTCACTGTTCGGTTCACTATCATTGGAGTTTTCTATGCTCAAATTAGCAATTATCACCGGCTTTCTCTCAGAGACCAAGGATCGTTTTCATAACTACAATGCCCCGCTTTCTCTTGATGAAAAATTTGCCCTTATGGCAAAAATCGAGGGCTATTCCGGTGTTGAGATCGTCTTTCCCTATGAAGTGCAGGATGCCCTTGCGACCAAGACCGCCCTTGCCAAGTATTCTCTTGCGGTCGCGGCCATCAATGTCAATGTCAAGGCCGAACCGGAGTTCCGCAACGGCGGCCTGACTTCAACCGATCCGGCGATCCGAGCCAAGGCGGTTCAGTTTATCAAGAACTCCAAAGACTTTGCCGCCGATGTCGGCGCCGACAAAGTCACCTGCTGCCCTTTAGGCGACGGCTATGAATTTTCCTTTCAATACGATTATGCGGCGGCCTGGAAACATCTCATTGAGACCTTTTCCGAGGCCGGCAGTTACCGCCCGGAGATACCTCTTTTTATCGAATACAAGCCAAGTGAAACCCGTGGCCGTTGTTTTATCGATACCGCCGCCAAGGCCCTCTGCCTGCTGAACGACATGAAGGTCGGAGCCATGGGAGTGACCCTTGATTTCGGCCATTCCATGTACGGCAATGAGAATCCGGCGGAGGCGGTGGCCCTTCTTGAGGCAAGTCCCTACAAATATTACGTCCATATCAATGACAACGACGGCAAATGGGACTGGGACTACTTCTGCGGCACCAAGCACTTTCTGGAATACGTAGAATTCCTCTATTACCTGAAGAAATACGGCTACAACGACTTCTTCACCTCGGACACCTCGCCGACGCGCTGGGACATTCGCGGCACCTTCGAGGCCAACAGCCGCTTGACCCTGAAGATCTGGCAATTGCTCGAAAACATTGACACACCGAGACTCGAATCGCTGATGGCCAAGGGCGATTATCTCCAGACCTGGAAGTTTATCGAACAGAACATCTTTTCACTGCGTTGAAAAAAGGTATGAAAATGTCTGCGTTAGCCATTCAAAATCTCAGCCTGCTCAACACTCTGCCGCCGGAATGGCCGGTCGACCTGTTGCCTTCCATCCGCGAAGAAATCGCACAGTCGCCGTATAAAATCGTCATCCTCGACGATGACCCAACCGGTACCCAGACGGTCAGCGGCCTGCCCGTGCTCACCCACTGGTCGGAAGAGGCCCTGCGCGCCGAACTTTGCGGCAGATACCAGGCATTCTTCATCCTCACCAACAGCCGCAGCCTCAGCGTTTTCGAGGCCTGCTCCCTGGCGCGGGAGATAGCCGCCAATCTGAGAAAAGCCGCGGAAGCAACAAACGTTCGCTGCCTCGTCATCAGCCGCAGTGACTCGACCCTGCGCGGCCATTTTCCGGCCGAGGTTGATGCCTTTGCAAGCGTCATGGGCAAGGAGCACCTCCCTTATCTGATCCTGCCCTTTTTTCTAGAGGGTGGGCGATACAGCATAGATGATGTCCATTATGTGCGGGATCAAGACCAACTCATCCCGGCAGCCCAGACTCCTTTTGCGAGAGATGCAGCCTTTGGTTTCAGTCACTCCCATCTAAAGGAATGGGTAGAAGAAAAAACAGGAGGAAAAATTCCTGCGACAGCAGTTACTTCAATTGCCATCAATGACATCCGCCTGGGCGGTCCAAACAAGGTGGCAAAAATCCTCCGCTCGGTTGGTCGAGGCGGTGCCTGCATCGTCAACGCCGCCTGCTACCGGGATGTTGAAGTAACAGTTGCCGCCCTCTTGATGGTCGAAAGAGACGGCAAGGAATTTCTTTACCGCACTGCCGCCTCCTTTGTTCGCACAAGAACAGGCCTTAGCCACCAAACCGAACTGCTTTCCCGAACCGAGCTTGCCATTGACAACCACCATGGCGGTCTCTTCATCATCGGTTCCTATGTTGAGAAAACCAGCCTGCAACTGCAATCCCTTCTTGCAAAGACCCAGGTCAAGAGCATTGAGGTTAAGGTTGGAGCCCTTCTTGATCCAACTCTCTGTCAAAAAGAAATCGTAAGAGTCGCCGTCAATGCGTCGGAATCTCTTGCCGCTGGCGAAGATACCGTCATCTTTACCAGCAGAGAACTGATCGTCGGCGGGGATGCAAAGACAAGCCTTGCCATCGGCCGGACGGTAAGCGATAGTCTTATTGCTATCGCCTTGTCTATCTCCGTCCAGCCTTCATATCTTGTGGCCAAAGGCGGTATTACCTCAAGCGACATCGCCACCAAGGGACTCGGAACTCGCCGGGCGATGGTCATTGGCCAAGCCCTGCCCGGCGTTCCTGCCTGGCGTCTGGGACCTGAGACCCGCTATCCAGGCATGGCCTACATCATTTTCCCCGGGAACGTTGGCGAAGGCGATGCCTTAGTGTGCCTGCAAAAAAAACTGAAGGCCGGAAACACCGGGGAGAAGAGCGATGCCTGCTGATACCGGCCTGCTTCTTCGAGATTCTAATTTTATGCAAGCCACCATTGATGCCATGAAGACATCAGTGCAATCAAAAATCACCCTGTTTTGTTCCGCCGACAAAGCATTAACCAAATAATAATGATAAAGGAGAAACCCATGAAACATACCGTAAAAACCATCCAAAAGATGAAGGATGAAAAACAACCCATCACCATGCTCACCGCTTATGACTTTCCCACTGCTAAGAAGGTCAACGATGCCGGGATCGATATGATCCTCGTCGGCGATTCATGTGCGATGGTGGTGCATGGTCATCCCAACACCCTGACCGCCACCATGGACATGATGGTCCTCCATTGCGGTTCCGTGGCCCGCGCCTGCGACCGAACCATGGTCATAGCCGATATGCCCTTCGGCTCTTTCCAATACGGAGTCGAGGAGACCATGCGCAATGCCGCCCGCTTTGTCACCGAGGCCAAGGTCGACGGTGTAAAATTCGAGGCTACCCACAACCACATTGCCAAAACCAAGGCCGTTGTTGAGATGGGTATCGCCGTGGTTGGTCATGTCGGCCTCCATCCCCAGGCGGTAGGAGCCTTGGGCGGGCTGAAGGTGCAGGGCAAGAATATCGATACTGCCAGAAAGGTTGTCTCTGAGGCCCTCGCTCTGCAGGAAGCTGGGGTTTTTGCCATCATCTTTGAGGCGGTCCCCGCAAAACTGGCGGCCTATGTTACCCGTAAACTGCGGGTACCGACCATCAGCATCGGCGGTGGACCGGGTTGCTCCGGGCAGCTCCTGGTTACCCCGGACGTACTCGGTATGTACGACAACTTCACCCCGTCCTTTGCCAAGAAATACACGGATGTCGGGGGATTGATGCTCAACACCTTCAAGCAATACAAGGAAGAAGTGCTCAGCGGGGCATTCCCGGCCGAACAGCATTGCTATAAAATGTCCGACGATGTCCTTTTGGCCATAGAAAAGGAATTTGGCAAGGCATAATACACAATGGCGGGGGGGCGGGGGCGAGCAGAAAGATATCTCCGTTCCCACCCCTTTATGCGCGGTATTGTTCCAGGCGGATAGGGAAACCGTGTCTGCATCGCCATCAGCCTGTATGTTGTCTGAATTTTACGAAACACTGATCTTTAAGGTACTACTTTGTAAACTCAGCACCTTTCCATAATATCGTAACCTGAAGCAGGTCTTTTCTGGGCCTTAGTACCTTACAGATTGGTTTCTTGTTTTTTTACAAGAAATCAATCTGTCTCAAGGTACTTATCCCCTCTGTTGTAGGAGGGGATCATAGCCCTTGGGTTGCGGGCGTCAGCCCGCTTTAGAAAGCAAAATCGACAATTCCGCCGGAAACCGCCTCGCCGTCCGGTCTTTTCAGGGAAAACGTTCCACCCCACTTGCCTCGGTCCTTTTTCAGAAGGAGGTTGACCGTCACCGGGTCCCCCGGCCGGATGCTTCCTTTGAATTTGATTTTCTGGTGCAGCACTGGCCGAGTGCGACATCCGAGCGACCAATCGGCAAGAAATCTCACCGCCGCCAGCTGAACTATCGCCGGAAGGATCGGATTTCCCGGGAAATGTCCCTGAAAACCGGGAAAGTTTGCCGAAAAGCGAAAATTCGCAGAAACTTCCAGTTGCAATTCCTCCTTTCTGACAAGCCTCAGCTCAAGACAACATCCGGACAAGGCTGCACAAAGAGCGTCGTCACCCACACCCATCCTTTGTTCACCAGTCGCAGGCAAAAAGTCATCGCTTGCATAGTGGAAAACTTTGTGCACCTGCGATGCCTTTCTCGTTTCCTTACCGAGATCCTCCCAGACCTTGATGTCACCGGCAGCAAGCAGGTGTGCGCCGGCATAAACCTCGCCATGGACCACCTTCATTGCGCCGAAAGCAAATGCGATATCGGTCTCGATATACACAGGAGTTCCAGGGCGTGGCTGCCCCGGCCAGGAAAAGGCGTCGACGCCCACCAGCATGCCATCGTGGCTGGGTATTTTCCGCATAAGTGCGTCATAACAATTTCCGAGCGCTGCCGTCTGGGCAATCAACTCGATGAAGTATTCGGGAAGAATGCCGATCGCCGTGACAAAAAGTCCGGCGATCGGCAGGGTCGCCTGGGCAGCTGCATGACTCCCCTGGCGTTGCACCAGGGCCTCAACGACAAGCATCGGCGGCTTGTGCGGCAGTAGGGTATGCGCGTATTGCGGCAGATCCGGTTTTGCCGCTGTCCGTTTGGGTTCTTTATCCATCGCTTTTTTACCTCTATGCTTCTCTCATTCCCTTGCAGCATGCACTAAGCCGTTGTTCAAAACAAAATCACTCAATTCAACATTATCCACGGTATAAAGGGCAGCAATCTCTTTTCCATTTGGGTCATCCGGCTCTTCCTCTCAGGATATCTACCGGATGTCCTGTCTCACGGTCAAGGCTTGTCTGTATTGTGAACATCCGGCTGAAATAACTGCTGCGACTGAAATTCTCTTGTGCTAAACTGCTGTTTTGATTTTATTGTCAAAATGAATTTTAAGAAAAATCAATTCAAAAATACCCGCTATTGATTCGGAGATTTATGGAGCTTAAGAGGGTTGTTGTAACCGGTCTGGGTACCATCAACGCGGCAGCCCGCAACGCCTCTCTCTTCCACAGCGCCCTTCGCGTCGGCCATTGCGGCATCGGCCCGGTCAGCGTCTTCGATCCCGCCGATTTTCGCACGCAAACCGGCGGCGAGGTCCGGGGATTCAGACCCCAAGAAATGCTTCCTCGGTCCATCAGCTTAAAGCGCCTCTCCCGCTCCGATGCGATGGCAATGGTTGCCGCCATTGAGGCCTTGAGCGATGCCGGACTTTTCCCTCTGCCGGACCACTTGCGGCAGGAGATGGGTGTGGTCATCGGTGGCGGGGCCGGCGGCATGCTGGAATGTGAGGCGGTGTATCGCGACTACCTGCAAGGTGCCGGTAAAAGACCGACCTATTCAGCCTTTTCTTCTTTCGGATGCGCCTCCTCGGCCGATCAGATAGCCATCCAACTGCGGCTCATGGGTCCGAAAACCACCTTTATGACCGCCTGTTCCTCCGGCGCCACAGCCATCGGCTATGCCCGCGACCTGGTGCAGACCGGGGCGGCTACGGCGATCATTAGCGGCGGCACCGAACCACTTTGCCGAATTACCTACTCGGCCTTTAATTCCTTGCAGGCTGTCGATCCGCAGTATTGTAAGCCCTTCGATAAAAACCGCCAGGGACTTTCTCTCGGTGAAGGGGCGGGCATTATGATCCTCGAAGAACTCGCCCATGCCGAGAAGCGTGGTGCGCACATTTACGGTGAGGTTCTCGGCTACGGTGTCAGTTGCGATGCGCACCACATGACCTCGCCCGACCCCGAGGGAGGCGGAGCCGTGCTGGCCATGGGTCGCGCCCTTGAAGACGCAGGCATCGGTCCTGAGGCGGTCGACTATATCAACGCCCACGGTACCGGCACCCCGGCCAACGATAAGATCGAAACCAGGGCCATCAAGCAGCTCTTCGGCGAGCGGGCTTATGAGATTCCCATCAGTTCCAGCAAATCGATGACCGGACATACCCTGGGTGCCGCCGGCGCCATAGAGGGAGTTGTCAGTCTCCTGGCTCTGCATCATGGCTTCATTCCGCCGACGATCCACTGCACTAGCCCCGATCCCGACTGCGACCTCGATTACGTTACCGAAGGCGCAAGGGATGCTGCCCTGAAAATCGTGCTCTCCAATTCCTTTGCCTTCGGCGGCAACAACACTGCCCTGGTCTTCGGCAAATTCTGCAAGCGTGAGGGCGGCCATGAATAAACGCGTCGTTATTAGCGGCGTCGGCATGGTGACGCCGCTCGGGACCGGCAAAACCGCCTTCATGGAACAGCTTTTCGGCGGCGCCTGCGCGATTCGCCCCATCAGCCTCTTTGATACCTCCGGTTTTCCAAGCAATTTGGCCGCCGAGATCTTGGGCTTCAACGCCAAGGATTACCTTCGCCCTGCCGGCATACGCCGTATGGACAGGCTATCGCAAATAATCGCCGCGGCGGCACGCCTGGCCCTTGACGACGCGACTCTCAGCATCGGCCCGCATAACCGAGACCAGGTGGGAGTGATGCTCGGCACCTGTTTCGGCGGCACCGATGTTGCCGCCCAATTAGGCAAGGTGCTCTTTGGTGAAGGTCCACGGCGGGTCAACCCGATTCTCGTGCCCAACACGGTGATGAATGCCCCGGCAGGCCATGTGGCCATTGAACTTGGAGTACGTGGCATCAACACCACCGTCAATCACCATGAGGTCGGGGCCGAAACTGCCCTGACCTATGCGGCGGCGCAAATCATGCGGGGCCGGGTCGACGCGGTACTGACCGGCGGTGGCGACATACTCTCCGAATTTTTCTTTAATGTGATGTCGCACTTCAAGACCCTGTCGCCGCAAAACGGCAATGCCGAAGGGCTGCGACCTTTTGATGTGCACGGCAACGGCACGGTTATCGGCGAAGGTGCGGGTATCGTCTGCCTGGAATCGCTGGAAGGGGCTCTGGCCCGAGGCGCCACCCCCTACTGTGAAATCGTCGGCTGGGGACTCAGTTCTGCGCCCGCTCCGCCGACCGGCTGGCCAACGGAAACCACCGGCCCGTGTCTTGCCATGACCCGCGCCCTGGCTGCGGCTGCGATTGCACCCGACGATATCGATTATGTCTGTGCTTCGGCTAATGGCAATCCGCATCTCGACCGGTTGGAGGCCGATGCGCTGCAGCAAATATTCTCCACAGCCGGTGCAGGGCCGCGGATTGCCGCTCTGAAAGGGGCCCTGGGCGAAAGTCTCTCTTCAGGCGGGATGCGCACGGCAGCTATGGCGCTCTCCCTCAGGCATCAAACCGCAGCCCCCATCGCCGGATTGCATGAACCGATTGCCAAACTGAACTTTGTCTGCGGCCCTGATATCCAGCCATCCATCCGCTATGGCCTGATCAACGGCATCTCTTCGGGCGGCACCTTTGTTGCCGTCATTTTTAAAAAGATTGAGTAGGATCGGGGAATGTGCTGATGAATATCGGTGAGTGGAGTTCCAAGCGGGCGCACCTGTATCCCGACCGGCTGTTTCTGAAACAGGAAGACCTTTGCTGCACCAATAAGCAATTTGATCAGCGGGTCAACCAAGCCGCCAACGCCTTGCTCCACCTGCATGTGGGCAAAGGCAACCGGGTGGCTGTTCTCATGGTTAACGGCAGCGCTTTTTTAGAGATCTTTTTCGCCTGTGCCAAAATCGGCGCCGTTCTGGTGCCGCTCAATCATCAGTTGGCGTTGCCGGAATTGCAACGGATCATCGTCAATTGCCGGCCGAAGATCTTAATCTACTCGACCGGTTTCAGTGCGGTTATCGATCAAATAATGCTCACCGATACACAGGTTCCCTGCTATCGACCGCACCCGGAAGGGACCTTCGCAGCGGTCAAGGCTTTTGACCTGCCTCCTTCAAAGGAAGCAAGCAACGAACCGATGCTCGCCTGGGAGGTGGCCCTGACCGACCCGGCAGTGATCATGTTTACCTCCGGCACCACCGGCACTCTTAAGGGTGCGGTGCTGACCCATCAGAATTTTCTCTTCGGCGCCATCCACGCTCTTCTCAGCTACGGACTGAACCCCGGCACAATCTCCCTGGTGGTGGCACCCCTCTTTCATATCGGCGCCCTGGCAGCATCGGCTGCGCCGGTTATCTATGCCGGCGGGGTCTTGATCCTCAGGCCCTTTGATAATCCGTCGGAAATCCTGCACCTTATAGAGAGGGAGAAGGTCAATTATATCTTTGCCGTGCCGGTGATGTTCAAGATGCTGACCAAGGCCCCGGCCTGGACTGACGCTGATTTCTCCCATGTGCATTTTTTTATGTCAGGGGGTGCGCCCATGCCTGCCGATTTGATGCGTCAGTACCAGAAAGAGAAGGCAGTGCACTTCGTCCAAGGATACGGCATGACCGAAACGCAGCGCATCACTGCTCTTGAGCTTATCGACGCCGAGCGTAAGGCCGGCTCCATCGGCAAGGAGGTCTTTCATACTACAGTGCGCCTCGTCGGTGACGACGGCCGGGATGTCCCTTCGGGCGCTGCCGGCGAGATCATTGTCAAGGGCCCCACGGTCTTTGCCGGATATTGGAACGATCCGCAGGCAACAGCCGAAACCCTCCGCGACGGCTGGTTCCATACCGGCGATCTGGGCAGGCGCGACGAGGAAGGGTTTCTCTATGTCGTCGGCCGGAAAACCGATGTAATTATCTGTTCCGGAGAAAATATTTATGCCGCAGAGGTGGAGAATGCCATCGAAGCCCTGCCGCATGTAGCCGAATCGGCGGTGGTGGGAATGCCGGACGCCAATCGCGGCGAGGTGGCGGTCGCTTTCGTGGTGCTGAAAGAAGCCGACAGCCTGAGTAGCGAAGGTTTAATCGCCGCGCTCAGGGGACGGCTAGCGGCCTTCAAAATTCCCAAGCGGATTATCTTCTCCAAGGCCCTGCCCAGGACCGGCAGCGGCAAGGTGCATAAGCAGGAGATTAAAGCGACCATCTGTTCTATAGCTTTTGCGACAAAGGAGTGCGGTATTCATGAACAGTGAAGTGCAGGGCGGCAAGGCAAAATCACCGGTAAAGGTAATTGTCGGCGACGGTGATATGACCCTCGATGACCTTATGGCAGTGGCCTTCGAGGAACGACCGGTGCAGCTTTCAGAGGATTCACGGTGGCGGGCTAAGTTACAGGAAGGCCGCACGGTCATTGAACGTTCCCTTTCTTCCGGCCACAAGATATACGGAGTTTCAACCGGTGTCGGATATAGTTCCGGGCATGACATCGATCCAGACCACACCCATGAATTTGCCTACCAGATCATTCGCCAGCACGGTTGCGGTCTGGGCGAGATGCTCACCGTCGAACAGGGGCGCGCCGTTGTTTTTGCCCGCCTGGTGAGTCTTGCCAAGGGCTATTCGGCGGTTCGCCTGGAGCTTTTAGAAGCGCTCTGCGGCCTCTTGAACCGAGGGGTCATTCCGGTCATTCCCTCCTTAGGTTCTGTCGGTGCCTCCGGCGATCTGACCCCACTTTCTTATCTTGCCTCGGTATTGGCAGGGGAACGCGAGGCCTATTACCAGGGCGCCATCCGCCCGGCCGACGAGGCCCTGCGAAAAGCCGGTTTAACCGTGCATCATTTCGTGCCTAAAGAGTCGCTGGCGATCATGAACGGCACAGCGGTTATGACAGCTCTCGGGGCAATTGTCGCCGCCCGTTTTGCCGAAACCCTTACAGCCTGCGAGGCAGCCACGGCACTGTGTGCCGAAGTATTGTTCGGCCGTTCCCAGGCATTTGCCGCCCTTGCCCACACTCTCAAGCACCATCCCGGTCAGATTGACTCGGCTGCGGCCATCCGCACAGCTCTCGCCGGCAGCCAAATGATCGACCACGGCAAGGAGGACGGGCGGATGGTGCAAGACCCGTATTCGATCCGCTGCGCCCCCCATGTCATCGGTGCGGCGCGCGACTCCCTGACTTGGGTCCGCCAATTGCTGGAGCGGGAATTGAACAGTGTCAACGACAATCCCATCGTCGATCCCGAAAAAGGCGAGATGATCTTTGCCGGCAATTTTTACGGAGGCCATGTGGCGCTGACCATGGATTTATTGAAAATCGCCGCCGCCTCCGTTGCCGACCTGATGGACCGGCAATACGCCCTGCTGGTCGACGCCCGTCTCAATGTCGGTTTGCCGGAGACCCTGGTGGGCTATGAGGGCTGCGGCGTCAAGGCCCTGCAGCTGACCAGCAGCGCCCTGACCGCCATGGCGATGCAGCGGGCCACCCCCGACACCCTGCTGTCGCGTCCCACCGAGGCGGGCAATCAGGACAAGGTGAGCATGGGACAGAATGCCGCCCTCAACGCCGCAGAAGTCATGACCCTTTTTCAAGGGGTTCTGGCTGCCTTGCTGGTTGCCCTTTCCAACGCTGCGACCTTGCGTGACGAAGAGAAATTTTCCCCCAGCGGCAAAGAGTTACTGAAGGGCATCCGCTCCTTCTCGCCGATCCTTCAGTCGGACCGGCGTCTGGATCACGATTTGCGACGTTTGACGGCGGCACTCGATGCGGGTGAACTCCTCCGAGCGGGTTTAGCCGGCTATGGCTCTGGAAAGATTTAATTTCTGAAATCTGTTTTCATAAAGAGGCCCTTATGGTGGTGAAATATTTGCTCGTTCGTCAGGTATCTCTGGTGCTCATCACAATAGTTGCGATGACGTTTCCGCCGGTTGCGCTCATGGCCAAAGAGCTAAAGTTGGCCCATTTCATGCCTCCTGTGCATACCCTGCACGAGAAGGTTTTTATGCCCCTGGCCGAGGAGTTGGCCAAAACCACCGGCGGCGATCTGACCCTTGCCATCTACCCCGCAGGCGCCCTGGGAAAAGGACCTGTTCAGCAGTATAAACGTGCTGTCGAGGGGGTGGCCGACATCACCTTCGGTATCCACAGCTACACATCCCAGCTCTTCCCACGCAGTCAACTGCTCACCCTGCCCGGCGTTTACGCGAGCGCCGAAGAAGGAACGCAGAAGCTCTGGGCCATCCTTCACCCCTATCTCATCAAGGAGTACCGCGACATCAAACTGCTCGGCCTCTGGGCCATGTCACCCACCGTGCTCATTACCAAAGATAAGCCGGTTGCAACTCTTGCCGATCTCAAGGGGATGAAGGTGCGCACCGGTTCCCCCGGTGAGGCCGAAGCCACCCATGCCTGGGGCGGCGTTTCGGTGACCATGCCGATAACTGAAGCCTATAACGCCCTCAACACCGGCATCGTCGACGCGGTGCTCATTCAACCGAGCGCCCTCTATAAACCCTGGAACCTGTGTGAACCCGGCAAGTATGTTACCGATCTGCTGCCCAGCCCCTCGACCATCGTCTTTCTGGCCATGAACCGCGGCAGCTGGGATGCCTTGAGCAAATCGCAACAGGCCGCCCTGGAGAATTTGACCGGACGCGAGTTCAGCCTGAAGGCCGCCGCCATCTGGGCTGAAATGGATGTTGAAGCGCTCACCCGGGCCGAGACAGATCCGGAAATTAAACGGGTCGCCCTGAGCACCGAACAGCAGGAAGCCTTCGCCCAGGCGGTCAAACCGGCAATCGAGAAAGAGCTTGCCCGGCTTGAAAAAGAGGGAATCAATGCCAGAGAAATATTTAAAGCCATCAAACCCTGAAGGTACCGGAAAGACAGCGGGACAGGTACTGGCCACCTTTGACAGGACGATCAAAGCTGTGGCCATGTGGGGCGGCGGCGTTATGCTGCTCGGTTTGATATTCCTAACCGTCGGTGATGTCGCCCTCCGCTATTGTTTCAACGCGCCTCTCTTTGGCGGCCGGGACATTGCTAAACTGATGCTGCTGACCATGGTGGCGCTCTCGACCGCCTACAGCGCCCGCACCGGAGGCCAGGTGGCCATCGAGGTCTTCAGCTCTTTTCTTGGGCCAGGTTGGTTGCGTCGGATCGATATCGCCGTCCGTCTTGGGGCAACGGCGATGCTTGCCGTTCTCGCTTGGCGGCTTATCATCAGCGGTATGAGTGCCGCGCGTTTCGGAGAAGCCTCCCTTTCCCTGAAAATTCCCTTTGCTCCCTTTTATTATCTCTTCGCTTGCGGAATGCTGCTCTACGCCGCAGTTCTCGTAGTTGAGATCACCCTTCTCATGCGTGGCCACAGTCTCGATATGCATGCCGAGGATACGGTTGACGTATGACTCCAACATCTATCGGAATCCTTGGCCTTACGGCCTTCTTCGTACTGATGGTGTTGCGCATGCCCATCGCCATGTGCATGCTGATCGTCGGCTTTGTCGGCACCGCCGCCATCAACGGTCTGCCGGCGGCTCTGGCGACTCTTTCCGGCGAGAGTTTCGAGATCGCCGGCTATATCGACCTGAGTGTTATCCCGCTTTTCGTCTTCATGGGCAACATGGCCGGTCTGTCGGGCATGAGCCGGGACCTCTACGATGCGGCCTACGCCTGGGTCGGCCATTGGCGCGGTGGTCTGGCCGCCACCACCATCGTCGGCTGTGCCGGTTTTGCCGCCCTCAGCGGATCCTCCTTCGCCTCGGCGGTGACCATGGGTCGGGTGGCCCTGCCGGAGATGAAGCGTTTCAACTACGACGACCGGTTGGCAACCGGCTGTGTTGCCGCCGGTGGGACGCTCGGCTATTTAATTCCGCCGTCTTCCGGCTTTGTCATCTACGCCGTACTGACCGAACAATCGATTGCCAAGCTCTTCATCGCCGGGATATTGCCGGGCCTCCTCCTCACCGGCCTGTTTCTTGGCACCATAGCCATCTGGACTCGTCTCTGTCCCGGCCTGGGGCCCGCCGGCCCGCGGTCGAGTTATGCCAAACGCTGGTCGACGTTGCGCCGGGCCTGGGTCTTTGTAACCATCGTCCTGGTCACCATCGGTGGTCTTTATGGGGGGATAATGACCCCCGAGGAGGCAGCCGGGGCCGGGGCCTTTCTCACCCTGGTGGTGGCCCTGCTGCGACGCTCCCTCCATTGGCAGAATTTCCAACAGGTGCTTTTACACACCCTGCGCACCACGGCCCTGGTCTTTATGATCCTTATCGGCGCCCATATCTTTATCCCTTTTATGGCGCTCTCCGGCATCCCCAGCCACCTGGTTACCTTTTTGACCGGTCTGCCGCTCGGACCTACCGGGATTCTCGTCATAGTCATAGCAACCTACGCCTTTTTGGGGACCTTCCTTGAAGGCATCGCCATGCTGGTGCTGACCCTGCCCATCGTCTTCCCGGTCATGATGTCGCTCGGATACAGTCCCATCTGGTTTGGGGTGATCATTGTCATCGTGCTTGAAATGGGCCTCCTCAGCCCACCGGTTGGGGTCAATGTCTTCGTGGTCAAGGGGGTGGCACCGGATGTACCGCTCAATACCATCTTCCGGGGTATCTGGCCCTTTTGGTTCGCCATGTTGCTGTGTCTGGCTATCCTATCGGTTTTTCCAGGGATCGCTCTTTTTCTGCCCGAGGCAATGTTTTAGGGTGGTGGACAATACCCGATTCATAGTGGCAGGAAGCTTCATCGACGGCAGCGGCGCAGATGTGCGCAAGAATGTCTTTCTCACAGTGAAGGACGGCGTCATAGTCGCCATTGACTCGGTAGCGCACCTTCCCGAGAAAGACGGGGTGGCAATCGATGACTTCTCTGACTGCGTCATTCTGCCGTCGCTGGTTGACTGCAGTGTCTCCCTGTCGCGATCGCCAGCTGTGGACGAACGGGTGCGACTTTCTTCTGAAGACGGAGGCCTTGCCGAAAAAGTTGCCATGTTGGAGCGGCATATCCACTACTGTCATGGATACGGCGTGCTGGGAGTGGCCGAAAGCGATGATATAGCCGACCTACTGGAACAGTCTCGTGGGGGAATGAAGCAGACGAGAATGATTGACATTCGTATCTCCGACCGCTTCGCGCCGACCAGGAAGGATTGTGCGCCCGATAAAGCAGCAGATGGCGATTTTCTCAAAATCGGCTATTCCGCCAATATCGAAGACGAAGAAGGGCCAAATCCTCGACTCGCCCATGAAGACCTTTGCCGCTTGCTGCAACAGAGAGGCGGGAAAAATGCGGTGGTGGTGGCCAATGGCGCACGCCAGGTGGCGGAGGCGCTTGAGGCCGGGTGCGAGGCCATCGAACAGGGGTACGGTATGGGCGAGGACAATCTCAGGAAAATGGCGAAAAAGGATGTGCTGTGGATTCCCAGTGTTCTCAGGGCCAAGAATGCCTTGGACGGTGCGGGCACCGGTGGCGACGTGTGTTGCCGTTTCTCCCAGCGCTATGTGGCACCGAGAAAGTCGGTTCCCGGCGCCGAGGAATTTTGGAAAAGGATGCTTGCCGAGCAGGTATCGCAACTGCGTTTTGCCAAGAAATCGGGTGTGACAACGGCGTTAGGAACCGGAGCCGGCAGCATTGGCATACTCCACGGCGAGTCGATGGGCGAGGAGATGAAATTGTTCATCAAGGCCGGTTATTCTCTGGCGGAGACGGTTCGCTGCGCCTCGGAAAATGGTGCAAGGTTCTTCGGTATGGAGAAGCTGGGTATGCTTGCAGTCGGACGGAAAGCAACATTCCTTATTGCCAGGGGCACGGCGCAGCAGCTGCCGAGAAAACTCTCCTATCTGGAAGGCATCTATGTCGACGGTTTACCCAGCATCGCATATCGCAAAAATTCCATCGAATAATAACAATTTCCATCGGAATATCTATTACATGCCAAAACGTGACCTGACGATTGTTGGAGATTTTTTACGCTATGCCTGCTTGTTGTTCGTGCCTTTTTGTACCATAGGCGCCATACACGGCTTCATCAAAGGATTCTCTTTCATGGCGCTGTTGGTCAACCCGTTCATTTACAGTGTCGGCGTTAGTCTCATGGTCATAGTCATTTCCTACGATATTAACACTCTCCTTGCTCTTGTCGGACTTGGCAGAGAACCGCAGTTGAGTCTGCACATCAAATATGATAAGCAAATTCAGGAAATCGGCATGCTCATGAGCATCGCCGACTTTGACTCCGCCCTCAAAAAGGTCGACTTCCTGCTCCGCAAGGAGCCGGCATTTGCCATCGCCCACAATTTGCGTGGAGAAATATTATTACAGGGATTTCAACAGAACAGCCGAGCGCGTAATTGCTTCGAGAGGGCAATAAAACTGTCCCAGCCGGAAGATGAGGTGTATCAGCTGGCAACGGCCTTGAGGGCTTCTACCTACCAGTAATGGGCTGCTTGCAACACCCAGGAGGTTGTCCGAGAATAGCAATTTTTTCTCAGATCGAGGCAAACTCAAAAAAATTACCGGAGGCATATATTTAATATTCCGAGGATATTTTTTCGGGTTTAACGAAGATATGGGGAAAAAGGGCGTTCTCGGACAGCCTCTTACGCATCCAGCAACGCCTTGGCACCGAGAATGAGTTGCCTGGTAAACCTGACCAGCAGCTTTGAATTCAAGTTCCAGCAATGCCAATAAAGTTTCACCGGGATAGTGTAATCAGGTGCCAGATCAACCAACCGACCGTTTCCCGTAAAAGGCGCGCTTTGCTGCCGGGGTAACATGCCGTAACCAAGGCCTAGGGCAATGAAATCAACGAACTTTTCAGCGGATGGCACATAATGGGTTGGTATGGAGTCGGGTACTTGTCCGAGGACCAGTTGAAAGAGTTTGTTATGTAACTCGTCCTTGCGATTAAAGATAATTGCGGTGGCACGGCAAACATCAGCAAGGGTCAGTCCCGATGGAAACCATTTTTTGGCAAATTCCGGGGCGGCAAACATATGGTAATTCATCTGCCCCAGGTAGTCGATTCGACAACCTTGCAGGGGCTGCTCCTTGGTGCTGATGCAGCCCACGACAGCACCATCTTTCAGCAGCTGGTGGGTCTGTTCCTGGTCATCGACCCGAATATCGAGCAAAACACCATCCCCTGCGACAAAGGATTGGATGGCATCAAGAAACCAGGTGGCAAGACTATCAGCATTAAGGGCCACGGCTATCGGGGTGTACCCAGCCTGTTGCGCCATCTCGCCGAACAGATCATCCTCCAGCCGCTTGACCTGAAGATAGTGTTTTAACAGGTTTCGACCGGCCGAGGTAAGCCGGGGAGGTGCGGTGCGCGCCACCAAGATCTGCCCCATCTGCTCTTCCAGCAGTTTTACCCGCTGAGAAACGGCAGATTGGGTAATATGCAGGGCAGTAGCCGCTTTGTCAAACCCGCCGCCCTGAGCCACCAGTGCCAGTGCTTCAATGAGTTTATAATCAAGCATAATTATTTATCATAAGAATAATTAATCAGATATAAAAACAATTAATTTTACTTTCTAAACCATCTCGCCTATTTTCTCAAGTACACACTCTTTGAGGAAAGAACGAATGATGATAACACCTTTTATACAGGGCTTTGGGGCCGGTGGCGGATTGATTGTGGCCATTGGCGCGCAGAACGCCTTTGTCTTATCGCAGGGGGTTCGCGGCAACCACCACGTGACCATTGCCCTGATATGTATATTTTGCGATGCCGTCTTTATCACCGCTGGAGTTGCAGGCATTGGTGGAACAGTGTCCGCCAATCCAGCTTTAGCACAATGGGTCGCATGGGGTGGGGCAGGATTTCTCTTTGTTTATGGCTGCGGCTCTCTCCGCTCTGCCGTAAGAGGTGGATGTCTTGAGACAAGTGATCGGGCCGTTCTTTCCTTGGGCGCCGCCATCCTGACAACCTTGGCAGTTACCCTCCTTAACCCGCATTTTTATTTGGATACGGTAATACTCCTGGGCGGCATCAGTAGCCGGTTTCATGGCGAAAATCGCTTGTTGTTCTGGGCCGGGGCCGTCTCTGCTTCGACACTGTGGTTTATCTGCCTCAGCCTTGGCGGACAGATGCTTGCACCCATCTTTCGAAAACAAATATCCTGGCGGATTCTCGACACTTTGGTGTGGGCCACCATGTGGACAATTGCCGCGTCATTAATAACGCTTGCCTGAGCAATGGGATTAGAGCACCTTCCAAATCCCTTCAGCTGTTGCAATAAGCTGCTCACCGCAGCGTATTTCGCCCTGCATAAAGACCAAGGAACGCGTTTTTCTCAGGACTTTAGCGCTACCCAACAGTAAATCCCCGGTTTTAGAGGCGGAGATAAATTTAACATCGAAGGAAATTGTTGCGGCTCTTGCCGACGCACCAAGTGCCCGATGCGCGGCTGTCCCCATTCCCGAATCCATCAGGCTCATGATGAAGCCTCCATGGGTAATACCACCGGGATTCAGGTGAATGTCCTGGACTCTGGCTCTGAATTGGTAATCAAATTCAGAGATTGCCCTGAATTCTAAACCGCCATTGTGTTTCATAAAGCCAACAAGGCTTACTTGCTGAAATGCATCGTTCATATCTTTTTGTTATGTTGCTTTTTGTTCGCACATGGGCTAACATTTTTTCATGAGAGCAATACATTTTTACCGATTAGATAATGGCAATTGCCCTGTGGAGGAATACCTCGACACTCTCTCCAATAAGCAAGTTGAGAAAGTTTTCTTCGTACTTGAATTAGTAGAGTCACTGGATAAAAAAGACTATTTTTCAAGAAGGAGAATGCCATGAGCGACTTAAAAAAATATTTAGATAAACGAAAGAAGCAAGATCCTGAATTCTGGAAGGATTATGACGAGCGCTTCGAGACTTTTAAACTCGGCATTCAATTAAAACAAGCCCGCAAAGAAGCCGGGATGACTCAAGAGCAAATTGCTATTGAATTAGAGACCACCAAGTCAGTAATTTCCAGAATGGAAAATCATGCCACTGATATACGTCTTTCAACACTTGAAAAATTTGCCAAAGCCCTTGGGCGGCGCATTCAAGTTTCTTTAGTCTAATCCATTAGTTTTGCTTATTTTTATAAATACATCATCCTATTATTGCTCTCAATTTTCAAGAACTTCTTTTTCTCAAGCTTATCAATAAATTGTTTCTTGATCCTCTTCTGATATTGCACCTTGGAACTGACACATAGCCCTTATGGAGTTCATGAGGGAAAATTCGATGACACCATACCAATATCTCTGGTTTGACAGTTAATAAGAATGCTGTCCCTGTGTTTTCTGTTGATACTTTGGGCTGGGCCACCATGTGGACAATTGCCGCGTCATTAATAACGCTTGCCTGAGCAATGGAATTAGAGCACCTTCCAAATCCCTTCAGTTGTTGCAATAAGCTGCTCACCGCAACGTATTTCGCCCTGCATGAAGACCAAGGAACGCGTTTTTCTCAGGACTTTAGCGGTACCCAACAGTAAATCCCCGGTTCTGGAGGCGGAGACAAATTTGACATCGAAGGAAATTGTTGCGGCTCGTGCCGGCGCACCAAGTGCCCGATGCGCGGCTGTCCCCATTCCTGAATCCATCAGGCTCATGATGAAGCCACCATGGGTAATGCCACCGGGATTCAAATGAATGTCCTGGACTCTGGCTCTGAATTGGTAATCAGATTCAGAGATTGCTCTGAATTCTAAACCGCCATTGTGTTGCATAAAGCCAACAAGGCTTACTTGCTGAAATGCATCGTTCATATCTTTTTGTTATGTATGGTTTTTATACATGTCAGTTAACTGAAAACTGATATATGCAGCAGAAAAAGGAGAATTGAAACAGAATTTTGAACACCCTCCACTAGTATGGGCTTACACGCCGAAGAAGGATTAACAACTCTTTATGATTTTGTGGAAAAGTCACAGTTGAAGATAAAATATCTATTTCGCTTTGTGTGATTAACTGATTCAGGTTTCTTGTATTTTCGATAGACGAGGATTTTCCTTTAACAAATTCGACATGCATATCTGTTAAAATACATAACCACTGAGTGATTGCTGTATCTTCCGGCATCTGCAATAAATACTCTTTACTTCTTTTTAGATACCGTAACACTACACTTTTCCTCCCAGTAATTAAAAAATCCAACAGTCCCCAATCACGCCAAATTAAATCTACAGGATGTCCAGATCCTGGCATGTTGTATGAGCTCATAAACGACAACAACTTTTCACCATCGTTGTAATATTTTTCATTATCCACCAAAAGACCTGAAACAATAGCACGGAGAACATGTTGTACTACAAATCTGTCTGGCTCATGTTTTAGTGCTTCAAATCCTATAGCTATAGCTTTTACAAAATTTTCAATCTTAACATAAGCGAGAATTTCGTAATTCAAAAGACGTTTTTTATCCATATGATTAAGAGGAATTTCTTTCAAAAGTGCGATACGAGTAAAGGCATTATCAATTTCATTTGGGGATCCAACCAAGATTTGGCTTCTAATCAAGGTCATTTCAGACTTAATGTTTAATCTTGAGGAAGAAAAACCTTTGATTGTAGTTTGATCTTCAACAAGCAGCCCCCAACACTCTTTGTACAATTGAACAAGGGAGTGATGGGATCTGGCCAATTCAAGGCAATCTGATAAAAGTAATGAATTCTCAATAGTATCAATTTCATACAATTGACTGTCCAAAATAAGTGGAAAAGAGTCAGGTGAGAGAGCAACTTGTGACTTATGTTTCTGCTTTTTATCAATAAAAAACTGCGCTTTTTGAGTGTCACCAATTTTGTTTGCTATAAGGTGCATAAAATTATAGATACGAAACAATAGGAAAACAAATTGTGGTAAATCACTTTTTTGATAGCTTGCATTCAACGCTACTTCAAGACGGTGTAATATTTTATATATTTCAGAGAATTTACCTTTCAAGGAGTCATCACGCCAGATATGCTCAATAATTGCATCTAAGGTTGAGCGGGGACCAGCTGTACCAAAAGTAATTATCTTCTCAAATAATTTGGCTAAGATTTCTGTCTGCTGTTTTATGTCCTCAGCGGTGTGGTAATCTATATAAGCCCAACGACGAATTGCATCGATAAAGTTTCCATCACGCTCAGCTATACGCGCCCTTCTTTCCTGGTATCCTCCGAATGACTGAAATTCATAGAGGATATCAACGGCTTTTAATTCTGCAAGTAATACCGATTCACTCGAATAGTTATGGTTATAAGAAATATTACAAATAAAGTCGGCAACAATTAATCCCCAAGATTTATTGGCTTGCAATGTGGTAATATTAAGCCCTTTAGAATCCAAAAAATCTATCATCCCTCTTGAGGCAATGCCAGCTTCAAGCGCATCGGAAATTCTTGCAACAACATCCTGATTCAAGTCAACCAATGTTGTCATTCGTTCACCGCTATCTTTATTGGTTCGTGTTGCAATTACGATATCAAATCCTGATAGCTTGATATTCTCAGGGATTGTTGATTCTGCTAACGCGATGAGATCTAAAAGCATTAAGGTTCATCCGACTAAAGCGTACTTTGTCTCATGAAGCCCAAGGATTTTCAGTTTAAAGAAACCCATATCTCGAAATCCATACGCTTGTTTTTGCAACGTCTTTATTTTGTTATTTGTACCCTCAAGAGGCCCGGTT
>JANNQF010000082.1:0-57807 GCA_031441605.1 Deltaproteobacteria bacterium
GCAAGGATTTGGTAAAGGCTTTTGAGTGGTATCAGAAGGCTGCTGAGCAAGGGTATGCTAATGCGCAGTATAGCCTGGCAAAGATGTATAACAGCGGTGAAGGAGTGAGCAAGGATTTTGTAAAAGCTTTTGAATGGTTTAAAAAGGCTGCTGAGCAGGGTAATGCTGATGCGCAGTACAACCTGGGACTGATGTACTACCATGGCGAAGGAGTAGGGAAAGATCTTTTTAAGGCTTTCGAGTGGTATCAGAAAGCTGCTGAAAAAGGGAATCGAGAAGCTCAGTACATGTTGGGCTATATGTATGATAACGGCGAAGGAATAGGGAAGGATCTGACTAAGGCTTTCTATTGGCATCGGACAGCTGCTGAACAAGGCGATCGAAAAGCTCAGTACATGTTGGGCTATATGTACTACCATGGCGAAGGAGTAGGGAAGGATCTGCCGAAGGCTTTCGAGTGGGTTCAAAAAGCTGTGGAGCAAGGGCATGCTGGTGCGCAAACCATCTTGGGGTTGATGTATCACGGCGGCGAAGGAGTGAGCAAGGACCTTGTAAAGGCCTTTGAGTGGTATCAAAAGGCTGCTGAGCGGGGAAATTCTAGTGGGCAGTTCGCCTTGGGGTTAATGTATTACCATGGCGAAGGAGTGAGCAAGGATCTTGTAAAGGCCGCTGAGTGGTACCAGAAGGCTGCTGAGCAGGGAGATGCTGATGCGCAGTACAACCTGGCGTTCATGTATCACAAAGGCGAAGGAGTGAGCAAGGATTTGGTTTTGTCATATGCGTGGCTGAATTTGGCAGCTATACATAATACTGATGCGACAAAAAAACGAGATGGGCTTAATCTGTCTCGCATTGAGCAGGCTGAAGCGGAGAGGCTTTCATCAAATTGGACACCTGGCCAATCATTAAAAAGAGAAGGTTCTGCTCTTGTTACCTCGCAAAAATCTTCAAAAAAGAATGATGCAACGCCTGTTCTTCATGGAACAGGGACACTCTTTGTGGTTTCCGATTCTGGTCACGCCATAACAAATTTTCATGTCGTAAATGAATGCAAGAAATTGACTGTTGAAGGATATAACGGCGAAGCAAAGGTGTTGGCCGAGGACAAAGTGAATGACTTGGCATTAATACAGGTTCCAGGTAAAGTTCAGGCAACCGCATTTTTAGTGACTGATCCAAGTACCCTGCGGCAGGGTGAGGAGGTTGTAGTCTTTGGTTTTCCCCTCAACAGCGTCCTTTCTTCTGGCGGCAATCTTACCCCCGGGATAGTCAGCGCCCTGACAGGTATGGGAAATAATACTAGCCAGATGCAAATCACCGCTCCCATTCAACCCGGTTCCAGCGGTAGCCCAGTGCTCAATCGCCGTGGTGAGGTGGTGGGAGTTGTTACGTCGAAGCTTTCCGACGAAAAAATGGTCAGAGTAACCGGGCAGATAGCACAGAGTCTGAATTTTGCCATTAATGGGCAGATATTGAAAATGTTTCTGGATATCAATAAAGTGAAATACAAGACAGGCAGTAGTGTTTCCTTCGCAAAAGAAAAAAGCTATGCAGATATTGCCGATAATGCCCGAACGTGGACTACCGTTATCGAGTGCACACGGTGAAAGACTTTGATGTCGGGCCAGAATTATGGGGACACTTCACATATTTTTACATTCTTATCTGTAAGGTGTCCCTATATTTTCGTCCGGGTGAACTATTGCTAACGTTACATTTGTAACAATTCACCACGAAAAGATTCATTGAAAGAAATCCGCAATCCCATAATAAGCAACTTTTTCATTGATCCCATTAGCGGAGAAACAAAATGAGTGCCTTTGGTCGAGCGACCATAATCATCGTTGTCCTTCTTGTTCCTGGATGTTCCGTCACGCATAAATATCAAGGTAATACTTTTCCTGAGCTTTCATCCCCATCCTTTCCTGTCTTTACCTATGTAAATCAAATCCCAGATGACATTAAAAAAATAGTGCCGGAAGGTAAGGGGAAAACGAAAATCTCTTTAAATATGACAACGTCAACAAATCAAAAGAATGTCGTGATGAACCGTGACCGTAATATTGACTGGGATATAACTCTAACTAATGATTTATTTTATATTAATTCTACTCATAAAGGCTCCTTAACATCTCCGAAAGGAACAGTACTATTTGACTACCAGGTTAATGGTATTTATGAGAAAAGTGGAAAAGAGCTGAAATTTGAGGTTGTTGAAGGTAGTGAGAATGGTTTGAGTAGCGATGAGATGAATGGTCATAAAAAAAATGAATCAGTTAATATTGAAAGTATTTTTAGCAATATAGGAGAATCAATAAAAGTGGGCGATGTGTTTAAGAATACTCCCAATCAAAATGCCAAAAAATTAAATGCGATGGCGAATGGTAAATTTCAAGAAAGTACTCAAGAGATTGTCAAAGGAATGGGTGTTTATCAAAATAAAAGGGTAATTGTGACTGAAATTTTACAGGATGATAATTTTCAAAACTCAGATGTCACAGGAAAAATCAGAGGGAAAGGATATAAATTATATGACGCTGAATCTTTTGTCAAACTTGCCGGAAAAGCTACCTATTACATGATGTTATTCACTCCCAAAGAAGGAACAGTCGGTTTAAAAATCGAAGAAGTGGAAGAGTCTTATGATGTGCAACTCAAAAGCCCCATTGATCCCACAACAAAGACAAAAGTAGCATCCAAAGAATCTACTAAATCGTCTTGGGCTGAATCATCAGAAAAAATACAAGCTCTTGGTGTACTACTGGAAAAACGCCTTATCTCAAAAGATGATTATGAAATAAAGAAAAACGCATTGCTTAAAAACTTCTAGGCGTACTTTCGAAATAATTCACCAATCAATTATGAGGTGAGACAAAAACTGTTTGCTTTAGTCGGTTGCCATGAAATAAATAAAAAAAAGAATGTGTATTCTTGGCTTTCACACAAACGAATGGATAAGAATATGAAGGTATTTTCAATGTTTTTTACCGACCTGGTTGTGATGTTTTTCAGTTTCTTGATGGTCCACCTTAGGTGGGCATTTAGGGTCGAGCAGCGGGTCGATAGTATTCTGAAAAAAAAATGGTGATGACAATGAAAAACATAATTGCCTTTATGTGCTTTTTTTTTCTTAGCGGATGCTACACTAGATCACTGACGCAGGATGAATACATCAGCAAAGCATTAATCCTTCTCCCCGGCGAAAGTTTGATTAATCAATTCCCGGCAATGACGTACTGCTTTGACGAGGATAAGTCGGAACTAGAGAAAGACATTAATGCTTTGTATAAGAGAGATTTAAGGGAAAACGCAAAATATATCACAAATAACACAGATCCGGACATTGCGGAAATGTATTGGCACCAATCAGTATTGAGAGCCATGGCCCGACTATATGAAACTAAGAAGTCTAAATACCCACCAAATTATCTTACCGAAGGTCAAAAACAAATTTGTGACCAGCTTCTTAAAAATTTATCCGAGCTACAGTACAAGTAATCGGTGAAAAGCTTTTTTTTGCGTAAACGGGGTTAGAGTAAAATTATTAGTTCTCTTTGTTCCTTGAAACGGTCGTTTCCATGTTGATGCAAACAAGAATCCGAGCTATACAATGGCCAGCTTGCAACCAAGGGCCTCGACAACCTTCTTGACGGTGTCAAACTTTGGTGAGCCAGCCGGAGAAAGTGCCTTGTAGAGGTTCTGACGACTGAGGTTGGTCTTTCGCGCAATCTCACTCATGCCTTGGGCTTTGGCAACATTACCGATGGCAACAATCAATAGTTCGCTGTCACCCTCCTCGAAGGCTGCTTTCAGATACTCGTGTATCATTTCCGGACTGTCCAGGTATTCGCTGGCATCCCATTTCTTGGTAGTTACTTTCATCGTTATTTACTCCAAATCGATCATAATTTTCTTCGCTTTTTCAATATCTTTCCCTTGGGTGGTTTTGTCTCCGCCACACAGCAAAAAGACCACCTTGTTATCTTTGATCATGTAGTAGGCGCGGAAGCCGGGACCAAAGAAAAAACGCAACTCGAATAAACCGCTGCCAAGGCTTTTATGGTCACCGAAGTTGCCAAGTTGGATATGGTCGAAACGGTTGATGATCCTCGCCCGGTGCTTGATGTCGGAAATTCCGGCAAGCCATTTGTCAAAGACGTTGGTGGTTTCGATTTCATATCTCATAGCAACAATGTCGCATATAAGCGACATGTTGTCAAGGTTCTATGATCTGATCCGGTCAGAAAATTCGATGTGTCGGAGGAGTGGCTGCAGGTTGTTACACGTTCCACTGTCGGAGTAAAAGAAGATACTTTTGCAACTTGAGATTTCAGCAGCAGAGAAGAATGTCAGTTTGAACTGATTGGCAAGCGAAGAGCCTAGCGACGGCTTGGTGAGCAGGTTAGTTTATCACATTAGAAAATAAAAACGAGGGACAGGTGAGGGACAGAATAAAAGGAAACAAAAAAGGGGTTAAGCCAAACTGACTTAACCCCCTGTTTTTATTGGTACGCCCGACAGGATTCGAACCTGTGACCTACGGCTTAGAAGGCCGTTGCTCTATCCAGCTGAGCTACGAGCGCATAATGGCAAGAATATGGGGAGCGGTGATTTACGGTCGACATAATACTCAAAGGTTCTTAAAAAGCAACTTCATTCTTACACTCACTCACTATCCCGTGCCCTTTTCCAGACCGGACCGTTCACCGTGTCGATGATGACTATGCCTTTTCTCGCCAGTTCCGACCTGGCTTCATCGGCAGCCGGCCAATCCTTCCTGACCCTGGCCTGTTCCCGGCGCTGGATCAAGGTATTCACATCAGGGGCCAGGGGGCAGCCCTGAAGGCGAAATACATTCAAAACCTCGTTCATCTTACCGAGGGTTTCGAGGATATAATTCTTTTGGTCATTATCCAGATTATTGACCTGGAGGATGGGATAGACCTTGCGCATAAAGTTATAGATCGCCCCCATTCCTTTGGAGACATTGAGATCGTCATCCATTGCCGCAAAAAACTGCTCTTCCATCGCCGTAACAAAGGCGGTGACCTCGGGGTGCGGCCGGCCGGAAGGCAGGCAGTTGAGCTTGCAGGTGAATTCATCAAGACGCCTGAGGGCGGTGCGGACATTGTCGAGCCGTTTGTAGGAAAAATTGAGCGGCTTGCGATAATGCACCGACAGCAGCATAAAACGGATCTCCCGGCCGGTATAGCCGCGGGCCAGGAGTTCCTTGAGAGTGACGTTATTGCCGGCATCGACGGACATATTCTTACCATCGACGAGCACCAGTTCCGAATGCAGCCAATAATTGGCCAGCGGTTTGCCGGTGAGGGCCTCGGCGATGGCTATTTCATTCTCGTGATGGGGAAAGATGAGGTGTCTGCTGGAGGTATGGATATCCATGGTGGCACCAAGGTTCCTCGTTGCCATGGCAGAACACTCCACATGCCAGCTGGGCCGGATATTTCCCCATTCACTTTCAAAAAATATTCCCTTTTTCAACTCGCCCAAGGTCGAGCGTTTGAGGAGGGTAAAATCGCGGGGATTGTCCTTTTCGTAGTCATCAAGATCAACCGTCTTGCCCAACTGGATCTTGCTCAGATCAATGCCCGAAAGTCGCCCGTATTTTTTGAATTTGGAGATATCGAAATAAATAGATCCGTGTTTTTCATAGGCATAGCCCTTGCGGAGGAGCTCCTGGGCGATCTCAATCATCGACTCTACATTCTCCGAGGCCTTCGGATACCCCTTGGCACGCTTTACGCCAAGCACATCGACATCCTCCATAAAACCGGAGATGAACTCCTCGGTATACAACTTTAACGGCTTGCCGGCCTTTTCCGCCCCGGCAATGGTGTTATCATCGATATCGGTGAAATTCATGTAGGCATCAACCTGCAAGCCCTTGGCTTCAAGGGCGCGGGTGATCAAATCGGAGACGATAAACCGTCGGCAAAGGGCAAGACTGGCGACTTGATAGGCCGTCGGGCCACAGGAATAAAAGGTGGCACGACCCTCCTTCTGGGGCACGAACACCTCTTTTTTCTTGCTCATGGTATTGAAAAACGACAGCTGTTTTTTCTTCTCATCGTTTTTTTTGGGGGCGGTGAAAAGAGGTGTGCTGAGATACCGCTCGCCGCCATCCGGAAGAATGACCACAACCAGGCCGCTGGTAAGGTCCCGTGCATATTCGATGGCAGCAGCCATGGCGCCACCACTGCTCATACCGACCAGCAGCCCTTCTTTGCTCGCCAATTGCCTTGCCATGCTGAAGGCGTTGTCGTCATCGACGAGGACGATCTTGTCGGGAACCGATTTATCAAAAATCCCCGGCTTATACGATTCCTTCATGTTTTTCAGGCCCTGGATCTTATGCTCCAGATGCGGCTCAACCGCCACCACCTTGACATGCGGCTGAAACTCATGAAACCAGGCACAAAGCCCCATGATCGTCCCCGAGGTACCAAGAGTCGCCACAACATGGGTGACTCTGCCGTCCGTCTGCCGCCAGATCTCCGGGGCGGTAGTATGGTAATGAGCCCGCCAGTTAGCCTCGTTATTATATTGATCGGTGAGGAAATAACGGTCAGGAAACTCCCGTATCATCAGATAAGATTTTTCGATAGCCCCATCCGTCGCCCGGGAGGCTGGGGTCAGGAGGAGTTCGGCCCCATAGGCCTGCATAATCTTACGACGTTCAATACTCGCCGATTCCGGCATGACCAGCAGACAGCGATAGCCCTTGGCAGCGCAGACCATGGCCAGCCCGATGCCGGTATTGCCGCTGGTTGCCTCAAGCACGATTTTATCCTTGGTCAGCGCGCCACTGGCCTCCCCTGACTCGATCATCGAAAGGGCAATACGCTCCTTCACCGAGCCACCCGGATTACATGATTCCAACTTGCCGTAGATCTGCAGCGTGTCGCTCTTAAAAAGTCGGTTAATGCGAATAAGGGGGGTATTGCCTATAGCACTTAAAACATTGTCGTGTAACATTTTTCGACCTGATAACCGTGGATAAAGAAATCAAAAAACGGTAAATTAAAAGCCCTCTGCATTGCCTCGCTCATGTTTTTGTTTCTCGTTTACATGCCTCGGCAAGATACCAGAACTGCATGAGTGCTTCCCGACATTTTTCATCGGAAATGCATGCCACCTGCCTTTGAAAAGCGGCGATTTTTTCCGCATCGGGTCGGACGAAGCTCACTGTCGGCCCTGGTTTTTCATGTTTCTTAAAGACATCGTCCTTCGGCAGGACCATTTTTATATCTCTGATGCTGGTCAGTTTCAAGCAGCGATTCAGGTTCTCCATGAGTTCCATTTTGCTGAACTGGAACTGCTGCAGCCAGGATGAATTCTCCACCAGAAGCCACAACACCTCCCGCTCGATCTTTTGCGGCTGGGCATGCTCCCGAAAGTCCTCATCAACAATATCCCGCCACTTGACAAAGATGGAATGCTGGTCGAGCTGCTTTTCCCAGCCCATATTCCTCGAGAGCCAGGGAAGAACAGCGGAGACTGTGTTTTGGTGATCACTTTTATTTTTTGTTTTGGCCATTATCAAAGGTATGCATTTTACGGGGATTGATCCTCCTTCTTTACCGAGAAAAACGACAATTGGCAAGCTCTGCCGGAAAAACCGGCAAACGAAAAAGCCCGCATCCCTCGAAGGAGGAATGCGGGCCGATGGTGAAAAAGCAAGCAGTGTGTTCTTTAGTAGATACTCAGATACTCGTCAAGCTCCCATTCAGTGACTGCCGTACGGAATCGATCCCACTCTTTTTCCTTGGCCTCAATATACTTGCCAAAGATATGCTCACCGAGAGTCGGAATGGCGATGGCATTGGTTTTTAGCTCTTCGATGGCCTCTTTCAGGCTTGCCGGCATAACGGCAATACCCTCCGTCTCCATTTCCGCAGAGGTCATTTTGAAAATGTCGCGCTTTACCTCTGCCGGTGGGGTGAGATTGTTTTTCACCCCGTCAAGGCCGGAATTAAGCATCATGGCAAAGGCCAGATACGGATTGCAGGTCGGGTCCGGGCAGCGCACCTCGGTCCTGGTCGACAAGCCTCTAGCCGCCGGAATACGGATAAGGGCGGAGCGGTTGGAAGCAGACCAGGCACAATACACAGGTGCCTCATAGCCAGGCACCAATCGCTTGTAGGAGTTTACCAAGGGATTGGTAACCGCGGAAAAGGCCCGGGCATTTTTAAGAACACCGGCGATGTAGGAATAGGCGATTTTCGACAATTTCAATGGATCTTTTTCGTCGAAGAAGGCGTTGGTGCCGTCGGCGTTAAAGAGCGACTGATTGGTATGCATACCGGAACCGTTGATACCGAAAATCGGCTTCGGCATAAAGGTCGCATACAGATTGTATTTGGAGGCAATTGACTTGACAACCCATTTAAAGGTTACGGTATTGTCGGCCGCGGTCAGGGCATCGGCATATTTGAAGTTGATTTCATGCTGTCCCTCAGCCACCTCATGATGCGAGGCTTCGATCTCAAACCCCATCTTCTCAAGGGTCTCAATGATTTCCCGACGACAGTCCCCGCCTTTATCCTCCGGATCCAGGGAGAAATAGCCGGCAACATCACTGGTTACCGTGGTGGGCAGGCCGTCTTCATCTTTTTCAAAGAGAAAGAACTCCGCCTCGGTACCAACGTTCATGGTGTATCCAAGTTTCTTCGCCTCGGCCAGGACCCGTTTCAGATTGACACGCGGACAACCGGCGAACGGAGTCCCATCCGACTTATAGACATCACAGATAATACGTGCCGCGGCGATGCCGGACTTGTTACGCCAAGGCAGGATGGAAAAGGTATTATAGTCGGGTTTAAGATACATGTCGGATTCATTGATGCGCACAAAGCCGTCAATAGAAGACCCGTCAAACATCATATCGCCATCAAGAGCTTTTTCTATCTGGCTTTTCGGAATCGCAACATTCTTCATAAATCCGAAGATATCGACAAACTGGAGGCGAAAAAATTGAATATTCTCGTCCTCAATAATTTGCATAATTTCTTCTCTGGTCATTTCTTAAGTCTCCTCTATGAATTCAATAATATTTTCCCCTTGCCAGCCCTTGCAAACAATAGTCAATAAATGTTTCTATAACATTTCTGACGCTTCCTGCAACCAACAAATGGGATTCTGTTACATGTTTGTCATCTTTTAACAAACCATGCCCCTTGTGCTGACGACACAATCCACGACCTATTTGCCGGTCCGGCTGATAGAATGGAGTATGCCCTGCGTAACCTCCTGCCTGAAATCCTCATCCACCAGTTTTTGACCTTGGGAGTCAAGCACATAAAAAACATCTATAAGTTGCTCGACCTCTGTGGCAATATAGGCCTTATGGATATTCAAACCAAAATCGGCCATTGCCTGGGTAATATGGTAGAGTTGCCCGGGCAGGTCCGGCGCATACACCTCAATCACCGAAAAATATTCCGAGCTTTTATTGTCAATCACTACCTTTGAAGCAATTGCCCCGACCGCCTGCACACGCCGCCCGTAGCTCGAAGCCAGCTTCCGATACAGCCGGTGGCTGAGTCCCATCCGATGCTCAATGGCCAGGTCAAGCTGCTCATTGAGCCCCGTCCAATCCTTTTCGCCGAACCTGAGACCATCCGTCGGATGAACATCAATAACATCGACAACCGTACCATCCGCCCAGGTGAAAATCTGCGCCCGTACCACAGTCAGACTGTTCAATGCCATCACCCCGCAGATTTTCGCGAGCAGACCGGGACGATCAACGGTCATGATAAGCAGCTGCCAGATATCTTCAGCCTCCTCCGCTACAACCAAGGCCCTTTGACGCAAAAGCTGGTAATTGTCGCGTTGCGTCAAAACATGTTTGGCAACAATATCCGGCGAGAAGGAAAGTATATAATCGGCACCCAGATTTCCGATATCGACCCGAAGATCAGGTTCCTCTTTTAGGAGCATCCGAACCTGATCCCGCAACCACTCCACCCCCTGCTCTTCGTGGGCCGTCACATCGTGCACCCCGTGCCGCCCAGAGTCCAGATGTGGATAAACCTTCAGATACAATTCCTCCAGAAGGGTACCCTTCCACTCACTCCAAGCCGATGGCCCGGTTGCCTTTGAGTCGGCAACAGAGAGCAGATACAGCATGCTGAGCCGATCAAGATCGCCAATGGTTTCGGCACATCGCTTAATAAACACGCCGTCATTGAGGTCACGGCGCAACGCGCTCTCCGGCATAAAGAGATGATAGCGCACGAGAAACACCAGCGCCTCACGCTCTTGCTCGGAAAACAGCATCCGTTCGCCAATCCGCGCAACCAGGCCTGCCCCCTCATGGGAATGGTCACGCCCTGAACCTTTACCCACATCGTGCAACAGTGCTGCAAAATACAGGACTCGAAGATTCTTGATGTTCTGGGCAACGGTGGTCCTCGTTGCCAGTAAATTCTGCACCTCCACCACCGCCTGCAGGGAATGGCGATCAACAGTGTATATATGATACAAATCATGCTGGGCAAGGGTCAAAATCCTGGCGAACTCAGGAATGCAGGCGGTCAGCACCCCGGTTTCCAGCATGGTCTCCAGCACCAAAGCGATATCCCTTGCCTCAAGCAAAACCGCAGAAAAGGTTTTTGACAAACGCGGTGAGGCCCGCACCTTCTCGGTGATAAGACCGGCATACCCGGCTATGATCTTGCGGCTTCGGTGATGCAACGGCAAGCCGGTGCGCGCCATGGCGAGAAAGACCCTGACAAGGATCTGCGGTTTCGCCTCCACCTGGGATCTTGACGCGGTTAAATGCACCCGTCCCATTTTTACTTCGATCCCCGCCTCGACAACCTTGTCGGCAACCAAGGCACCCCTTCCGGCCAGCCCAAGTACCTCGTCGACATGGTCAAAAAACAGATCGGTTGTCAAACTTACCCTTTGCAGGGCTAGATATACATCACGCATAAAATGTTCAACACCGAGCATACCATCCCGGGTTTTGTAGCCGAAGGCACCGGCCACATCACTTTGCTGCTCAAAGTAGAGTTGATCGTTTTTGCGCTTACTGAAAGAGTGTAGAAAACTTCGCAAGCGTACAAGCATTCCCCGGGCAGCAAGAAAATCCACTTTCTCGTCCTCACCCAGCAAGCCCGCCTCTTGTATACCCTCCAGACCGTGCAGGCCGAAAACCATCCCGGCGGTCCACAACATCGCCTGAATATCGCGCATGCCGCCACGCCCTTCTTTGATATGCGGCTCAAGCAGGTAACTGTGGCTACCGAATCGTTCCCGGCGGCTCTTCCGATGCCCCTTCATCTTCTCAACGAAATCTTCGCGCCGTCCTTCGACAAAACGGCCATGGTACGCCGAGAGGAGTTCCTGGTACAGATCGCTTGAACCATGGATCAAGCGGGCATCGAGAAGGGCCACGAGAAAAAAGAAATCCTTTTCCGCCTGGGCCAGCGACTCCTCAACGGTACGTACCCCGTGACCAATCTCAAGGCCGGTATCCCAGAGCGGATAGAGAACCGCGTCGGTGATGCGCCCGATCCGCTCCTTGATCTCCGGTCGATAGAGAATCATCAGGTCAATATCGGAATGGGGGAACAACTCCCGCCGACCATAACCGCCGAGGGCGACCAGAGCCACATCCTTGCCATAATCCCCGGCATCCAATTGCTGAAAACAGTTGATGATGTACTCATCGACCAGCCGACAATGGCACCGCAACTCATCGTCATCGCTTTTCGCCTTGGCCCAACTCCCCTCAAGGGCTTTGCGTTGTGCCCGAAATGCGGCAATCATTGATTACACCGCGTCACGATTCTCTTCACCGGTGCGAACCCTGACCACCCGCTCGATCGGCAGAACAAAAATTTTGCCGTCACCGATCTTGCCGGAATTGGCAGCGGTACGAATCGTATCGACAACCTGATCGGCCTGCTCTGCGGCAACAACGATCTCAATTTTAATTTTAGGGATAAAATCAACCACATATTCGGCTCCGCGGTAAATCTCGGTATGCCCTTTCTGTCGACCGTAACCCTTCACCTCGGTAATAGTCATCCCGGTAATTCCGATGCTGTTCAAGGCGTCCTTCACCTCATCGAGCTTGAACGGCTTAATTATCGCCTCTATTTTTCTCATCGTCTGCACCTCATCCTTGTCCTGTTATGCATTCCGCCACACCTTCCAATACCTGGTCACTCAATATGTCTGCAGGTTAACACCTTATATCAAGTTCCGGTTACCGGCAAGCACCACTTGGGAATCGCTCAGAAAATAACGGTTCCTAGTTATTATATGCAGTCTCGGAATGCTCCGCAGAATCCAAACCTTCCACCTCCGCGTCCTCAGCCAAGCGCATTCCCATACGGCTGTGAATCACCTTAAAAAGAAGCCAACTGACCACGAAAGCATACACCGCCACGACTACCACCCCGATCACTTGGATACCGAGTTGCGCCGCATTACCGAACAGCAGACCGTTTACCCCGCCGGGATTGATCTCAGTCGAGGCAAACAGCCCCAAGCAGAGGGTGCCGACAATGCCACCAACACCGTGAATGCCAACAACATCAAGGGAATCATCGAGAGCAAATCTCGATTTGGCATTAACTGCCAGAAAGCACACCACACCGGCCAGACAACCGATGATAATCGCCGAATTGGGGCCAACAAAACCAGCCGTCGGAGTGATGGTTGCAAGACCGGCAATAGCACCAGAAGCAGCGCCGAGAGTCGTCACTTTTTTCCGAGTAAGCCATTCCATCACCACCCACAGCAACATTCCGGCCATTCCTCCGAGGTGGGTTGCGACAAAAGCGGTGGCGGCAATTTCATCGGCCGCCAAAGCCGAACCACCGTTGAATCCAAACCAGCCAAACCACAAAAGACCGGTGCCGAGCATGGTCATCGGCAGGTTATGCGGCATGAAACTGGTCCTGCCATATCCCTTGCGCGGGCCAAGGACAAGAATCCCGGCCAAAGCAGCGGCGCCACAAGTGACATGGACCACCAAGCCACCGGCAAAATCGAGCACCCCGATACTCCCCAGCCATCCTCCTTTCCCCCATACCCAGTGGCACACAGGATTATAAACGAGAATCGCCCAGCAGATTGAAAATACCAGAAAAGGCACAAATCGAACACGCTCGGCAAAGGCCCCGGTGATCAGCGCCGGGGTAATGATGGCAAACATGCACTGATATATCATGAAGACCGTTTGCGGAATGGTCTTGGCATAATCCGGGCTTGGCGCATTGGTCACGCCGCTCAAAGCAAACCACGACAAATCGCCGACAACCCCACCGACATCCGGACCAAAGGACATGGAATAGCCAAGATATACCCATTCAATGGAGATAAGGGAGATGAGAATCAGGCTCTGCAATATCGTGCCGAGCACATTCTTTTTCCGCACCATTCCCCCATAAAAGAGCGCCAACCCCGGGGTCATCAACAGCACCAACCCGGCCGAAGCCAGGACAAATGCGGTATCTGCCTTATTCATTTTCTTCTCCCCAATACACGTTGCTGTTGGTGGACCAACCGATATTCTTCATCACAGGAAATTGTTCTTAACAACATAATTGTAATAAGCTCCTGCCCCTTACCACTCCGTCACTCGACCTGTTACAACCACCGTGCCAAAATCATATTTTTTACTTAACAACTTGATTAAAGGTTTATTTATTATAATCTCCAATTGCCTCGCATGGATATCCACTACATATTTGTCATGTTGACCGTTAATTCTTACAATTTTGTTAAACCTGTCGATCTTTGGCTCTCCATCCCGGTAAATACTGCTTTTCAAAACGTACCGAGGTTTACAATTTTTTGGGGAAGGGGTATGCTCAGACATTGAAGAACATTCACGACTTTGACCGACAATCATTACTCTCTGCCATCACTCCAGCTATGAACTGCAACGGCACACACTATCGCACCATCTGGCCAAATCCGCACAACAGGCAACAGGTCTTTATCATCGACCAGAGAAAACTCCCCCACGACTTTATTATTGAAAAAATTGACACCGCCGAGCAAATGATCAGCGCCATCCGGGACATGCATGTCCGCGGTGCCGGACTCATTGGTGCGGCTGCCGGTTTCGGTATGTATCTAGCGGCCCTGCAGGCACCGGATAGGTCATTCGATACATACATGGCAGATGCCGCCCGACGTTTTGACGCCAGTCGACCGACGGCACGTAATCTCATGTGGGCCGTCGAACGTATTCTGCAAATGATTGGCAAAAGCCCGGACCCCGACGAAAAAAGGGCGATAGCCTTCGCCGTCGCCTGCACCATTGCCGATGAAGACGCGCACTTCTGCCGACGCATCGGCGAGCACGGCCTGAAGATTATCGAAGAAATCAGCCGCAAGAAAAACGGCGCGCCGGTCAACATCCTCACCCACTGCAACGCCGGCTGGCTGGCCTTCGTCGACCATGGCAGCGCCACCGCACCGATCTATGCGGCTCGTGACGCCGGACTACCCGTACATGTCTGGGTGGACGAAACCAGACCGTGGAACCAAGGCTCGAGACTCACCGCCTGGGAACTCCAGCAGGAAGGCATCGCCAACACCCTGATCTGCGACAATACCGGCGGCTATCTCATGCAACTCGGCCAGGTCGACATGGTTATTGTCGGTGCCGACCGGGTCACCCACACCGGCGATGTGGTCAATAAAATAGGTACTTACCTCAAGGCCCTGGCTGCAAAGGACAACGATGTGCCGTTTTTTGTCGCACTTCCTTCATCTACTTTTGACTGGAACCTTGACAATGGCATGGAAATTCCGATAGAACAAAGATCAGGGGAAGAAATCACCACTCTTACCGGCAAGGATAGTCACGGGGCAATGAGGACGGTACTGCTGGCCGGCGAAGAAACGCGGGCGGCAAACTACAGTTTTGATGTCACTCCGGCAAGGCTGGTGACCAGCCTCATTACCGAAAGGGGTATTATCAGACCGGAACAAATCGCCATTCACCAGCTTTTTCCGGAAAAAGGCTGTCTCGGGTGAGCAAGGCTTGAGGACAGATTATGAAACCACGAGAACATCGAAAATTTATCCGTTACGAATCCCTGCACCTTCTTGACTATATTGTTTTGGATGAGGATGGCAAAGAAGGCCTGTATTCGATGGGCCGAACCATCGACGTCAGCATTGACGGCTTAAAACTGGAAACAATTCATCCCCTTGAGGCCAACACCCGCCTGCTGCTCACCATCGGCCTGGAAGACGACCTCATTAACCTGGAAGGCCGCACAACCCACGCCGCGCCCTGTGACGGCCGTTTTGTCTCCGGGGTCACCTTTCTGAAAATCACCAAAGACGGCAGACGGATCTTCGCCATATACGTCGAGGCATTTCGCAAGCGCAAAATGGAACTTGCAAAAGAGGGGCCTGAAGCCACTCAATAAGAATTTTCAGAAGCAGAATGCCCTTTCAACCTTCATCCTGCCGCCCATAAACATCCTCGAACCGCACAATGTCGTCTTCCCCCAAATAACTGCCGATTTGCACCTCAATTAACTCAAGCGGGATAACTCCCGGATTTTCCAATCGATGCCTGGTACCCGCCGGGATATAGGTTGACTGGTTTTCATAGAGGAGTAATTCTTCATCGCCGTTTATCACCTGAGCGGTGCCGGCAACGATAACCCAATGCTCGTGCCGGTGGTGATGCATCTGTAAAGAAAGTTTCGCCCCTGGATTTACGGTAATGCGCTTGATTTGAAAGCGCGGCAGTTCCTCAAGAACCGTATAACTCCCCCATGGTCGAAAGACGGTGGTGTGCAGACTGAACTCCTTGCGGGCACTCGCCTTAAGCCTGGCAACTACCTTTTTCACATCCTGGGATCTCGATAAGGGGGCGACAAGGATCGCATCGGCGGTCTCAACAATCAGGGTATCCTCCATACCCACCGCCGCCACCAGGACATTCTCGGATTTGACCAGGCAGTTCCTGGTATCTTCAAGCATTACATCGCCCTGGGCCACATTGCCATTTTCATCCTTACCAAGAACGTCCCACAAGGCCTTCCAGGAACCGATGTCGCTCCAGCCCAGGTCTGCCGCCACAACAGCGCCATTGGCGGTCTTCTCCATCAACACATAGTCGATAGAGTCGCTTGGGCAGGCGGCCATGGCCTCGGCATCGAGGCGAAAAAACCGCCCGTCAGCCTTACCCTTGCGTACCGCCTCTTGCATGTACGCCAGCATCGCCGGGGCAAATTCTTCCATCTCCCGCAAAAATGTCCGAACGGAAAAGGCAAACATACCGCTGTTCCAAAGGTAGTTACCGGCCGCCACATATTCCTTGGCAACCGTCTGATCCGGTTTTTCCTTAAAAGAGGCGATCCTCGTCCCCTCGCCTTGCTCAATATAACCGTATCCGGTTTCCGGTCCGGTCGGCTCGATGCCAAAGGTCACCACCGCTCCGGCCTCGGCAAGAACAGCCGCCTGGCGAACCGCCTCAGCAAATTTTTCCGGCTGAAGGACGACATGGTCGGCGGGCAACACCAGGAGGATGATATCATCACCAAGGTTGCGGCAGAATTCGGCAGCAGCGCAGATAGCCGGTGCGGTATTGCGCCCCATCGGTTCAAGGAGGATGGTGTAGTTGGAGAAACCGCCCAACTCTTCAATCTGGGTCAAGGTAATAAAGCGGTGCACTTCTCCGACAACAACCAGAGGCGGCAACACTCCCGGCAACTTCGCAACCCGCACGAGGGTCGTCTGCAGCAGCGAGTTGTGGTTGGTCAGTCGCAGGAGCTGTTTTGGATACAGCTCCCGGGAAAGGGGCCAGAGCCGTGAGCCGGTACCGCCGGCGAGAATAATCGGTTGTATCTTTGCCACCTTGTCTCCTTTTCTTCTATGAGTCAAAAACGATAATTAACGAATAAGGGTGAGCAGGTCTTCGGTCTTCTGCCGCATCAGCATCGCATCCCCCCGGCTTTCAAGGTTTAAACGGAGAAGCGGCTCGGTGTTTGATTTGCGGATATTGAAACGATAACGATCGTAGGCAACCGACAGACCGTCGGTATAGTCCTTTTCCCCGTCCCAGTATGTATCTTCAATCCGGGCAATGACTGCATCCGGATCGACCACCCGACTATTAATTTCCCCGGAAACCGGATAGGCGGCCATCCGATCGGCTACCAACTCGGACAATTTCGCCTCCTCGCGGCTGAGCAAAGAGGCCACCAACAGCCAGGGAATCATTCCCGAATCACAGTAGCCAAAGTCCCGAAAGTAATGATGGGCGGACATCTCCCCGCCATAAACTGCATTTTCCAGGCGCATCCGCTCCTTAATAAAGGCATGCCCGGTCCTGGTCATGATCGGGATACCGCCGGCCTCCCGTACCTGTTCGAGGGTATTCCAGGTTAAACGTGGGTCAAAGAGAATTTTTGCACCCGGCGTTTTTTTTAACATTTCGCCGGCGAGCAAACCGACAATATAGTAGCCCTCGATAAAGCTCCCTTTTTCATCCCAAAAAAAACAGCGATCAAAATCCCCATCCCAGGCAATCCCCATATCCGCACCGTTTTCCAGGACGGCGCGTGCCGTCTCGGCCCGGTTTTCGGGGAGCAGCGGATTCGGCACTCCGTGCGGAAAACTGCCGTCCGCTTCATGATGCACCTTAATGAAGTGAAATGGCAGATGCCCTTCCAGACGATCGATGATCGCTCCGGCACAGCCGTTGCCGCTGTTGACGACGATTTTCAACGGTTGCAGTTTTTTTCCGGGAATATAGCCTAACAGATGTTGAATATATTCATCCTTATTATTGAAAGAGACGAGCGTTCCAAGCTCTGCCGCAGGATCGGGCAGCCGACCTCCGAGTATCAATTTGGCCATTTCCTGCAGGCCGTACTCACCGGTTACCGGACGCGCCCCTTTGACCACCAGCTTCATGCCGTTATAGTTAGCCGGATTATGGCTCGCGGTCACCTCTACACCGCCGTCGACACCGACCGACTCCATGCTGAAAGCGGCGTGATAGATTTCCTCGGTGCCGCAAAGCCCCAGGTCGAGGACATCAACTCCCATCTCCCTGAGACCTGCAATGAGGGCTTGGGCGAGCGCTGAACTGCTGAGGCGGATATCCCTGCCGACAACCACTTTTTTCAAGGCATACACCGCGGCAAAGGCACGACCGATCTTTGCCGCCAAGTCCGGGTTCAGTTCCTCCGGTACTTTCCCTCTGATATCATAGGCCTTAAATGCGGGCAGGTTGATGGCATCCATTTTTTGTTTTCCTTTTTCATGGGGCACAGTTATATTCAACAGCTCCTCGGCGGCAGATTGTAAAGGAAATTCCCCTCGACATCAACCACCAATCTTAAACATTTCGGCAAATTCATTGCCCTCCAACCCCTAAGATATCCTATGAAAGGCATTATCCTCGCCGGCGGTTCCGGCACCAGGCTTTACCCACTCACCAAGGTGGTCAGCAAACAGATGCTGCCGGTATATGACAAACCGATGATTTATTACCCCCTGTCGGTGCTCATGCTCGCCGGAATCAGGGAGATTCTCATTATTTCGACCCCCCATGACCTCCCCGGCTTTCGAGAGCTCTTTGGCGATGGCGGCCAGCTGGGTCTTTCGATCAGCTATGCAGTGCAGCCCCGCCCCGAGGGACTGGCGCAGGCCTTTCTTATCGGTAAGGAATTTATCGGCGGCGATACGGTTTCTCTCATTCTTGGCGACAATATCTTTTTCGGCCAGGGATTTTCGAAAATCCTCAGAGAAAGCTCGGAACTTACCCACGGAGGTCTCATTTTCGGCTATCTGGTAAAGGATCCCGAACGGTACGGCGTGGTCGAATTCGACCAAAACTGCCGGGTCATAGGTATTGCCGAGAAACCAACTCAACCGAAATCAAAATATGCGGTTCCCGGTCTCTATTTTTACGACAACGATGTCATTGCCATCGCTGAAGCAGTTAAACCTTCAGCCCGCGGCGAACTGGAAATAACCGACATCAACAACGCCTACCTGCGTAGCGGTAAACTGCGGGTGGAACCCCTTGGCCGTGGTTTCTGCTGGCTCGACACCGGCACCCATGAATCCCTGCAACAGGCCTCAAGCTACGTTCAGGCAGTGCAGGAACGACAGGGCCTGAAAATCGCCTGTGTCGAAGAGATTGCCTACGAGTTGGGATACATCGATATACATCAGCTGGAACGCCTTGCCACCGACATGCTGAAAAACCAGTATGGTCAATACATCGCAAGCTTTGTTGCCGAAGAAAAGCAGAACCGGAGGATACGGTCATGAAAATCGTCATTATCGGTGCGGGGGGCCAGCTCGGCTCAGACTGCTGCAACCTGCTTTCCACCGACAACCAAACCATCGGCTGCGACCTACCGCGTATCGATATCGGCAACAAGACAAGTGTCGACACCTATCTTAATGAAACCCGACCCGATGTCATCGTCAACTGCGCCGCCTATACGGCGGTCGACGCCTGTGAAACCGAGCTCGACCTTTCCTGGAAAATTAATGCTGAAGGGCCGAAATTCCTCGCCCAGGCCGCCGACCGACTCGGCAGTCGTCTCATCCATATCTCAACAGACTACGTTTTCGACGGCACCAAGCCGCCGCCCCAGGCCTATTGTGAAACCGATGTTACGAATCCGCTGTCGCAATACGGTCGGAGCAAGCTGGCAGGCGAACAGGCGGTGGCCGCTGGTTGCGCCAACCATGTCATCCTGCGCACCGCTTGGCTGTATTCGGCCTACGGGAAAAATTTTCTGAAGACCATGCTGAAACTGGCCCTCGGCAATCCGCAACGGCAACTGAAGGTGGTGGATGACCAGTATGGCTCCCTCACCTGGTCCTACACCCTGACCGAGCAGATCCGCAGGCTCCTGCACTCCGATCTTACCGGGATACTACACGCTACTTCGGAGGGGCACTCCACCTGGTACGGTGCCGCCCGCTATTTCCTCGACGCCATGGGTGTTGCCTACTCCATGCGGCCGTGCACTACCGCCGAGTATCCAACCCCGGCTCACAGACCGGCCAATTCAATCCTTGAGAATCACCTGTTAAAGCAGGCAGGCATAGCAACCTTTGGCAATTGGCAAGAAGATATCGATAGATTTGTTGCCAAGTACCGGGAACAGCTTCTTGCCGAGGCGCGCAGCTGACCCGAACAAGCGAGGAGAAACTTTTGCCTCAACGCTCCTCATGATAGCTGAAATCCCGGATAAGGGTGAGAACCAGATCCCGATGAGATTGTTCAATATCGTGCATCTGAAATCCGGCCAGGAAAAAGTCGGGATTGGCATCACTTTTACACCACCGGCTTGTCGCATCGAAGATGATCTCGTTGCCCTCCTTCATCTGCGTCGGCAAACGCATGCGGAGACGATAGTTTTCATTGACTGGAATTGCATTGTCGGCGATCAGCATCATGCCCTTTTCGGAAATATCGACAAGATGGCCGAGTATTTTACTGCTCAGGCCGTCATAGATCCGCAGGTAAAAGACCAGATACCGGCGGTTTACCTCGCGCAATTCCTGTCTCCTCCCTTTTTCTTCAATGAAGTCCATGCCTGCCCCCTCAATTTAACTTGACCAGTTCGACACTGCCCACCGCGCCTATTTTTTCCCCACAGATAACCACAACACCCTGCACACCTTCAATGGTCTGCCCCACCTGCAGTGCCCGTTTAATACCTTCGTCGCCGGAAGTCGACATACCAACCTCATTGCCCAGGCGAGTTGCTGCCGCATCGGCAAGAGCGGTAGAGCGGGCAATCACCGCCACGGCATCGGCCCGGCCAAAGCTCAAAGAATGCCCGACCGTGCCGGAAGAGGTGCAAACACCGACCGGCATCATCGAGGCCGGCAGTTTGATGCCCACCTGTAAACTGAGCGGCGACTGCCCGGCAAAGATTGCCACCGTACAGTCCTTGGTTCGGTTGAGATAGATATCTCCGCCATTTTCCACCATTACTTCGCGGCACCCTCTTTGTATCAGCGCCTTGCCGACATATTCAGCGATGACCCCGGCCACGGCGGCCATTGGTCCGACATCCGCCATACGCCCGGCGGCAAGCATCTCTTTAACGATCGGCGGTGCCAGGATATCCGGGGCAAGGGGTATGAGGGCCGGGAGAAACTCAGGCCGCTGTTCGATATATTTTTCAATCTGCAGGCGGTATTGCAAGGCCAGTTCGAACGCCCAGGCCGACACTTCCTGATCGGCCTGAATATGAAGATCCGTGTCCTTGATCTTGACAAAGGAAGAAACCAGATCGAGTTCCGTAAGCGTCCGATAGGTCCGCTTGACATACGATTGAGGTTTTCTTGCCTTTATCCTTTTCATAATCGCGCACTCGGAAGAGAATATTACTGTTTGTCTACCGGAAGCTTTTTCTGGGGTTCGCTGGGCGCAAGATATTCCTTCACCGTTTCAATGGCGATGGCCGGTTTTTGCTGCAGGAGTGTTTTTCGCAGCTCCTCGTTACGAATAAGCTCGCGGGTCAGATCCGCTGCCCCATTAAGGGTTTCACAAGTGACGCAGGTTCGCAGCATCTGGTTTTCCGGAGCGAGAACCGTACCGAGAATCACATGCAGGAGAACAACCAGAATAACCGCTTTGGCAAAGCCAACAAAGGCGCCGAGCAGGTGATCAAACCAGGAGGTAATAGTCAATTTCAGGACGAAGCTGAGACACTTGCCGCAAAGCATCACCACCACATAGGTGGCAAGAAAGAGCAGCACATAACTGGTAAGGAAGATGACCTTGGGGTTGGTTGATATATCTCGCAAAAGCGGCAGGATTCTGTCATGATAGTGACCGGCGGCAAAAAAGGCGAGGTACAGGGCAAGGAGCCCGGTTACCTGCTTGAGGAGGCCCAGCCACAATCCACGTCCGATCAAAAGAACGAAGAGGCCGATTACCACCAAATCATACACTGTCGCGCCGGAAACACCTTTCATAAACCCCCGATCCGATTATGCTTCAATCATTGTTTTCTGCCGTTCCCCACCCAGGAAAGGTAGCAGGAACTCTTGAAACTGCAAGCTTTTTCTGAAACAGCTCGGAATAGTCATACAATGGAAACACTGCGACAAGACCTTTTTCCCTCTTATCTTAAGCAGGCGGCAACGGCACTTTTGGGCAGGTCGGCGCCGTCGGCAATTCTCCTACAGCAACCGCCCGCAGATGCAATCATGGAGTGCCTTTCGGTTTCTTGTAGTCCTGTCAACGACCTTCTGCACCCAAATGAAATCATAAGGTTCGGCAATTACCGGCTGAACAAAAGACAGGCCGAATTCCTTACCAGCCGGATCTCTGCAAAAATGGCCCTTAAGAGTTTCTGGAAATCCAAAGGTCTGGAACTGCCCGCACCGTTGTGCCACATTGAGATTACCCATGACGCAAACGGCCGACCGATTGTCTGCCCCGATTGCTTGAAGGATTTGCCGGCCCCCGAGATCTCCATCACCCACGGCGGCGAATATGCGGCTGCCCTTGTGGCTGAATCACCCTGCGGTATTGATGTTCAGCAGCAACGAGACAACCTCCTCCGAGTCAGGGAAAAATATTGCTCTCTTGCGGAGCTGCAATTATTGGCGGAGCTTCTCCCGGACATGGCGCCACTGTCTCGTCTGTTGCTTTTATGGACGGCCAAGGAAGCGGCTAAGAAGGCCCTCAGCCACCGACAAATGCCTGGCTTTCTTGAACTTGAACTCATGCCGTCGGCACAGAGCCTCCCCAAATGTCACGCATTCACCCTGGCTGTCAGGGTTCGGGACAATGCCCGTCTGCCTGACTTCGTTACGGTGCTGACGACAACCCTTGCAGATTATGGTCTGGCAATTTGCCTTCTTGAGGAATAATACTATGCCTGAACTGCCGGAAGTTGAGGTTATCTGCCAAGGTATTCGCCCGCATTTGCTCGGGCGCACGGTCACGGCAATCCATCACAGCGGCAAACAACTGAGGCAACCTGTGCCGATCGATGTTCTCCGCCGGGAGATGATCGGCCACCGGATAACTGGTGTGACACGCCGGGCAAAATATCTGCAGATAAGCATTGACAGCGGTGCGATGCTCATCATCCATCTCGGCATGACCGGCAATCTCGGTTTCTTCGCACCTGCTACCGATCCGGCAAAGCATGATCACCTCCGCTTTACCCTCGATAACAACACCGAGCTCCGCTACAACGACAGTCGCAGATTCGGCTCCATACAAATCCTCACCAGCCGGGAAACCGCCGACCGCGAAGCAACCATCTTTAAAACCACGGGTCCTGAACCCTTCAGTGACGCCTTTTCCCCCGACTATCTGCTTCGCCTGGCTAAAGGCAAGGACCTGGCGGTAAAGGTTTTCATCATGAACACCCGGGTGCTGGCGGGGGTCGGCAATATCTACGCCAGCGAAAGTCTGTTCCGTGCCGGGATACTGCCCGGCAGAAAAATACGGAACATCAACGAAAAAGAGTGGGACAGGCTGATCACCGCCACCCGCGAGATTCTCCAGCACGCCATCGCCTGCGGCGGCTCAACCATCAGCAACTTCATCAACGCCCGGCAGGAAAAAGGCTATTTTCAGGTAAACTTCAAGGTATATGGACGACAAGGCCAGCCCTGCCCAATCTGCCGGGAAAAGATAGAAAAAGTTCGATTGGGCGGCAGGGCCAGCTATTTCTGCGCAAAATGTCAGGGTTGATCCGAGACAACATTGTCGGTAATTGTTGCACTAAGGTGCACTACCACGACATCGCCCTGCATAAACTCTTTACGCCCGGCAGCAAAGAGAATGAAGCACGATACCGGATCGAGGCGATCAGCAAGCCGCACCATGCATTTTCCCCGCTCCATGGTCAGTACACCGCCTTTGACCTGTAAGAGATCACTCTTCTTTATTCTATAATCATGCAACAGCCTGGCCTGCAGTGCCTGTGGCCGAAAACGCTTTGCCCCCTGCAGCATAAGGATGAGAGGTCCGACGAGTTCATTGACCAGGGTACGTACGGCGTTGGGGGGACCGGGAAGGGCGATAAAAACGGTGTCGCCGAGAATACCGAGCAAAATCGAGCGGCCGGGATGCATCGGCAGGGATTCGAGGATAATCTTGCCGCCGGCGCCGGAAAATGCCTTTTTTACCAGGTCGTATTTCCCCGGCCCCATGCCGCCGGTACTGACCACAAGATCGTAATGCCCGCCCGTCAAGGTGCCGAAAATCGCCGAAATAACCTGGTGATTATCAAAAACAATACCCTGTTCCACCATCACGCCGCCATAACGGGGGATGATGTTTTGCAAGAGCAGGCTATTAAGAGAAAGTTTCTGCCCGGCTTCTATCTGCTCCCCCACGGCCACAAGTTCGCTTCCCGTGCAAAAGCAGGCGACCCGGGGCCGCGCCACCACATGCACTTGATACACACCGGCTGCTGCAAGGAGCGTCAGGTGATCAATCTCCAACCTCGTCCCCTTGTTGATGATTGTTGCACCCCGGACCAGTTCACTGCCGGCCATATTTATAAAAAGCCGCTCCGAGGCCATGGCCGTAGCGGCAATCCGAACCCTACCTGCAACTTCAATGCACTCCTCCTGTGGCACAACCCGCTTACCGCCTTCAGGGATCAAGCCACCGGTGAAAATTCGACAGGCCGATCCGGGACGAAGAAATCTAACATTCCCCGTCCCTGCGGCTATCTCGCCGACAACGGTATAAGAATTTCCATCCTCCTTGGTGCCGTTCGCAGCTATTTCTACGAACCGACTTGGCTCGTTAAACGGGGCCAGAACATATCCGTCACGCAGAGACTCGGAATGGCGAGGACAATCCGACAATGCAAAAATATCCGCTGCGGCGATCCGCGACACAGCCTCCGCCACCGGCACCGTTTCTGCAGGCAGCACCTTGATATAAATTGGAATATCTGTGCCATCAATGGAAAAAATCGACATCTCTTCGCCTCTTTTGCTTTCAAGAAGTTATGGAAAAAATCTCGCCATGCTGCAGACAACCATGGTAATAAAGAGTCTTGCCGACAGCATTGGTCGAAAACGCTACAATAAAAACAGCGGAGCGAAATCAACCGTTTTTTGAATCTTCTAATGAAATATCCATCCGTTGCCACAAAATTTATCGTCCTTCTCGGCAATCCTCTGGGCCATTCTCTTTCACCCGCCATGCATAACCGGGTATTCGAAAAATTGGAACTTGACTATTGTTATCTTCCGGTGCAGGTCACACCGGAAAATCTCAAAACCGTCTTTGCCGGCCTGACGAGGATGAATGTGGGCGGATTTAATGTCACCATTCCCCACAAGGTCCGCATCATCGAGTACCTTGACGCCCTTGATCCCCTGGCTGCAACCATAGGCGCCGTCAACACTATCTGTATCAAGGACGGCAAGACGCGGGGTTATAATACCGACGGAGAGGGTTTTATCCGGTCTCTGGAAGAAGAAGGTAAAATCTTGGTGCAAAACAAACGCATCTTCCTGCTCGGCTGCGGTGGTGCCGCCCGCGCCATTGCCATGACCCTCGCCTTCCGAGGCGCGGCAGAGATTTTCATCAGCAATCGCACCCTTGCTAAAGCCGAGGCGCTGGCCACGGAAATAAATGAAAAGGTCCGTAACTGCGCCAAGGCCGTAAAAACACAGCCCAATCTCCAGACAGAAATCATCAAATCCTGCGACATTCTTGTCAATGGCACCAGCCTGGGGATGCACCCCAGGGATCAAGAATCGCCAATAGGTGCGGAATCACTCTTTGCCCATCTGGTTGTCGCCGATATAGTATACAAGCCGCACACAACCCGGCTGCTCGCAAACGCCCAGGCCAAAGGCTGCAGAATTGTCCATGGCCTCGGCATGCTCATCTATCAGGGTGCTGCGGCATTCAAACTGTGGACCGGGTTCGATCCCCTCATCCCGGAAATGACCGAAACGGCATATTCCTTAATGGCAGAAAAAAAATAGCCAAGTAAAGAGCTTTGTCACTCTTTGCCGGCAGCGACCACCGCCATCCCGTACTTTTTGATTTTTCCCCGCAACTGGTCATAGGTCAGACCCAGGTGCGACGCAGCTCGCCGCTGACTATAGCGACAATCGACCAGGGCTTGCCGCAACAAGGCTGTCTCCAGATCGGCGATCTTTTTGTCGAGGGAGCCCTGGCTCGCTAAAGTCGTGGAAGAGTCTCGTATTTCAAGATTCAGCTCCTTTCCTGGAGCATAGGGCGAGACAAAAGGATCAAAGGTCACTTCTTCTACGATCCCCCTATCGGCACGGTACACCGCTCGCTCCACAACATTTTTCAATTCGCGGATATTGCCCTTCCAGATGTAGCCTTCGAGTAGCCGAGCAGCCGCAGGAGTGAACACAGGAATTGCGCTTCGCCCCAGTTCATAGGCCATTCTTGTCGCAAAATGGTTAGCGAGCAGCATAATATCCTCCCCCCGACAGCGCAAGGGTGGAAGAAAAAGCACCTCAAACGACAACCGATCAAGAAGGTCCCTCTTAAAATCCTGCCGTTCGGCCAAGGCCGAGAGATCAACGTTGGTTGCCCCGACTATTCGCACATCAACCTCGACCGGCAGGGAACTGCCAACCCGCTCGAATGACCCGTACTCAACAACCCGGAGGATTTTTTCCTGGGCCTCCATGGGAATGGAGCCTATTTCGTCAAGAAACAGGGTGCCGCCGTCAGCCGCCTCAAATCGCCCGGTCCTTCGCCGCTCGGCACCGGTAAAGGCACCCCTTTCATGACCAAAGAGTTCTGCTTCGATGAGTGACGGGGAAAGGGTCGCGCAGTTCAAGGTGACAAACGGCCCCTGCCAGCGTTTTGATAAAAAATGCAGTCTGTTAGCTGCCAGCTCCTTGCCCGTTCCTCGCTCCCCAATGAGGAGGACGGGACGATTCACCGGGGCTACACGGGAGAGTTGCTCCTGAAAATCGAGAAACGCCTCTGATTGACCCAAGGCCTCATTTCGCGAAGCGGTAAAGACCTTATCGCTGTCTATCAACATAGCAAGCTCAAGTTTTTTAACCTGTGATTAGTATTATCAACCAACATATGGCTATGTTAACCACGCCGGCTGTTGCTGTCAACGAACCATCGCCCTGATTTTTCATCGTTTTAAATTTTCATTCAGCCCGGCACAGTTCCTGCTTTTAAAATTGCAAACATCAACAATCTACAATCTATTATGGAGGAACATCATGGGAGTATTTACCCGCTTTAGAGATATAGTCAGTGCCAACATCAACTCGATGCTCGACCACGCAGAAGATCCTGAGAAAATGATCAAGCTGATGATCCACGAAATGGAGGATACCCTCGTTGAGCTAAAAACTTCCTGCGCCGGGGTCATTGCCGGTCGGAAAAAGATCGAGAGAAAACTGGAAGAAATCAGCAGCAAAACCGATCTCTGGGACGAGCGTGCAGCCTTGGCGGTCGCCAAAGGCCGGGATAATTTGGCAAGAGAGGCACTGATCGAAAAACGCCGCTTCGCCCGTATGAGCGAATCCCTCAACAGCGATCTCAGCGAATACCGCAATCTTATCGACAAATACCAGGAAGACATCAGCGAACTTGAGACCAAGCTGAACAGCGCCAAAGAGAAGAAAAGAGTCCTCGTCCAGCGACACAGGAGCGCGACCGGCAGCAAACGCGCCCAGGAAGAGATCCGGCGCAGCACCAGCAGCGACACCATGGCCCGTTTCGACAAATTGGAAAGTCGCATAGACCAGATGGAGGCCGAGGCCGAGCTGGTCAATGCGGGTAGAAAACCAACAATCGATGAGGAATTCGACACCCTCAATACCGATGTCGAGATTGAAAATGAGCTTGCCAAGATCAAGGCTGCTCAATACACTACGCCGTAGTCTAAAATCATGGGCCGGCATAATACAGAAAACGGCAGAAGGACGCAACCCTTTGAACCTTAACGATCACACAGCACCACTGTTTGGAGAATATCATCATGCTGAGTATTATTGTCTCCATTGTCTTCGGCTCCCTCATCGCCCTGGCTGCCCTCATCTGCGGGACTGTGTTGATTATCCTGAAAACGCGTAAGGGCAGTCGAGGTGCAGGCGACAGCGAGGAAACCCGGATTATCCAGGAAATCTATCAAAGCCTGGAACGCATGGAAGAACGGATCGAATCCCTGGAAACAATCCTGGCGGAAGGTCAGGAAAAGGATGGATACAAGAAATGACACGATATTACAGCAAGCAGGGCGGAATTTATCGCGCCAGAGACGGGGTTTTCCTCGGGGTATGTAAAGGGGTGGCTGAATACTTTGATTTCTCGGTATTCTGGGTCCGCATAGCGATGGTTATTATCTTTATCTTCAGCGGCTTCTGGCCGGTTATGGGGGTCTACCTGGTAGCCGCCTTTTTCATGCGGCCGGAACCGGTTAAGCCCATCGCAAGCGAAGAAGAACAAGAATTTTACGATAGCTATGTGCACTCGCCAAGAAGTGCCGCCCAGCGCCTGAAAAAGAAATTCCAAGACCTCGACCGAAGAATCCGTCGCATGGAAGACAAGGTAACCGGCCGGGAATATGAATGGGAAAAACGCTTCAACTCGTAAATTTTGGTTTCATGGCCAGGAGTTCGCTGCCGGCGATTGCCTCATTGAGCTCCTTTTGGGCAGAGTACTCTTGCACCGTATCTCTTGTCTTTGATTCCTCACCTCTCAAAATCAATTAGTATCCGGTGTTATTAATACGATCATGCCCACGGTAAGCGTAGTTATCCCCTGTTTCAATCAGGGACAATTCATTGATGAGGCGGTTGACTCGGTTTTGGCGCAATCCTTTTCCGATTTCGAGATCATTGTTGTAAATGATGGCTCTACCGATGAACTCACCAACAAATTGCTGGACAACTATTGCAAGGAGAAAACTCAGGTCATCGTCACTCCCAATATGGGCCTTGCCGAGGCAAGAAATAACGGCATTGCCGCGGCCGGCAGCAAATATATCCTGCCGCTTGATGCCGATGACCGGATTGACGCAACCTATCTGGAAAAGGCGGTGGCGATCCTCGATAACGATCCGGATATAGGTATTGTTTACTGCAATGCTCGGCTTTTCGGGGCTGTTGAAACCGAATGGCTGCTGCCGGAATATTCGCTGGAGGAGATGCTGCTCGATAATGTTATCTTTTGCTCGGCCTTCTTTCGCAGAGACGACTGGTTGGCGGTGGGTGGCTATGACCCCGGCATGGTCTATGGCTGGGAAGACTATGAATTCTGGCTGGGTCTTATCGAACGTGGCCGGAAAGTGGTGCGGCTGGAGGATACACTGTTCTCCTACCGGGTAGCCTCGGACTCCATGGTGCGGAGCAAGGAAAAGTGGCAGAAGGTCTCGATGTTTCGGCGAATTTATCAGCGCCATCAGCGGCTTTTCTCAGAGAATATCGGCGTTTGGCTTGATACCCTTGTTGATGCCCGAAATAAGTATTACACCAGCCGACTCTATGTTGATTGCGGCAACGGGCTCCATGACCGGTCAAGTGTTGGCCGGAAAATCGAACTTGGAACGCGCTTAATTGTCTTTGATCTCAGAGCATTCCCCGGTATAACCGCACTTCGTTTCGATCCGGTGAACACCTGGGCGGTGCTGGAGATTTCCAAAGTGATCGCCGGCTATAAGTCGGGCGAGGAGAAAGTGATCTCGGCAATCGAAACCAATGCCCTGTATAATCAACAGGGTCGTTTGTTTTTCGACACCTGTGATCCCCAGTGTTTTTTTCCTGAGCTCAACGGCTTGCTCTTATCAGATCTTGTCAGGTTTACCATTGAATTGCGGTTCATAGCCTTGGCCGAATCGGCCCTGGAGCATCTCGTTCAGCATCAAAAGGCGGAACTGGAAATGCTTGCGGCGAGGAAATTGCCGCAAAAAATCCGGCAGGTCGGCAAACTTCTTCTGCAAACCTTGAAAAATCCAAAAAATGGGGCATGAAAACGTATGATCACCCCTCATTGTCGCCCCATTCTGATCGGCAGCCTTCCGCTTACCAACCATGCCGAGGCGCTGCAGCTCATTCTCACCAGCACACCGGAAATACCGCTGTGGCCGCAACTCCCTAAAAATCCACGCGAGGGAATGATTCGCCAGTTTCTCACCGGTTTCCCCGGCCTGATAGACGACGGCAAGGATTACCGAATCGATACCGACAGCCTCGGTTTTGCCGAGGAAATGGCCGCTTTTTATGGGGAATATCTGCAGGCGGTCGACGATCCGGCATTTCTCAAGACCTCGCGGTTTGCCCTGGGAAGAGATTCAGCCACCGGTTTTTTTACCCTGCTTGCATATCTTGCGGCCGAAAAAACGCCACCATTCACGGTTAAAGGCCAGGTTACCGGCCCGGTAACCACCGGCATCGGGATCAAGGATGGCAGCGGCAACTCGATCTTTTATGATGATAATTTGCGGGACATACTTATCAAGCTACTCGCCCTCAAGGCCTGCTGGCAGGTAGCTGAATTGCAGCGATTCACCGGGACGGCACAACCGATCATCTTTATTGACGAACCGGGCCTGGTGAGTTTTGGTTCAAGCGGCTTTGTCGGTGTTTCCCGGGAGATGGCCAGTCTGGCCGTATCCGAGGTCATTGCCGCCGTTCAGGGTGTCGGGGGCCTTGCCGGGGTGCATATTTGCGCCAATGGCGACTGGGGACCGGTGCTCACCTCGGAGACTGATATCATCAGCTTTGACGCCTACTCGTATTTTGATAATTTCATCCTTTACAAAGATCAGCTTTGCGGTTTTCTGAGCCGTGGCGGCATCCTCGCCTGGGGCATTGTCCCAACCGGCGACCCGCTGGCCATAGCCGAAGAATCGGCGAGGTCTCTTTTCAGTAAATGGCTGGCACAGTTAGAGCGTTTAGCTACCTTCGGTTTCAGTAAGCAACAACTGATGGCCCAGACCTTCATCGCCCCATCCTGCGGCACGGGATCGCTCTCTATCGAGCTCGCTGAAAAGGTCCTGGCGCTGACGGCCGAGTTGTCGCAGATGGCAAGGGCGCATCTGCTGCATCAATCACATCAAGGCCTTTATCGATAAGGGCTTCATGAGCTGGTTGTTACAAAAATTTCCGGCAGGTTCAATTACAAAAACCTGCCGGAAACGAGGTGAATATTAAGCAACCTGCACAAAAATCTTCTTCAGTGCGCCACAGACCGGACATTTATCCGGTGCACTGCCGACCTCGATATAGCCGCAGACCGTACAAAGATAAAAATCACTGACGTCCATATCCACCCCTTTTTTTACCGCATCAAGGGCCTTCTGGTAGATTTGTGCATGGACTTCCTCGGCATCGACGGCAAATTTGAACATGGTTTTGGCCTTGTGGCCGTCGGCCTGGGCCAGTTCGACCATCGGCGGGTACATCTTAGTGAATTCAAATGTTTCACCGTCAATGGCAGCCTGCAGGTTTTCGGCGGTTGAGTGGATCATTTCCAGGGCCTTCAGGTGGCCCTCTGCATGGATGCGTTCCGCCTCGGCGGTGGTTCGGAACAGCTTGGCGATATTCGCAAAACCATCCTTTTCGGCCTTCTTGGCAAAGGCCTTGTATTTTTGATTGGCCTGGCTTTCACCGGCAAATGCTTCCTTGAGATTTTCAGTCGTTGTGGCCATTTTTTCTCCTTAATGTGTGGTATTTTTTACTGGCGAGTGACACGGGGGCATTTCCACCCTCATCTTTCTGTTGGACACCAACGTCTGCTATAGTAACTCGCGTGGTGCCGGACTTCAAGACCACAACATCACAGGAATGATAATTCTTCGCATTTTGTAAATTACCCGGAAGGGGGCCTGGCCGGTACGGACACCTTGCAGAAACCACCAAGGTGCGTTAGGATTGGCCGTGTCTGTTCTCCGGCCAAATACGGCCCGACAAAACTGTGATGGGTGCAGGCAAAAAAGTGACTGAGATGACTTTCCCTTTTGGCAAGTAACGGAGAAACATGGAATTGAAGATTTTACGTCTCAAACGTCATGAGCAGCGACGTCTGCTGGGCGGCCATTTATGGATTTACAGCAACGAAGTCGACACCCGGGAGACGCCTCTGCAACAGTACCGGGCCGGTGAACAGGTCCGGGTTGAAACACATAACGGCAAACTCCTTGGCACCGCCTATGTGAATCCCCAATCGTTGATCTGCGCCCGCTTAGTCAGCCGCGACGATCATACTCTCGACCATACCCTCCTGGTGCATCGCCTCGAACAGGCTCTGAAGCTGCGCAACCAACTCTTCGACGAACCTTATTACCGGCTGGTTTACAGCGAAGGCGATCTATTGCCGGGACTCATCGTCGATCGCTTTGGCGCCCATCTCTCAGTACAGTTGAACAGTGCCGGAATGGATGCTCTAAAGGGTCAGGTACTCGACGCCCTGAAGCAGGTCGTAGCCCCGGAATCGATCGTCCTGCATAACGACAGCAGTATCAGGACCCTCGAAGGCTTGCCCCGCGAAGTTGAAGTGGCGTGGGGGGCGACGCCGGAGGTAGTCGAGCTCCGCGAAAACGGTGTGCGAATGCTAGCCCCGCTCCAAGGCGGACAGAAAACCGGCTGGTTTTACGATCAGCGACCGAATCGGGCCTGGCTCAAGCGCTTTGTGCCCGGTAAAAGAATCCTTGATGTCTTTAGTTATGTCGGCGGCTTTGCGGTGCAGGCTGCGGCTTTCGGCGCAAGGGAAGTGGTGGCGGTCGATGCGTCCCGCCCGGCCCTGGAGATGGCCGAAAAAAATGCCGAACTCAACGGGGTCGGCGACCATTTTAACGGCATTGAAGGGGATGCCTTTGCCGTCCTCAGAGGGCTCAAAGCCGATGGCGAGCATTTTGACGTGGTCGTTGTCGATCCGCCGGCATTCATCAAGCGAAAGAAAGATCACAAAGAAGGACTGCAGGCCTACCACCGGATCAACGAACTGGCCATGCAGCTGCTCCAGCCGGATGGCATTCTCTTGGCGGCATCGTGCTCCATGCATCTCGCCCGGGAAGAGCTCCAGGACGTCCTGCGCAGTGCCGGGCAACGTCAAGACCGGCAGGTGCAGATCCTCATGGAAGGCATGCAGGGCCCGGACCATCCTGTGCATCCGGCCATCCCCGAGACCCGTTACCTGAAGGCCTTCCTGGCACGAGTCTCGGGGAAATAAAGACAAAAGTCACTTTACGGAGTCAGCTGAAAGGTGCCGGCGGCAACCTCGCCGTCAATCTCTTTCAAAGCACGGCGCATCTGTTTGAGGGCCTGGGTCATGCGATTTTCATTTTCCACTAGGGCAAGGCGCAGATAACCTTCCCCTTCAACACCAAACCCGGCACCCGGCGCCAGTGCGACATTGGCCCGTTCCATCATTTCGATGGAAAACTTGATCGACCCCATGCGGATATACGGCTCGGGAATCTTCGCCCACAGGAACATTCCGGCCTTCGGCACCTCGACCTCCCAGCCCATCTTCCTGAGTCCGTCACACAGCACATCCCGGCGTTTCTGGTACACCGCCACCTGCTCAACGATGTTCTCGTCGCAATCGCGCATGGCGACAATGCCGGCGACCTGAATGGCGGAGAAGATGCCGTAGTCATAATAGCCTTTGATCTTCGATAGACCACCTATCATCTCTTTGTTGCCGACACAATAACCGAGTCGCCAACCTGCCATATTATACGACTTAGAAAAGGAGCTGAATTCAACACCGACATCCATCGCCCCCGGCACCTCAAGCAAGCTTGGGGCAACAACACCGTCATAGGTGATCTTGGCATAGGCAAAATCATTGATAACCATAAAGTTGTACTGCTTGGCCAGTTTTACCACCTCAGCAAAAAATTCCTTAGTGACCAGGACACCGGTCGGGTTATGCGGGTAGTTGAGCATCAGCAGTTTCGGCCCGGGATACAGCGACTTGCACATCACGACAATCTGCGCCAGCATGGCATCCTCGGGTCCGAGCTGAATACGAAGAACATTGGCCCCGGCGATGACCGCCGCATACACATGGATAGGAAACGCGGGGGCCGGGGTCAGAACCGTATCACCCGGCCCAAGGAGGGCCAGGCAGAGATGGGAAATGCCTTCCTTCGATCCGATGGTACAGATAACATCGTCCTCGCCGCTCAGATCGACCCCGTAGTTGCGTTTATAATAAAGGGCGATCTCCCTCTTGAGATTTTTCATGCCGCCGGCCACCGGATAACGATGGGCCTTCGGGTCGATGGCTACCTCGCAGAGCTTATCGGTGACCATGCCGGGGGTCGGGTCCATGGGATTGCCCATGCCAAGGTCGATGACGTCATCGCCCCGCCAGCGTTTTTCCATTTTCATCTTATTGATCATGCCGAACAGATACGGCGGCAGCTGATTCATGCGCTCAGCGAAGCGGATCTTAAATTGCTCTTCCATGATAATTCCTTTGTGGTTGACGCTCTAGTCGTTCTTTTTTTTTGGTTGGATGTGCGTATCGTACCATTTTCATAACAACCTTGACAATCAGGTAATAACGATGTTGTGCAAATTCATCGTTGCCGCCCGAAACCACCAATTCAGTTTTTTATAACTGCAGTCCCAGCCGATTGTCCCTGCCATATCCCCATCACCTGCATCTTTTTTTGTAACTGGGCACTGAGAGTTCCGGCCAGGCAGTTCCATTTGGGAGCCAGCAAGAGATCGGGATGGGTGGTCGCCCACAGCCGGTGAATGGTCACCCCGGCGGGAATAATCGGCAGGGCGCAAAGGAGGAACTGAAGATATTCATCCCTGGTAAAGAGAGTGATCCGCCCCTCGGCAAAAAGAGTTGCCAAAGCGGTGTCGCGCACAACCTGCAGATGATGCAGCTTCAGATGGGTTATCCCCAAGGCGCAAACTGTCCGCAGGGAAAACAGCATATCCTCCCTGCTCTCCCCAGGAATTCCGAAAATCAGGTGGGCGCCAAGCTCAAAACAACCTGCTGCGCGTATTCGAAGGACCGCATTTTCGAAATCGGAAAAGCCGTGATTACGGTTGAGAAGTTTCAGGCTCCGCTCATGAACGCTCTGCAAGCCCAGCTCAAAAAGGCATTCCTTGCCGGATTTTCTCACCATTTCCGCCAAGGGCAGAAGGAGTTCCTTCGCCACACAATCGGGCCGAGTGGAGAGTATCAAACCAATACAGTCGCCATCTGCCAACAGCTGTTGAAGGATAGGCAACAAGTTCTCGACAGGGACGGCAGTGCAGGTTTCCTGCTGGAGATAGGCAAAGAATTTTGTGAACCGGCCATGGAGAAAATGGGTCTTCCCTGCGGCAAGCTGATCGGCAATGTCACCTCCGATTCGCAGATATGCCGGGGTAAAACCGGCCGGACTACAGAATATGCACCCGCCATAAAGGCGATTGGGGCAGGGTTGTCCGAGATCGAGGGGAATTTTACCGACCCCATGGCCAAATTTTTGCCGATAATGATAGCTGAAGGTACGAAGAACAGGTGGAGTTGTATCTAACAACAGCTCGTCTCGCTGCGGGACATTAACTATTCTTTAAGCTGAAGGTTGATCAGGCAGGTTTTCAGGGACCGCTTGGGTACATGATGAACACCGTTTTCATCACGCCAATAGCGAACATCATCCTCATTTTTGCACTCTTCGATGATAACCGTTTCCCGCGGTTTACCGAGAGCGATTACCAGGGAAATGGCCACGTGTTCCGGCATGTCGAAGAGAGATGCCAGTTGCGGATTGAAGGCACCGATCCGACAGCCGCCGATCCTCTTCTCCATCGCCCCGAGCAGCAGATTCTGGGTCGCCACGCCGAGATCGAACTGGGCTTCACTTTCCGGCCCCTTCAACCTGTTCTTATTGAGCAGGCAGAGGATATAGGCGCTGGGACGTTCTCCATCGACCGGTCCCTTCCAGTCAGTCAGGTACCCGGCCCAGCCAAGATAGGGGAATATTTTTGCGCAGAGCTCAGGGGTATTTACCACCATATATTGCCAGGGTTGACCATTCCGGGCAGACCCTCCCAACCGAGCCAGATCAACAAGCTCGTGGAGGGTTGTGACACTGATCGGTTCTTTCTGATTAAACCGCCTAAAAGTTCTGGTTTTCGCGATAATTTCCTGCATAGAACACCGTGTAGAAGAAAATCTTGGATGACACTACATTTCAACAACAGGATATCTTACCATCTCCAGACAATCAATAGCCACAGTAATCGAAAAAAGAGCCCGTGAAAGATAAATTCATCCGCGGGCTGCTTTGACCGAGATACATCCGAACTTCTTTCAACCTTAACGGCGTATCAGATAAAAGCTTTTCCGGCCGGGGTGATGCTGAATTTACAACGCACCGGGCTGTCGACCAATCCTTTCTTTTTCAACTCGGCAATCTCGTCGCTGACAACCTTCTTATCCAGTCCCGTCGCCTGCACAATATCCTTCGAGCCACAGGGACCTTCGCACTTGGCAAGTGCCTCCAATATCGCTTTGGATTCCCCTTTGCTACTGCTCGAACAACTGCAACCACAACCACATCCACTCATTTGCTTTCCTCCCTGTTATCTCTTTTTCTTTGACACTCCGGGCATACCCCGACAATTTCCAAACGACATCCGGTCACCGAATATCCGACCACAGCCCCTAATTCCTCGACAGTCAGCTCTTTGTGTGCCATCTCAAGGTTATCAACCCGATGACAAACCACACAATAAATGTGATCATGCTCAGAGGGGTCGAAGTCAAACCTCTTCTGCCTGCCGCTGATTTCCAGCTTTCCTATCATCCCGGCTTCGGATAAAATCTCCAGGTTACGATACACTGTTGCCAAGCTGATTCGCGGCATGATCTTCTTGACGATATCATAAAGTTCATCTGCCGCCAGATGTCTCTGACAGCGGATCAACTCACGGAGAATGATCTCCCTTTGATTGGTCATGCGAAGTAGCATAGGAATCCTTAGATAATAGTAATTTATACTAAATGTAAGTAATTCCCATTTACCGGTCAAGATATATTTTTACAGGGCTGTTCACTGCTTTTTCTGCTTCGCTATTTCCTTCTTGAATTTTGCGTCGATATCGGCAAATAAATCCTGCCGCTTTTTAGCCATTTCGGCCTGAATGGCGGCAACCTTCTGCTCGACGTTTTTTTTCTCCGACTGAAATTTTTCCAACTCTTTGGCAAGACTATTTTCTTCCGTTACCGTTTTCGGCAGGGTTTCAATATCCAGGTGGTTAGCCACCGCCAACTTGATAGAGAAGGGATCTTCAAAGGTTTCGACGATACCCCGTTTGGCGAGTTTACGGCAGAGGGTATGGCCCAATTCAACGGACATGCGCAACATCGTGCAAACATCCTCAAGTTTTGGCGGACAACCAGTCTGATGTTGTAGAACTCGTATTGCAGCGACAAATAAATGGGCTTCAGTGTAGGCATCCATATTGGTATACAAAGATGTAGAATTTGGCTGGTGATTGAATGGGTTTCATCCATCAAGGTAACTTTATTTCATGTTGGTATCTTTTTTACAAGCAATTTCTTGGCGATTTTTTGCATAGCCGCCCTCCTGCAAGGTGTTCTTTGAGATCGGAAAATCCCTCCCTTTTGCCGCGAGTTCACTCACGCCGGTCACACCTCTCTAGAGCAGGTTCACCGAGGCACCTCGACTTGTAATACCTGCGTCACAATAAAGGTTGGCGGTATCGGCAGCCGCAAAAGGCGGAACTCCTTGATGGTGCGTAAACCAACTTTCAATATCGTTATAATGTTGGATGATCTGTTTGATCACTTCCATTGCATCTTTATCCCCGCGTTGAATCACCACATCATGGAGCGAGCGATCATAGGCCTCTTTGTGGAAGAGGAACTGAGGCAGCACTGAAGCTTTCCGGTCATGCTGCCTGACAATTTCCCTGGCAACTATCCGGGAAAAACCTTCCTGACGCATCGCCCGCTTCACCCGCCGCCCTTCATCATCATACACCAACACCTTCAAAACCCGAGCGAGTTGCGGGTCAAGCAAGGTTGTGTGCAGGCCGAAAAACATCCGCCTGCCGTGAAACACCTTTCGCTGTGCAGCCAGGGTACGTCTGGCCAAATCGACGAAGATCTCCTTTTCAAAGGGGTTGTCGTTCCTCGATTGTGCTGTCCCGAAGATCATACGCCGCAAGGTTTTCTTCGGTACACCGAATCGCTCGGAAATATCGGCAAACAGCATCTCATCGGTATATATCTTCAGCCGTAGAGCAGCAGCCAGCTCACCAATTATCATCGCGCCATCGGTATAGGAACAGGGAAAAAGGGCAATCGATCGCATTATAACTCTCCTTGCTAAAGTAGTTTCAATAACCGGCTTGAGCCTGGCACTATGTTTGCAAAGAATGTGCCAACGTTTTTCAACCCCGGAAAGCCTCAACGATGACGGTGACAATCCATCAAAAGACCGGGCAACCGCCTGTTCCTTGCGGACGTGAAAAAAAAGGAGCAAAAACCCCTCTTTCCGGCACCGCTGCTATGCATTACCCAGCGGATGTGCAGTGTCAGTTTGTTTTACACGTTGACAAAGGAATGGACGCTGCAAGAGGCTCGACAAGGATTGAGAAAGCAACATTTCTCACCGACAGCGTTGTGGCAAGGGAAAATTCTCAAGATTTGTGGTATGCTTCGGTCCTCAGAAAGAGTATCCATGGAGAAACTTCGCAACCCCTCCACCAATTGCACCCTTTTTCAGGATCCTGTCTCCTCAAAACGACAGCCCCGCTTTCATGAAAAAATCGATCATCTGTGGACCTATCAAATCATTGCCAGGTGTCCTTTTTTACCTCCTTGTGCTCCTGCAGCTTACATTCTCTGAGAGAATATCGGCCGATGAAGGTCAGATCAAGATAGGCGTTCTCGCCACCCGGGGCGTCGAGCAATGCTTGAAGAACTGGAGCGCTACTGCCGATCACTTGACTGAACATATTCCTGGAAAAACCTTTGTCATTGTGCCATTGACTCATGACCAGATAGCCCCCAGCGTACGCAGGGGGGAGGTGGCTTTCCTGCTCACCAATTCTTCATTTTATGTAGAACTGGAACAGCAATACGGTATCAACAGGATTGCCACCTTGAAAGAAATGCGGCTGGGTCGAGCCTATTCAAAATATGGTGGTGTCATCTTCGCCCGCAAAGAGCGCAGCGATATCCGGACCATGAATGATCTCAAAGGCAGGTCGTTCATGGCGGTGTCCGAGGGTTCTCTCGGCGGCTGGCAGATGGCCTGGCGGGAACTGAAGGAATACGGCATAAACCCCTACCGGGATTTCAAGTCATTGCACTTTGGCGAAACCCACGACAATGTCATTTACGCCGTCCGCGACGGAGCCGTCGAGGCCGGCACGGTGCGGACAAATACCCTTGAGGAGCTGAGCGCCGAAGGGAAAATCAACCTTGCCGATTTCTATGTTTTCCCAAGATTACATGACCCGGATATCCAAACCCCGTATCTCTGTACCACTCGGGAATATCCGGACTGGCCTATGGCCAAGGTGAAGAACACGACCGACGAATTGGCCGAGAAGGTTGCCGTGGCCCTGCTGCAAATGCGCACCGATTCGCCGGCAGCCCTTGCCGCCGGCTGTGCCGGCTGGACCATTCCCCTCAATTACCAGCCGGTCACCGAACTGATGATGGCCCTGCGCCTGGGAATCTATAAGGATCTCGGCAAAGTCACCATCGCCGACATTCTTCTCAATTATGGTCCTTGGCTCATTGTCGCCTTCATCTTTTTTTGCAGCCATCTCGCTTTTACCGCCCTCGTGGTGAAACTCAACCGAAAAATCAAGGCGTCGCATCTGTCCCTCACGGCAGAGATTGAAATGCACAAAAAATTAGACAGGGAATTGGAGGATGCCAAACAGCTGGCGGAGGCGGCTACCTTGGCAAAAAGCCGTTTCTTGGCTAATATGAGCCATGAAATCCGCACGCCGATGAACGGTATAATCGCCGCGACCGATCTGGCCCTGGCAGAGCGTTTGACGCCGGAGGTCGAACACTACCTGCATATTGTGCAAAACTCTTCCTACGCCCTGCTCGGCATCATTAATGACATCCTCGATTTCTCAAAAATCGAGGCGGGTCAGCTGGAGTTGAAGGAGCGGATGTTCCGGCTCGATGAAATGTTTGACCGCGTCATCGATGTCTTCGTCAATCAGACAACGGCAAAGGATATCGAACTGCTGGTCGATATCGATGCCAACACCCCGCGCATCCTCCGCGGTGATTCTCTCCGGCTGCAGCAGATCCTCACCAACCTGATCGGCAACGCCGTCAAATTCACCCCCCGGGGCGGCATCATACTGGTCAGTGTCAGGGAAAGCAGTATGACCGAGGGACTGACCGGCAACCAGGCGATTCTCAGTTTTGCCGTCAAAGACACCGGGGCGGGGATTGCCCCGGAATACCTGCCCATGCTTTTCGAACCTTTCACCCAAGGAGACTCCTCCTCGACCAGAAAATACGAGGGCACCGGCCTTGGTCTGAGTATCTGCAAAAAATTTGTGACGATGATGGGCGGAACCATCGGTGTTGAAACCCTCCTCGGCAAGGGCTCCACCTTTTTCTTTACGGTACGGCTCGAAAAAGAAGCAGAACCGGCCGTCTCTCGATTTGTCTTCCCACCTGATATCAGCGGATTAAATGTGTTGGTGGTGGACGACAGCAGCGACAGCCGGGAGATCATGGCCAAAATGCTCGCCTCCCTCGGTTTCCGGGTGGAAACAGTACCCTCCGGGACTGAAGCACTGCTGCGGCTGCAAAGCGAACACGGTGGTCAAATTCCTGTCGATCTGGTGCTGATGGATTGGAAAATGGCGGTGCTGGACGGCATTGAAGCTTCCCGCAAGATTCGCGAGGAACTGCACCTCACCCTGCCGATCATCATGATGACCGCCTTTGCCCGGGAGGTGCAAAGATCGGCGGCGGAAAAGGTCGGGATCAACGGTTTTTTAACCAAGCCGATTTTTCAATCAACTCTGTTCGATGCAATCATGGACGCCTTCGGCAAGGGGGGATTACAGAAGAGCGGTGCAAAAATATCGTTTACCACCAAGGCCTCCATGTATAAAAAACAGTTGAAGGGTTGTAAAATCCTGGTGGCTGATGACAATCTGACCAATCAAGAGGTCGCCAAGGCTATTCTCCAAGGGGCGGGAATTGCCGTCACGGTTGTCGGCGACGGCGAGGAGGCAGTAGCCAAAATTGTCAGGGAGTCCTTTGATGCGGTACTCATGGATATACAGATGCCAAGAATCAACGGTTTTCAGGCGACCCAACAGATCCGGCAGATCCCCGGCTGCGAAACTCTGCCGATTATTGCCATGACCGCCCATGCTCTAAAAGGCGATGAGGAAAAATGCCTCGAGGCCGGAATGGATGGTTATGTTTCCAAACCGATCAACCAAGACCGTCTCTTCTATACCATCTGGCGACATCTGCTGAATAAAAAGCGGGTGACCGATGCAGACGGCCCGGGTTCTCTTGCCCAGGAGGAAGGGGGAAATGAGGCAGATGCTTCCGACCTAGAAACAGCCGCCACTCCCATGCAGATTCCGGGCATTGATGTTGGGACCGTCCTCCGATCTACCGGTCTTAACTGGCGGACATTTCAAGACATCCTTCTCGGTTTCCTCCAGGACAACCGCGATACGGTTGCCGCCATCCAGCAGGCCCTTGATACCAACGATCGTAAGACTCTGCAACACCTGGCGCACAGCCTCAAGGGGAGCGCCGGCAATATCGGTGCCGGCGAACTCCGCGAAGCCGCAGATGAACTGGAACGAGGCTGCGGAGTGCATCTCCCGTCTGCCGATTTCGCCGGGTTGTGCCAAGGGCTGCAGCAGGAACTTAGCCGCCTTCTGGCCGTCATTGAACCGATGCAGGACGTACCGGCGGTTACTGCCGGTGAAGATTCACAAAAGGTCACGACGGAGGATATCCTCCTTCTTTTGACCAGCCTTACCGAGGCCATCGACCGCGCCGATCCCGAGGAGATCCGCAAGATTACGACACAGGTATTGGACCTGACCTCTGTAAAAAAAATCGACCAGGCAACCCTTGCCGCTCTTGAAACAGAGATAAGCCGCTATGACTATGACCAGGCCTTGAAGACCATCGGGTATATGCAAAAGGCATTGAAGGAGAATACATGAACGAATCTCGACAGCTGGTTCTCATTGTCGACGACAATGCCACCAATCTCGATTTGCTGGTGAACACCCTAAAGACCGAATACCGGCTGGGCATTGCCAAGAAAGGTATCAATGCCCTCGAATATGCCGAAAAATACCGCCCAGACCTTATCCTTCTTGATATCATGATGCCGGAGATGGACGGCTACGAAGTCTGTGCCAGGTTGAAAGCCAATCCCCTGACCGAACTCATCCCCGTCATCTTTATCACCGCCATGAGTGAAACGGTCAACAAAACCAAGGGCTTTTCCCTCGGGGCCGTCGACTATATTACCAAACCTTTTCATGCGGCGGAGGTCAAGGCCCGGGTACAGGCACACCTGGCCATGGCCCTGATGAAATCGGAACTGCGCTCCGAGAATGCCCTCCTCGAACAGATGGTACATAAGAAAACCGCAGAGATTCAAAGCATGCTGCAGGGCATTATCAGCAGCATGGCCCTCATGGTGGAAATCCGCGATCCGTATACGGCCGGCCACCAGCAGCGGGTGGCGCAGCTTGCCTGCGCCATTGCCGAAAAGATGGCGCTGCCGCAGGAGAGAATCGAAGGGCTGCGCATTGCCGCCCTTCTCCATGATGTCGGTAAAATCCGGATCCCCGTTTCAATCCTTAACCGAACCGGGCAACTCCTCGACGCGGAAATGGAGGTTATCAAAGTCCATTCGCAGATCAGTTTTGAAATCCTGAAAAACATCCCCTTCCCCTGGCCTTGTGCGCGAATTGTTCTCGAACACCATGAACGGTTGGACGGGAGAGGATATCCACACGGTCTGCACGGGGACGAAATTCTTCTCGAATCGAAAATTCTGTCGGTGGCCGATGTCACCGAGGCAAAAAGCTCCTTTCGTCCCTATCGTCCGGCCCAGGGTATCGAAGCGGCTTTGACCGAATTGCGACAGCACCGGGGCACCTTATACGACTGCGATGCGGTTGATGCCTGCCTCCTCCTTTTTGCCGACGGCACGTTTGCCTTTGATCACCCGCAGCAGGATGTTATCCGCCGCTGCTCGTCACCTCGGAATCATCCCCATGAACAGATAGAATAAGCTGAACCTGCCTCCCGATCCTGCGAATATAACAAAAAGGCCGGCCCACCAATGGTGGGCCGGCCATCTCCGCCGACGGGCGTTTTTTCCTTTATTCCTTAAGAGTGTGACCCCGATAATCGGGGTATGGAGCTGTTACGAACAGGGTGAAACAGCCCATAATTCGGGACAATTCCTCATCAGCCCTTCTGTTTTCTGAAGGGATTCATGATAAGAACCGGGCAATGAGCCCGTTTCAGAACACGCTCCGCCACACTGCCAAGGAGAATCTTTTCCAAGCCTTTGGCACCATGGGTGCTGGTAATAATCAGGTCGGCATCCGCCGCCATGGCAAGTTCAACAATCTTTTCGGCAGGATCACCGTTGACCGTCTGCCCAGAACAACCGGGACATTTTTCCTCGGTGTCGCGGACCAGGATAGCCATCCTCTCCTCAGCTGCAAAATGCACCTTGTCCTGATATTCCTCTGCAAAGGGAGCACCGGTCATAACATCGCCAGGATAGATGGCGACCACGTGGACAAAATGAAGAGTTGCAGACAATCTTTCGGCCATATAGCAGGCGTAGGCCACCAATTTGCTGGTGTTTTCTGCAAAATCAACAGGAACAATAATTTTTTTAACTGATTTCATCTGGCATCCTCCTTGTCAGTGGATAAACCCGCTTGCATATTTTCCCCGTATTGCTGCTCGTACCACCTTTCAGCCGCTCTGCCCGTCGGCGTGGCTGATCTTTCTCTCCCCCCAATCTTGCACTTCTCTTTCCCTGTATCACTTCTTGTTGTGCACAGATTGTGCCAATTTCTTCTCCATTGATAAATAAGACCGGCACCTCGCCTTTGTGTGACTCCCCGTTCTTATAAAACCGCCAATTTCTCGGGAAGACTTTATAAATGGTACGCTTTGTGCAGAACCCTATCCGAATGCATCCAGAGGGCTAAGATCGTTCCGATCCGCAATATCAAAAGGCAAATACATTCTGAATACAGAAAACCGGCTCGAAAAAACAGAGGGATTGTTTGGAAATTACGGGGTGAATGGCTCACAAACAAACACTGATTCAGATGCCTGAACCGTTGCCGAGGAAAACGCCTCGACAGCTTGCGGCGACAATAATAAGACACATAAGACGCAAATGATTGGTTATCAGTGTCAGAAATATTTACACCCTGTAAAAGAATCCTTCTCCAAAGCGAGCCTGTGTACAACTTGAAGAACCGAGGGCAACAATTCGACCATGCATTTGCGGCCTGAATCGAATTGTCAACACTGGGCGGCAACTATGCGAACACCACAATCGTTCCACATCATGGTCACCGACATCAATCCCCACGTCAGAAATCTCTTGAAACGTGAGTTGAAAAAAGAGGGGTATTCGGTGTTCTGTGTCAGAAGCGGCATGGATGCCTACCACTCGATCTGCGATTCAGCCATGATAGATCTGATAATCCTTGACCCTGAGTTGCTCTATCCCTACGGCAATTCTCTTTTTGCCGAGGTCCTGGTCAACAACCCTTCGCTTCAGATAATCATTCATACATACCATGAATTTACCAAGGGCTTGAAAACCGGCACCAATGTCCATATTGTTGAGAAAAATGCGACAAGCATAAACCCTCTGAAAGAAAGAATTCGCGCCTGTTCTTTAAAGATAACAGGTCGCTGACCTGTTATGCTTCCCCCGCCTCATTTTTGTGATGCTTTTTTATGATCGCCGAGGACCAAGTGCCGCCGCCAGCAGTTCAAGAAGATGAACCGCCCTGACCTGCAAGCCGGCGTGATTGATGCTGTCCTGCAGCTGCATGATACAGCCGGGGCAGGCGGTGGCGACCATGCTTGCCCGGCTTTCCTGAAGACCGGGAATCTTTTTTGCCCCGATAGCCTTGCTTGCCTGGTAGTGATTGACCGAGAAAGTTCCCCCCAAGCCGCAGCAGGTGGCGGCATCGGCCATCTCAACGAAATCGACATTGGGCAGAGCCTTGAGCAATTCGCGTGGCTCTTTGGTTATCCCTTGAATCTTCAGATGGCAGGGATCGTGGTAGGTGACCCGCGTTCTCTCCGGCCATTTTTCCATCCCGGCCAGCTCCTCGAACAGTCCGGTTTCTCTTAGGAAAACACTGAAATCGACAACCTTGGCGGTAAAGCTCGCAAAATCTCCCTGCATAGTCCGGTAATGCTCGCCTATCCCGCCATTACAGGAGCCGCAGGCGGTGACGATGTGCTGCACCTCTCTTTCTTTAAAGGCGGCGACGTTTTTTTCCGCCAGTTCCGTAACCAGCTTGCCGTTGCCCGAGGAAAGCGCCGGAATGCCGCAACAACGCTGCGCTCGCGGCAAATAGACGGAAAAGCCCAGGCGGTTGAGGATGGCCACCATATGTTCACCTATCTCCGGATAGGCATAGGTGATGGAACAACCGGCAAAGAAACCGACAACCGGCTTCTCCGGCTGTCCTTCGATAAACTCCGGCAGTCGGTCAAAGAGGTTGCGGAAGGCAATCTTCGGGACGGTTCTGTCCTGCATGCCGGGGGCTGAGAAGAAACGCAGGCGCAGACCGCTCGATTCCGGCACTTTTTTCAACAGCAGCGGCGACAGCAGGGCCCCGCCTTTACTGAGACCGTTCATCAGGACCTTCGAGCCGAGAAGGGTCGAAACCCCCTTGCCGATGAGGGACAGTCCCTGATTGTCGGTAATGCTGCGGCGCATCGCCCCGACGATCTCATGGGTCGGCACCTTATTCGGGCATTTAGTAACACAGGAGCCGCACATAAGACACATGCTTATGTCTTCCTGCAGCCGCTTCTCAAGATCCGCCTCGCCGTGCAGCAGGGCCGCAGCCAGGGCGATCTTGCCCCGCGCCACCGTCCCCTCTTTTCTGCTCAACAGGTAGGTCGGACAATGGGCCTGACACACCCCGCACTTAACACACTCGCCGATTACCTTGGCAAAATCCTGTAAATTCTTATTTTTGCTCATTGCTGTTTAGTTACTGCTTTATTGAGTCAGAAGACGGGTCGAATTATCGAGGAAAATCTTCCCGGGGTTAAGAATATGGTGCGGATCAAAGGTATCTTTAATCCGCTGCATGTAGGAGATGGTAAGGGCATCGAGTTCCATACCGAGATATTTTGCCTTGGCGGTACCGATGCCGTGTTCTCCGGAAATTGATCCCCGAAGGTTGATGACCGCCTGGAAGACCTCGTCAAGAACCGTTTCCACCTTTTCCGCCATGCCGTGTTGCCGCAGATCAACCATGATATTGACATGGATATTACCGTCGCCGGCATGGCCGAAGTTGACGATGGGCACCCCGTAATTAGTGGAAATTTTTTCCAGGGCGCGGATCATGTCGGGGACCTTGGAACGGGGCACGACGATATCCTCGTTGAACTTGTCGGGATTGACCCGCCGCAGGCTGGGGCTGACATTGCGCCGCACCTGCCAGATCTCCTCCGACTCTTCATGGCTGGCAGCAATCCGCACGGCAAGGATGCCGAAGGGTTGGATAATATCCTGTATTCGGGCGATCTGCGGATCGAGCATGGCGGCATCGCCGTCGACTTCAATAATCAACACGGCCCGACAGTTCTCGGGCAAGGGTATGGGGCTGGTGGGACGAATGCAATCGATGGTCGCCGCATCGAGGAATTCAAGGGTTGTAGGAACAATCTTGGCCCCGATGATCGCCGCCACCGATTGTGCCGCCCCTTCGATGGTCTCGAACTGAACGAGCATGGTCTTTTTCGCCGCCGGTTTGGGAATGAGTTTGAGAATAATCTTAGTGACTATGCCAAGCGTACCCTCCGAGCCGACAAAGAGTTTGGTGAGATCATAGCCGACCACGTTCTTCAGGGTCTTGCCGCCTGTGTGGATGATATCGCCGGTAGGCGTAACCACCTCAAGACCCAGGACATAATCCTTGGTCACCCCGTATTTGACGCAGCGCGGACCGCCGGCGCATTCGGCGACATTGCCGCCCAGGGTACTGAATTCCTTGGAGGCCGGATCGGGTGGATAAAACAGACCGAGCTTCTCAACCTGCCGCTGCAGTTCGGCGGTAATCACCCCCGGCTCGACCTCGGCTGTGAGATTCTCGCAGTCGATATCGATAATCCTGGTCATCCGCGTAAGTACCAGGACAATCCCGCCCTGCACCGGCAGGGATCCGCCACTAAAGCCGCTGCCGGCCCCGCGCGGCAACACGGGAATCTTGCAGCGGTTGGCAAGCCTGACAACCAGCGCGACCTCAGCTGTCGTTGCCGCATAGACAACCACATCCGGTAGATAGCACTTCTGGGTTGCGTCATACGAGTGGGTTATCTTGTCGGTGGTTGCTGTCGAAACGTTGTCAACCCCGACAATTTCAACGAGTTCCTTTACTACCTGTGCGTCCATCATACCTTTCCTCTAAACCGATCAAACCGTGTTCCTTAACCGTAGCTTGCAAATGATAAGGCTTTTTAAGGAAAATGAAAGACGGGAAATGACCTGCGTTACTTTCTTAAAAACATCCCGACAGGTCCGTGCTGATTGCTGCATCGCCTGCGTTTACCTGTGTGGATTTTTCTCTATGAATGGCCGCTGATATGGATACCAGCTCGGATGATAGAAAGTCATCTGGAATTTGGTAATAAATTACTATCGTCAGGGTAGGCGGGGAGATCTCGATTTTCAAAAGATCGAAACAACTTTTATATTGATAGGCTTTTTAAGTCAATTTCCAGTAGTTATATCAACTTGCGCAATACGTTGAATTGGCTTAGATTCGACATGACAACCTTAAGGTACCTCAACCGTATGAAGGACAGAAGCAGTGGGATAAACCATTGTCCTTTTTGCCGCAAGGCACGCCTCGAAACTTGCCAGCACTTCTCCAAGGATCGGTTCCAGATGAAGCCAGCTGCTCAACCAGGTGGGCTATACCCGAATTTACCGATCCTACCTTATGACGATGGTTGGCCCGGATATGATGATCCGGTTTTTAAAAATTTACAGGAAGAGTGGTGAGGAGACTCCTTTTTTCCCCTGAATCTGTTGAGTAACACCAGGAATAGCCAAAATTGCTTGAAAAGGCAGTTGAAAAAGAATAGTTTGCTGGGAATTGATGGCTGAGTGGAAGTAATTCCCGCAAAAGTTAAGACCAACTTACAAAGACACGTCTTATCATCGGCTATACCTGACCAGAAGGGATTCAGTCACACGGATGCTGATCAGCTATTACGCCCTCCTTATTGCCCACCAGGCCAACCTGGATTGGAAGAACTAGGACGGCCTTCAGCTTCAACCTGCCGTCGACTTGCTGACGGCCGAGATGGAAACGGACGGCAGGCATCTTCGTTTTCAAGAGGCGTACCTTGATAATCTGTACGATCTAAAAGAAAAATATCAATAATCACCAAAAGGAGTCACTCGCATGGATAACTGGTATATCGCCATTGGTGGGCAACAGCAGGGTCCTTTCAGTCAAGCCCAGATTCAACAGGGGGTAGCCGCCGGAATCTACACACGTGACACCCTTGTCTGGCGCCAGGGTTTTGCCAACTGGCTCGTCATGGCTCAGGTTCCTGAATTACAGCAGCCGACATTTTCACCCCCGCCCATGAACACCGGCAACACCCAGGCCCATGAAATCGATTATCAGATCCATGGCAATGAGATGCAGTTTGTCGAGATTGAACTGGACCCCCAGGAAAGTACCATCGCCGAGGCCGGGGCCATGATGTATATGTCCGACGGGATCCAGATGGAAACAGTGTTCGGCGATGGCAGCCAGGGCTCGGAGAGCGGCGGCTTCATGGACAAAATGCTGGGAGCGGGCAAACGGCTTATCACCGGCGAGAGCCTTTTCACCACGGTATTTACCTTTATGGGCCGAGGGAAAGGAAAAGTCGCATTTGCCGCCCCCTATCCCGGGAAAATTATCCCTTTGGATCTGAGAAACTATAATGGCCGGCTCATCTGTCAGAAGTCCGCCTTTCTCTGCGCAGCAAAAGGGGTGTCCATCGGGATTGCCTTCCAGAAAAAGATCGGCGTCGCTCTGTTTGGCGGGGAAGGATTTATCATGCAGAAGCTGGAAGGCAACGGCATGACCTTTGTGCACGCCGGCGGCACCATCATTGAAAAAGAACTGCAGGCCGGAGAGGTTCTGCGAGTCGATACCGGCTGCTTAGTCGCCCTGACCCAGACGGTCCAGTATGACATTGAGTTTGTCGGCGGGGTGAAATCAGCCATCTTTGGTGGCGAAGGTTTCTTCTTTGCCACCCTGCGGGGTCCCGGTCATGCCTGGCTGCAATCATTGCCCTTCTCGCGTCTTGCCGGCCGCATCCATGAGGCCGCTCCGCAAAACAACGCCGGTTTTTCCACCCAGGGAGAAGGCTCAGTGCTAGGCGCCCTGGGTAATTTGCTCCAGAAATAATGCAGAGATCAAAATTTCAACAAGCTTGTCCGCAAGAAGAGTAGCTTCCCGCGGATAAGCTCATAATCACCCCTATTCCTCCTCCTCAATAAAGCGCCGCATACCCTCACTGATCGACAAGGCTGTTCCCAGTTGATCCAGCCATGCCCTCTCCTTGGGGGTATCCACAATAACCGCCGATGCGGCGAGGGTGTACAGGGTCTGGGCAACACGCGGGTCATTGACCCCGGCCGTCAGTTGTTCAATGGATTTGGGATCATGCATCTCGGCCAGAAGAAAACGCTTCTCTTCCTTGCTGATCCCCTGCCCCTGTAAACGAGCCAGAATCTTTGCCTCTTCATCATGGTCCATTCCGCCATCCGCATGGGCAGCGGCAATCATGACCTGAATAAGACGCAACGCCAGCTTTTCCTCCAAGCTTGTGGAGGAAGGCAGATCTTGCGAAGGAGCAGTGGGGCCCCCGGGGATCGGAGGCGGAGTTGATGCTGGAGAAGCAGACGAAGATGCAAACCCATGCCCAACAGAGGGAGAGGAGACAGGAGGAGCATTCATGGAAGAAACAGGGGGCGGAGTTCCCCCCTGTTTGCTTTTCAATATCTCATACGCACCCACACCAAGACCAATGGCGGTGATGAGTCCCTGCCCTGACATCAGGGTTGAAGACAGGGTTTTCATAATCCCCCCGCTCTTGTTTTTCTTATATTTCTTTTGATCACTGCCAGACCCAACCATCTCCGCCATCATCTTGCCTAGTAACTGTTCAGCATTGAACATAGAATCCTCCCGGCACCGGCTTGAAAACCGGATTTTTCTCCACTTAATTTCCAAATTCCCTTCTGAAAAGAAGAGGACTTCAGTTCCTCACCTGCCAATCTCTTAGTGCGTCTGCTTCCATTTCAGGGTGCGACGGGGTTTTTCTCCTGCCATATCCCCCTCCCGGCCTTTTTAGCCTCTTTCTCAAACTGTCGCCATTCCTGACAAATTGATTCCTTGCAATAATAGCTATGCACCCATGCCATACCCTCCCGAAGCAACTCTGCATTAAAGGAATGCCCTTCCACCATGACAAGGGCCACAAGACGACCATAGGCATCCCAAGTCTTGACCCGCAACTCCACCCTGTGCCCGGCAAGACGAATGTATAGCAAGGGGTCAGGTCTTGCGTTTTGCACAATAAGTAAGTGCACCGGAAAAACGGTGATTATAGAGTTGTTCCTTAGCAGGCCCCTGATTAGACAAAATAATTCATTTTGTCTAATGTTGGACGTGATAGGACGATGTAGTTCTGTAATTATCCCCTCCATTTTGGAGCAAAGGGATTATTCGAAAATTCTCTGGTTCTTGCCATGGTTTGGCGTTTAAAAGTGTAAATAATTCCTAATTCTCCTGACGACGTTGCTCATATGTATCTCTGACCTCTATCGCTACTTAACGCGCATATCCCCTTTTTCCATGAAGAGTTGATGCATGAAAAAGGCCTTTTCGAGGATATGCGGTTCGTGTCCGCCACGCATCTTAACCGCACGCTGGTAATAGTCCCAAAGTTGATCGCGAAAATCGGGGTGGGCACATTTATGTATCACCTGTTCGGCTACCTGGCGCGGGGTAAGCGGGCGGGTATCAACCAGACCGTATTCGGTTACCACCACATCCACCGAGTGTTCCGAGTGGTCGACATGCGAGACCATGGGGACGATGGCCGAAATCAGGCCGCCCTTGGCGGTCGAGGGCGTCACCATCATCGTCAAAGCCCCGTTGCGGATAAAGTCCCCGGATCCGCCGATGCCGTTCATCAATTGGGTACCCATAACGTGGGTGGAATTCACTTGTCCGTAGATGTCAATTTCGATGGCCGTGTTGATGGCGATAACTCCGAGGCGGCGAATCACTTCGGGGGAATTGGAGATTTCCACCGGCCGGAGGACGATTTTCTCCCGGTAGCGGTAAATCTCATTGAAAAATCGTTCACGGGCCTTCTCCGACAAGGTTAAAGCCGACCCGGAGGCGGCGCGAACCTTGCCAAGATCGATGAGATCTAAAACGCTGTCCTGCAGTACTTCCGAATAAATATCGATGGAATCGAAGTTTTTATCCTCTATGAATCCAGATAAAACGGCATTGGCAATATCACCAACGCCTGCCTGCCAGGGCAGGGAGGAGGGGATGCGATCTTTTTTGATCTCATGCTGCACAAAGTCGAGGATGTGCTCGGCAATCCGACTGGAAATGGCATTGGGTGGCATGAATATCGGGCAGTGATCCCGCTCGGAACTGAACAGTATGGCCACCACCCGACCGGGGTCCATGTCGATGAAGGGTTTGCCGATCCTGTCGGCTGTGCGATAAAGAGGGATCGGCATACGGTAAGGCGGATTTTCCGGGATAAAGATGTCATGGATCCCTTCCATAAGTGGGGAAATACCTGAAATTTCAATTATAATTTTTTTCGCTTGCCGCACATAGGTTGGCGTGTTGCCCACCGACATGGTGGGAATCAAGTGGCCTTTTTCGGTAATCGCCGCTGCCTCCACCACCGCTACGTCACACGATCCCCATTCCCCGGCCCGCACCTTGGCCGACAACTGGGAGAGATGATCGTCTTTGAAGGCGATTTCACCCCGATTGATTTTTTCCCGCATGAACTTGTCACTCATGTAGGGTCGTCGCCAGGCTACGAGGTTGGCCCGGGCCAATATCCCGTCCACCATGTCGCCTGTGGATGCCCCGGCAAAAAGGTTTATTTTGAACTGTTCACCTTTTTCAGCCCGCTTTACCAACTCTTGAGGGATCAATTTGGGATATCCGGCGGTAAAACCGGAAATGAAGAGATTTGTGCCGTCCTGAATGTGTCCGGCGGCAGTAGCCGGATCGGTAATTTTATCCTGCAACGCTTTGAAACGGACCCGATCAGTCAGCATGTTAGTATCTCCAGACTTTTAAAAAAACACAACACTATCCTTTCGCCTCATTTCTGCTTTTATACAAACGGGTGTATTCCCGCATAATCCACCCGTATTGGCCATTGGGTAGTCGCACATAGTACCACTCATCATCTATGCTGCCAACCTCGACTATCTCCCCGCGATACAGTTTGCCGACCGCCCTATAGCGCGTGCCGGGTCCCGTACGAACATTGAGAAACTCGGCCTTGATCCGCACTTCGTCACCGACTGCAACTTCAACCTGGTAATGACCTGACGGTCTTTCAATGACGATATAGTCGTCACCATCCGACTCGTAGTACACATCCTCGCAGTCATAATAGCGACGTCCATCGATGTACAGGGTAGAGCAGCTTTCCGGCAGAGCTCGCACCCGCGCTCCGAACGGGGCTTGAACCACCACATAGCCCGCGGGAGATTGCCGGTAATAGGTTCCCCTATGGTAAAAGAACGCGGCACCGGCAACGCTAAGAGCAAAGACCTCGGCGGGAAGATCTCTGAATACACTGCCATGGGGTCTATGATACCAGTCCCTGTCGCGATCATGGCGCCAATCAGGTCTATGTTGCCGATAATCGCGACCATCATGCCTATACGACCCGTAGTCTCGACCAGCAGGGTGCCGCTGATGCTCACGATGTTTTTCCACCACCACCGGCGATCTTGGGATCGGAACCGGAACGGGAACTCCAGGCGGCAAAGGCGGCATCATGACCTTCCTGCTCGGCTGAATTCCGGGAGGCAAAGGTATTTGACCATCAATGGCGTCCGAGCCTGCGCGCGCATGTACCGGAATAACGGGTGAGAGTAGAAGACTGCCTGATATGATGAGAGCTATAACACTGCGAAAAGAACACCAAGAGTGTTGCACGGTAAGACCTCCTTAACTTTTAATATGCGGCAAAGCAGCAACCGCCGAACCAGCCTATGAAACCAAGGAAGACAAAGGAGAACTGTATAACTTTGATATGCAAATTTTAGCCCTTTTTCAATTTTTTGTCTCCGACATTCTCTTGCGGCAAGAGGCGATAAGCCGGGTCTGCTTCTCTATCCCCGGGTATTTGAAAAACTCAGGGTTTTCTTCGCATATCAAACTTTTTTCGATTGCAAAGTGTGGAAGCGGTTGTTCTATTAAAATCGCACCATGCCGGTGTTAAGAGTATGTGTTGAATCGTTAGGTGGTGAAGCCCCGGGTGGAAATATCGTGAATGGTCCTGCCAAGTATTTAACCCTCATAGTTTTCCTGATGCTTGTTGTAGCTCCGGCAAAGGGGGGCTCTACAGGTCTCGACGGCACCATCCGTATCGGAATTTTCCCTTTCAATCCTATCAATTTCATCGACAAGGACGGCTCCGCTGAAGGCATCAATCCAGACCTGCTGCGGGAAATATTCCGCCGCGAGAACGTTACCTTAGCTTTTGTCCCCGGCAGCTGGGCGGAGGGATTGAAACGGCTTGAGGATGAAGAAATAGATATAATGATGTCCGTTGGCTACTCCGAAGAACGGGCAAAGAGCATGGATTATGGCCAGGAATCGGTGCTGCAACTTTGGGGCCAGGTTTTTGCCAGGCCGGAGGCCCATTCGGAAAATATCTCCGGTCTCTTTGGCCGCAAGATCGGCGTAATGCGCAAGGATATCAGCGGCAGCAATTTTATCTCCACCATCGAGAAACTGGGTGGCAGCTGTCAGATTGTTGAATACCCAAGTCACGACGATGTGTTCCAGGCCGTGCAAAAGGGCGAAGTGGATGGCGGGGTTGCACCGCAACATTTCGGCCTGCGCCATGCAGCGCAATACAATCTTATCGGCACCTCGATCCTTTTCTCTCCCTTTTCCATTTACTTCACCAGTAAAAAAGGTCTGCACCGCGAGCTTCTCGACCATATCGATGGACACCTGCACGACTGGAAGAACGATAAGGAATCGTACTACCACGAAACCCTCAAGAAGTGGCTGGCCCCGGCCCTGAGTCCACGATCACTCCCCACCTGGGCGGTGCCGGCCTTACTCTTCATCTCCATCGCCATAGTCATCTCCTCCTGCTTTATCATCCTGCTCAACCGGGCAGTTCGGCGCAAAACCCGCGAACTGAAAGAGAGCGAGTTACGTTTTCGCGACATTGCTTTCTCCATCAGTGACTGGATATGGGAGGTCGATCGGACCGGGGTTTACACCTTCAGCACCGAGCACTCAGAAGATCTCCTTGGCTTTCGCCCGGATGAGATGATCGGTAGATCCTGTTTTGATTTTTTGGCTGCGGAAATGGTGGAAAACGCCCGATTCAGGTTGACCCTTTCGGTCGAAACAGGCGCGAGTTTCCGCCATGAAGAACTGGTCGCCATCCATAAAAACGGTAAAAGGATCGACCTGCTCTCCTCCGGATTGGTGATCCGTTCAGGCTCCGGCAAGATTATCGGGGTTCGCGGTGTCGATACCGATATCACAGCCAAAAAAATCGCGGAAACAGACAAAAAGGCCATGGAGAAGAAATTGGCCCAAGGGCAAAAGATGGAGGCGATAGGCACTCTTGCCGGGGGGATTGCCCATGATTTCAACAACATTCTCGCCGCCATCCTCGGCTATGCGGAACTGGCCAAGGAGGATATAGAGCCCGAGTCGGAAACTGCCCTGTACCTCGATGAGATCCTTCGCGCCTCCATCCGGGCAAGAGAATTGGTGAAGCAGATTCTCGCCTTCAGCCGTCAGGCGGAAGCCACGAAAATTCCCCTCCAGCCAGCACTCCTGATAAAAGAAGCAGTGAAAATGCTGCGCCCATCACTGCCTGCAACGATCGAAATCCGCCAGAATATCGAAAGATCGGATGTAACCATCCTTGCCGACCCGACCCAGATCAACCAGATTGTTATCAACCTGTGTACCAATGCCTTCCATGCCATGGAAGAGATGGGCGGCGTTCTCGATATCAGCTTGAAAAGCGTTGACCTCAACGCCGAAGATCTGAGCAAAGAGCCGCATATTCAGCCCGGCACCTTTATGAAACTTACGGTTACCGATTCCGGAACGGGCATCGACCCGGAATATCTGGAAAAGATCTTCGACCCCTATTTCACCACCAAGGAAATGGGCAAAGGCACCGGCATGGGTCTGTCGATTGTGCACGGCATCGTCCGAGATAGTGGCGGATTCATCTCCTGCTACAGTGAACTTGGCCAAGGGACCGTTTTCCATGTGCTTCTGCCGGCCTTGCCGAACACTGCCATGGCTGTTGCAGAAAGGGCGGAGAATCTCCCCAGAGGAGATGAGCGAATACTCTTTGTTGATGATGAACCGATGGTCGCCGAAATGAGCAAGGTTCTCCTGGAAACCCTCGGCTACCGCGTTTTGGCACTGACCGACAGCAGGCGAGCGCTCACTGCCTTTCGCGAAACACCGCAACGCTTCGACCTGGTGATCACCGACCAGACCATGCCGGCTTTGACTGGGGCTGAACTAGCGAGGGAGTTGTTGCAGATTAGACCGGAGCTGCCGATCATTCTCTGCAGCGGATACAGCAGCACCATCACCAAGGAAAAGGCCGCGGCAATGGGGATCAGGGAGTTCGCACTCAAACCGTTGGTTAAAAAAGAGATGGCCTTTCTTATTCGCCGGGTGTTGGCGAGGGAATCTCCTTAACCCTGCCGACCGCACCGCTTTCCAGCCGAACCTTGATGCCGTGCGGATGGGTCGACGACTTGGTGAGGATGGCCTGCACTCGGCCACGGGTTAAGGTCCCGCTGCGTTGATCTTGTTTGAGGACAATAGCCACCTCCGCACCGAGTTTGATGTCGGCACGATTTGTTCCGTTCATAGGCTCATCCCCCGCTCCGCTTGGCTTGCCAGCCGCGTTTTGCCAATTCTTCAAGGAGCAGATCGCGGTGATCGCCCTGAATCTCAATGACCCCGTCTTTAACGGTGCCGCCACAGCCGCAGCGTTTTTTCAGATCCTTGGCCAGAATTTCAAGACCGGTGGCATCAAGGGGCAGCCCGCTGATAACCGTCACCCCTTTGCCCTTCCGTCTTTTGGTTTCCCGACCGACTCTGACGCCCCCCTTGCCTGGAACGACTGCCTGCTTTTGCCGACAGATGCAGGAAGTTGCCGGCCTCTCGCAAACGGCACAGATCCGCCCATAGTCGGTCGAATAGACGGTGGGTTTCATGGGTTTCAGGGCTGCCACTGTTCCCTCCCTTTAGCCGCGACCGCGGTATGGCGAAACACCTTGATCGGGAACCCACAAACCTTTTGGAGGCTCGCCGGTCTGGAAAAACACATCGATGGGCATGCCGCCACGCGGGTACCAGTATCCGCCGATTCGCAGCCATTGCGGACTTATGCAGTCGATCAAACGGCGGGCAACTCTCATTGTGCAGTCTTCGTGAAAAGAGCCGTGATTGCGGAAGGAGCCGAGAAACAGCTTCAAGGATTTACTCTCCACCAGCCAGTCGCCCGGCAGATAATCAAGCACCAGATGGGCAAAATCGGGTTGTCCGGTGATCGGGCAAAGAGAGGTAAATTCAGGCACGGTAAAACGGACCAGATAGGCAAGACCCTGCTGCGGGTTCGGCACCCTTTCGAGAATCGCCGCTTCGGGGTTTTCCGGCAGTATCGATTTGCCGCCCAGCTGGGTGAGATTGCCGTAGATCCTTTCCTGGGTCATTTCCTTTCTCCTTCGGTTTTCATTATCGCCCGCGTTTATTGCCCCAGAGGAGCACATGCAGCTGCGGCAGCACCCGGGCTTCATACCAGCTATCAGCCAAAACCCTGGCGACAAGCAGGCGCAAGGGATCAAGGCCTTCCTTGCTCCCGGCAAGGTCTCCATCCCCAAGAGGGTTCACATTGCAGGGTTGCAGATACACCGGCAGTTGTGGAAACCGCGCCGCAACCTGGCGGGCGAACTGGTAATCATCTTCATCCTGAACAACCAGTTTCAGGGACACCACCGCGGTTCCTGAAACATCAACACATTCCTGCAATTTCTGCCAGTCGGTTTTTGTGCCGCTGGAGGGTGGTTTGGGACTGAGCGTCAGCACCTCAAGCTCTGAAAACCAAGGTTTGGCAATACTGCCCTGGGTTTCCATGGCGAACCGGTAGCCTGAGGCCTTACCAAGACGTAACAAGTCATCCAAGGGCTGAAGGGCCGGATTGCCGCCGGATAGCGAGACAAGCATTGGCCGCCCACCGCATAACTGCCCAACCTG
>JANNQF010000083.1:0-37696 GCA_031441605.1 Deltaproteobacteria bacterium
TGACCATCTCAGCCGTTACTTTTTTCTCTTCCGGTGGGTTCATTAATCGGTGAAAAACCCTGATTGTATCAGCAGACTGCAATTTATGGGTGGGTTCGTGGCATCCCTTCGAATGGGTCTACTTTGTCTCGGTGGTGACATTTATGTGAGCCCTTCGGCTTCCTGGCGGCAACATCGGCTGGCCCTGGAGGCTGACGAGAAGTATTCTGATATTTTGTTTCCGGAAACGGAATAGTCAAGAGCGTTACAGTGTAACGATATCAGGCCCGATCCCCTCAAGAGAGAACCGGGCTTTTTTTGTGTCCTGGCTGGCGCTGTCGAACGGAGTATGAGAGGCAACACCTTGCCCCTGGCTTCATCGGCCGGGTTGCTCTCTGGCTGAAGCGGTTGGTAACGTTCTGCCTGGTGGACATGTCGATACAGAACCAGGCAGCTATACCGCGATGAGGACGGCCGATACAGTTACCTGTACCGGCCTTTTTTTCTTCAGAACAAAAAAAATGACTGATCTTGTTTTATCTGATCTGCTTACATAGTGCTTACATAACAAGAAAGGGGCTACAGCACACAACCTGTAACCCCTTGTTTTTATTGGTACCCTCGGCGCGAATCGAACGCGCGACTCCAGGATTAGGAATCCTGTGCTCTATCCCCTGAGCTACGAGGGCAATTGGCTATTTTCAATCAGGCGGAATAATACCTAAGTTTTTCCAAAGCGCAATCATTTTTACGTCCGTCGCGGAGGGAATCGCAGCCCCGTGCACAGCGTGATCGATCAATCGATTACTACGACTCATCCGTGTTCAACAACGATTCACCGTCTTCCAGAGTGTTTCCGGAAAATGTGTTCTCCGACACCCCACTGTCGATGACGCAGTTACGACCTATCTTCTGTTCTGCTGGAATCCTTGCTCCCTTACCGATGAGGGTTATGCCGGTATAAAGATGACTGGGTTTCCGTCGATTAGCACAGGTATGGTTGTCGCCACAGCCGACCATTGCACCCGCGCCCACCTGAACCCGCTTGTCCAAGATGGCCAGATCAACCTGCGCCCCTCTTTCAACGACACAATCCTCAAAAAGGATGGAATCCTTAACTATGGCCCCCTCCTCAACAACAACCCCAGGTGCCAGTACCGAATTAATAACCGTCCCCTGGATATGGCTGCCGGCGGAGATCATGCAGTTTTTCAAGTGGCAGTCCATGCCGAAGCGCGCCGGGGCACGATCGGCAGACCGGCCTTCAGTGTCAATATTTGTTCTGATCTGCCACTTCTGTGGTGAAATGCCGCTATTTTTTCTCAAGACATCCATATTGGCCTCCCAATATGCCTGGATTGTCCCGACATCGCGCCAATATCCATAAAAGGGATAGGCAAAGACATCGTCCTCGGCAATTGCCCGCGGCAAGATATGCATGCCAAAATCATGCTCATCCTTGTCCTGCGCCAAGGTTTTCAGCAGATATTTATAATCAAACACATAGATTCCCATGGAGGCTAGATTTGTCTTTGCCTCCTTCGGCTTTTCCTCCCAGTCGACAATCCGGTCGTTGCGATCAACTATCCCGGCGCCAAACTGATGAATCTGACTCTTCGGTACAGCCATCATTGCCACCGTCACATCGGCCTTTTTCGACCGGTGGTATTCGATCATGGCGTCGAAATCCATATGATAAATATGGTCACCGGAGAGGATAACAACTTCGTCCGCCCAATTATGGGTTAAGAAATCGATATTCCGTCGCACCGCATCGGCGGTCCCTTGATACCAATCAGACTCCCTTTCACCGGTCCGCGGAGGCAGAATTTTTATCCCTCTGTTTCTGCCGCTAAGATCCCAGGCCTCACCCGAGCCGAGATGGCTCATCAACGACAATGGTTTATACTGGGTTAGCACGCCGACTTTTGTCAGTCCGCTATTCATCACATTGCTGAGACTGAAATCAATGATCCGATAGATTCCAGCGAAGGGTACGGCAGGCTTGGCCCGTTTCTGCACCAGAATATTCAAACGACTGCCAACGCCACCGGCAAGGAGAAGAACCAGTGCCTCTTTTGCCCTTTTCATCGCAGCACCTCCCCTTGTTGCACACAAGCCGGCCAAGCCTTGGAAACGAGATTAGGGTAAACCGTCGCTCCTTCCCCGATGACTGTTCCATCCGGCACCTGATTATTCCAGCCAATGACGGTAACCTTTGTGTTTGCATCGCAGGTCTCCGGCCCAATCACTACATCCTTGCCATAAACAGTGTTGACATCGGCGACGACCTTGTTAAACCGGCAGTTCTCTCCCACCATGTTACTGAAAAACAATACGGAATTGTCAACGACAGCCCCCTTTTTCACATGGACACCGGGGAACAGGATAGAATTCCTGACCGTGCCGTCAATCTTACAGCCATTATAAATCAAACTGTTCTGAACCACTGCATTGTCGGTCATCAGTGCCGGTTCGTAGTCGCGAATGTTCCTGTGGTCGAGATTGGTGCGAAACACCCATTTTTCCATGTCAATGCGCGGTTCAGGTCCAAGCAGATCCATATTCGATTGCCAGTATTCATTAATGGTTCGGGTATAGCCCCAGTATCCGCAAAATTTATAGCCGTACACCCGGCAATTTTGTTGCAGTAACACCGGAATTATGTCTTTGCCGAAATGATAGGAGCTTCCCGCTTGGTTTCTTTCCAGGGCCTTATATAACACCTCGGGTTTAAAGCAGAGTATTGTCATCGATGCCCAGTCTGATTCGGGCTGGTCGGGTTTTTCCCAGTAATTGATCACTCGTCCACCGCGGTCTCCATCCTCATCGTTGAGTTCGGCAATACCGAAGCGATTGGCACCCTGCCGAGGAACGCGGGTGAAGGCAATGGTGAGATCGGCATTTTTTGCGGTGTGATAATCAATCATATCTTGGTAGTCCATCTTGTAGATATGGTCGCCGGAAAGAATAAGGATTTCCTCCGGTTGATGGTGATGGATATAGTCAAGATTCTTATAGATGGCATCGGCCGGGCCACGATACCAGTCGGCAGCCTCGGAGCCGAGAAACGGCGGAAGGATGGAGATTTGCCGGTAGCGCCCGATCATGTCCCAGGCGGCCCCCGTGCCGATGTGATTGATAAGGGAGTAACTCCGATACTGGCTGAGAATAGCCACCTGCTCTATTCCGGAGTTCATAAGATTACTGAGAGAAAAATCGATCACCCGCCCGAATCCGCCGAACGGAACAGCTGATTTGGGGCGATAATAGGTCAGGACATTGAGCTCGTCGACCCGGCTCCCAGCGAGAATCATTGCCAACGTAGTAGGTTTCAGCATGGGGCACCTCAAGAGCAGTAGGCCAATTCAAGAGAGCGTTGGAAACGACCATTTCCTCGCCATCCACACCCGACAACTTCACCATATAGTAAAGGATATCAGGATCATGCGCAACCCTTCAGGTGGAAAATTCACAAAAATCGTTAAATATGGTGCATTATGAAGCGCTTGAGAGTGTCGGAAGTAAACTCCTTTTCACCGAGTTGCAGGTTTTTCAACGACACCTCGGCTCTCGCAGCTCCTTTATGGCCTCCTGCCGACCCCAGGGACCCAAAAATTCGCTCTGCGAGTTTTCCGGCATTCTTGCGATAACCGTCACAACGAAAAATCACCACTAATTTTTCCCCATGAATGCCGGAAACAAAGGCCCAGTCGATCTCCCCCACATGGTTGAGGAAATCGGCAACGATGACAAGGACATCGGGACTTCGCACCCGGCCGAGGTGGGTGAAGTAGCGCCCTTTGGAGTATTTGAGTTCGGCCAGCGCCGTGGCAAAGTATTTCAGTTCCGAGCGCCGCAGATCGGTCAACTCGAATTTCCGCACCAAATCTCGGTTGGCAATGTTAAAGAGATAGCGAAAGGAGATGCCGTCGGCTAAGACCGATTTATGCTCAAAATCATGGGTGTCGACCTTTATTCCATAAAAGAGCGCCGTGGCCAAAGCCACTGAGGGTTTCAGGCCTGCAGCCCGCAGGTACTCGACGATCATAGAGGAGGTTGCCCCATACTCAGGACGGATGTCGACAAATTCAACATCGCCAACATGGCCAACCGGGTGGTGATCGATTACGGCGTGAATTTTCAGTTTTTCAAAACAGGGAAGATGATCCGGCTGAGAATCTACCATTACCCTTTTGCTGAAGTTTTCAATCTTAATATCCTTCAATCGCTCAAGAGGAATCTTCAGCCTCTCGACCATCGCCATATTATTTAGGCGCCTGATTTCATTGGGATGGGCAATTGTTACAGATTTAACCTTGTAGCGCAGCAACCTCTTGACCGCCAGTGCCGTTGCCAATGCATCGGGGTCGGCATTGATAATGATGAGGACATCATCTTCTTTAACAAAGAGGTTCCAGAAAGCCTGGAGACGATCCGAGGCGGTATTCTTAAAGGCTTGTTTACACTGTAGAGGATCTTTTTTCTTTCGCTTGTGCGCCATAGGGTAACAAAGTGGTATTGGGTTGAAAACATGAATAGCGCGGACAACCCTCGGGAGGGAGACTCCTGAAACGGCTTTCCGCCTCTGACTCCCGCTGCGATCGGTCTTGGTCTTCCTGGCCGGAAGCCTTTACCGACAAGGCGGCAGACCTTGTTTGCATCCCTGAAAACCAGCCACCTCCTGTTAAAATACGCCCTGTTCCATTTCTTTGAAAAAGAATGAACAGAACAGTTCAGCATCACCAAATGTCTAATAATCCCAACACTTCCAGGTCATGGATGGTTACCAACAAAGATCGACTATACCACACCGAATACGACCAATGCAAGACCTTGAAAAAATTGCCGTGTTACAGAAAGGCCAATATTGACGCCGGCCGGCGATAATGTTACCTACAGTTGAATCAGTAGAACTTTCAGGCTATTTTGGCCGCATGTATACTTTCCCCTTTATCGTTTCTTTCGCCTGTCGAGGTTTTGCGTGAATTTGCTTAACCGTTATTTGCTTAGCCAGTTTGTCAAGTATTTTCTAACCGTCAATAGCGGTTTTGTCGCCATCTACCTTCTCGTTGATTTTTTTGAGAAATATGATGACTTCGTGAACGCCGGCAAACCTCTCTGGCTGGCCATTGAGTACTTCATGCTGACTATTCCCTTTATTGTTGACCAATTAGGGCCGGTGTTCATCCTGCTTGCCGGAGTCATCAGTCTGGGCATCCTGAACCATTCCAATGAACTGAACGCGTTGAAGGCTGGCGGTATCCCCCTGCGCCTGATCATTCGTCCGCTCATTATCGGCTCGGTGCTGTTTACCCTGCTCTTTGTTGCCGCCGCTCAGTGGCTTTTGCCAATCACCATCAGTAGGACTAATACTATTTGGTTTGAACAACTGAAAGGCAAGGTCCCTCTGGGGATACTCCGCAATAATCGTTATTACTACAGAGGAACGGAGGGTTTCTACTCCTTTGCCTGGCCCAACCCGAAAATCCATGTTTTAAAGGATTTTTCCTATTCGCGCTGGGATGAAACCTATAATATCGGTTCCCTGATAACCGCAGGAATGGCCAACTGGGATAAACAAAACAACCAGTGGATCCTGGAAAACGGTCAGATGCAGCAACGCCAGGAGAACGGCCATTACCGCATCACCAATTTCCCTGTAAACGAATTCCAATTCCCGGAAAAACCCGAGGATTTTTTAATTCCAGCAAATAAAGCGGCGGAACAATCACTCACCGGTCTGTATCAGGAGATAGGGCGGTCACAGGTGGAGCATGAGGTCCGGGCTGCCTGGACGGCTTTTCTCAGCCGCGCCTCGTATATCCTCCTCGGCATTCCCCTTCTTCTGCTTGGATTGCCTATCCTTCTGTATTCCTACCGACGGTGGGGCCGCGATCTCTCCGTAGCCATTCCAGCAAGCTGCGGCCTGGCCTTTGTTGCCTGGGGTATATGGGGGGCACTGCAGTCTCTGGCCACTGCCGGCTATGTCCCACCCATCGTCGCCGCTGCCAGCATCCATATCATTTTTTCCATCGCCGGCACCATCCTGCTTATGCAAAATGATCGATGAAAACAAAAAGGCCGTCCGAGATATGCTCTCGGACGGCCGCAACTCTTTCCTGCGCTTGCCTTTTTACTCCTTACTTCGCTTGGGCTATGGAAAGCATCTCTACATCAAAGACCAGCACTGAATTCGGTTCGATCATCGGAGCCGCCCCATTCTCACCATAGGCAAGCTCGGCGGGAATAACCAAGTGCAGTTTGGAGCCGGCATTCATCAGCTGCAGAGCCTCACTCCATCCTTTAATCACCTGATCTACCTGAAACTCCGCCGGCTCACCATGTTTTGCGGTACTGTCGAACTCAGTGCCGTCCATCAACTTGCCTGCGTATTCGACCTTGACCGTGTCGGTCGGAGCGGCATTTTTGCCGTTACCTTTTTTGATAACCTCATACTGCAAGCCGCTGGCAGTGACTGTAACACCTTTCTTCTTCTTATTATCTGCAAGATATGCTTCACCGGCCGTCTTGTTTTTGGCCTTCATCTCGTCCAGTTTGGCCGTTTGCTTGGCCTGCATCTTGGCGGCAAACTCCTTCTTGACCGCCAACATTTCATCTGCAGTCAGCGGCGGCTGCGATCCTTTAAACGCATCTTCAATACCGATAAGGAGAAATTCCTTCTGGATGTCTCCACCGGCACTTTTAAAATAATTTCCCACCTCGAAGCCCATGCTGTAGCTGAGCTTTTCTTCAAAGCTTGCCGGGGGTGCCGATTGAGAAAGACAGGGAACCGTAAGACAGATTCCCAACACTGCTGATATGAAACTTTTATTCATCGATAACTCCTCCCTAGAGATTTATAAGACCTAAAACATTGTACGACTGACAAGCCGCATTGATAATTGACATTGATGAAGGGTCACCACTTACGTACACCCTAAAACAAGATTACCAGGGTAATCCCTTGATTGCCCTGGTTGAGATTTCTATCTTTGGCCAAGAGAGAGAAGCGCTGTAAAAGTGCTCGCACTCGCCCCGACCTTTTGTGGAAATCTTCTCCAGCTACATAATCGCTGATTACTCTCTTACTCTTCATATACTCAAGGGTCTGCCGACACTCCGACCGTATCACACCGCCCTTGCCACTTGAACCGTAGCCATGAATAAAGGTGATCACACTGATTTTATTTCTTATTGCGTCGTCAATGATCTCACGACAGCGATTCATGGCAACCTCAACCACCGGTCGTCCGGCTTCGAGATTAACCGTTTTGTGGATAAACACTGTTTTTCCGAGGAGATCCGGCTCGTCCGCGACAGCACCGCAATAGGGACAAATCGAGTTTGCAACAGGGCTCTTATTGCCGCAGATTTGGCAGGTCATTATTCGCCTTCTCCCGCTACAATCTCCTGACACCAATAACGGCCGGCAACTGCCGCAAATGCTGCATCAACGTATGAAGATGCTCAAGGTGCCCCACCTCAAGCGAGATGGTCATCTCCGCCCGATCCGCCACTGTCGTATGGGCGGAAATATCGACGATATTGGCATTGTCGGAACTGATGGTACCGCTGATTTCCGCAAAAATGCCCCTCCGGTTTTCCGCACTGATATGGATGCCGACCTTATAGGCCTTTTCAACTATACCACTCCAGGAAACATCGATCCATCGCTTGGGATCGGAGCTGAGAAGGTTGACGCAATCGGCCTTGTGAATGGAAACCCCCCGACCCATGGTAATAAACCCGACAATGGGATCCCCCGGCAAGGGTTGACAACATTGGCTGATCTTCACCAGCATGCCATCGATACCGTCGATCTTGATACCCGACTTCCCCTGTTCCGCCCCACTGCCCTGCTGGCTGACCATGAGGTTTGCCAACTCTTCCGGCGGCAGCTCGCTTGCTTGCGATTCCTGTTCGTGGCGCAGCTCGACCGGTTGCAAGCCCTTAATAAGGTTTTGTACGGTGATTGCCCCACTGCCGACCTTGGCAAGCAAATCGTCTAAGGAGTTGCAGCGCAGCTGCTTGAGGATCAACCGAATATGCCCGCTTTTAATGATCTTCTTCAGCGATGTGTCATATTTTCGAATTTCTCTTTCACAGATTTCCCTGCCGAGCTTCAGGGCCTTTTCCTTTTCTTCACGTCGCAACCAGGAGCGTATTCTGGTTCTCGCCCGACTGGTTTTAACGAGATCCAGCCAGCCTTGTCGAGGGATCTGAGTGGGAGAGGTGATGATTTCGACGATGTCACCTACCTGCATCTGGTATTTAAGCGGCACCTGACGGCCGTTAACTTTTGCGCCGACACAATGGTCACCAACCTCGGTGTGAATGGAGTAGGCAAAATCAATCGGGCAGCTGCCGAGGGGAAACTCTTTGACTTCCCCTGTGGGAGTAAGGGCATAAACATCCGGGTCATACAGCTCACCGATGACACTGTCGAGAAACTCGCGAGGATCTTCAACCTCCTGAAGCGACGCAACGAGTTTCTTTAACTCACGGAAGAGTTTGACATCATTTTTATTTATCTTCTGGCCTTCTTTGTAGGCCCAGTGCGCCGCAACTCCTTCCTGAGCAACACGGTCCATTTCTTCGGTGCGGATCTGGATCTCAATGAAATGCTCCCGGGGACCGATGACCGTTGTATGCATCGACTGGTAGTTATTGGCCTTGGGCACAGAAATAAAATCTTTTATCCGCCCCGGGACCGGCGACCAGTCTGCATGGATGGTTCCAAGTGCCTCATAACACTCGTTGACGTTACCGACGATTATCCGAAAGGCCACTTTGTCATAAACCCGCTCAAGGGGAATATTTTGCGCTACCAGCTTTTTGTAGATGGAATAGAGATGTTTGGGGCGACCAATGATGCGTAGCGGCTTGATGCCGCTCTGTTGCAGTTTTTCGTAGAGAATCTTGATGACTTCATCGACGTATGCCTGTCGTTCGTCGAGGGAACTTTCAAGTTTATGCGACAGCTCATAGTGTTCTTCCGGGTACAGGAACTTGAAGGCGTGGTCCTCAAGCTCCCTTTTCAGCCAGTCAATTCCAAGACGGCTCGCCAGAGGGGCATAAACATCCATTGTTTCCCGGGCGATATCCAACTGCTGTTCCCTGTCGACCATGTCAAGGAGGAACATGTCGAGCAAGCGATTAACAAGTTTTACCAATAAAACCCGGATATCGGCGGCCATAGCCAGGAGCATTTTTCGGAGGTTCTCCGCCTGACTCGCCAATTTACTATTATACTGAACATGGGTTATGCGCGTTGTACCCTCGACTATTGCCGCGACATCCTTACCAAATTTTACTGCAAGCTCGTCTACACTCACGCCCTCATCTTTGTCGCTGTCACTCTCTTTAAGAACTCCGTGCAGCAAGCCGGCGAGAATAGTGTCAAGGTCAAGATGCATGGAGGCAAGCGTTGACGCAACCTCCAGCAGATGAATAACGTAGAGTTCCCCTGAAAAATGGCGACGTCCCTTATGCACCCGAGTGACAATTTCCCATGCAGCGTCAATCCGAGACAGATCAACGCCCTGCAGATATGTGGCCGCCAGGATCTTCAGTCCATGCGGATTTATAGTTGTTTCGTTGGCCATCGGATACCTTATCAGACTATTTCCCGAGTTCAGCGGTGATTCGAGCATACAGATTTGTTACCGCCGCATCCGGGGTCATCTCTTCTATTGCCCCGTCCCGGCGGCGCCGCACCTCGACTCTGCCGCATTTTGTGTAACTGTTTCCGACCGTCAACCGATAGGGAATACCCAGGAGATCGGCGTCCTTGAACTTCAAGCCCGGCCGCTCATCACGGTCATCAATGAGGACTTCCAGACCTGCTGCCTGCAGATCCTTGTAGAGTTTTTCGGCGACAGCGGTCAGCTGCTCGTCTTTAGCCCCGAGATTCACGATAATAACCGTACACGGCGCCAGAGGCACCGGGAAGATTATGCCGTTTTCATCATGATTCTGTTCAATCGCCGCAGCCACAACCCGACTGACGCCAATGCCGTAACAGCCCATGACGAAATGTTTTTCCTGCCCGTCACTGTCTTGGAAGGTGGCATTCATTGACTCTGAGTAGCCGGTACCGAGTTTGAAGACATGCCCTACCTCAATGCCTTCTGTTAAGCTGAGGGCACCGCCGCATTCCGGACAAGGATCGGTGGTGGCAATCTGCCGCAGATCGGCTATTGCCTCTACTTGGAAATCGCGGCCGAGATTAACATTCTGCAGATGGTAATTCTTTTCATTGCCACCGACGAAAAAGTTTTGCATCGCCGCGACTTCCTGGTCGGCAACCACCCGGATGGCCATCCCCACGGGCCCCAGGTAGCCGGTCGGCACCCCAGTGGCATTAAAGACCTCCAGGTCATCGGCCAAGGCCACATCGGCCACCCCGAGAAGATTCTTCAGTTTCACCTCTTCCACTTCCCGGTCTCCCCGCACCAGCACCGCCACCGGTTTGCCATCAGCATTAAAGACCAAGGTCTTCACCAGCTTCTCCGGGCCAATACCAAGAAATGCACAAACCGCATCGACCTTGCGTTTGCCCGGGGTTTCAACCCGTTGCAACTCGGCAAGCGGTTCCGGAGGAGTACCAACACGCAGCTTTACCGCCGCTTTTTCCATATTGGCGGCGTATTCACAATTATTGCAAACGACAATGGTATCCTCGCCGGTTTTTGCAAGGACCATGAACTCATGGGAAAAACTGCCGCCAATCGCCCCGGAATCGGCTTGTACCGCACGAAAATCAAGGCCGCATCGGGTGAAAATGCGCTTGTAGGCATCATACATTTTCCGGTAGGAAACCTCTGCCGCCGCATCACTTACATCGAAGGAATAGGCATCCTTCATGATGAACTCCCGACCGCGCATAAGACCAAAGCGAGGACGGATTTCATCGCGAAATTTGGTCTGAATCTGGTAGAGATTGACAGGAAGATCCCGATAGGAGTGGAGCTCTTTTCTGGCAATATCGGTGATAACCTCCTCATGGGTCGGTCCCAGGCAGGACTCACGATCGTGCCGATCGGTAAAGCGCAGCAGCTCCGGTCCATATTTTTTATAGCGTCCGGTCTCTACCCAAAGATCTGCCGGCTGGACCATCGGCATCAACAGTTCCTGGGCCCCGGCCCGGTTCATCTCCTCACGGACAATATTTTCAACCTTGCGGATTGCCGCAAGCCCCATGGGCAGATAGGAATAAATGCCGGCAGTGAGCTTGCGAATAAACCCGGCTCGCAATAAAAGGATGTGACTTACAACTTCGGCATCAGCCGGAACCTCTTTCAGAGTCGGCAGCAGCAGCTGAGAATAACGCATATCTTTCTTTCCGTATGATTATTGATAAAAAAATTAGGAAACAACCTGACTTTTAGTACCTTACAGATTGGTTTCTTGTTTTTTTACAAAAAATCAATCTGTCTCAAGGTACTTATCCCCTCTGTTGTGGGAGGGGATTATAGCCTTTGGGTTGCGGGCGTCAGCCCGCTTTAGCAATTTCTCGCTCTTTCCGCCCCTCATCTTCCATCTTTTGCAATTCACCCAAAAAAATTTCGAGCAACTCTTCTTCCGCAACCTTTTTCCAGATTACACCCTTCTTAAAAATAATCCCCACGCCATTGCCGCCGGCGACACCGATATCGGCCTGCTTAGCCTCTCCCGGGCCGTTGACGACGCAGCCCATAACAGCGACTTTCAGAGGACTTTCCATGGTTTGAATGTGCCTTTCAACCGCCTCGGCGAGGCTAAAGAGATCGATGCGGGTGCGACCACAGGTTGGACAAGAGATGAGTTCCGGCCCCCGTTCGCGAATTTTCAGGGACCGAAGCAGTTCAAACCCGACCCGAACTTCATCGACCGGATCGCGGGTAAGGGAAATGCGCAGGGTGTCGCCTATCCCAAGGCTCAGCAAAATCCCCAGGGCGACACTCGATTTGACCGTCCCGGCAATGAGGCCACCTGCTTCGGTAACCCCAAGATGTAATGGATAATCGGTGCATTCTGCAAGTCGCTGATAACCGCTAATGGTGGTTAGAACATCTGAGGACTTGATAGAGATTTTGATTTCCTCAAAACCGTGCTTCTCCAGGAGTTGCACATTACGCAGAGCACTTTCAATCAAAGATTGGCTGTTTTCAGGAGTCGGATAGCCATATGCTTTCAATAAGTCCTTTTCAATCGAACCACTATTCACTCCTACACGAATAGGAACTTTATGCAGTTTGGCTGCTGCCACAACTTTGGCCAGTTTTTCTTTACCGCCAAGATTTCCCGGATTGATGCGGATGCCGTCGGCACCGTTTTCCATTGCAGCGATGGCCAGTCGATGATCGAAATGGATATCAGCGATTAGAGGGATGCTAATTTTATCCTGAATCTCGCGGATAGCAGCAGCCGCATGGCTGTCGAGAACCGCAACACGAACAATATCACACCCGGCAGCCTCCAATCGCTTTATCTGGGCAACGGTTTGCTCTACATCCCGGGTATCGGTATTGGTCATCGATTGGACGGATATTGGTCTTCCTCCACCAATGGCAACAGCGCCTACCTGGATTTGTCGTGTTTTTTTTCTGACAATCATCACTTCATTACCGACCCAATGCTTTTCAGTAGATTCAACTCGGCGTCGGAGCTTCTCACATACATCGGCACGCCCTCAGCCACATCGAGGATAAGCCCCTTTTCGAGCAGCTCTCCGGCAAGCATCCCGAGCGAAGCAGCTGAGGGTTCATGTAACGCCGCAGGAGCAATCATACATTTTTCCTTGAGGATCGCCTGCAATACATCGCCATATACGCGAGCTCCATCGCCAACCAGGAGGACCGGTTCGTTTATACCGGCGGCGAAACTCGCCGGAGTCAGTACGACCGGATCTCCGACCCTTTCGCTTAAGCCGTCATTATTGCATCGATAAAAGGCGGCATACACCTCCTTCTTCCGGGCATCAAGAAGGCTGCAGATAAGTCGGTTGGTTACACATTTTGCGGCCAAGGAATCCAGGGTGGAGACTCCAAGGAGCACTCTGTCGGCTGCGGCGGCAATGCCTTTGGCGGTTGCCATGCCAATTCGTAGACCGGTAAAACTGCCGGGCCCGAGACTGACTGCGATTCCAACCATTTCCGGCCAATCTACCCCGGATTCCTGCATTATCCAGTCGATGGCCGAAAGTAACCGTCGCGAATGGGTAACCTTGCCGGTAAGACTGAGCGCCGCAACCACCTCACCATTTTTTCGGGTCCCAGCAGTAAGTGCTACGGAACTGCACGGCGTAGATGTATCTATGGATAAAATGAGCGGCTTTTTCGGCTCCATCATTGAAACAGCCTGGCAATATCATTATAGAAAACAAATATCATCAGTGTACCAAGAAGTCCAATACCGACTTGCTGGGCAATGATCTGTACCCGCATGTTCAAAGGTTTGCGCCGCAAGCCTTCAATGGTCAGAAAGGCCAGATGCCCGCCATCGAGAACCGGGATTGGCAGCAGGTTAAGCAGTCCCAGGTTGACACTTAATAAACTCATAAAATAAATAAGGTTCACCCATCCTGCCCGCATCTGTTCTCCGGCGATTTGGGCGATGAGTATTGGACCACCTAATTCGGAAGCCGGAACAACCCGTTGAACAATTTTCGCAAAACCGACAGCGGTGAGAGAAATATACATCCAAGTCTGGAGAAAGGCATTTTCAAGAGATGAATATAAGGAGCTTTCTTTCCAAACCATTTCATCGGCTTTTTTAATGCCGATCATAAAACGTTGCTCAACCACTTCGCCAAACACATTTTTCACCGCATCTATTGCCGGAGTTACCGTAAGATTTACCTTGTCGCTGCCACGTTGCACTTCAATGACAAGGGGTTTTCCCTCGCTACCTTTCACTCCTTCAAGAACATCGTCCCAAACAAAAGTCTGACGTTCATTGATTCGTAAAATCACATCATTTTCCAGGAGACCCGCTTCAGCTGCCGGAGACTTGATATTCACCTTGCCGATACGGGTGGTATCAACTGAGGTTGGGACACCAAGAGTGACGAAAACCATAAAAAAGAGGATAACTGAGAAGACAAGGTTGAAAACCGGTCCGGCCAGAACTATCAGAAATCTTTGCCATACCGGCTTATGCGCAAAAGAAACTTTTTTCTCAGTCTCGGGAACATCCTGCTCATCCGGGTTTTCGCCAAACATCTTGACAAAGCCTCCAAGCGGAAAAGCAGAGATGACATATTCAGTTTCCCCGACCATCTTGCCAACAATCTTTGGACCAAATCCTAGAGAAAATTTTAAGACCCGCACACCAAAAAGCTTGGCAAAGATGAAATGGCCAAATTCGTGGACAAAAATGAGCAAACCGAGAACTAAGATAAAAGACAATAGAGTATTCATATGAGGAAACACCGGCTAGGAGACAATCTCCGGGCGAATTAAAGTTAATCTTACGATAGGTTCTTTTGAACAAGCCTGCTGGCTACCTTTCTTGCTTCGCTATCGGCTTGCAGTATATCGGCAAGGCTGGTATCACTTCCTTCGTCTACAATATCCATTGTCCTTGCGACTGTCTCGGCAATTTGCGGAAATCGTAATTGTGCAGAAAGAAATGCCTCAACCGCAACTTCGTTTGCTGCATTGAGGACAGCAGGATGGACACCACCCTTTTCTATTGCAGCAAAAGCCAGCTGCAAGGCAGGGAAACTGCCGTGGTCGGGCTTCAAAAACTGGAGGCTGGCACATTCAGACAGATGCAGAGATTGCAGCTGCAGAGGCAGTCGCTCTGGATAAGAGAGTGCATAGGCTATGGGAATACGCATATCAGGGATACCCAACTGCGCAATAATTGAACCATCTTGATACTCGACCAAGGAATGGACGATTGATTGGGGATGCACCACCACATCAATAGCCTCGACATCGACATCGAAAAGCCATTTTGCTTCAATGACCTCGAGCCCTTTATTCATGAGGGTTGCGGAGTCGATAGATATCTTGCGGCCCATGCTCCAATTCGGATGTTTAAGGGCCTGTTGCCACGAGACCATTTGCAGCTGTTCCCGGCTCATGCCGAAAAATGGCCCGCCCGAAGCGGTCAGAATAATTTTTTTCAAGTCCTTTTTTTGCCCCGCTTCAAGGGCCTGGAGAATTGCCGAATGCTCAGAGTCTATAGGCAACAACCGGACACCATTTTCAAGCACCGCCGCCATGACAATTCTTCCAGCCATGACCAGGGTTTCCTTGTTGGCTAGGCCAATGTCCTTACCCGCAGCAATTGCCGCAAGCGTCGGCAGCAATCCGGCTGCCCCGACCATTGCCGAAACGGTTGTTTGGGCCGCTGGAAAAGCCGCGACAAGACAATTCCCTTCCTCGCCAAAGACAATTTTGGCACCGCAATCCTTGGGCAGCAACCCGGCTAAATCCTTGGCCCGCTGTTCGTCACACACGGAAACCAGCTCCGGCCGAAACTCTCTTATTTGTTCTGCCAGCCTTTGCACATTAGTTCCGGCAGCCATGGCAACCACCTTGTAACGTTCAGGAAATTGTCTGACAACTGCAAGGACATTGACGCCGATTGAACCAGTTGATCCGAGCAAGGCTATGATTTTCATCTTGCCCCCGTGAAAACCAGAAGATAGTAGAGCACCGGTCCAACAAAAAGGAGTGAATCGACTCGATCCAGAATACCACCATGGCCGGCCAAGCAGTTTCCGGAATCTTTGGTGCCGGTACCACGTTTGATAATTGATTCGGTAAGATCGCCGACAATACCAACAAGGGACAAAAGCACGGAAGAAGCAACAACAAATAGCCAGTTAATGGAAGTTAGGAAAAGGAAAGCGAACCCCACACCTGCGGCGAGCCCTGCAAAAACACCACCGACAGCCCCCTCAATGGTTTTATTGGGACTGATGTTAGGACAGAGCTTTCTTTTGCCGATAGCCTTGCCGACAAAGTAGGCACCCGTATCGGATCCGGCGGTTATGGCCGTTCCAACTATAAGCCATGCATTACCCTCCGGCAAAAATCTCAGCAACACCAGATGGGCGCCAAGCAATCCTATGTAGAAAATGCCTAAATTCAGGCGACAAAAAAAATTAAATTTATCTTCAATATCCTTATATCGGAAGAGAAAATAGCAAATGGCAACTGAAAATGAAACGAGGACGGCAGGAGTAAGAGTTGCAGGTTCCGGATAAAGGCAAGTAATGGCAACTGGAGCTGCTAAGCAGCTGTCGAGAAGCCATCGTTCGAGAAAGTGAATGTTCCGTGCATCGACCATTCGCAGATACTCATCAGCCGCCAACACAACAATCAAAACAGCGATGAAGCAAAACAACAACGGGGATCCTTTCACTAACAACAGGAGCCAGAGACCAGCGATAATAAAACCTGGAACTACACGTTTTTTCATATCCTATTCTGTATGCAGTTGATCCCCGGTGCGACCGAAACGTCTCTCCCGCACCTGATAATCGGTGAGTGCCTGCAAGAACACTGCTTTGCGGAAGTCGGGCCACATGACGTCGGTAAAATAGATCTCGGCATATGACACCTGCCATAGAAGAAAATTTGATAGTCGCGCTTCTCCTCCGGTCCTGATAAGGAGATCAGGATCAGGAATTCCGGCAGTATCGAGATTTTCGGCAAGGGTTACATCGGATATCGTAGCAGGATCGAGAGTTCCCTCAAGGCAAAGACGACTGATTTTTTTTACCGCTCTCACCAGTTCATCACGACCCCCGTAACTTAATGCCAGATTTAAGGTAAGCTTGCTGTTGCCGGAGGTTTCAGAAATCGATTTTTCAAGAGAGGCCCGCACTGCCTCAGGCAATCGCTCTCGGTCACCAATGGAGACAAGCCGGATACCGTTTTTTTGCATGCGCGGTAATTCCGAGTCAAGATACCGCTTGAGGATAGACATCAGCCCGCTCACCTCTTGAGTCGGTCTTTGCCAGTTCTCAGAAGAAAAAGCATAGAGCGTCAGATACTTGATGCCAATTTCCCGACAGGCCTCAACAATGTCACTCACCGAATCGGCGCCGATCTTGTGCCCATAGAGTCTCGGCTTTTTCCTCTTCTTGGCCCACCTGCCATTCCCGTCCATAATAATAGCAACATGACGGGGAAGACGCTCTAAATCAATGGTGGTAAAAGCCATATAGTTGATCCATAAAAGCAGTAAACAAAACAAGCGACTGAGAGAACAATTACCGGCGTCTCCAGGCTCCGCCGGGAAAACCGGGAAAAAACCTGATGACTGCCCCTAAACTTCCATAACTTCCTTTTCTTTTGCAGCTGTTGCGTCATCAATTTTTTTGATATACACGTCTGTTTCGTTCTGCGCCTCTTCTTGAAATCTGAAGAGGTCGTCTTCGGAAATTTCTTTATCCTTTTTCTGCTTTTTCAGAGTATCGATGGCCTCTCGACGAAGATTGCGAACTGCTACTCGAAATTCCTCGGCAACTTTCTTCACGGCTTTTACCAACTCTTTGCGCCGTTCCTGCGTCAACTGTGGAATATTCAGCCGAACCAGTTTTCCATCACCGATGGGGTTAAGACCTATGTCCGACTTAAGGATAGCCTTTTCTATGGCCGGCAACAACTGCGGATCCCACGGTTGAATGACAATGAGGCGACTCTCCGGAATAGTAAGGCTACCCACTTGGCTAAGGGACATGGAACTGCCATAGGCATCAACATGTATTCCATCCAGAATCGCTAGAGAAGCCCTTCCTGTTCGCACTTTTGATAATTCTTTTTTAAAGGAATCAAGACTTTTGTCCATCTTGTCAGCCATTTCAAAAATAACATCACTCATGGGAGTATCCTTTATTCAGAATAAATACTCAATTACGGTCGCGACGCAGTAATCAGAGTACCGACATTTTCGCCAAAAGCGGTCCGCTTGATATTTCCAGGGACACTCATATTTAACACCATAATTGGCAGGTTATCTTCCTTTGCCAAGGCGATTCCTGCTGCGTCCATCACCCGCAGTCCTTTCTGCAATACCTCATCGTAGGTGAGGTGATCAAATTTCACTGCGTTTTTATCAATAAACGGATCCCGGTCATACACCCCATCCACCTTGGTCGCCTTGATAACGATTTCAGCATCAATTTCCAAAGCTCGCAACACCCCGGCAGAATCAGTAGTGAAATATGGATTACCTGTTCCGGCAGCAAAAATTACAACACGACCTTTCTCAAGGTGCCTGGTCGCTCTTCTGCGAATGTATGGTTCGGAAACCGACTGCATGGGGATGGCAGACATTACTCTGGTGATTACACCTATGCGCTCTAAAGCATCCTGCATGGCCAAACTGTTCATAACCGTAGCCAGCATCCCCATATTATCTGCGGTCGTGCGATCCATCCCCTTACTCGCTCCGGCTACTCCTCTAAAGATATTACCGGCGCCAATGACAAGGCCCAACTCCACTCCTGCCGCAATCACTTCCTTTACCTCAGCAGCAACGAACTCGAGAACCCCGGTATTGATGCCGTAGGAATCCTCGCCCATGAGAGCTTCACCACTCAGTTTCAGCAGCATTCTGTGGTACTTTAACTTTTCTGTCATTGAGATATCCTCAGGAGAAGATCGAACGGAAACAGCGCAGTATCACTTACGGCAGGCCGTGAACAGATGCCAAGAAAAGACCGTACTATTCCACCCCAACCTGGAATCGGGAAAATCGTTTTATGGTAATGTTTTCCCCCATCTTTCCAATAAGGTCATTGAGTAGATCCTGAATTGAAAGTTTGTCATTTTTAACAAATTTTTGCTCCAGGAGTGCAACTTCAGCGAGAAATTTTTCAATCTTCCCCGTTATCATCTTCTCTTTTACAGCGTCGGGTTTGGTCGATTCTAAAGCCTGTTGAATAAAGATATCCTTTTCTCTTTCAATAACAGCCGCCGGTACCTCATCTCTGCTGATTGAAATAGGATTAGCGGCGGCGATATGCATTGCAACATCCTTAGCAAACTCACGAAAGTCATCATTTTTTGCTACAAAATCCGTTTCACACCCTAGCTCAACCATAACACCCAGTTTCCCGCCGGCATGAATATAGGTAGCAACAACACCTTCACTTGTAGCACGATTTGCCCTTTTTGCGGCAACAGCCAGGCCCTTCTGACGGAGAAGGTCTATGGCTTTTTCCATATCTCCACTGGTATTTTCGAGGGCCTTCTTGCAGTCCATCATGCCTGCTTGAGTTTTATCCCTCAGATCCTTTACCATCTTCGTTGTAATGGTCATGGTAAATCTCCTTTTATATGTTCTTGCGCAGCAACAGAAAGATGCTTCCCATTGCAAAAAAAACAAAATATGAAAAAGGGGCAGTCACATGACAGCCCCTACAGTAAAACGCAATGTCTTATTTGAAAAACTGCATCGTGTAGATTATTCTCCAGAGGCATCCACTGCAGTTTCCATCTCATGCCCGGCATCACCCATGGCTGCGGCAATTGCCTCCTCGGAAGCTGCATCCCCATCACGCGAGGCTTGCCCGGCAAGAACTGCTTCTGCAATGTTATGACTTATTAGACGAATCGACCTAATGGCATCATCGTTCCCGGGAATGAGAAAATCGATGCCCGCAGGATCACAGTTTGTATCGGTAATGGCAACTACAGGCACACCAAGTTTTACAGCCTCACTGACAGCAATATCTTCTTTACGCGGGTCTACCACAAAGAGCACGGAAGGCAAATTTCGCATGTCCTTGATACCACCGACGTTTCTCTCCAGTTTTATCCGTTCTTTCTCCATTATGAGAATTTCCTTTTTAGGAAAACGGTTAATCGACCCATCAGCCTGCATGGATTCAATTAATTTAAGTCGATCTATGCTGTTTTTAATAGTCTGGAAATTGGTGAGCATGCCCCCTAACCAGCGGTGATCAACGTAATACATGCCACAGCGTCTTGCCTCTTCTTTTATGATCTCTTGAGCCTGACGCTTGGTACCGACAAAGAGGAGTGTTCCCCCTCGTTTGATTTCCTCAGTAATAAAATCACATGCTTTATCAAAAAGCTTTTTAGTGAGATCAAGATTGATGATGTAAATCCCGTTCCTTGGTCCATAAATATAGGATTTCATCTTGGGATTCCAGCGTCGTGTTTGATGTCCGAAATGAACACCAGCCTGAAGCATATCGCGCACTGATACAGTTGTCATAAGATTCTCTCCGGTCCTGGTTATTCCGCCATCTTCTGTAATCGTTTAGCATCAGACATTGATGTTACGCGACACCAGGCATTACGTGAAGATGTGTGTGATTGAAGGGCCTCTAATACTAGCTAACAGTTAAAACGAACAGCATCATTTACCATGAATGGCGGTAAAATGCAACTTAAGGTTGTTTTCCTTTGGGGATTTCTTATTTTTGAATTAACGAAGATGCTTTCGAAAAAACGAGCTTAAGCCATTCAAAACCAAATTTTAGCAATTCTACATTATCTGTAGCTATCTTTCTTCGAACTTCTTTCTGCAGTTGAAAGTTGCTCAATATCTTGTGCTTGTCAATAAATCTTCTGAATCCATCAATATTGTAACATACAAGAAAGGCCAATTGCTGTTTTTCTCCTGCAACTCCTTCACCCTTCCAGGGGTTACCTGAAAATATTGTATCCATTTCGGCCCAAAGATCATTCATCATATTATGCTCATAAAGCTGTTGGTTGCGCAACCAGCCTTTTACATTAAATTCTCGTTTCTCACTATGGCCATGACAATAGGAATGATTTGTCATGAAATAAAACTCTTCAGGAGACCCCCTTTTTTTTGATCGATCAACTGCTCTTTCAAGGGGATATGTTCTACAGGCAGTTGGTCGATCCGAATAAACACTGCATCCATGCGGAGCAAGAAACGGACAAGACTTGAACTCGTCGTCATTGAGCCTTAATTTAACCGTCGGGAAATAGATGTTATCAACTGATTCAAGGGTAGTATGCCTGCGAAGAAACTCTTCAGAATCGAGATCCAGTGAGCTTTTAAGTCTTATTATGTCGTAAGGATACAGAACCAATGAAACATTGCGACAACACAAGGTATAGCATTGCACTCCAAGGTGACAATCAAAATTGAAAACAGAATCCCCTAGGGGTGCCATTCCTTCAGGGAAGTGCCTATTCTCAGTCATTCACTTTGTCTCCTGCGGAAAATTTCCATTTTACAAAAAAAAAGCTGGCAGGAACATATGTCCCCGCCAGCCTGATTTCATATCCATGAATTTTCAAATCTCGGCTTTTGGTGCCTCAATTAATTCCTCGTAACCTACAAGTTCAAAAATGGCCATTCCTGCCGCATCGCCCCTTCTAACACCGGTCTGCAAAATACGCGTATACCCGCCATTTCGATTTACAAATTTATCTTTAATAACAGTAAACAGCTTTTCAACAACTGCCTTGCTCCTAACATACCCTAGAGCTTGTCTTCTGGCGTGCGTATCACCTCGTTTTGCCAAAGTAATTAATTTTTCTGCTATCGGTCTAACTTCTTTGGCTTTCTCGGTGGTAGTAATTATACGTTCATGCTCGAACAGAGACGTAACCATGTTTCGAAACATCGCAACTCTATGTGAACTCGTTCGTCCTAATCTTTTGCCTGCTTTTCTATGTCTCATCTCAAATCCTCAGCTTCTGCGCAATATCAGAATTGGTAAAATCTGTTAAATATCGATTACAATATGGCGTCTTAAGCCTTGCTTTCATCTTTATCAGCACGTTGATTGGGAGGAATCCAGTTTTCGAATTTCATGCCCAAGGTGAGATCCATTTCTGAGAGCAGTGCTTTTATTTCATTCAGCGATTTACGTCCGAAGTTTTTAGTCTTCAGCATTTCCTGATCCGTCTTTTGAGCCAAATCACCAATAAAATTGATATCAGCATTCTTCAGACAATTTGCCGATCGCACAGATAACTCGAGATCCTCAACCGGCTTATCCAAGAAGGGATTGAGAGGCTCAGTATCTCTCCCCGACTCAGTAGGAGCTTCTGGTTCAGCATCTTCCTCGTCAAAGTTGATGAAAATAGTCATCTGTTCTTTGATAATTTTCGCACCGTATGCTAAAGCATTTTCGGGTTTCAAACTGCCATCCGTTTCAATCTCAATAGTAAGTTTGTCGTAATCAGTCTGCTGCCCTACTCGAGCCTGGGAAATGACATATTGAATTTTTTTGATAGGTGTGAAAATAGCGTCAATTGGAATTTGCCCTATCGATAAATTCTCTTTGTTCATTTTTTCAGCAGGTTGATACCCTTTACCCCACTCTACCGTCAACTCGGCCCTAAAGTTTATTGGGCCTGTCAGAGTACAGATAATCTGTTCCTTGTTCATTACCTCAACGTATCCGGAGCCGGTAATATCTCCAGCATAAACAACCCCAGGACCATTTTTTTCGATGACAACTCTTTGTGATTCGGCAGAAAAAAGCTTGAGACGAACCATTTTGAGATTTAAAATAATTTCACTCACATCCTCCAGAATGTCTTTCATCGACGTAAATTCATGAAGAGCACCATCGATTTTAACAGATGTAATCGCAGCTCCCTGAATGGAGGAGAGAAGGATGCGTCGTAGTGAATTACCAATAGTAGTTGCAAATCCTCTTTCGAGGGGTTGGCAAATAAATTTTCCGTAGGTGTCGGAGTGTTTTTCTTTGTCAACTTCCAACTTTTCCGGTTTTATAAGCTCATTCCAATTGCGGTGAAACGGTATTTTTTCATCAGCAGCTTGAGTCATGGATTTCCTTCTCTACGTTTCTACTAACTATGTAGTTTGTGCTATAGTTACATTGTGCTACAACTTGCCATACTCATCATCTTGCTAGAGGTAACCCAATAATAGAATTAATCGGTTCCTGCCATATACTCAACAATTACTTGGAGTAAAGCTCAACGATAAGTCTTTCTTGGATGGGCATGGTGACTTCATCCCTGTTTGGTAATGCCTTCAAAGTTGCCTTGAAGTTGTCTTTATCCAATTCAAGCCAACTTGGCACTCCACGTCTCACTACTGCCGCGAAGTTTTCAATGATCATCACATTTGCACGACTCTTCTCTTTCAATGAGATAACATCTCCAGCAGAGATCAAAAACGAGGGTATATTTACCTTACGTCCGTTAACCAGAACATGGTTATGCCGAACAAGTTGCCGAGCCTGATTCCTCGAGGAAGCAAAACCAATTCTAAAAATTGTGTTATCTAAGCGACGCTCGAGCATTACAAGTAAGTTTTCACCTGTAACACCCTTTTGCTTCTCCGCTTTTTCAAAAAACAACCTGAACTGTCCCTCAAGCATACCATACATGCTTTTAACTTTTTGTTTTTCTCTTAACTGAACAGCATAATCAGATTGTTTCTTGAACTTTGCCTGACCATGTTGTCCAGGCCCAAACGCTCTTCTTTCAAAAGAGCACTTATCGGAGAAACAACGATCACCTTTAAGGTACAATTTTAGATTTTCTCTTCTGCATCTACGACAAGCAGCGCCAATATTTCTAGCCAATTTAGGCCTCCATTCAGTTATGTTAATACAATCTCAAGATCAGCCGTCGTTACACTCGACGTCGCTTAGGAGGTTTGCAACCATTGTGTGGGATAGGTGTTACATCGTAGATTCGGCTGACCTCTAATCCTGTGGTAATCAGGGCTCGCAAGGCTGCTTCTCTTCCAGGGCCAGGGCCTTTAACTTTAACCTCAACTTTTCTCATGCCAATATCAGTAGCTTTCTTTGCTGCATCTGCCAGAGCATTTTGTGCAGCGAACGGGGTGGATTTTCTTGATCCTTTAAACCCTAAGACACCGGCACTACACCAGGAAATTACATTGCCCTGCTTATCTGAAATAGTCACTATAGTATTGTTAAAGGTAGAATATATAAATACTATTCCCTCAGGAATATTCTTTTTAACCTTTCTTTTTTTTGCAACGGCCATAACTTACACCTGTTTGAAGTTCAATTATTTTCGACGAGCAGCGCCTTTTCGAGGTCCTTTCCGGGTACGTGCATTCGTCTTGGTTTTTTGTCCTCGACATGGCAGCCCCATTCTGTGGCGCCTGCCGCGATAACATCCGATATCCGTCAACCTTTTGATATCCATTGATACTTCACGCCTGCGATCGCCCTCAACAACGTATTCTTCCTCGATCACTTTGCGTATTCGATTAACATCATCGCCGCCAAGATCATCGCTGCTCATTGTGTACGGCAGATCCACTTTATCGAGAATCTTTCGAGACGATACCAAGCCGATACCGTGTATGTAAGTTAAAGCCCGATCCATATGCTTATTTTTCGGAAGGTCAATTCCTGCTATACGTGCCAAGGTATATCTCCTTAAAAGAAGTAGGTTTTCTGAAATGATGAAATCAAGTTAACCCTGCCTCTGTTTATGTTTTTTAACTTTACAGGATACGCGAACAACACCGTTGCGTTTGAATATTTTACAATCACTACATATTTTTTTTACAGATGCGCGCACTTTCATGATCAACGAACTCTCTATTTTTTCTTTTTGGCGGTTTTTGCCCGAAATGTAACCCTTCCCCTGTTTAAATCGTAAGGAGAGAGTTCGATTGTAACCCTGTCTCCTGGTAGGATCTTGATAAAATGCATACGCATTTTCCCAGAGATATGGGCGAGCACCTTATGACCGTTATCAAGTTCGACACGAAACATCGCATTCGGCAGCGGTTCAATAATGGTGCCTTCAACTTCAATTGCTTCTTCTTTGGCCATGGAATATCCTGAAAGATCAAAGTTCCAGTTAAAAACGGAATATTATAATACAACTTCTCACAAATGAGAAGTAATTTCTTCCGTAACCGCTAGTTTTCCCGAGAGCTTAGTATAAGAGGCCCATTCTCCGTCACAGCAACCGAATGCTCAAAGTGAGCAGAAGGCTTATTATCACTGGTGATTACAGTCCATCCGTCTCTCAGCACTTTAACTTTATGTGTACCCATGTTGACCATTGGCTCAATCGCCAAAACCATACCTGGTCGCAACCGGGAAGTCCTTTCTCCTTGATAGAAGTTTGGTATTTCAGGAGCCTCATGCAGCGCAGTTCCTATACCATGGCCAACGAACTGTCTAACAACTGAAAACCCATGACCCTCAACATATTCTTGTATCGCCTTGGATATATCACCAACTCTGTTGCCGACTACAGCCTTCGCAATACCTTTGTGGAGAGAATCGTTCGTCACAGTTACTAATCTTGCTACATCCTCACTCACATTGCCGACGGATATCGTTAAAGCCGAATCACCATAATAATTTTTAAAGAGAACTCCAAAATCGATGGAAATAATATCGCCCTTTTTAATCTTTCTTTTTCGAGACGGAATTCCATGAACAACTTCTTCATTAATAGAAAGGCAGAGGCTACCTGGAAACCCTCGATATCCCTTGAATGCGGGCTTCGCCTTCATCTTAAGGCAATGTTCTTCCGCAATTTTATCAAGCTCCCAAGTCGAGATCCCGATGTCTACTGACTTTTTCAATACTGTTAGTACTTCCGCTACAATCTGGTTGGCTTCCTGCATGATGCAGATCTCATCTGCATTCTTTATTACAATAGCACCGCTATCAGGCCTTTCAGTCGTTGAACCTGACACCTTCTCTACCGACGTCCTTTTATCTTGCCTTGTTTCATAAAACCTTCGTAATTGCGCATATGAAGATGCGACTCTATTTGGGCAATTGTATCGATTCCGACGCCCACTACGATCAGCAACGCAGTACCACCGAAATAGAAGGGAATATTAAACTGTGAAACGAGAATTGTAGGTAATACACATACGGAACTAAGATAAATGGAGCCGACAACCGTAAGGCGTGTGAGAATTTTATCAATGAATTCTGCTGTTTTTTTACCTGGGCGAATTCCAGGGATAAACCCTCCATGCTTTTTTAAATTCTCCGCAACATCATCAGGCTTAAAGGTCACAGCAGTATAGAAAAAGCAGAAGAAGACAATCATGACAATATAACAAACGTAATAATAAACTGTGCCTGGAGACATTGCCGCAGATGCTCTCTGGACCCAATCTATCTGTATGAAACTGCCAATAGTAGCAGGAAACATCATGATTGAAGAGGCAAAGATCGGTGGAATAACCCCAGAGATGTTAATTTTTAGTGGCAAATGTGAGCTCTGCCCCCCATACACTCTCTTGCCGACAACTCGTTTTGCATATTGTATTGGAATTCTTCTTTGCGAAGTTTCACAAAAAACTATAAATGCAACGACTAAAAACATGAAGATTATTAGAAAAGGAACAAAGAAAAGAGCAATCTCTCCCGCCTTGATCAATTGGATCGAGTTCACTATCGCGGCAGGACCTTGAGCTACGATACCAGCAAAGATAATGAGTGAAATCCCATTGCCGATGCCCCTCTCAGTCATCTGTTCACCAAGCCACATAATAAAAGCGGTGCCTGAGGTTAAAGTGAGCATTGTCATGAGCTTGAATTGCAACCCAGGATTCAATACTATTGCCTCACCACCGGGGCCAGTCATTCCTTGCAACCCAGCCGCAATAAATGTACCTTGAATAATACTGAGAAAAACCGTTCCATATCGAGTGTATTGCGTGATTTTTCTTTGCCCGGCCTGACCTTCTTTTTTGAGTGCTTCGAGTTGCGGAATAACTACCGTCAACAATTGAATAATAATAGACGAACTGATGTACGGCATAATGCCCAAGGCAAAAATCGAGAAATTCTCAAGTGCCCCACCCGAAAACATATTGAACATGCCGAAGAGAGTTCCGGCTTTTTGGGTGAAAAATGCCGCAAGAGCTTCTCCATTAATGCCAGGTGTAGGTATTTGTACGCCAATTCTGTATACTGCAAGCATGATAAGCGTGAACAACACACGCCGACGTAGCTCAGGGATATTTGCAGCACTCTGTACACCACTCATCATTAATACCTATATCCAGTTCCACTTATTACTGTAGAAAGTTTTAATCAGGGAAGATTACTTGAACAAGTTTTCTACACCTGCACAGTCTCATCAATTACAACAGTCCCGCCGGCGCTCTCGATTTTGCCCTTAGCTGTCTCACTGATCTTGTCGACCCTAACAGTCAGAGCTTTTGTCACCTCACCATTGGCTAAAACCTTAACAAGCATTCCCTTTTTTACTATCTTGGCGGCAACAAGCGAATCAACGGTAACAATATCGCCTGCTGCGAATGAATCTAGTTGTGTTAATGATACGAGTACATACTGCTTTTTGAAGATATTATTAAACCCGCGTTTCGGTATGCGCCTTTGTAAGGGCATCTGTCCACCCTCAAACCCAGGTTTAACTCCGGATCCGGATCGTGACTTAAAACCTTTGTGCCCCCGGCCTGCGGTTTTTCCGTGCCCACTTCCCGGACCTCTACCAAGCCGTTTTCGCTGCTTAGTTGATCCGACTTGAGGTGCAAGATTTGCTAAGGATAGCATTTTAGTTCTCCTTTACGCGTACAAGATGCGATACTTTCCTAACCATTCCCCGAAGAGAGGGCGTATCTTTTCTTGTCACAGTCTTATTCAATTTGGTAAGCCCCAATCCAGTTAAAGTCGCATTGATTCTTTTAGTCCCGCCAATACCACTCTTAACAAGAGTAATAATAATTGTCTCAGACATTTGACTACCTTCTATATGCAAATATTACACAGTGATGTTTTGCGACATAGTGTGCCGCAATACCGTACTGTAATTAAGCGGTTATTTCTTCGACGTTTTTCCCTCTCAGCTCGGCTATGCTTCGAGCAGTTCGAAGATCTTTAAGCCCTGCGAGAGTTGCCTTAACCATATTGTGCGGATTATGTGATCCAAGGCATTTTGTGAGAATATTCGATACTCCGGCTGCTTCGAGAACCGCACGTACAGGACCACCAGCAATTAACCCCGTACCTGCTGATGCAGGTTTCAAGAGGACCTTACCAGAGCCAAATTTGCCGATAATCTGATGAGGAATTGACGTCTCAGTGAGAGCTACAGAACACATACTCTTCCTAGCTTGCTCTACACCTTTACGAATTGCATCAGGAACCTGATTTGCTTTGCCAAGCCCGTAGCCCACCTTTCCATTGCCGTCTCCAACAACAACGATGGCACTAAAGCTGAAGCGACGGCCACCCTTTACAACTTTAGCAACCCGGTTAATGAAAACAATTTTCTCTATCAGTTCCTCAGTAGCCACACTTTTGGAACGCTTGAAATCAGACAAGGGGCACCCCCGTAATATGAAGAATCATTAAAAATCTAGACCACCTTCCCGAGCACCTTCGGAAAGTGATTTAACTCTACCATGGTAAATAGAACCACCGCGATCGAAGGTAATCTTACTGATTCCATTCGCTTTTGCTCGTTTTGCGAGAATTAAGCCAACCTTCTTTGCAGCGGCAATTTTCCCCTTTTCTTCGCCCAGTACGTACTCCTTATCGACGGTAGACATTGCCACAAGGGTATGTCCTGCGACATCGTCAATAAGCTGGGCATATATATGTTTGTTACTTTTAAAGACTCTCAGTCGAGGGCGCTCCGGCGTACCAGATATCTTCTTTCTAATTCTTTGGACGCGCTTAGCCCTCGCTGTCATCGTGGGATTCGTCTTAGCCATTGCTATGTACCTTCTAATATTTAAAAACCTTGAGGACGTGAACAATTATTTGGTGCCTGACTTACCGACTTTTCTAATTATCTGTTCATTTTCATAGCGAATGCCTTTCCCCTTATACGGCTCAGGTTTTCGGATTTCACGTATTTTTGACGCAGTAAGACCAAGTAATTCTTTATCTATTGATTGAAGAACAATCTTAGTATTTCCCTCGACGGTAGCCACAACTTCCTTTGGGAGGACATAATCCTTCGGACTAGAAAATCCGACATTGAGTGTAAGAGTAGAACCACTAACACTCGCTTTATATCCCACGCCTTCAATAACCAGAGTTTTCTTGAAACCTTCAGCAACTCCAATAACCATATTATTAAGCAGGGACCGGGTAAGGCCCCTAAAGGCATTCACTTTAGTACTCTCAATGCGGTTGTTCACTCTTAAGACATTGCCTTGGAATTCGACTTCCAATTCAGAGATGATATCACGCTTTAAACTACCCTTAATTCCTGTAACTACTATCTGCTGACCGTTGATGTCAATCTTCACTCCGGTTGGAACCGGAATCGGTTGCTTCCCAATTCGAGACATAAAATCCTCCGTTATTTGTGGGTCTACCAGACCTCACAAATTATCTCCCCACCAGACTTCAGGGCTCTAGCTGTTTTATCTGTAACAACGCCCTTGGATGTGGATATAATTGCAATCCCAAGCCCATTCAGTACCGTCGGTATATCGCTTACCTTGGTATATTTGCGTAAGCCTGGTTTGCTTACCCTCTTTAGCCCGGTGATTACAGTTTCCTTATTCGGACCATACTTAAGATCGATCTTCAAAGTTCCCTGAATAGTATCCGATTTTACCTGGTAATCACGGATATATCCTTCATCCTTGAGTACCTTTGCTATATCAACTTTAACAGTGGATAAGGGCATCTCAACGGAATCGAATTTAACCATTACTGCATTTCTTAATCTGGTCAGCATGTCTGCCAGTGGATCGCTCATAGACATAGCGAACACTCCTTATTTTTCAAAATATTACCAACTAGATTTAGTGACACCGGTTATTTCACCGCTGGACGCAAGTTTACGGAAGCAGATTCTGCAAATGCCAAATTTCCTGATAAACGCTCTTGGTCGCCCGCAAAGTGGGCATCTATTGTATTTACGCACTGAAAATTTTGGTTTCCGCTGTGCTTTTGCAATTATGGATTTCTTAGCCAAACCGACCTCCAAATACTTTCTAATTTAGATCTTCAAAAAACGAAATTTCAAATTATTTCTTGAACGGCATTCCAAGCAGCTTAAGAAGGAAGGCTCCCTCCTGGTCTGTCTTGGCTGAAGTTACAATAGTAATATTTAACCCTTTAATTTTATCAATTTTATCGTAATCGATCTCGGGGAAAATAATTTCCTCTTGGATTCCCATGGAAAAGTTGCCTCTGCCATCAAATCCTTTGGAGGACAAGCCTCTAAAGTCACGAACACGTGGCAATGCGACATTTACCAGTTTGTTGAAAAATTTATACATTTTGTCGCCACGCAAGGTAACGCAGCAGCCAATCGGCATACCTAACCTAAGTTTGAATGTCGCGATAGACTTTTTGGCCTTGGTGATTACAGCTTTTTGACCTGCAATCATGGTGAGTTCGTTAGCTGCACCTTCCACAATTTTTGGATTCTGTACAGCTTCTCCCAACCCCATGTTGAGAACAATCTTTTTAATCTGAGGAATTTCCATAACATTTTTGTAGCCAAATTCCTCTTTGAGTGCAGGCACGCACTCGTTTATGTACATCTCTCTAAGTGCACCCATTTCTAACTCCTAAGGTATCCTTTTAAAATTTCCTATGCTTTGCTTTCAATGGAACCACCGCAACTCTTACAGCAGCGAACTTTAGTGCCATCATCTAGTATCTTCTTGCCTATGCGGCCAGTTTTGGTGCACTCAGGACAGATAAGCTGAAGATTGGAAACATGGATAGGAGCTTCTTTTTCGACAATCTGCCCTTGCTGGTTCATCTCTCTAGGCTTGGTATGCTTTTTAATCATGTTGATCCGCTCTACCACAGCCTTATCCTTATCTCTAAGAACGCGGAGTACTTTCCCAACCCTGCCCTTATCTTTCCCGGCAATTACTTCAACCTGATCATTTTTTTTCAGGTATGTTTTACCCTGTCTCATCTTTGTACCTTTTCCAATCAATGTTACTAAACCCAGTTCAGATACGGGTGGTTATAGTGCTTCAGGGGCTAATGAGATGATTTTCATAAACCCTTGATTCCTTAATTCGCGAGCAACCGGTCCAAAAATACGCGTTCCTACAGGTTCACCGGAGGATGCTAACATAACCGCAGCATTGTCATCAAACCTAACCCAGGTGTCGTCTGGTCTCTTTATCTCTTTTTTGGTTCTAACGATGACAGCCTTCATTACGTCACCTTTTTTTACTTTTGCATTGGGGGTAGCTTCTTTTACCGTTACGACAATTACATCCCCGATAGTCGCATATCTCTTTCCGGTACCGCCAAGAACTCTTATACAGAGCACTTTCTTAGCTCCGGAGTTGTCGGCAACATTAAGTACTGTTTCTGTCTGAATCATAATTTCACCTAATATCTCTTCTGAAACAAGTTGTCAAAGTCGAGTATATACTGCTTTAAGGCATCACACCGCCTGTTCCAGTATTGTTTTGACACGCCATCTCTTTCTTTTACTCAGAGGTCGACACTCTTCTATGAGAACAACGTCCCCGATATTACAACTGTTTTCCGGATCATCGACCAGATATTTCACGCTTGTTTTCATGAATTTGCCATACAGCTTGTGGCGAACCTTGCGCTCTACCCGAACGACAACACTTTTTTCCATTCTGTTGCTGACCACAGAACCAGTTCTTGTCTTTCTTGATGTATTTAGATCACTCATAATTTCGTCAATTAGTGTTGTTTTTTTTGAACCCGACGCTCTCTCGATCAATTGTCAAACATGGTAATCAGTTGAATGTCTGCTTTTCGATAGTCGCAATTCTTGCAATGTCTTTTCTAATTTTCTTCAGCCTAGATGTATCCTCAAGAGGCCTGATATGATGCTGAAATGAGATATTTCCCAACTCCTCACGCAGATCCTTCAAGGTCTTGGCAAGATCTTCTACAGACATTTTTCGAATTTCATCCGATTTCATAATGTGTTCACCTTGGAAATGACTTTAGTCGAAAATGGCAGCTTGTTGCCTGCAAGACCAAGTGCTTCAATTGCGAGTTCTTCGCTGACACCAGAAATCTCGTAAAGAATCATACCAGGTTTAATAACAGCAACCCATGACTCAGGGGTACCCTTTCCTTTTCCCATGCGCGTTTCAGCGGCTTTTTTGGTAATTGGTTTATCAGGAAATACCCGTATCCAAACTTTACCGCCACGCTTCATAGTTCTATTGATAGTAATACGAGCAGCTTCAATTTGCTGTGCCGTCATCTTGCCACATACGGTGGCTTTGAGTGCGAATTCACCGAACGAAATCGATGAGCCTCTGTAGGCAACTCCCCTAGAATTGCCTTTGAATACTTTTCTATGTTTAACTTTTTTAGGACTTAACATCTTCTACTCCAAGAATTAATATGGAATTTCCTAGAACAGTATCCTACTGCCCGGAGCCGCCATCCTTATCGCTCAATACTTCACCATTAAAAATCCAGACTTTAACGCCAATGATTCCATAAGTGGTGTTAGCTTCGGCGAGAGCGTAGTCAATGTCTGCACGAAGTGTGTGAAGGGGTACTCTGCCTTCACGCACCCATTCGCAACGTGACATCTCAGCTCCTCCCAACCGTCCAGAGCAAGAGATTTTTATACCTTGCACACCAAAGCGCAACGCAGAGCTTACTGCTTTCTTCATTGCCCGCCTAAATGCAACGCGTCTCACAAGTTGCTGTGCAATATTTTCAGCGACGAGCTGAGCATCAGCCTCTGGTCTTCTCACTTCTTGGATATCTAGTGAAACCTTACGAGGTATGAGATGTTCGAGTTCTTTCTTGAGAATCTCAATTTCGGCACCTTTTTTACCGATCACAATACCCGGTCTGGCGGTAAATAACTTGACTCGCACCTGTTCGCCGGTACGTTCGATATTTACCTTGGATAGTCCAGCATGCTGGAGTCGTTTTTTAAGAAACTTTTTGACTTTTTGATCTTCAATCAGATAGGTGGTATATTCCTTATCTGCATACCAGATCGAGTCCCACGTCCGGGTAATATTCAATCTAAGTCCTTGTGGATTAACCTTCTGCCCCAAAACAGACCTCCAACAATTCCATTGTTCAATTAAGAGTTAAAAGTGAGTCACAGTCTCATCAAAAAGAGAATTATCTAATTCTCATCCAGAACAACAGTGATATGGCTTGTCCTTTTAATGATTCCAGTAGCTCTGCCCTGCGCCCTTGGACTAATCCTTTTAAGGGAAGGTCCGCCGTCGATAATGATCTTTTTAACAAAAAGATTGTCAACATCAGCCTGGTCATCATGAGTGGCATTGGCAACCGCAGATTCGAGGACTTTTTTAATTATACCAGCACCTTTTTTGGGCATAAAACGAAGTGTCGTTATAGCCTGATCAACGCCCATTCCTCTTACCACATCAGCGACAAGTCTGGCCTTTTGTGGCGAAATTCTAATATTTTTTCCTACGGCTCGTGCTTCCATGGTTCTTACTCCTGATGAGTGTCCAGCCGGAAATCAATGATTTCCAATTATTTTTTGCCCTTCTTATCTGCTGCATGTCCGTAGAAGGTTCTTGTTGGAGAGAACTCTCCCAACTTATGGCCAACCATATTCTCGGTTACAAAAACAGGGATGAATTTTTTTCCGTTATGCACGGCAAAGGTAAGCCCAACCATTTCCGGACCGATATCGGAACGTCTTGACCAGGTTTTAATAACTTTTCGTGAGCCACTTTCTGCAGCTTCAACCACTTTTTTAAATAAATGATCGTCAACGAAAGGACCTTTTTTAACTGAGCGTGACATACATTACTCCTTGTTCCTTATGATCTCTTCTTAACAATCATCGTGTCAGAAGTTTTGTTTTTCCTGGTTTTATAGCCTTTTGATGGTATACCCCAAGGACTACATGGATGTCTTCCGCCAGAACTTTTCCCTTCACCACCGCCCATCGGATGATCCACGGGGTTCATCGCGACACCACGAACATGAGGACGGATTCCTTTCCAGCGATTTCGACCTGCTTTCCCGAGTTTTTGGCTTTCATGTTCCCTGTTGCCAACCTGACCTATACAGGCACGACAGAAGTTATTAAACTTCCTCACTTCTCCTGAAGGCAATCGGACAAGTACATAGCCACTCTCTTTGGCCATCAGTTGAGCACCCGCACCAGCACTGCGGACCAACTGCGCACCCTTTCCTATCTTCATTTCGATGTTATGAATAACAGTTCCAAGGGGTATGTTCACTAAAGGAAGACAATTGCCCGGTTGTATATCTACAGTATCACCCGCAACAATTGTATCACCTACTGAGATCCCGTCTGGTGACAAGATATATCTCTTTTCTCCATCGACGTAGTTCAATAAAGCGATATTTGCTGAGCGATTGGGATCGTACTCGATCGCAACAACCTTTGCATCAATATCTGTTTTATTGCGTTTGAAATCAATGAGGCGATACTTGCGTTTGTGCCCACCACCAATATGCCGAGAGGTGATTCTGCCGTAATTATTTCTTCCGCCTGTTTTTGTCAGACTGCAAACGAGCCCTTTCTCAGGCCCGTTCTTTGACAGATCTGGATTTTTGACCGACACATGTTGTCGCTTACCAGCGGATGTTGGTTTGTATACTTTAATAGCCATGATTTCCCAATCGCTCCATCAATATTAGATTAGATAGAATCATTCACAAAGAAGGTGATGACGAAATTAAAATCGAAATATGAATGATTATAGTTCATCTGCGAAATTGATTTTCCCTTCTGACAAGGTAACATAGGCCTTTTTCCAATCACTGGTAAAGCCAACTGTCTTCCCAACCCTTTTCTTCTTTCCGTGAATTTTGGCAGTCTTAACATCCTTGACCTTGACATTAAACATAAGTTCAACTGCCTTTTTTACTTCTATCTTGTTCGCCTTAGGATGGACTTTAAATAGTACTTTGCCATCTATTTCTTGTAACAAAGCGGCCTTCTCGGTGAGACAAGGCCCCTGTAATACACTATAAATGTTTTTCATGCCATCAACCTCTTTTCAAGGCTTTCAATTACCGGTTGAACCAAAATCAACTTTTTATGGAGAAGAATATCATAAACATTGAGTCCTTCAGAAGAAAGCACTTTATAACCATGAACGTTGCTTGACGACCTTGTGAGATTCTCGGACGCAGAGTCTATAACGATAAGACCATTTGCAACATCAAGAACATCCATTACACCAACAAAGTCCTTCGTTTTAATACGCTCCAAAGTAAAGTCATTTATTACAATGAGATTACCCTCCTGGAAACGAGCGCTCATGGCCATCGCAACAGCTTGTTGTTTCACCTTACGATTCAACTTGAAGCTGTAATCTCTAGGCTTCGGGCCGAAAGCCACACCACCACCTCGCCAGAGCGGCGAAGTATTACTGCCGGATCTCGCTCGGCCGGTACCTTTTTGCCGCCACGGCTTCCTGCCGCCGCCACTCACTTCAACTCTTGTTTTGGTGCATGCATTACCAGATCTTCTGCCGGCGCGCTGCATGCGAACAACCTCATGCAGAACATGCTCCTTAACTTCTCGGTTGAAGACCTCGTCATTGAGCTCGATTTCGCCAACACTTTCATTCTTGGTGTTAACTATATTAATAGTAGACATATGTATCTCCTCGAACCTGTTCAGAGCCAAATTTTATTGTTTTGTGAAAATCTTCAACAGGCCGTTTTTCGCTCCAGGAAGTGGTCCTTTCAAGAGAACAACATTTTCTTCGGTACGGATGTCAACTATCACGACATTTTTACGTAAAACACTGTCATTGCCCATCCGCCCCGGCATTTTTTTCCCTTTAATAACCCTTGAGGGGTAGGCACTGCAACCGATAGAGCCAGGAGCGCGATGAAACATTGAACCATGTCCCGAACCGCCACCACTAAAGCCATGACGCTTGATGACACCCTGAAACCCTCTTCCTTTGCTTGTGCCCTGAACATCGACTTTGTCGCCAACCTTAACGACAGTGTCAAGTGAGATTTCTTGGCCAACCTCATAAAGAGTAGTATCAGCCACTCGAAATTCTCGGACAAAATAAAAGTTTTGAGAGCCTGATTTTTTAAAATGACCGGCCATTGGTTTGCTGACCCTCGATGCCTTCTTTTCTGCAAAACCAACTTGGATGGCTGAATATCCATCGTTCGCTTCGGTTTTAACTTGAAGAACTTTACAGGGTCCGGCTTCAATAACAGTAACTGGAATTGCCTCACCAAGTTCGCTGTACACCCGGGTCATTCCAATTTTTTTTCCTAATATACCCATTGACTTTGGCATAACTTTACCCGATGCTTCAATTAACTTTTAGGTATTGCCGATTACGGCAACTTAATTTCAACATCGACGCCCGCAGACAATTCAAGCTTCATGAGCAAATCGATGGTCTGCTGAGTCGGCTCTAAAATGTCTAATAAACGACGATGGGTCCTCATTTCAAAATGTTCGCGTGACTTTTTGTCTACATGCGGAGATCGAAGAACACAAAACTTATTTATGGTAGTTGGTAAAGGAATCGGGCCAGCTACCGCAGATCCAGTTCTTCTTGCGGTGTCGACAATTTCAGTCGTTGATTGATCGAGCAACTTGTGATCGTAAGCTTTCAGACGAATTCGGATTTTTTCTGTAGGTATCATTACTAACCTTTAGGCAATAATTTCACTTATAACGCCGGCACCAACAGTACGTCCGCCTTCACGAATGGCGAATCGCAAACCGACATCCATGGCAATCGGAGTGATCAGCTCAACCGATGCGCTGATGTTGTCACCGGGCATAACCATCTCAACTCCCGCTTCAAGACTGACGACAGCTGTTACATCGGTGGTTCTAAAGTAGAATTGCGGTCTGTATCCATTAAAAAATGGGGTGTGACGGCCACCCTCTTCCTTGCTGAGGATATAACACTCAGATTTAAACTTGGTATGCGGGGTAATCGACTTCGGAGCAGCCAAAACCTGCCCGCGCTCAACCTCTTCACGCTTGACGCCGCGAAGAAGAGCGCCAATGTTATCACCTGCCTGGCCTTCGTCGAGTAATTTACGGAACATCTCGACACCGGTACAGGTCGTCTTGGCAGTTGGTCTGATGCCGATGATTTCGATATCATCGCCAACATGGATTACTCCACGCTCGATCCTACCGGTCGCAACAGTTCCCCGTCCAGAGATAGAAAATACATCTTCAACGGGCATCAAGAACGGCTTATCAACCTCACGCTTCGGTTCAGGTATATAGGAGTCAATTGCTTCCATAAGCTCCCAGATACACTTCGCCGATTCGGGATCTTCAGCATTCTCCAGCGCCTTTAAAGCAGAACCTTTGACGAAGGGTACGTCATCACCTGGAAATTCGTACTTGTCAAGCAGCTCGCGCAATTCCATCTCCACCAGCTCGATCAGTTCTTCATCGTCTACCATGTCGCATTTATTAAGAAATACAACCATTGCCGGAACGCCTACCTGGCGAGCAAGCAAGATGTGCTCCCTGGTTTGAGGCATTGCTCCGTCGGTTGCGGCAACAACGAGAATCGCTCCGTCCATCTGCGCTGCACCGGTAATCATGTTCTTGATATAGTCGGCATGACCAGGGCAATCGACGTGTGCATAATGTCGATTCACCGTCTCATATTCAACATGGGCAGTAGCGATGGTTATACCACGCTCTTTCTCTTCCGGTGCCTTATCTATCTCGGAAAAATCGGTAAACGTCGCCTGACCTTTTAACGATAGGACACGAGTAATTGCTGCAGTCAATGTGGTCTTGCCATGATCAATATGGCCTATTGTGCCTACATTGACGTGCGGTTTATTCCTCTCAAATTTTTTCTTCGACAT
>JANNQF010000084.1:0-70555 GCA_031441605.1 Deltaproteobacteria bacterium
AAGGGGTCTTAAAACCCATCAAAATATCTGGTAAACATCGCACGTTCATGAACAGATACAAAGAATAGTGGCAAAAAACCTGAATTCAGAGTGTCTTGCAAGCTGAATCAATAGGTTAGAATTCGTTTTTCAACACCCTTACAAAGAGTGAAAAATGAACCGACAACAAGAAAATCTTCCCGCACTGGTTAAAGAGATTCGCAGGCAACTGGGACTCTCTCAAGAGGAACTGGCCCACGCCCTGGGGGTGAGCTTTGCGACAGTCAACCGCTGGGAAAACGGCAAAACCAATCCATCGAAGCTGGCACGCAACCAGTTCAGGTCGTTTTGTGAACAGAAAGTTGCGCAGGGCTTACTCGTCATAAAGGAAAATAAATGAATGCAGTAAGAGACAGCAAAGAATCCATAATGAACACCAAAGAGATCATCAACCGAATTTTCAAGGACCCGACCACCAAGTACGAACTCACCGAATTCGAAAACCTCGGCAAGCCGATCCATGATATCCTCTCCGTTTACCCGAAAATAGGAACGACCGGACGTGATGCGGGCAAAACCAAGTATTACTTGAAGAGTTTTATCCCTTTTTCTACCGGCAACGACGAAGTGCAGGTTTATGTCGAAGATGGCAAGTCCAGCCCCGAGGAGATTGTCCGCCAGCTCTGGGTTTATAAGCTGATCAACCAATACAACTATAAGGCGGATGAGATCGATCTGGAGAAAGGTGTGCAGTTTGGCACCGAGGTCGGCACCAAAGCTGCCGATATCATTGTCTATAGCGATGCCGGCAAGGAAACGCCGAAGATCATTATCGAGTGCAAGAAACCCAGGCGTAAGGATGGCATCGAACAACTGAAGAGCTATATGAACGCCAAGGGTGCGCCGGTGGCGGTCTGGTCCAACGGCAGCGACAGCATTATCCTGTACCGCCCGTATCCGAAAGAATTTGACGACACCTTATCTGACATTCCCAAACGGGGGCAGGAGCCAAAGGATGTCCTGGAAACTAAAAGAACCCTCCTGCAGCTGAAAAAGGATTTCAACTTCAAAAAGATCGTTCAGGACCTGGAAGAACTGGTACTGGCCGACAGCGGCAAGGATGAGTTCAACGAGATCTTCAAACTCATCTTTGCCAAGATCTGGGACGAAAAAGAGGCCCTGGAAAACCGTAAGGATAAAACCGTCGAGTTCGGTAAGGCCCTCGACCCGGATATCACCTTTGACCGCATCAATGGCCTGTTTAAAAGGGCCTGTGCCGAGTGGCCGGGGATCTTCAAGGAAAATGAGGATATAGAGCTGGCCAAGCGCCACCTGCAGGTTTGTGTCGGTCCCATTGAAGGCGTGCGGTTGATGGGCTCCAACCTGCGTATCATGGACGACGCTTTTGAATACCTCCTGCCCACCGAGGCGAAGAAAAAGAAGGGCCAGTTTTTCACCCCGCGCCATGTGGTGGAGATGTGTGTGCGCATGCTCAATCCGAGCCGCAAAGAATATGTCATGGACCCGGCCTGCGGCTCCGGCGGCTTTCTCCTGCACGCCATGGATTGGTGCTATCCGGCTGGCGACAACGACAAGCGCGAACTGCGTAAACATAAATACGCTTCCAAGTATCTCTGGGGCATCGACTTTGAAACCCGCGCCGCCAAGACCTCTCGCGCCCTGATGCTCATTGCCGGCGACGGCCATACCAATATCTTCGGCCCGGATGTCAGCAGCCTCGACCCGAGAACCTGGTATGAAACCGGCTCGGGCCAGGCTCTGATGCACGGTTTGCGGCAGGCGAAACTGACCGCTACAACCATCCCCGAAAACGAAACCCTGCGCGATGACGACAAGGCCTGGGAGTATTTCGACGAACTGAAGTTCGATGTGATTCTCGCCAATCCACCCTTTGCCGGCGAGATGAAGGACCGCAAGATGCTCGCCCATTACGAGCTGGCCAAACCCGCACTGAAACGGGCCGGGGACGATAAAGCACCCAAGGAAGAGCGCGACGTGCTGTTTATCGAGCGCATTTTGAAGATGCTCAGGCCGGGAGGCCGCGCGGCCATAGTTTTACCGCAGGGCAAATTCAATAACTCGTCCCTTGCCTTTATCCGCGAATGGATTCTCAAAAAAGCCCGTCTTTTGGCGGTGGTCGGCCTGCATCCCAACACCTTCAAGCCGCATACCGGCACCAAAACCTCGGTGCTCTTTGTCCAGAAATACAGCAAGCGGCAACTTGAAGACATTGCCCGCGTCCATGACGAGGTAGCCAAGGACTGCCCAGCCTATGAGATAGAGATTGAGGCCCTATTGACAACCCATGCCGGTGCCGCCGATGTGCCGGATGCGGAAATTTTCGAGGCGGTGGCCGATCTGCTCAGCGAGACCTTCAGTGAACCGGAGCCGGAAGAGGCGAGTGGTGACAGCGGCGCGGATGAAAATGGTGAAGCAGGGGATGAAGCGCCGGTCAGCCAGGAGGACCTGATCAGTCAGGCCGAGGAAAGGCTCGACAGTCTCAAAACAGCACTGCTCAAGGCCAAACAGAATCTCCTGGACTTGGGCAGTGACCAGGAGGCCCTGGAGCAAAAAAAGCAGCAGGAGATCGATGCCTTAACCTCTGCCTGGGATGGCGAAAAAGGCGGGCTGCGGCTCTCTGTTCAAGAGATGAATCAAGCCTATAAGGTCAACCTAAAGACGCTGAAGGCGGCACAGAAGGCCAGGGAGAAAAAACTCAAGGCCGAAATCAAGAGCCTGGAAAAGCAGGTCTTTGTTGCAGCCCATCAACTGAAACTGCTGACCAATCGGGGCAAACTGGAGCTGATCCTGGCCGATGCCGATTTGATTGGCACCTTGAAGGAGCGTTGGATTGCCGCCGAGGTGGCTAAACGGCTCGATTACCCGATCTTTATGGCGGTGAGTGAGCGCGGCGGCAAAGATAATTCCGGCGATTATTGGTATATGCTGGATGATAAAAACCAGTTGATTGAGGATGAGAGTGGACAGCCGAGGATTGACCAGGATTTGGTGAATTATGATCTTACTGCTAAGGATTTAGCACATGCTGTTGGCATTCCGGATAAAAAACTCTGTGTTGCCGAGGCATTTGCCCGCTTTGCCCAGGAACAAGGGCTTGAGTTCTGGAGGGTTGAGTGATGGCGGTGGTAACCACTGTGAACGCTTCATCTTTGGAATTTGGCAATCGCATAGATGCTGAACTTTATCGTCCTTCTCTTCGTAAGAGTTTTCAGAATTTAGAGAGGTCGGGTTATGCCTTGATGAAGATCAGGAACCTATGCAATATCCGGAGCGGGACGACACCAATTGACCGGATTGATGGATTGAAGAAAGGCCCAATTCTCTTTAAGACAACTGATGTTCGTAATAAAGTTATCTCTCCCAAAGAAGACTATTATCGAATCTCAGATGAGATTCACGAGAGAATGTTGAAAACAAAAATATTAGATAGAGATGTTCTTCTTAATATAGTTGGTGCTACTTTAGATGTAATCGGACGTTCAGCTTTTATTTCGAAATTGGAAGATGAGGCAAATATTACTCAGGCGATGGTGCTTTTACGCTGTAAAACGCCTGAACTTTTGCCCGGTTTTCTGTTCGCGTACCTCAACACTAATTACGGTCAAGACCAGATTGCGAGATACGCACGTCCTACAGGCCAATACAACCTAAATCTGTATGAAGTTGGACAAATATGCATTCCAATTATTCCTGAGCATGAGCAACAGGATATTGAGCATCTTGTTCTGGCATCAGCTGTAGCGCAAGAGACGACCACTATTTGCTATATTCAGGCCAAGCAATTTCTCGAGACGGAGTTGGGATTGGACAAGCTAAGTTTTCCCAAACCCATAGGCTACACAGTCCGGTTAAGCGAGCTGGAGCTATCACGACGATTTGATTCCGAACGTTTCTATCCTGCTTTTTCTAACTGGGTTTCCAATCTCCAACGAAATATCAAACTGGTTCCGCTTGCCTCGCTGCTCACTTGCTGCCAACGAGGCAAACAACCCATCTATACGAAGCAAGGGTTGCCGGTCATTAATTCCAAACATGTCCAACCCAACAAAATCGTACTTGAAGGCAATCGATCAGCCCAAGCCAGTCCATTAGTAGATTATCAGATACGCCACGGAGACACGCTCATCAATGGAACAGGGCGCGGGACAATTGGCCGGGCCGCTCCCTATCTCATCGCCGATCAACAGGCGATACCTGATAATCATGTAACCATATTGCGCACTTCCTCACTTGATCCGGCTTATCTTTCCTACTTTCTCAACAGTCAAGCCGGGCAACTTCAAGTTGAGCGGCATCAACGTGGCTCATCCGGACAGCTTGAATTGTACCCTTTCGATATCCGGAAGTTTCTTGTTTGGGACGCGCCGGGATCGGTGCAGCTAGAAATCCGGCGATTGCATGACCAGGCCACCGAAAGCGCCCAACGATCACGACAACTCCTCGAACAGGCCAAATCCCGAGTCGAGCAACTCATTGAGGAGGCTGCGAAGCCATGACCGGCAAAAAGTCAACGGATCTCACATCACCTTCCACCGGCCAATTCCTGGTCTACGAGACCGTGGATGGTCGCCTCAAGATCGAGGTTCGGCTGGCAGATGAAACGGTCTGGCTCCCACAACAGCTGATTGCCGAGCTTTTTCAGACGACAATTCCCAATATCAGCATGCATATCCGCAATATCTACGATGAAGGGGAATTGCAATCAGAGGCAACTGTTAAGAAATTCTTAACAGTTCGCCGCGAGGGCAACCGGGACGTGCAGCGCCATATCGAATTCTATAACCTCGATATGATCATCTCCGTCGGTTATCGGGTGAAAAGCCATGTGGCCACCCGCTTCCGCATCTGGGCCACCCAGCGGTTGAAGGAGTATATCGTCAAGGGCTTTGTCCTTGATGATGAGCGGTTGAAAAACCCGGACCAGCCCTTTGACTATTTCGAGGAACTGACCCGGCGCATCCAGGATATCCGTACCTCGGAGCGGCGCTTTTATCAAAAGATCACCGATATCTATGCCACCAGCGTAGATTATGACCCGACGCTCGACATCAGCATCAATTTTTTCAAAACCGTGCAGAACAAGATGCACTGGGCCATCACCGGCAAGACTGCCGCCGAAATCGTCCATAGCCGGGCCGATGCCGACAAGGCCAATATGGGCCTGACCAACTGGCGCGGCGCCAAGGTGCGCAAACAGGATGTGACCATCGCCAAAAACTATCTGGAGGCGGATGAACTGGCGGCCCTCAACAATCTGGTGGAGCAATACCTGATCTTCGCCGAGGGCCAGGCCATGCGCCGCATCCCCATGTATATGGGCGATTGGCTGCAAAAGCTCGATGCCTTCCTCAATATCAATGACCGTGACATCCTTTCTCATGCCGGCAAGATCTCCCATGAGGTGGCGCGCCTGGCCGCGGTAGACGAATATGAGAAGTTTCACCGTAAACAGCTTGCCGAACAAGACCGGATCGGCAACGACTTTGACAGGATGGTTAAACAACTGCCCGGCGGCAAACGGGGGAAAAAACAATGAAGCTGACCATGGAAGACCAGCGCCTGCTGGCGGAACTCTGCGAACAACACGGTGTCAGTGCCGAAAAGGTGGTGAAGCTCCTTGATACGGTGCGCGAGTATGAATTCAAGGAAAGGCGGACCGGGGTATATGACGCCCTTCGCGAGATCCTGAAAAGCAAACCGGGGACGCAGCCATGAAATTCATCAAACTCACCATCGAAAACTACAAATCCTTTCAGTTCGCAACCGAGATCCTTTTCCCGGTGAGTGGGGATGGGCGATCCATTTTTTTGATCGGCGGTATGAACGGGGCGGGCAAGACCTCGATCATGGAGGCAATCAACTATTGCCTGTACGGAGCCAAGGTTGACGAGATTTTCCGTAATATCAACCGCCGGGAGAAATCGAAAGGCAACGCCAATGTGACCTTTGAACTGGTCATCGAGATGGATGACGGGTCGGAGCTGATTGTCAAGCGTTCCTGGAGTGCCGGGGCCATTGCCGAGCCCAAGTCCCGTGATCTTGGCGAGCGGCTGGTGGTGGTCCGCGACGGCAAGCGGGTGTCGGTGCAGAATCAGGAAATCTGGCAGGACTTTATTCGCGCCGCCATCCCGCCGGGCATTACCCAGTTCTTCTTTTTCGATGGTGAAAAGATTCAGGAAATTGCCGCCGACGACCATTCGGAAGTGCGCCTCAAGACATCCTTAGAGGCGGCGCTCGGTATCCAGAATATCAATCGCTTGGCCACCGACCTTGCCTATATCAAACAGGAGGAGCGCAAGGGTTTTGTCGAGATCTCCGACGAGGATCTCGATTTCAAACAAAGTGAGTTGAAAAAGGAGAAGAGCAAGCTCAGCCGTAAGCAACAGGAGCGAAAGGGTTTGCACGAAGAACTGGATGCCTTCACTCTGCAGCTGGACGATGCAAAAAAGCGCTTTGCCGCCACCTTTCATGCCGAGCCGGAGAGCCGGGAGGCGATGCGCGAACAGGAGAAAAAGCGGATCCAGACCTCAAACCGCCTGACCCAAGTGGAGACTGAACTTCGCAACCTCTGTGAAAAGGCGCTGCCCTTCGCCCTGTGCGGCAGGTTGTTCGAGCCTATTCGCAATCAGATCGAGGTCGAACGGGAATCGGCGAGCGGCGCGGCGATCAAAGAACATGCTGCCGAGCTGGCCAAGCGGTTGGTGCGGGTGGTGGAAGAGCCCGAGCCGATCTACCGGGAAAAGCTCTCGGCTGAAAAGATGATGGAGCTGGAACGACGGATTGTCCGTCTGCTGAAGGAAGGCGATAATCGTGGAGAGGTCGGACGGATTCTCGATCTTTCCGACCGCGATGCGGCGCGGGTGCTGAACCGGATTGAAGCCCTGGAAAAGAGTGATGTTTTTCTCATTCAACCTCTCTTGGAAGAAAAGCGTGAGCTGGAAACACAGGTGCGCAAGCTGGAAGGATTGAACAGTTTGGGTGGAATGACTGAGTCGGAACGAGAACTGTTTGAGCAACTGCAGGCGGAGATGGAAAGCTGTTCAACCCAGATTGGCCGTAAGTCCGAGCAGATCCGCATGGTGGAGGAAGAGATTCTGGCTCTTGAAAAACGCATTAGCGGCATTGAGATTGAGATCGAAAAACTCTATGAAAAACACAATGTCTCAAAAGAGAAGGCCGAATTTATTGAAGAATGCGACAGCATTGCCAGTGTGCTCAACCAGTTTATGGTGCGGCTGCGCAAAAACAAGGTGCATCTGCTGCAAGAGAAGACCTTCGAGATGTATCGGCTGCTCTCCAGTCGTAGCGGCTTAATCAAGGATTTGACCATCGACGATAAGACCTACGAGGTGCGCATCAGCGACCGCAACGGCCACGAAATCAAGAAATCCGGGCTTTCCGCCGGGGAAAAAGAGGTCTTTGCGGTGTCGCTCCTCTGGGGACTGGCCCAGACCAGCCAGTTGAAACTGCCGATCATTATCGATACCCCGCTTTCCCGGCTTGACAGCACCCATCGGGATAACATCGTCAACAACTACTTCCCCAATGCCGGTGAACAGGTGGTGATTCTTTCCACCGATACCGAGATTGATACCAATTACTACCGGAATCTGAAACCGAACCTGAGCGGTGCCGGCTGTCTGGTCTTTGATCAAAGGCAGGAACTGACGACTTTTAAAACCGGCTATTTCTGGGAGAACTGAGTTATGGCGGATCGTCTCTACACCTCAAACGAAGCCGATGAAGTCCTCAGCGCCCTGCGCTTTGAGACCAAGCTGGAAAAAGCGACTCTTGCCCGTATGGCCTTCTCGCTTTCTCTTACCCAAACAGGCGCACAAGTGCCGCCAAGCCCCAATTTCAGTGGTGGGGAAATGAAACGTCCGACATTTTTTGCTGAGGACGAAGTCTTTGTCCGTGCATTGCTCTCCAGCGCCTACAAGAAACCTGAGATCAGCGAGGAAGAGCTGTTTTCCAACCGGTCTCTGGTCAAGAATCACATAGACCATGGCGCACTGCTTCTCGGTGATCTGTTTCGGGAGTGCGGGCGCAACGGTGACAACCTGATCAGTCGATTGGTGCAGGAAGTGGAATTTTCCGGGCGGCGCGAGATGCTGGGCCACGGATTGGATATTTTTATCGGGCGAACTTTGCTACGGCGAAATGAACAGGTGATGGAGTTGAATAATACCGCCCGGCATGCCAACTCGCATCTCGCCATTATGGGCAAACCGGGCGTGGGCAAGACCCAGTTTCTCCTCAAGATTCTTGCCGATATTCGCATTCAGTCAAACTTTCAGACCAACTTTATCTATTTTGATTACAAAGGTGACGTTGTCGATAACACCCGGTTTCTCGAAGTAGCCAAGGTACAGGCTTTTCGTCTCTTGCAGGGCGGCCAAAGCCTGCCGGTCAACCCGTTTATCCTGCCTGCATACGATGAGCAGACAATCAACGTATCAGCGCGTGAAAAGGCGGAAAGTTTTGCTTCGATCAACAATAAACTTGGCATAGTTCAGAAAGGGGCGTTGACGGAGGCGATTCGCGCCGCCTATGCCAGGCGCGCCGGTTCAGCCGTTCCGTATCCAGATTTTCCCGATATTCTCGAAATTGTTGTTGCGGCCTATGAAGAGGATAACAAAAAAGATGATAGCCTGATTGAAGTCTTGCGTGACTTGTCGGACTTTGATTTGTTCTGGAAGCATGGCAATGAGGCGCCTCCCATTGATAGGTTGTCCAACCGCACCGTGCTGATAGATGTCCATGCCATGCCGGTTTTGAAGGAGTTGGTGGCCTACCTGGTTATCGAGCGCCTTTATAAAGAAATGGCGAGTATGCCGGATAGCCCGGTCATTGATGGGCGCCGCACGATCCGAACCATCCTGGTGATTGACGAGGCTCACAACTACCTGAGTCAGAAAAATATCTTCTTGCAAAGAATTGTCCGCGAAGGCCGCTCCAAGGGTGTTGTGGTATTCTTCGCCAGTCAGTCGCCAAACGACTACCAGCAGGATTTTTTCAACTTTCAAGAGCTCCTGGAGTTTGCCTACATTTTCCAGTGTGAGGGGGTGACACCTGCCTCCATACAAAAAATACTGGGTTGCAGCAGCAAGACCGCCAAGGATCTTCAGACCGAGATTGCCCGATTCGAACCCTGGCAGGTTATCAGCCGAAGCACGGACAAGACGGAGGAGTTTGTTAAATTTACTGCTGAGGCGTTTTACAAGAATTATTGAGTGTGGTTATGCGTTGGCCTCAATTCTCAATTATCCAACGCATAACACCCCGTATTATCAATGGTCTGTTGTTATGATCAGCAAACGTACAAAACAACCACCGCAAACAACCACCCTACATCAACATTACCTAAGCCTGTTCGTTATTTAAAGAAAGCGACGTTACTTTAATTAAAGCGGCTAAGAAATTAAAGTTGCCCATGTTGCGCAGACCACATGCGCCAAGGCAGGTCTTTGTCCTTTGACCTTGAAAAGCGCCGATGGTACACATGAAGTTACGAAAAATGTAACCTTCTGTGGACCATACCGATGTAGCTAATATAAGGGTTTGAAGCGCTACGATTCCATGCGTCCGGGGTGTGAAAGCAGCTGGCGCACTTCGAGGTCGCTTAAAGGGCGGCGCAGAGCTGCGGCTTCTGCACGAACCCTTTGCACCGCCTCCTCAGGGAGGTTTTCAGCGAGGCTATGATCCAGTCCTTTCAAATGCGCGATAATCGCCCGCCTTCCACACTTCGGCCCGAGCAGCAGCTTACGTTCGGCACCGACCTTCTCGGGGGCAAAGGGCTCATAGGTTTGCGGGTCGTTGCGGAGACCCTGGAGATGCAGGCCGGTTTCGCAGGTAAAAATATCCTCGCCGACAATCGGCCGGTTGCCCTCAATGGGTCGGCCGGCAATTTTCGCCACATAACGGGCAAGGGGTTTGAGCTGCCCGGTCTGCAAGCGGGTATCACCCTTGACCAGGTTGAGGTAGGCGACGATTTCCTCCAGCCTGGCACAGCCGGTCCGTTCCCCAAGACCAAGCACCACGGTATCGACAGCGCGGGCACCGGCCTCAAGAGCGGCTACGGCGTTGGCGGTGGCCATGCCGAAATCGTTGTGGGTGTGCACCGCCAAATGGCTTATAGTGAGCCCTTTGCCAAGATCCGCCACCAGCTTGGCCATTTGTCCCGGGGAGGCAATGCCGACCGTGTCGGCAAGGCGAATGCGCACCGCTCCCAGCTGTTCCGCAACTCGCGCCATCTCCATCAAGAACCTTTGGTCGCTGCGGCTGGCATCCTCAAAGCCGATGGACAGCGTCATCCCTTTATCTCTTGCAAAATGCATGGCGCTGCGCAGCGTCGCCAGGGCCCAGGCACGATCTTTGCCCAAACGTTTTTCCAGATGGATATCGGAGACTGGAATGGAAAGCGACAGCAGGTCCGGTCGCAGTTCCGCGGCGACGGCGATATCTTCTTTTTTACATCGGCTCCACAGGGACAGTTTGAGCTGCGGGTGGCTGTTGCGACAATGGGCAATGAGCGGGCCGACGCAGGGGTGAAAAGATGATGAAATTCCCAATTCCACCTCGCCCACCCCGACACGCACCAGACCGTCGACGATCCGCCTTTTCTCATCAAGAGAAAAGAGCACGCCGGGGGTCTGTTCTCCTTCCCGCAGGGTGGTATCAATAATTGCAAATTCTCCGCGCATGGCTGTGTCCTTGTGGTTTTCTTTGCAATGTTATTGCAATAAAGCTGCCATAAGGAAGAGATTGTTGTGGTAGGAAATAATCCGCCTGAAACGGCGATTTGTCAGCGATGTGGCAGGAGCGCGCGCTTTTGCGTCCCTACAAAAGTGTAGGATTCCGACCCTGCCGCTGTCGCGGTGACACGGCCGATAAAAAGAATCGCGGTCGTCGACCGGAAATTGCCCTTGAGATCAGTACGTAAGGAGCTGCGGCTCCCGCCAGGCTGTATCAAAGCCCAGGTCGGCGAGGATGGCGATACCCTTTTCCATATTCAATCCGACATTGCCGACGCCGTGCGAGTCATCGCCGGGCACTACGGTTATGCCCATGTCTTTGGCCACCCGCAGAATTACCAGTGAGATATACGGTTCGTCGGCGCCTTTCAGCAGCGAGCGGAGATTGAAATCCATAATCAGATCAAGCTCCTTGATCAGTGCCAGGTTTCTTTTGATTCTCGCCATTATCTCCGGCTGCATAAGGCGTGCCTTGTAGCCGGGATCAAAGATGCGAATGAGGTCGAAATGGCCGACCACGGACGGTTTGAGGAATTGAATCATTTCATACTGCAGGTCAAAATAGCGGCAATACAGCTGGTCCGTGCCGCCGGCGGCTTCAGCCGTTTTGTCGTATTGCACCTTGGAATAGTCAAAGCCCAGGTCGCCTACGAAATGGACCGAGCCGACAACATAATCCGGACGGAAGGTGCTGATCAGATAGGGCATGAATTCCCGGTAGCCGCTGTAGGTCTCGCTTTCAATGGCGGCAAAGATCTTGATCTGGGAACGGTATTTCTCTTGAAGCCTGCGGCATTCCTGCATGTACAGGGAAAAACGCTGCAGGAGGAACTCCGGTGTCAGCCCGGCCGCCTGCTGATCGGGGTACAGCAGCTCCCGGCTGATGCCCGGGGCATGTTCGGTGATTCCCACCCAGGGAAATTCCAGGGCAATATACTGCTGAATAATTTCTTCCAGGGTGTTGGTCGCATGGTGGCAGAATTGGCCGCTATGGCCGCCATGGACGGATACCGAAGCGATATTTTTCATTTTTTGTGGAAACCTTTATAGCATTGAAAACCGAATATGTGCATACGTTCGCCGCGCCTTTATCGGAGAAGCCCCTTTTCAGTGCAGGAACTCCCCGGTGCTGGACATTGCCAGGTTGGCGTCACGCACTCCCCTGAGGGCGCTGAGCTGGTCGGCCAGTTCCTGAACCTCCTTGGCCTTGCCCCGCACCACGATGACCTCAAGGCAGTTGTCATGGTCCATGTGCACATGGGTAGTTGAGACGATATGGTGATGGTAGTCGTGTTGCACCAGGGTGACTTTCTCCTGCAGTTTATGCTGGTGGTGGTCGTAGACCAGACTGATCACCCCCATAACCATTTTGTCCGCCTGCCACTCGTCCTTAATAAAGGCCTTACGGATCAAATCGCGGATTGCCTCTGACCTGTTAGTGTAGCTGCGGGCCATGATATGTTCATCAAAGATCGTCAACAGTTCGTCTTCAAGCGATATGGAAAACCTTTTCAGCATGGAATTTCACCTCCTGACATGGGATAAACGGGGCATTCATCAATACTTTCGCGCGGGGTGCCGCCAGCCGCCGGAAGGTTGGGCACTCGGCACTCACTATATAAGGTCATTCTCAGAACTGCAAGTTGCAAGTATTCGAGGGAAAACTCTCTGTTTTTGCAGAGGCTCTTCAGCCGATTTTTCGGTAATCATCGGTGCCGCGCAGACGATACAGACAAAAAAGAAGGGTCACAGCAAGACCGATCGCTGCATACCAGGGAAACCAGCCGATGGCCCCCTGAAAGGCAAAGTCTTCAAGTGCTGCGGTACTCCAGTCGGGATGGTTGGTTTTCCCCCCGTCGCGAAGTCCGGTTATCAGCAGGGCAAAGAGAAAACCGATGGTCCCATAGGCAAGGTTAAAGGCCAGGCCTTTGAAGCTGAGCACCGTTGCCCGTTGATGCGATTCGGTGATGCGGTTGAGGTAATGGCTGGTGAAAAAAGACACCAACATCAAGGCGACAAAGATCAAGGCTATCGGCAGCAGGCCCCAGTAGGGATAAAAGCCGGTGAGGCCGATGAGGCCGAGAAGGCTTATGCCGGACACCCACCAGACGTTTACGGCCGGCGAGTTTTTCGCGACCATCCGCTCGGCAATCTTTGGGGTGACAAGACCAAGGACCGCCATGGCCGAGCCGATGAGTCCGAAGCTTGCCTCCGGCAGGTCGATCTGGCGAAAGTATTGACTGGTCATGGTAACGATCATACGGAGGATGTGGTCGTAGAGGGTGCCGAAGAGGATGATCGCCAGGGCAAAGGGAGTTTTCGCCAGCCAGGCCCCGGCCTGCAGGATCTTGTGCAGGGCGGCGCGGCTGGTGGAGCCTTGACCTGCTGCCCGCGGCGTCGGCTTTTCCCGCATGGAAAAGGCGCAGGCGGTGGCCAGCAGTGAGAGAATAAAGGTCAAATAAATGGGAAAGCGCATGCTGACCTGCTGGGTGACGCTGAGGTCCGAACCTATCCAGGCAAGGAGGCGATTAACCATATTCGGATCGTACACCAGCGCCCCGATGGTCATGGTGACGATTGAACCGATGGAGCGCAGCCGCATCTGCACACTGAGCACCTGCGGCCAGTCCTCCTCCTTGCCTTCTGCTACCAGCGAGTCGTAGGCGATTGCCTCGTCGGCACCGCTGGCCAGGGCCTCGGCAAGACCGCTGAGCACACGGTTGACAAGAAAGACCGAGAAAATAATTGTGCTGTTGCCGAGCGGTACAAAGGCCAGAAGGCTCATCTCGGCAACCATCAACAGAGAGGTGGTGACCAGCAGGTATTTGCGACCGAGGATATCGGCCAGGGCCCCGGACGGCACCTCGGCACAAACTATGGTGATTGCCCAAACGGTATTGAGGAGGGCGAATTGCTCGATGGTCAGACCGTAGTCGAGAAAGAGAATGGTAAAGACCGGATAGTAAAAACGGGCATTGAAAAAGACTCGAAAGGCGATGAACAGCCGGATGTTGGGAATGGAAAAGGGTGAGGTGGCGGGTGACATGACGGATTTCCTGTTGAATTGAAAAGAGTGACTTCGGTCAATATTGCGGGAATTGTGGCGCAGCCTGGGCTACCCCGTCGGAACGGGCAAAAGCCTTTTCCAGCCGTCGCACCAAAAGCGAAAGACTGAGACAGAGCGCCAGATACATACCGGAAATGGTCAGCCATACCTCGACCGTTGCCTGGGTTGAGGCCATAACCTGCAAGCCTTGAAAGGTCAGTTCCTGGATGGAGATAATGGAAACGATGGACGACCATTTGATGGTGTTGATAAATTCGCCGGCCAGCGGCGGTAGCATGATCCGCGTTGCCTGGGGCAGAACGATGTGCCGCAGCAGTTGCCCCTTGGTAAGGCCGAGGGATTTGCCTGCTTCCCACTGACCGGTGTCGACCGCCTCGATACCGGCGCGGACAATTTCGGCGATATACGCGCCCTGGAACAGTGCCAGGGTCAGGACGCCTGACAAAAACTGATTGACCAGATTGGGCTCGGCAAAGAGAAAGGTAAGCGCCGCCCGGGTCGTCCCTGTTGAGGCACGAAAAATTTCCTCCATGCCGACCATGGCCAGGAGTTGATCGCTGACAAAATAGTAGAAGATAAAGACCAGTACCAGCGGCGGCGTATTGCGGATCGATTCGACATAAGTTCGGCCGACCAGGCGAAGAAAAAGCCGCGGTGAAATCCGCCAGAGACCGATGCAAAAGCCGAAGAGTGCTGCTAAAAAGGTTCCCCACAGGCTGAGTTTAATGGTGGTGAGAAAACCCTCCAGGAGGACATTGGCAGTCCATCGCTGTTTTTCGGCGTCGAAGCGTACCAGATAGGTCGGGATGATCGCCCAGTTCCATTTATAATTCAGGGCAAAAAACAATCGATAGGCGATGAAGGCGAAAAATCCGAGAACGATCACCAGGAGAAGGACGTCGAGGACGGTAGTCGGTGATTTTTTCGCTTGCATGTAAAAGGCCCTACTGGATGGTTAGGAGCTGTTGCCGAATACGCTGTAGGCGGGGGCTTGGCACCCCCCGCCGGTCGTCCGACCTATTCAATCATTCCCGCCCAGTCCTTGGTGCCGAACCAATAATCGTGCCGTTCCTTCAACCAGCCTTCGAGGCCGACGATGGTAATCCAGCTGTTGAAAAATGCCAGGGTATCCGGATCGCCCTTGCGCAGGGCAAAGCCGATCGGTTCCTGGGTGAAGGTACCCTGTATCGGCAGAAACAGAGAGTCGCCGTACTCCACCGCCTCGTAAGCGGGGCGGGGAGCCATGCCGACCACCGCGTGTACCTTGCCGTTACGCAGTTCCTGGTAGGCCTGCGGTTCGGTGTCGAACATCCGCAGCGTCGCTTTCGGCAGGAACTTTTTGGCGGCGGCAACGGCGGTGGTGCCGAGTTTTACGGCAATCTGCACATCCGGGCGGTTGAAGCTTTCAAGGGAGGTAAAGCCTGCGGCCAGGCCTTTGTGGGCGACAATGCCCATACCCGAATAATCGTAGGGATTGGAAAAATTAACCTGCAGGGCCCGTTGCGCGGTAATGCCCATGCCGCCGATGATGACGTCGAATTTGCCGGTCAACAGGGCCGGGATGATCCCCGACCAGGCGGTGGGGACGAACTCGACCGCAACCCCCATATCGGCGGCAAGACGGGTGGCAACATCAATCTCAAAACCGATGAATTTACCGGTTTTATCCTTCATGGCCCAGGGTTGAAAGATGTCCATACCGACCTTGAGAACGCCCTTCTTCTTGACGGCCTCAATGGTGCTGCCGCCCGCCACATCCTGCCGGGTCGTAGCTGCATAGCCTGCCGTGCCGAGAGAGAGGAGCAGGAAGGCAAGGAAAGCGAGGTGGAGGATCGATTGATGTGTTTTCATGGCGAGCTCCTGTTATGTTTTATGAAATTTGAATTACCGGACTATATCATGGTAACCTAAGACGTTTTTCGAGAATGCCAACCAAAAGTGATAAAAGAAAGGTGATGGCGAAATACATCGCCGCCACGGTAAACCAGATTTCAAAGGTCAGATAGGTTTCAGCGATAATGGCCTGGGCCTGCATAGTCAGATCATAGATGGCGATGGTGCTGACCAGGGCCGAATCCTTGATGAGGGAAATGGCCTGACTGGTAAGCGGCGGCAAAACGGTGCGCAGTGCCTGGGGCAGGATAATATGCCGGTAGGTGGCAAAGGTGGTAAGGCCCAGGCTGCGGGCCGCCTCGGCCTGCCCCGCCGCCACCGACTGGATGCCGGCACGGAGGATTTCCGAGGTATAGGCTCCTTCAAAGAGACTGAGGGCGAGGATCGCCGCCGGCAGCCGTTCCAGACCAAGGGCCGGACCCAGGACGAAGTAGATAAAAAAAATCTGGATGAGCAGCGGGGTGTTGCGGCTGATCTCCAGATACAGTACCGCGAGTCCGCGGCCGACAAAAGAATTGGAAAGTCGTAAAACTGCGGTGAGTAAACCTACGATGAGGGCAAAAAATAAACCGGCCAGGGAAATGGTCAGGGTTATCTTTAGCCCCTGCAGCAGCGGGCCGGCGATAATTCCTGCATCGCTTTTTGTAAAGAGATAGCGGGGAATCCGATACCACTGCCAGTTGTAACCGATGCTGTCGGCGCTTTGCACAAGCAGCCAGGCAAGGCCTATGATGAGGAGGAAGAACTGCAGCAAGGCGGCAGTGCGCGAGCAGCAAAAAGCCTGCCATGCGCTGCTGCCTGTCGGAGAGGTTTGTTGTGTGTTCATCGAGTCGCTATGGTCCGGGCGTTTCGCTAAGAAATCCACGGTAAGACTGGTTTCCGATGAAACGCGGGCTAAGAAAGGTTCTTACGACTGAGCTGCTCCCGGGCCATTTCCGAGATGGTGCGGAAATCAATCTTGCCGCTGCCCATTTTCGGCAGATTCTCCCAAACCAGAAAGATCTTCGGCAGGGCGATCGGCGGCAGATGCTTGGCCATCTGCTTGAGGACCGTTTTTTCGTCGAGCGGTGTCGTCACCACCGCGACGATTCTCGCACCTTTGATGGCGTCGGGGGTTTCGACTACGCAGCAGTGGCTATCCTCGGGGAGATATTTTTCCAGGACGTCCTCGATTTTCACCAGGGAAACCATCTCGCCGCCGATCTTCACAAAGCGTTTCAAGCGGCCGACATGCCAAAGATAACCATCCTGGTCAAGGTTGCCCATATCGCCGGTATCGTACCAGCCGTGGCGGATATGCAGGGAGGTCTGCTCGAAATCGTTGAAATAGCCTTTCATGACGCTGTCGCCTTTAACCAGGATGCGGCCATCTGCACCAAGGGCGCATTCTTCGCCGGTCTGGTAATTTTCAATCCGCACCAGGAGGCCGGGGACCGGTTTGCCGACGCTGCCCGGGCGGTTATATTCCGGGGTATTGACGGAGATAACCGGCGAACACTCGGTTGCCCCATAGCCTTCGTAGAGGGTGATGTTGTGCTTGGTTTTAAAGCCCTCGCGCAGGGCGTCGGAACATTTGTCGGCGCCGGTCATGGCAATGCGCAGAGAGGCAAAATCGCCGTCCTCGGATTTTCGTAAGTAGCCCCAGAAAAACGACGGGGTGCCGACGATAAAGGTGGCCTTATGCTCCCGGATGATGCTGCAAACCTTTTTAAAATCAAGGGGGTTGGCGTAGGTCAGCATGGTCATGCCATGGGAGATCGGCAGCCAGAAGGTGGTCATTAGGCCGAAGACATGAAAATAGGGCAGGGTGCACATGAAGGTGTCTTCACTGCGAAAATTGAAAATGGGCGACACCGAGGCGATATTTGCCAGGATGTTTTTGTGGGTAAGCTGAACCGCCTTGGGATCCTTTTCGCTGCCGCTGGTGAAGAGTATCACCGCCGTATCGTCTTCCTGGCCGCGGTGCACCAGCTTCTTGATGGCGGCGGCGGGCAGGGCGGCGATGGCGGCGGCCATGAGTTTTTGCCCGGAGCCGATGCCGGCCATGATGTCTTCGATATACAGCATACCGTCGACATGGGCACATTCGATCTTCTCCAGGAGGGCCCGGGAGGTGATGATGGTTTTAAAGTCGCACTTTTGCTGGGCGTAGCGGGCGTTATGCTCTGCCCCGGTCGAATAGTTGATCATCACCGGGATGCGGCCGCTCATCAGCACCCCGATCTTGGAAAGGATACAGCCGGCGGAGGTTGGCAGCATGATGCCGGTGAATCCCGGTTCGAGTTTCTTGAAAATTTGCGCGAGAATCAGGCTGGCGATGAGGGATCTTGCGTAGGTGAGTTCCCGGCTGGTGGTAAAGTCGTGGATTGCCGGTTTCTTCCCGAACTGCTTGGCGATGTCGATAAAAGTGTGATGTAACAGCACCGGTGCCTCCGAACGAGCAATGGGCTTTGTGTTTTTTCCGGTCACTTGCCGCCGGGCAAGCAGCCGGGATCAAAAGTATCAGGTCCAACTACCATTTTTACAAAGACTTGGCAACTGCCGGATTGGGGTGCACCGCTTCCACCCAGCAGTAAAAAGTCCACTGGAAGTCTACCCGGAATGCATGTCGCCGGGCGAGGCCGGAGGATCGTCTTCCAGCCGGCAATCGGCAATATCGGTGATCGATTTCGGCAGCTCCTTTTTAATCTGCACACCCAGCTCCCGCAGCTGCTCGGCATGGGCGACCAGGTTACCGCGGCCGCGGGTCAGCTTCAGATACGCGGTATCGTAGGTGGCATGGCAGGTGGCCAGTTGTTTGCCGATTTTTTCCATCTCCTCGGCAAAGCTGCGGAATTTGTCGTACATGATGCCCGCCCGCCTGGCGATTTCCTGGGAGTTTTTGCTTTGCTGCTCATACTTCCAGATGTTTTCGATGGTGCGGAGCGTTGCCAGGAGGGTGGTAGGCGTGACGATGACCACATTGCCGGCCAGGGCCTCGGTAAAGATGTTGTCGTCCTGCTGGAAAATGGCGGAAAAGGCCGACTCGATCGGCATGAACATGAGGACGAAATCGAGGGAATGGAGGCCGGCAAGGCCCGGATAATTCTTGCCGCCGAGAGCCGCAACATGGTCGCGCACCGCTCGCACATGCTGCGCCAGATGACCGGCCCGTTCGCCCTCGTCGTCGCAGGTTACATAGCGCTCCCAGCTGACGAGAGACACCTTCGAGTCGACGATAATATCCCGGCCTTCCGGCAAATGGATAATGACATCCGGCTTCAGCAGGCGGTTGCCGTCGTCGCGGAAACCGCCCTGGGTATGGTATTCCTGACCGAGGCGCAGGCCGGATTTTTCCAGCACCCGGTTAAGAACCAGCTCCCCCCAGTTACCCTGGACCTTGGTGTCGCTTTTCAGGGCGCGGGTCAGGTTCATCGCCTCGCGGTTGATCTGCTGGTTGAGATCGCGCAGCTGAAGAATTTCGCCCTTCAGCGACAATCGTTCACGGCTGTCGGTGCGGTAAATTTCGTTGATTTCCTGCTTGAAGGCGACCAGCTGCCGGTTGAAGGGCAGGAGGATCGATTCCAGACGATCCTTGTTCAGTTCACTGAAGCGGGCGCTTTTTTCATCGAAGATCTGCTGCGCCAAATTGGCAAAGCGCAGACTCAGTTCCTCGCGGGCATCCTGAAGGAGTTGCAGTTTTTCGGTTGCGTGTTTTCGTTCGTTTTTCAACAGGGTGATGAGTTTTGCGGCGCGAATTTCCTGATGCGCACCACGTTGTTCGGCGACCGCAAGTTTGTGCTCGGTCTCGCGTAGTCGGCGGTTCTGTCCGAGGAGGTAGGCCGTCCCGGCAAGCGTCGTTAAAAACAGGAGGATAAAACCGCCGGCACAAATCAGGAAAAGGGTCGGAAGGGCAAGGGCTGCAGGCAGAATTTTGGCCATTGCGGCGGTTATTTCCAGAGCAAATTCATTCATAACGTCGCGGTGGCGAATCTAGGGCCATAACCATCACCATAACCCTCTCAGCCGAGGGCCACATCAAGGGTCATCATGATGGCAAAACCGACCATGACGCCGATGGTCGGAATATCCGAGTGTTTCTCGGCCCGTGATTCGGGGATCAGCTCTTCAGCGACGACATAGATCATCGCTCCGGCGGCAAACGAGAGGGCATAGGGCAGGAGAGGCTCCATATATATTACGGCGACGGCGCCGATGACTCCGGCGATGGGTTCGACCATGCCGGAAAACTGACCGTACAGGAAGCTCTTCCGCCGGGACATCCCTTCCCGGCGCAGCGGTACGGAAACTGCCGCTCCTTCCGGGAAATTCTGGATGCCGATGCCGATTGCCAGGGCGATAGCCGCACCCAGAGATGCCGCCGGATGCCCTGCCGCTGCTGCACCAAAGGCAACCCCCACCGCCAAGCCCTCCGGGATGTTATGCAAGGTGATGGCCAAGACCAGGAGGACCGAACGCTGCCAGCTGGTTTTTATTCCCTCTGCATCTTTTTCAGGAAAGCCTGGGTGCAGATGCGGGAGAATCTTGTCTACTCCCCAGAGGAACAAACCACCACTGAGAAAGCCCACCAGCGGCGGCAGCCAGGGTATACCGCCGGAGGTTTCCACCATCTCGATGGCCGGCGCCAGCAGCGACCAGAAACTTGCGGCAATCATAACTCCGGCGGCAAAACCGAGCATGCCGTCCAACACCTTACGCTCGATAGTTTTAAAGAAAAAGACCAGAGCCGCTCCGAGAGCCGTCACCAACCAGGTGAAGGTCGTGCCGCAAAGGGCCTGCATTACCGGAGAGAGTTGTATAAACCACTGTTCCATTCTGTTTTTTCCTTGTTGGTGATGGGCCTGTCTTCAAATATTTCGTTCGTTTGCCTGCGGCTCTTACCGACAAATTTACATTGCCCAGGGTCTTTCCCGGCCGCCGATAATGTGCAGATGGATATGGAACACCACCTGTCCGGCCTTTTTGCCGTTGTTGAAGATCACCCGGAAGCCGTCCGCAACGCCGTTTTCTTTGGCCAATTGGCTGCCGATGCGAATGAGCTTGCCGATCAGCCGGTCATCTTCTTCCAGAACATCAACCGGGGCGGCGATATGCTTTTTTGGAATGACGAGAAAATGGATCGGCGCCTGCGGGGAAATATCCCAGAAGGCCAATACGTCATCATCTTCATAGAGTTTTTTCGCGGGAATCTCGCCTGCGACAATCTTGCAAAAGATACAATCGTTCATCGCCTGTCCTCCTTGTTGGGTTATCGCTCCGGCACTTGGCGCGGGAACGGGATAAGGAAAGCACAAAGTTGTTATATACAATACTGGAGGGGTTTCGTAAACGGCTTGTGGCGGGAAGGAAGGTGGCAGGGCGTACATTAAGGGATGAACGGCTTGCGTGCCTTTCGGATATTTTTTCGATTGATATCAAGGAGAAAAAAATCGGCAGGGCCTGCGATACCCTGCCTTTTCAACTACTGCATCTTGCGCCATCCTTCACCGGTAAAACGTTTTTCCCGTTTGATGCCCCATTCCTTCATGGCCTGCATATAGGCCAACAGGTCGGTTTTTGCAAGGGCTTGGAATTCTTCGCGTTCCCTATTACGGGTGGCGGTGTCATCGGGGGTAATTCCCACCCAGGTTACATAGCCTTGATCGAAGACCCAACCGGCGGTCAACTGATCAGTGTCCATACCGAAGGTCGAGGCATGGGTTCTGATGAGGTCCATATCCAACTCAAGGATCCAGCCGTTGTCCCAAACCCTTTCGGGTTGGTCAACCTTTTGCCCCTTGCTGCATTCCGGGCAGTAGATGGTGTTGACGGATTTTTCGTCAAGGAGCATTTTACCAAAAAATAACTCTGCACTTTTTTTGCCGCATTGACATTGTATATAACTGCTTTCACACATTATCTATTTCTCCTTTTGCTTTCTGACACATCCTTTCTGCAGCTATCTGCGTTGTGCTGAAAATCCGGTCATTGTATCTGTTGCTCAATTTCTTCAATGAAATGCTGATATTTTTGATCGTCCAGAGCAAGCTTTTTATCCGACTTTGCAAACCGGATGGTGAGTTCTGTTTTTTCTTCTTCTGTCAACTGGCTGTCCAACCAGGGAAAGAGCACCTCGTCCTCCTTGTGAATATGCTCTGTCAGGAGAATTGCATATTCCAGTAAGCGGGAGGAAAGCTCTTTGCTGTTTTTCTTGTCGAGGGCGCAAAGCATTTCCTGAACAAGGGCTCTTGCCCTCAGGTGCTCGTCATAAATGACCCTGAAGATGTCGGTTTATGAATTACCTGGGATGGTACGACAATATTTCTTTCAGGATAAATCTCAGCTTCGATGCGGTGCATTAATTCGACTTCCGCTTCCTTCGATAAATGGTGGATCTCAAGGATATCCTTCAGCCGGCAGATGCCCACAGTGCACGGGCCGCAGCCGATACCATATTGCTCTAATATTTTACCGACTCCGGGAAATTCTTCGATGATGTCCTTAATTCCCGCGTTTGAATATTCTTGCACGGCAGGTCTCCTTCTTTATCGGTTGATAGAAAGCGGGTTGCAACTCCTATAAAACGATGCTAGCAGAGGGGCTGTCCTCCCGCCTTGACCTAGATCAAGACCTGAAATTTATTTCTCGCTGAGGCCTCCTTTAAGAGATGGTACTACAGCAATCCCTGCTCCATGGCATTACGTTCAGCGGCCCGCGGCCAGAGGAGCTGCACGCCAAGGACCTTGCCGCTGCCCTTTTCGGCGGTGAGGAGAACGCCGCCGAGCATTTCACATATGACATGGGCCTTGGGTACCCGGTCGAGCTGCAGATAAGTGGTAACGGCCCGGTAGCCGCGCGCTTCCGCCTGTTCGTGGGTGAGGCCGACGGTGGCGAGTTCCGGATCGAAGAAGACCGCCATCGGCTCCGTTGATGAGGGCATAAGGAGCTTTTGTCGCCAACCTTCTCCAAAACATATCGACCCTGTTCCCGGGTGTTTTTGCCGAGGCCCTCCTTGCCCATTTCTTGTGTGGCATAAATGACGTGCGGCAGGTAATCATTGGCCCTGCCAAAGAGGAGAAAACTAAAGGATAACGTGTCTCCCGGCAAATACTCCCGACGAGGATCGTCATCAGTTTCAATCGCATACGGATGCTGCCTGCCCTGGGCTCCGGTTAGGTTCTGACCTTCAAAAATAAATGAGTGGCAACAGCTTGGTGCCAGCATGCAGGAGGGGCACTCCTGTCGGTGCAAGGCGCAGGCACACTTTTTCAAGGCTCGACCAAAGGCGCCCCGGAGCGTCGATCCTTTATATTCCGGGAGGATGGCACTGGTGGTAAAGCGCGTTATGAATTGGTAGCTGCCGATCTTCATGGAGTATTCCCTGGGAATTTGAGCTTTTTGCAACGGGCGAGGGCTCCGTTACCCAAGGTGAGGCTTTTTCAAATCAGCCCATCCTAGCTTCTTTGGGGATTAACGACAATTTATTTTTCTTTCAGCACCGCCATAACAGTTGCCAGCTCCACCAGCACGCCCAGTCCCTCTTGTACCTCGGGCCGCTTGAGGGCGGCCATCATGCCAAAGACACCCCGGATAGGCTGAGCCCTTGCAAGATCAACGGTCTGCAGGCGTGTGCCCATCTTTTCGGTGACATTCAGCACCTGTTCAAAGGCGGAGAATACCCCTTTTTGTTTCAGGGATTCCAGCCGATCGACCATGTCGTCAAAGGCTGGTTTTGCCAGGGTCGAGGCGTCACGTTTCAAATCCATAAATGAACCGAGCATCCGCAGTGATTCGGCCATATTTCCGATATTATTTATAAATTCTTTCAGCAATTGCCCCAGAGCTTCCTGGTCGAAGCCTTTGGTGGTTGCCTGCAGAAATACCACGGTTTCATGAAAGATATCCTTGGTGAAAGGCTCAAAGTCCTTCCTGAATTCCATGAAACGATTGAGCATGCGCAACCCTTCGGCAATACTGTCGGCGCTGACCATTAACTGGCCGAGCATCTCGCCCAGGGACTCGACGTTGAAGCGTTTGTCGAGTCCGCCCAGGCGGCTGATGGCGCTGAGCACCATGTCGTGAATCAACGGTTCCATCTCCTGCTTCAGTTCCACATAGGGGCGGATGGCACGCTTTGTTTCGCGCAGTTCCTCGGTCAGTTCTTCGAGGCGGGCGAGAATTTTTTCTTCATTGGTCATGGCTTACCCCCGTTAATCCTGAATCTTACCGGCCAGGGACATCTGCGCCTCCAAAGGCAATTCCTCGCCGCTGACCAGCTTGTTCCAGTAGACCCATTTGAACATCATCTTCCCCCAGTGGTTGGCCTTGGATTCCCCGAGAAGCGAAAAAGGTCCGAGCCCCGGCAGGGGAAACTTGCCGGGCAATGGTTCATAATCGTAGTTGAAGTCGATCAAGGCCGCCTTGTCGAAGCCGGTCTCGATGAAACAGTTGGAATGGCCATCGAAGTCGGGCCGAACGGCCTCGCCATGCAGGACACGGAGGAAGTTTTCCACCATGACCTCGGCGGAAAAGTGCGCCACCGATCCGGCTTTCGACGTCGGCAGGGTCGTGGCGTCGCCGAGAACCCACATATTCTTGTGGTTTTCCGCCTGGAGTGTATGTTTATTGGTCTTCACGTAGCCGACCTCGTCCATGGCGACGCCGGAGTTCACCAGGTAACGGGCACCGACATTGGGCGGAATAGAGACCAGCAGATCAAAGTCGATGCTCTGACCACCGGCGGAAATGATGCACTTGTTGGCGCAATCCACTTCAACAAGATCGTAACTTGCAGTAATTTTGATATTTTTCTCTTCAATCAAACGGGAGAAAAAGGCACTGGCCTTCGGTTTGGTAAAGGCGCCCGGCAGGGGGGTGACAAAGCGGATTTCCACCTGATCGCGCAAGCCGCGCTCGGTGAAATAGGCATCGGCCATGTAGACGAACTCCAGCGGCGCCACCGGACATTTGAAGGGGAATTCGGCAATGTTCAACACCAGCTTGCCGCCTTTGAACTCGCGCATGGCCTTATGCAGGTTAATCGCTCCCTCCAGGGTGTAAAAATCGAAGGCGAGCTTTTGCCAGCCTTCGGACAGGCCGGGAATTTCTTCCGGTGCAAGACTGACCCCGGTGGCAACGATGAGCTGGTCGTAGGGATAGCTGCCGGCGACGGTTTCCACCCGCTGCTGCACGGTATCAATGGCGACTATCTCATCAATGACGAAATGAATGCCCTTGCCGAGAAATTCACTGCGGCTGCGGACAATGTCCTCGGGCTGATAGATGCCGAAAGGGATGAAGAGCAGCCCCGGTTGATAGATGTGTTTATCGTCCTTGTCAATGATGGTGATCGTCCATTCGTCGCGGTGCAGCCGCTTTCGTAGCTTGTTCGCCACCATGGTGCCTGCGCAGCCCGCACCGAGAATTACCAGCTTTTTGCTCATGTCTTGCCTCCAGTATAGGGATGTTGAAGAAGTCAATCCGACACCTACCATCGGATTTGATATTTTTCCCGCAGGCTGCGGGAAAGGTGGTTGACGAGGGCAAAGGCCTTGGCAACCGTCTGCCCCCCGTCCTGATTGACGAGGCAGCAGGTTGCCGGCGACAGCATGCTTCGAGAAAGTAGGTATTCGATATCCAGGCCTTTCTTGCTTAAGTGCTGCCATATTCCTTCGAGCTTCATGCTGAGAAACCCCAGGCTTTCTTTGGAGAATGCCTCAAAACCGGTGGGAATAATGCCCCAGACAATGACTCCTCCCCGGTCGAGGAATTTTTTGATTGAGCCGCCGCAGGAGGCAAAGATTTCGGCATTGGTGTAGATGTCCATGGAAAGGATATCCATGTCGAGACCGAGGAGGAATTCCCAATCGGGGTTGCCACAGAGGTGGATGCCTCTTGGCCCGTTGACCATGGAAAAGAAAGTGTCGAGATCGCTTTTTGCCTTTTGGTTGTCATAGCCGGACAGCGCCGAAAAGATGAACTGCAATCCCGGTTCGTCGATGAACATAAAGGCGTTGGCATTACGCTCCTTCAGTCGGGCCAGCTGCACATTGATTCTCTTGGCCATAAATTCAAACATAAAGGGCCGGATCGAGTCGTCGAAGAGGATCGGCCGATCATCCTGGTCAAGAACATTGAAGCCGAAGCTGATCGGCCCCTCAAGCTGGCCGCGGATGGCCGGTCTGTCGCCAAGATCCTTGGTCAAAAACTCGTGGTACACCTGCGAATAGGTGGGACTGATATCGAAATATGACGGATCGTCAAAATGGTTCATGGTCTCTTCAAATTCGCCGATAAATTTGTCCATGGAAAAACGCAGGGTCTTTTTCTCCATATCAAGGACGATGCCGGGAAAATGCTCCGCCGCCTGGACGTACATGTCTTCGTAGTAGTTGAGGTTCGGCAATTGCGGCCAAAACGGCACATCGAGGGTCAGGGCCAGGTCAAGGGCCTCTTTGACATTTTGGTGGGGCATGACGGCCATTGCCGTGGTCAAGAGATTTCCGGGTATCGGCATGGGCAAGCTCCTTCAAGAAAGGGGGTTATTGTTCGGTGCTACAGCAAGCCTTGTTCCATGGCATTACCTTCGGCGGCCTGACGGAGGCCGTCGCTGATGCTCGGATAAACGTGAACCGTGGTCGAGATATCGACAACGGTCAGGCCGAAGCGTACCGCAAGTGTTGCTTCCTGGATAATGTCGGCGGCCCGCGGACAGAGGAGCTGCACGCCAAGGACCTTGCCGCTGCCCTTCTCGGCGGTGAGGAGAACGCCGCCGAGCATTTCACCCATGACATGGGCCTTGGGTACCCGGTCGAGTTGCAGATAGGTGGTGACGACCCGGTAGCCGTACGCTTCCGCCTGGTTGTGGGTGAGGCCGACGGTGGCGAATTCCGGATCAACGAAGACCGCCATCGGCGAGAAACGGTGATCAATGGTATGGCCGGCCTGGGGATACAGCATGTTGCGGACGGCGATCTGTGCCTCCCTCGCCCCGTTTGGCGCGACCATCGGCGGGCCGGTGACGTCGCCGGCGGCCCAGATGCCGGCGATGCTGGTGCGCAGTTGGCTGTCGACGGTGATAAATCCGCCGGGACCGACGGCAACGCCGATCTCTTCCAGGCCGATACCGCGGGTCACCGGTTCGGTGCCGACCGCCAGCATCAATCGTTCGGCGACAAAGGCCACCTCCGCCCCGTTGATCAGGGCGTACAAACAGGTTTTGTCGCCGACCTTCTCAACCCGTTCGGCGACAATATCACAAAAAATTTCCACCCCGTCGCGTTGCAGCATCTGTTTGAACTGCTCGGTAAGTCGCTCGTCGAATTCGGCGAGGAGGCGCGGGCCGCGTTCCAGGATGGTGACTCGGGTGCCGAAGCGGGCGAACATTTGGCCCATCTCAAGAGCTATGACCCCGCCGCCGAGAATGGTAACCGATTCCGGGAAACAGGGGAGGTGCATAGCGCTGTAGCTGTTGAGATGGTTGACCTGATCGAGGCCGGGCAGGGCCACGGAACGTGGCTTGCCGCCGGTGGCGATGAGGATCTGCGGGGCCTGGTGTAACCGGCCATCGACCACAATTTCCCGAGGGGAAACAACGCGGCCGCGGCCGCGGACCAGGGTCATCCCGGGGGTGCTGTCCAATTCGTGTTGATAGTGGGTGGTGCGAATTGTTTCGACCGCTGCTTCTTTTAAGGGCATGAGCGTCCCGCAATCCGGGGCTCCGGCATGCAGGTTCAGGCCCCAGTGCATGCCTTTGCGGGCGGCGTAATACATCTCGGCTTTGTGGATCAGGGTTTTGCTGGGGATGCAGCCCCAGTTGACACAGGTGCCGCCGGGTTGCGATTGCTCGACCAGCAGTACTTTTTTACCGGCCGCGGCGGCGATGCGCGCCCCGGCAAAGGCAGTGGTGCCTGCGCCGAGGATGATGATGTCGTAGTCATTTGCCATGAAACTCTCCGGAACGATAGAGAAGCGGGCAGAAATCCTTTTGCTGGGGCCAGGCAAGGACCCTCCTCGCCTGGCCAAGTTGAGCCTCAGTTGCCGGCCATCATCGCAGCGATATCCTCCTGGGCAGTGGTGATCGGCTTGATATTGAAGTTGTCAACCAGCACCTTGGCGACTCCCGGTGACAGGAAGCCCGGCAGCGTCGGCCCGAGGCGGAGACCTTTGACGCCTAAGGAGAGCAGGGCGAGAAGAACGGCAACGGCCTTTTGCTCATACCAGGCGATATCGAAGGAAATCGGTAGCTCATTGATGTCGGCAAGACCAAAGACCTCTTTCAGTTTTAGGGCGATGACCGCCAGGGAATAGGAATCGTTGCACTGCCCGGCATCGAGTACTCGGGGAATGCCGCCGATATCGCCGAGGTTCAGCTTGTTGTAGCGGAATTTGGCGCAGCCGGCGGTGAGGATGACCGTGTCTTTCGGTAGATTTTCGGCCACTTCGGTATAGTAATTTCGAGACTTGTGTCGGCCATCGCAGCCGGCCATGACGATAAAGCGTTTGATCGCTCCGGATTTAACCGCCTCGACAACCTTGTCGGCCAGGGCCAGAACCTGATTGTGGCCAAAGCCGCCGATGATCTCGCCGGTCTCAATTTCTGTCGGTGGTTTGCAGGTCTTGGCCCGGGCGATCAGCGTCGAAAAATTCTTGCTGCCGCCCGCGGGACGATCGGCGATATGGGTGGCGCCGTCATAGCCGACGATATTGGTGGTATACAGGCGGTCGAGATAGGTGTGTTCCTTCCTGAGCGGCACCAGGCAGTTGGTGGTCAGCAGCACCGGGCCGTTGAACGACTCGAATTCGCTGTTCTGATGCCACCACGAACCGCCGTAATTACCGATGAAGTGCGGATATTTCTTGAACGCCGGGTAATAGTTGGCGGGCAGCATCTCGCCGTGGGTATAAACATCGACGCCGCTGCCCTCGGTCTGCTTGAGCAGTTCATCCATGTCTTTCAGGTCATGGCCGCTGATGAGAATGCCGGGGTTCTTGCCGACGCCGATATTGACCTTGGTAATCTCCGGATGGCCATAGGTCTTGGTGTTGGCCTCGTCGAGCAGGGTCATGGTAGTAACAGAAACGCCTCCGGCCTTCATGACCAGGGCAACCATCTGGTCGACGGTCAAATCCTTGGTGGTCGAGGCCAAAGCCTCAAACATGAAGTCGTTTATCTCGGCCTTGCGGTAGCCGAGGACGGCGGCATGTTCGGCGTAGGCGGCAATGCCTTTCAGACCGATGACCAGCATCTCCCGGAGGGAGCGGACATCCTCGTTGGCGGTGCGCTGCACGCCTATCCCTTTGGCCTTTTCGGCGTAGGCCGATGCCGGGCCGGTCCAGGTTGCTTCGTCGGGCAGAACGGTGTCGAAATCTTTGCCGTTTTTCGCTTTATAAGCGGCGAGGAAGGTTGCCCGCAGTTGGTCGCGGCGAGCTAAACTTTCTTCGATCAGGGCGATAAAGCGGGCGTCAGCCCAGTTGGCATTGGTGATGGTTGGAAAAAGACCCTGCAGCACAAAATCGTCGTTGGAGCGGTCCGGCTGGCCGAGTTCTTGCAGTTTTTCGCCGTACACGGCCATACCGCGCAGCACGAAAAGCAGCAGGTCCTGCAGGTTGGCGGTTTCTTCCGGCTTGCTGCACATTCCCTTGATAGTGCAGCCGGTGTTTTTGGCGGTTTCCTGACATTGGAAGCAAAACATGGTGGTCCTCCTTGTTGGTTGTTGACTTACGAACTTTCTCTTGCCTCAGCCCCTTGGCCAAGGACCAGATATTGCGGACACAGCCGTTCCCGGCTTTGTCGACGATGCTTTTCTAACGGATGAGGGGATTTTGCAAAACTACAGCAACAGATGGATTGTGTTGTCCATTCTATTATAGACCCATAATGGCAATTAGTCAAAGTTACGTCCCTCCCCTGCCTCTTCGTAGGTCACTCCGTCCCGGATATGGTAGATGCGCTTAAAGGTCGGAATGATCTTTTCATCATGGGTAACAACGATGATTGCCGTGCCGAACTTCTCGGCCATGGTGTTGAGGATGCGGATAACCGCCAAAGCCCGTTCGCTGTCAAGAGGCGCGGTCGGTTCATCGGCAAGAATCACCGGCGGGCGATTGACCAGGCCGCGGGCGATGGCGACCCGCTGCTGTTCCCCGCCGGAGAGCTGCGACGGCATGGCTTTGGCGCGATGTTCGACCTGCAGTGCCCGGAGGAGTTCCAGGGCCTGCCTCCGCGAATCGCTGTTGCCTGTGCCGGCGAGCATCGGCAGCAGGGCGACATTGTCGGTGACATTGAGAAAGGGGATAAGATACGGCGCCTGAAAGACAAAGCCGATTTTGTCACGGCGCAGGGCGCGCAGGTCCCTAATTTTCCAGCCGTTATCATAGATGACCTGAGCGCCGAGGGTCATCCGTCCGGCCGACGGTTCGATGATTGCTCCCAAGCATTTAAGTAGAGTGGTCTTGCCCGAGCCGGAAGGGCCGATGAGGCCGACCACCTCGCCCGGGGCAACCGACATGTTGACGTTTTTCAGGGCGTCCACGGCGGTATCGCCTTTACCGTAGCGTTTTCCCAGCTCCTCAATGTGAATGCCGTGGACATTTGCCGTGACCTGCTGTTTATCCACCGATAGCCTCCGCCGGATCGACTTTCAATGCTGCCCGAATTGCCAGGAGGCTGGCGAGCGCGCAGATGATTATAATCGCAAAAAAGCCGCGTAGAGCGTCACCCGGTACGAGAAGGACATACTTCGGGAAAAACGGTGCCCAGACGGTGGCGGCAATCTTGCCGACGACAAAGCCGATGGCACCCAGGGCCAGGGCCTGTTGCAGGATCATCGCCGAAATGGTGCGGTTCTTGGTGCCGATGAGTTTCAGTACCGCAATCTCGCGGATTTTCCCAAGGGTCAGGGTGTAGATGATAAAGGCGACGATGGCGGCGCTGACAATGGCGAGAATCACAAGAAACATGCCGATCTGTTTGGCCGAGGTGGCAATGAGTTTGGAGATGAGAATCTTCTGCATCAGCTCACGGGTGTAGACGGTGAGGCGTGTCCAGCGGCGTATCGGCTCGGCCACGGTCTCGGGGTCTTTTCCCGGTTCAATTTGTACCAGCACCGCATTGACATAGGGGTTGGTGCTTTGCGAGGCGATGACCGCGTCGAGCATTCCCGGCACGCCGGGACGATTCAGGGCCGGGTTCTCGGCAGTGCGGGCGCGCTGGCGGATGATGGCATCGTTATCTTTCAAGAACTGGGCTTCCTGAGCGTCTTTCAGGGGGATGAAGACCATCGGGTCGCCGCCCGAGGACACCATCCGGCGTGTCAATCCGACGATCGTATACTGGTTGCGGCGGATCTGGATGCGGTCTCCCAGAGCAAAGCCTGCGGCAATATCGGCAACCGCCTCGTAATGACCGCGGGTTATGTGTCGCCCATCTACCAGGAAACCCGGTTGGCCCGGATGGCCGGGACCGTCGGGGCTGACGCCGACGATCATCGCCCGCACATCGCTTGGGCCGGCTGCGCCGCTGTGCCGGACTTGCATAGTGAGATAGGTGATGTTCGCCGCACGGGCCACGCCGGATATGCCGAGGATGGACCGATATGTGTCGTCATGGATACTTGACGACTCGGCGTAGGGGCCAAGGGTGTCCTGTTGCACCACCCAGAGATCGGCGCCGCTGTTGTCGAGCAGCACATTGGCATCATCAACCATGCCCCGGTATACCCCGGCCATGGTCAAGGTCACGCCGATCAGCAGGCCCAAGCCGATGCCGGTAAAGACAAACTTACCCCAGGCATGGAGAATGTCGCGTCCGGCCAGGCTGATCATCGTTCCTTGCCCTCCTTGGGCGCGGCAATTTTTATCCGGCTTTTTGTGTGCAGCGGTTTTTTGCTGTAGGCGACAACGCGCTCGCCACCAGCCAGGCCTGCAAGAATCTGTACCCAGCCGTCGAGGTCGGCAGCCCCGGTCTTGACCTTGACAAAATGGAGACGGTCATCGGCGCTGACAACCCATACGCCAAGGGTGCCATCGACACGTTGCAGGCTGGCATTACGGACCGCCGGCATGGCTTTCAGGATCTTCGGAAAGACCGTGACTTCAGCCAATTCGCCGATCGGCGGCAGCGGTTGCGGCAACAAAGAAAAGCGCACCTTGGCGAGAATTTCTTCAGTAACTGCATCAGCCAGCGGTTCGATACGCTCGATTTGCCCGACAAGGGTCGTATCGGCCAGGGACCTGAGGACGATGTGTGCCTGGAGGCCCGCCTGCAATCCCATTGCTCGCTGTTGGTCGAAACGGACAGTGACCCGGATGCTGCTCGGTTCAACGACCTCGATGACGTTTTGGCCGGGGATAACGGTTGTGCCGGGATCGGCATCGCGCCGGGTGACCAGGCCGTCAATTGGGGAGACCAGTCGCAGATTGTCGCGCTGCCGGGCGAGGCCGTCACGTTCCGCTTGCAATCGCAGTACATCCTGATGCGTGATCTCTAGGTTAGCCACGGCCGAGGCCAAAGATGCCTCGGCGATTTGATGATCCTGCCGTTTGATTTCCACAGATTCTCTGCTGACCGAATGGGCTGCCAGGAGTTGTTCATAGCGCTCGGCCTGGATCTTGGCAAAAGTCTTACGAGCGTTAACTTCCCGGATGTTGGCCTCGACAGCAAGAACCGCGGCTTTAGCGCGGTTAATGGTGGCATTCTGTGCGTCGATTTTATCATCCAGGTCGACCGGATCCATGGTCCCCAATACCTGGCCTCTTGTTACCGTGTCACCGGCCTGCACCTCGACGCCTTTGATTCTGCCCGCGACGGTCGGCCCGATTTTATGGACGGAGTCGGCACCGACAATGCCGATACCGAAAAGTGCCGGGCTTATCTCGCGCAATTCGACCACGGCCAGGGTGACGGTTGTCGGCGCGAGTGGCCCGGAGCGCATGATGACGTAGACAAAAACCACCAATAACGACAGGAGAAATCCGCTCAACAGCAAGGTTTTGCCATGGAGTGAAAAGAATTTTTTCATTTTTCACCTCGCAGGCCGCGGAGGTAGATGGAGAAAACCCCCGGCGCACTGGTGTGAATCCTTTTGATATCCCCGAACAGCAGCGATTGCATGATTAAACCCTGGATGGTGCCGATGAAAAGGGTAGTGGCGGAGTTGATGTCGATTTCAGGGCTAATTGCCCCTATAGCCTTGCCGTGTTCAAGGCAGGCCCCGATCCTTTCGGAGTAGCGTTTGAGCATGACCTGGGCGACCTGTTTGGCTGGTGTCGCATCGGCCTTTTGCAGCTCACCAAAAAGGATACGCGGTACCCCGGGGTAGTTGGTGGCGAATTCGACATGATTCATAAACATCGCCTGCAAGGCCGTCATAGGGTCTTCTGTTATTCCGACAATATCGTCTATCTGCGTCAGCAGTTTATCGCTTACCCACTCCATGACCGCCTGCCAGATTGCTTCTTTTGTTGCGAAATGACGAAAAAGTGCCCCTTGCGACAAATTCATGTGTCTGGCGATCGCATATGTGGTGATTTCACTCGGATTCTGTAAGCCGGCCAATTCGATTACCGCTTCGATGGTGGTCTCGCGTCGTTCATTGGCCGGTAAATGTTTACTTGGTGTCAGCAAAACAATCTCCCCTGGAAAGATGGTAATTAATTACTAACATAATAACAAAAGAAGGGACGGCAAGGCTGAGCGGAAAGAAAGCAGTCATTACCGAGAGGGGTTATCCCATCCGCTCAAGCAATGCATACATATGAGCATTGCCAAGAGAAAAACGATCCTTGCTTGCCAGCATTATATCGAAGGTGTCGCCGTCCGGTGGAATGCTTCGAGACAGGGAGGAAATGTATTCTTCTTTGCACATTCCAAACCATATTGTAATCATGGTACTCTAACCAATTCTTTCGACAACCTGCTTGACTTAAGTCAAAGACAGATGTGATAACTTCGGTTTGGATAGGGAGGAGATACATTTCCGTTAAAAAAAAGGAGGGGTCCGATGCCACAAAAGGAATCTGATTTTTGCCGCCCATTTACAATCTCGGAAGAGGATATCCTTGAGGCGATGAAGGATATCCCGGGCTATTTAGACATCAGCCCGGGTGATTTCCAAGAAATTTTCCAATTTGCCTATCGTCATGCCGTTGCCCGGATAATGGATTCGTGGAAGGCGGTAGATATAATGACCAAAGAGGTTCACTGTGTCGAATTGGCCATGGACCTGCGGCAAGCCGCGACGTTTCTCGCCGACAAGAAAATTTCCGGAGCTCCCGTTGTTGATGGCGAAGGGAAGGTTGTCGGTGTTGTGTCGGAAAAGGATTTCCTGGCGAAGATGGGGGTCGGCAAAGCGGCGTCTTTCATGCAGATCATCGCCCACTGTCTGAATAATAAGGGCTGCGTAACGACGTCTCTGTACAATCACGGCATAGGCGAAATTGCGACGACACCGGCCATAACCTCTGGGCCGGATATGACTGTCGGGGCGATTTCCACCCTCTTTATCGACAAACGCATCAATCGCCTGCCTATTGTTGACAGCGATGGCCGACCGCTAGGGATTGTCACCCGAACCGATCTGGTCAACTCCTATTGTTTCACCCGGTAGAGGCCGATCCCATGCAATTTATTGAAAAAATGAAGGGCAGCGGTCAGAGTCCGCCTCGGGTGAGCTTGGCGGAGGTGGGCTGGTCATGGGTTGGGAGTTTTTTGGGCATTGCTGCGGTGGCGTTTATCCATTACCGACTTATCGACGAGAACGGCTTGGTCATGCTCATCGGTTCCTTCGGTGCCTCGGCTGTTCTCGTTTATGGAGCCGTGCGCAGCCCTTTGGCTCAGCCGCGCAACCTGCTCGGCGGTCACATCCTTTCTGCCTTTATCGGGGTTACCGCCTTCCTCTGGTTTGGCGGACAACCCTGGCTGGCCTCGGCTGTGGCAGTTGCCACCTCGATTGCCGCCATGCATCTCAGTAAAACCCTGCATCCCCCGGGCGGCGCCACTGCACTGATTGCGGTGATCGGAGGGGAGAGCATTCACAATCTTGGCTATTGGTATGTTCTCATGCCTGTTGCCCTTGGTGCGACGGTCATGCTTTTTGTTGCTCTGGTAGTCAACAATATCCCCAAGACCCGTAAATATCCGGAATTTTGGTTGTAGGTCTTTGTTGAGGTGACGGCTGACCATGGAGGATAATAATGCAAAAAAAGAGCATTCGAGGTTGATGGCTTGGCTCAGGGTTGCCTAGCCCATAAGCGCTGGGGTTGGTATGTTTTTCCCAAGATAGGGAGGGAGCAGATAATCCTTGTCGGATGGGAAAGAAAAGAATATCCTACGTTTTTGTAGGAATGCAGGTGCATGAGAACGGGATTGCGTTTCAGGGGCATTGCCCAAAGCAATGCCATATGACGGGAGAACCGTCCATTGGTGGATACTAATCAGGTAGAACTATGAAATATCTAGCCATATTTTGTGTCGTCGCCGTTGTGGCGGTGTTTGCCAATCTGGTGCATGAGTCGAAGATGCTGTCCTACCTTTCCAGTGACCCCAAGGTCTGCATCACTTGTCATACCATGAACACCCACTATGATACCTGGCAGCACAGCTCGCACCGGAAATGGGCGACCTGCGTCGATTGTCATTTGCCGCGCGATTCCTTTGTCAATAAGATGCTGGCCAAGGCACGGGACGGTTATAAACATTCGCTGGCCATGACCTTGAAGACCTACGGCCCCAATCTCCGTATCAGTGACGATGCCGCTCGGAGAATCCAGGACAACTGTATCTCCTGCCATCGGGAGACGGTGTCCCAGATGCTCGCCAACAGCGCACTGTATGACAAAGTCGAAGACGGTCGTGTTAATATGGGGCGGCCCTGCTGGCAATGCCACAGGGAGTTACCGCACGGGACAATGCGTAATCTCATGGCGACTCAGAATAATTTTACCAACAAGGTACTTTAAGGATCTCAATCGGGAGGAAGTGTATGAAAAAATCAATGATTGTGGTTGCTCTCTGTGTGGTTGTCCTGGTGCCGATGGCATTATTGACGGTCTCCATTAAAGAGAACAAGGCCGAGCAGCAGACCATCGGCGCAGTTCCGGCCGTAAAAGACAACGAAACCCGTGCCTCCGAGTGGGGTAAAAATTATCCACGTCAGTATGATACCTATATGCAGACGCGAAAAAGCGATGAGATCGCCGACGTCTTGAAGCAGGACCCTGCTTTGGTGGTCATGTGGGCCGGCTATCCCTTCTCCAAGGATTATAACAAGCCGCGTGGCCACTATTATGCCTTGGAGGACAATATCAATACGCTGCGCACCGGCGCCCCGGTCGATAAAATAACCGGCCCCCTGCCGACCGCCTGCTGGACCTGCAAATCCCCGGACGTACCCCGGTTGATAAAACGTGACGGCGAGATGGAATACTTCACCGGCAAATGGTCGAAATACGGCGACGAAGTTGTTAATACCGTCGGCTGCGGCGACTGTCATGACAACAAAACCATGAAGCTGTCCTTTACCCGCGAGTATCTGAAGCGTGGTCTCGACGCCGAGGGCAGCCTGAAAGCCGCCGATGCCACTCATCAGGATATGCGGTCCCTGGTGTGTGCTCAGTGTCATTCCGAATACTATTTTAAAAAGACCGAGTGGGACGATAAGGGCACCAAGAAGACTGCTATGGTCGTCACCTTCCCCTGGAATAAAGGCTTTTCCGCGGAAAAGATGGAGGAATATTACGACGAATACAGCTTCTCCGATTGGACCCATCAATTGAGTAAGACGCCGATGCTTAAAGCTCAGCATCCGGATTACGAAACCTATGTCACCGGCGTGCACAGCCGCAACGGTCTGGCCTGTGCCGACTGCCATATGCCTTACGTCCGTGAAGGTGGGGTCAAGTATTCCAGCCATAAAGTCGGCAGCCCGCTTGACAATATCGCCAACACCTGTCTGAATTGCCATAAGGGCACTGAGAAAGAATTCCGCGACACCGTTGCGAAAAAGCTGGAGAGAAAGAACGAGTTGGCCAAGATGGCCACTGATGTTTTAGCCATGGCCCATCTGGAAGCTGCCAAGGCTTGGGCAGTTGGGGCGACGGAGGAGGAAATGAAGGCGGCTCTCAAGGATATCCGCCACGGCCAGTGGCGCTGGGATTATGCGGTCGCTGGACACGGTGCCTTCTTCCATGCCCCTGAAGAAATCCTCCGCACCCTGGCCGGAGCCATCAATAAAGGACAGGATGCCCGGTTGAAGATCCGCATCGTCCTCGCCAAACATGATGCCGCTGATTTCGTCGCACAGGATTTTTCAACGAAGGAAAAAGCCCAGGCGCTTATCGGAATGGATTATGGCAAGTTGGTCGAGGAAAAGAAAACCTTCCTGGGTGGCCTGCGGCAAGAATGGATTAAGCAGAGTGAGGCGAAAGGCATTTACGATCCCGAGTCGCGCAAGGATATGAAGCTGAAAACCTCCTACAACTGATCTTTCTTTCCCTTCTCTTTTTTCGGCATTTTGGCCCTGAATCATTGCTCAGGGCCAAAATGCCGTTTTCATTTACCGCATAAGAACTCAGGATTTCTTGAAGAGTTTGTCCATCAAACCCTTTTTCTTCGGTTCGGGCAGACCAAGTTGGCGGCAGATGCAGGTCTCCAGTTCGTGGTCGGCCACATCGCTGCCTTCAATGACGATCTCATCTCCGACCATAATTGCCGGGGCCACCGGTAGATCAAGCGCGAAGTACTCGTCGGTTTCGTATGCGGCTTTTGGTTTTGCGGTGATCTCGATTTCAACCGGATATTTTTCGCCCAACCTGGGCATAATCTGCTTGAAATGTTTTCACGGTTTGCCGTTTGGTTCGTTGAGAAAAAATCGGACTTTGAGCATGGTGGTTTCCTGTTTGAGGTTTGTTGTCATTTTGTCGGGGTATCTATGCTCTGCATGCGCTGCAAAAACTGATCGGCCGGCAGATAATCGACGAGGCGGAGGTCAGTGCGTTCCTGCCCTTGCGTATCGATAAAAACAATTGTCGGCACTCCTTTAACGCCATAATTTTTCAGCAATTCCTCATGGTAGGGGTTGCCGTCCTTGGTGACATCGACTTTGACCATGATAAAGTTTTTTTCCGCCAATCGGACGACATCCGGCTGATGAAAGGTTGCCTCTTCCAGCTCCCGGCATGGCGTACACCAGTCGGCGTAGAAATCGATGATGGTCGGTTTGCCCTGGGCCTTTGCCTCCCGGAAGGTTTCTTCCGAGTAGGATTGCCAGGAGATTCCCGGCCCACGCATGGCCGAGGAGGTAATCCAGAAAGTAGCCAGGACCAGGCAGGCTGTGCCGGTAAGGGCCTTCAGCCAGGGAAAGGCCTTGAAGTTCGCTTCGTTTTTGTCAATCCATCCAAGATGCAGACCGGCGGCCAGGGCGATGGCAATCGGCATGATGGTCTTCAGAGAATAGGGCAGGACCGGGTGAAGGAAATGGACCGCCATGCCCACCAGAACCCAGCCCATGAGGTTACGCACCCAAAGCATCCAGCCTCCGGCCCGAGGCAGGCGCTGCAACTGCCCGGAAAAGAGAGCGAGGATAAAGAGGGGGAGGCCAAGCCCCAGGCTCAATACGAAAAAGATCAAAAATCCAAACCAGGGATTGCCCATGCCGGCAACCCAGGTGAGCAGGCCGAGAACAAAGGGGCCGATACACGGGGCGGCGACGATCCCTAAAGTCAGGCCCATAAAGAAACTACCGAAGTAGCCGCTATAGGTTTTGCCGGCCATTTGGCTCATCCCGCCGGGTAAACGCAGTTCCCAGAAACCGAAGAGGCTGGTGGCAAACAGCGCCAAAACACCGGCAATCAGGGCCAGGACAAGCGGACTTTGCAGCAGAGAACCCATTAAGCCGCCGGTTAAGGCGGCAACGACCCCGAGGGTCGAATTGGTAAGAGCCAGGCCTAGCAGATAACAAAGGCCATGCAGGACCAACTTGAGCTGACTGGGTTTATCCCCGGCCGAGCGACCGCCGAAAAAGGAGACGGTGATGGGAATCATCGGATAGACACAGGGGGTGAGGTTGAGGGCCAGACCTCCGGCAAAAATACCGAGCAGGGTCCAGAGCATGCCCCAGCCTTGAAAGGAAGGGTCGCCCTGTGATCCTGCGGATGGTTCGGCGGCCGAGGTTAGACCGGCAGGCGTGCTGCCGATGGGCAGGCCGTGTTCCTGCCATTTTGGAAAACCATAGGGGTCACGATACACATTTTTATAACCAAGCTGCACGGCCACCCGGGCCGCCGAGTCACTGCGGACTCATGTCAAACCCGCTCAGTAAAAAACCAGCAGGCGATCTTTGTCCGGGCCGAGGAATTTCTCCAAGTCGCCCACCTTGCGCCAGCGCGCCCAGGCCGTCGGTTCCATGGGGAAATTGACACTGCTCTTGATATGGCCGGTGCGGTATTCCCACTCCTGGCGGGTATCGATCATGGTGATAGCGGCCGGGTCCTTGCGATATCGGTCGGCAAGTTCTTCGGTGGAAATGATTTTGTAGCTGCCGGTCTTAGCCTCGGCCACGGCATCCTCCCAGGTGGCCTGTATGGGCAATGCCGGACGCTGCCCATACCAAACAAATACAATGGTCAACGACATCGCCACCAGGGCTGCACAAATCGATGTCCATTTTTTCATGGGGTAGGGCTCCTTTTTGATAAGCATTCATTGTCAATCATTTGTTATGCCCGCCCGCTCCAGCTTTGACAGGAGAAAAGTCGCACCCCTGACCGAAAGGCCAAGTTTGTCGGCGAGTTTCTTGCTGTCCAAGGGACCATGGGTTTTTAGAAGCGCCACCACTTCCGCTTCCAGCTCCTCCAGCCAGTCCTCGAACAGCACCAGCAGATCGGGATCGGCGATAGCCCGGAGCTGTTCGGATTGCACAACCTTGTCCACCAAACTCCGGCACATCTGTGTTGGGTCGACACCTTCGCCCATGCATTCGGCCAGTCACAAATGCACAAGGCCGGCTAGCTTGTCGCTTTCCGACTGGCCGATGAGATTCATGAGAAAACGCTCGCGGGCATCCTTGTCGAGATCGGCCAAAAGCCTTTCCATGATAATGGTGATTTGCGACAAGGCCTCTTCCGGGGCCATGCCGGAAATGATTTTAAAGAGCTCGTCCATAGGGATAATTTTCCTCCGATTCATTAAAAAGTAGTTCTTTTTGCCAAGAGATCTGTTGCAACTAAGCTCAAAGCCTGCACAACATCCAGGATTCTCGCGTCCGCCAATTCATAGTAAATAAATGGTCCTTCCCTTTCGACCTTGAGCAAGAGAGATCTCTTCAATTCTTTCAAATGATGCGACACCAGCGGCTGCGACAAATCGAGTTTTTCGACGATTGCTGATACCGACTTCCGGCCGCTGCCGAGGAACAGCAGTATTCGCAGGCGATTGGTGTCGGATAGGCTTTTTGCGAGAAAGGCGGCGCGTTGGAGATGATCGTCAGTCAAGAGACTCGGTGCCTGATCGTCGGACATGGATGGTTTCTCTGTCATGGACAATTGTAGTTGGTTGTAGAGAATGCCTTTTATTGCAAATCTCAGCTCATCAATATATAAATGAATGTTTATATACTTCCTGCCGTGTTGTCAAGATGCTTGTCGGTTAAAAAGCATTTTAACCGTCATGGAGGCCGAGGAGTATCTTCAGAAATTAGAAGACAAGTATCATGTAGAAGAGGGACACGAGGCTGATCACCAGTTGCAGCAACCAGCAGGCAGAGTGAGCCGTCGGCTCGCCATGTTGCCGGCGGTCAAACAGTACCATCAAATAAAAGCTGCCGCTCCAGCCGAGGATGAGCACCATTTCCGACAGGGAAGTGAGGAACCAGGTTGGTATGGTGAACGAAAAACCGCCGACCGCAAGATCGAAATGTCGGCTGAGAACGGCCGGAAATTGGCCGGCCTCTGCCAGGAGATAATTGAGGCGATAGGCGAGTTCGCCACTGAAGGTTAGGGGAGTCAATATCGGGACCATCGACGAGCAGTGCGCGGGAAGGCCGTCGCGGTGAAGGTCAATGAGGCGATTGCCGAGACTGACGATAGCGATGAAGAACGCAAAGCAGAGAACCAGGAGCAGGCTGAAGGAAAGGACGGGAGGGATGGGCAGCGACGCGGTAAGATTTTGATACCAGGGGCTTTCGTGAACCAACCTGGCCCATTGTGAGCCGGCAAGAAAGGGGATGATGAAGGTGAAGGACAGATTGCGTTCCCCGCGGGTCAGCAGCTCAACAAAGGGGTTACGCAGGAGAAGTCGAGGCGATTGCTTTTCACAGAGTAAAACACAGCGACCACAGAGTAAACAGTTGAGACTGTTTTTGACGTTGTGGGCACCAAGATAGACCGGGCAGCCCCGTAGGCCCGGCCGGCCTTTTTTACAGGCGATTTGCTTGCAGTTGCGGCACAATTCCGGAGTGGCCCGAAGCTCGATCATCGACATTGTGGCGCCGGCTCCGATGATTTTGCCCAGCGGGCACACATAGCGGCACCATGCCTGCCCCTTGTAAAGGACGGCCATGATTGTTGCTCCGGCAAGGATGGCGAGCAACAGCAGGGCGGTGCCGAGCGGGCGGTGCTTCAGATCTGTGACCGCTTCAGCCCAGACGATTGCCGCAAAGAGCGCTACGGCAATGTGACTGAATGAGCGACGCAGGGCGTGGGGCGGATTGAGTTTCAGACTGAGATTGAGGCGTTGCAGCAGGCGGCCTACTCCCGGGAAGGGACAGACCCCGCACCAAAGTTTGCCGACGAAGAACCAGCTCAGCACTACCCCGGCCCACCAGATGCCCCAGGCAAGGAACAGGATGATGTTGCTGTCGGGGTTCTGGGGGCCGAAGAGTCCCACAACGATCAAAATGGAGAAAGCGACATCACCGAAGGTCCTGAGGGCCGCGATATTACTGCGATGGGCAAAAAATCGTCGGATGAAGGGAAAGGCGGTGAAAAGGTCGAGGCGCGCCAAAGGGTCGAAGGTGAAGAGGATGCGGAACAGCGCTTTGAATCTCTGCATGGCGGCGGAGGTCGACTGTGTCTAAGAGCCGATTGCATCTCCCGCTCAAAAAGGGGAAGATGGTCGAGGGTATTTTAGGGTTTCATTATATAGGGTTGTTGTATGTTTATCTGTTCTCTGTTGGTTTGTCAATTTTTCATTGCTGATTATCAAGTAACTAGGCGCCATAGCGTGATGTGTGGTATAAATGAAAGGTTCCAACTCTCTATTCCAGGTTTTTTGGCATGGTTATCCGCTGAGGATAAATGCATGCTTGGTCGCAAAATATCATCAACAGGAGCACCGCCATGACGAAAAAGTGGGTTTATCTTTTTGATGAAGTGAATGAGATTCAGGAAAATTTTAACGGCAATTGGGATAAAGTGCGTGGCTTGCTGGGCGGAAAAGGAGCCAATCTTGCGGAAATGGTTCGCCTTGGAATTCCCGTGCCGGCCGGATTTGTGGTGACCACCGAGGCCTGTAATGCCTATTTGGCTGGGGGAGGGACCTTGCCGGAAAAGATGTGGGAGCAGGAAGTTGCGGCCTTGAAGAAGGTCGAGGCGGCTACCGGCAAGATTTTCGGCGGCTGCAAAAACCCTTTGCTTGTCTCCTGTCGCTCCGGTGCTAAATTCTCGATGCCGGGGATGATGGATACCGTCCTCAATATCGGCCTCAACGATCAGACTGCCCAGGGGATGATAGAACTCACCGGCGACGAGCGGTTCGTCTACGACGCATATCGGCGACTTATCCAGATGCTCGGCTGTGTGGTTATGGGTATGCCGGATGAAGTCTTCGAGAAGGTATTAACGAGGGTACGGAAAACCGCCGGGGTTTTGACCGAGGCGGAACTGACCGCCGATCATTGGAAAAGCGTCACCGCCGAGTTTAAGGAAATCTATCGCCACCATACCCTGCACGCCTTTCCCGAAGACCCCTACGACCAGCTTGATATGTCAACCGAAGCGGTGTTTAAGAGCTGGAACGGTAAACGCGCCATCGATTATCGTAATGCCGCCGGGATAGAGCACGACCTTGGAACGGCGGTCAGTATCGTCGCCATGGTGTTCGGCAACATGGGTTCGGATAGCGCCACTGGTGTAGCCATGACCCGCAGCGGAGCGACCGGGGAGAAGGTTCTTGAGGGTGATTATCTGATCAATGCCCAGGGTGAAGACGTGGTCGCCGGCATACGCCAGACAAAAGATCTGCTGGAGATGAAAAACGAGCTGCCGGAAGCAAGCGAGCAATTTGCAGAAATCGCCCGGAAACTGGAAACCCACTACCGGGAAATGCAGGATGTCGAATTTACCATAGAAAAGGGCAAATTATGGCTGCTGCAAACCCGCAACGGCAAACGTACCGCCCAAGCAGCGGTGCGGATCGCCGTCGATATGGTGAACGAAGGGCTCATTTCGCGGGAGGAGGCGGTCTTGCGGGTCAGTCCCGAACAGGTCGATTTCTTTCTGCATCCCCAGTTCGATCCTGCGGCGATCAAAGAGGCAAAAGACTCGGGGCAAGAACTTGCCTCGGGGCTGAACGTCTCACCCGGCGCCGCCTGCGGGGTAGTCGCCTTTGATGCGGATCTGGCTGAATCCTGGGCAAAGAAAGGTGGTAAGAAGGTGATTATGGTCCGGCCGGAGACCAAGCCCGACGATGTCCATGGCATGCTGGCGGCGGAGGGGATTCTCACCAGCAAGGGCGGTCGGACCAGTCATGCGGCCTTGGTCGCCAGGCAATTCGGTAAGCCGGCGGTCGTCGGGGTGGCAAGCCTCAATATCGAAATTGCCAGACGGCTGATGAGCGTCGGTGACCTTATCATTCATGAAGGCGACAGCATCTCCATCGACGGCAGCACCGGCAAGGTATATTTGGGGGTGTTGCCGACCATAGTGCCGGACATTCGTGATCCATGGTTAATAAAACTGCTTTCCTGGGCTGACGACTTCAAGCGGTTAGGTGTCTGGGCCAACGCCGATTATCCTCAGGATGCGAGTCGAGCACGGGAATACGGGGCTAAAGGCATCGGTCTTTGTCGAACGGAACACATGTTCTTTCAATCCGAGCGACTGCCGCTGATCCAGAAAATGATCATGTCCGACCGCAGGGTGGACCGCAAAGAGGCCCTGGACGCCCTTCTTCCCTACCAGCGGGAGGATTTCTCCGGCCTTTTCCGGGTTATGGACGGTCTGCCGGTGATCATTCGCCTCATTGACCCGCCGCTCCACGAATTCCTGCCGAGTCACACCGAGCTGATGCAGGAGTTGTCGGATCTGAAACTGCAGTTGCAGCACGCCTCCCGGCTCGACGACCTCAACACCATTCTTGAACAGGTTCATGCCAAGGAGCTGGTGCTCAAGCGGGTAAATTCCCTGCGCGAGGCCAATCCGATGCTCGGACTGCGCGGCGTTCGGCTCGGTATCCTTATTCCGGAGCTCACCATGATGCAGGTGCGGGCGATATTCGAGGCCGCCTGCGAGGTGAAGCGGGAAGGGGTGGTGGTGCATCCGGAGGTTATGATTCCCCTCACCAGCCATGCCAATGAACTGAAGGTGCAACGGGAGGTGCTTGAAAAGGTCGCCCAGGAGGTCATGCGCGAGCAGGGAGCCGTGGTCGATTATAAATTCGGCACGATGATTGAAATCCCCCGGGCGGCGATAACCGCTGATGTAATCGCCGAAAATGCCGAATTCTTTTCCTTCGGCACCAACGATCTCACGCAAACGACCTTCGGCATCTCCCGTGATGATGCGGAATCCGGATTTCTTATCGATTACATGAAAAAAGGCATCCTCCCGCATAATCCCTTCGCGACCATCGACGAAGAGGGCGTCGGGGCTTTGATGAAAATGGCCATAGAAAAAGGCCGCGGTGTCAAGCCGGGCCTGGAATGTGGTATTTGCGGCGAGCATGGCGGTGACCCGCAATCGATCGACTTTTGTCACCGCATTGGGCTCAGCTATGTTTCGTGTTCTCCGTACCGGGTGCCGATCGCCCGGTTGGCGGCGGCCCATGCGGCGTTGAAGGGAGCGGAATAAAGGTGTGAGTGTCGGTTGATTGGCCTAGGGAAGAATTGATTGGTAGCGTTTATTGAAGAGCAGGTTTTCGTCCCATTCTTGAATTCTAAGTGATTTTGAACGGTTCGGTCAAGTCTAGCTAATGACCGAGGGTATTGCTTCTGTTTCGGCTATGTGAATCACCACTTTGGAGCGGACGGTATAAAGTAGGTATGCCACCAGCGGGATGGGAAACCATCCCGCCCAGTGGTGATGTTTGGTTTTCAAGAAGATTCAGGGCGCGGAGTGTTGGATTGTTATCCGCCGTTACTCGATTGGCTTTGGGCCGGTGCGAAATTATCAATCGCACCGAAGACCTCCCACAGCTTATCCACCTTGATGTGTTCCTCCAGGTAATCAGCGTAAGCTTGTTGTGCGTTGGTAAGTAGTTCATTATAGAAGACAATACGCGCATCAACGGCCTTGAGACTTTCCCTGACTCCTTTCGGGCCGGTACCTGACGAATCATTCCACTCTGGGGGTGGTTCCCCAACCAAGCATATAATTTCAATCGGCCAGTCTTTGAAGCTCGTTTTCTCAAGAATTTTCTTTGTCCCGTCCCGATATTTCCTGATTTGCTTGGTCAAGTCGTCGAGTGGAATCGCAACGGAGGCTCGCTTCAGCTCGACGATAACGTGTTTTCCTCCTGTCGTTCGGTATCCAATGTCAATTCGCCCCGTTTTTTCTTTGCCTTTGAGGGAATCTGAATCAGATCTTAGGAATTGGTTGACTTGCGTTTCAGCGTGTTCTGAGCCTTTCGCACGCTCCCACCCTGGATCAAGAAGCCAGAGGTGATCAAAGATGTAGTCGCGGAGAACAAGTTCTTTGTCATTTTTTTTAAGTTTGTCTTGAAGCGTTCGAATTACCTGTATTCTCAATTTAACGATTTGGCCATAATAGCTCAGTTCCAGGTCATCTATGTTTTTAAATATTTCGAGTATCTGATCAAGATTCTCGTCTTTGATATTCTCAAGACGATCAAGTTCCTCTTTGCGCCGGTAGCTTTCGAAAGCGAGGATCGACGCTTTTAGCAGTTCTTTCTTGTCAGACTCATCGGACGAACGAATGGTGTTCAATCGTCCAATCCAACGCTCAGCCTTTTTCTTTGTATCGCCTTTCAAATTATTGAGCCAAGCTGAAACGGCGGGTACGGCCTCTGCCATTTTAGCTCCATCAGAACGGCGCCAATCGCTCCACTTGCCCGCAATATGGCGAAGCTCAGAAAGGACAATTTTACGAAGCGCTTCAAAACGTGGATCGTCTTGCTTAATTGATTGCCGACTGCTTGTTGCGATGTCGTTTAGGCCGTCAAGGTCAAGTTGCTCACAATGCAGTTCGCCAATGATGTAGTCTGCGTAGATTTCCTTTTGGCCGAATTCGTCGAGAATATCTTCCTGAGCCAACTTTCCACGCATGAAAACAGCGAGCCGATTCAGGTTGTCGCCTTCTTCGTCCTTCAGCTTACTTGGGCTTGAGACCGTGCCGATCCATCCGTTAAGGCTAATGTTTGATTTTTCCAACTCAGCTTGCACCATTTGCAAACGGTCTTCTTCGGGACGTGCAAGATGCTTACACGATTTCACAAACTCGGTTTGGGGACTATACGTCCAAAGATACTCAATTGCATTGTGATATGCTCGATCTTCGGGCCTGATTTCTGATCCATTTACTGTGACGATGAAGTTGAACTTAGAACCAATCACTGAAAAGCGTCGTGCTACTCGTCGTTTCAAACCTTCCACAGTCATGCCTGAAAGCGATTTTGACAGGCGTGTAAGGATTATTCGTGTTCCTTTTCTGAGATCGCAAGTTGAGTTATTCAGTTCTTCGGGTTTGTAGGTCTCTTGCGAGTTTCCCGAAATCGCCTTGCGAATGACTTCTCGATCCATCTTGAACGCAGTACATTCCTTCTGGTGGCAAGTATAGATTTCGGCGATCTGGGCAATTGAAAAGATAGAAAGTTTTCCTATGCCTTTACGTCCCATCGGCTTTCTTTTGCCAGGGGTTTCTTCGCCCAGTTCTTCGCGCCTCCTGAACCCTACGGTTAAAAAACGATCAATGACTCCATCACGGTCCATACCCGTTCCATCGTCTTCGATTGTGATCGACTCTTGGGTCTTATCGACTGTCACTCTGACATTATTCGCATCAGCGTCCCATGCATTGGCGACGATTTCTGAAAGAACAGCAGGAATGTTGCTATAGAGGTTGATGCCCAAATGCTCCAAGGCATTGAGGCTTATACTCATGACAAGTTCGCGTGGCTGATTCATCAAGAATCCTCTAGGTGTATATTGACTGAATTCGCAATCGCAGACGCGAGTTTGACTGGTACGGCGTTACCTATCAATCGCCCCACCTTTGTAAAATGAATACGTTCGCCAGGCGAGACAAATTCATAATCGCTTGGGAACCCTTGCAACAGAGCGCCTTCGCGCAGTGAAAGTGCCCGGTTCTGTTCGGGGTGGCCGAAGCGGCCATTTCCAAATCCAAAGAATTGTGTGGTGATGGTAGGTGAGGGCTCGTCCCACTTCATCCGTCCATAAACAGAGGAGTATCCTTTACCCGTCTCTACCTTATGGCATTTAGCGACTAGTTGTGGCGCCCAGTCTTTCCACGTGCCGCCGGGTTTTGCAGACGAAATTCGTTGCAAATTGAGTTCGGAAAGGCGGCTCGTTCTGTGGAGTAAGTCAGAGTCATCGATTCCACCGTGATTCAATGGGGGAAGGTCCCCAATTTCATCGCGGACGGTGCGATATTCACCCTTGTGCGTAGCACGAGGCAGCATAATGGGGCCGAGTTTCGATGCAAGAAGCACTAATCTTGATCGTGTTTGCGCCAAGCCAAAGTCAGGTCCATAGAGCACGTCCCATACGACATGATATTCAGCATCATGCAACTTTTTAACGAATAGTTTGAAAGTCGAACCCTCTTTGAACTTTAGCAGTCTGGGAACGTTTTCCATTGAGAGCACGTCAGGACGAACCTTGTCTATCAGGTCACCGAATTGGCGGAGTAGTTGCCATTTCGGATCTTCGTTCTTCTGATTATAAGTGGAGAACGGCTGGCAAGGTGCGCATCCGACGAGGACTCGCGGCCTTCCTGTCATGAACAGACAATTTATTTCATCTGCTTTCAAAGTTGCAACATCGCGACGTATGAAGGGGGCGTTGTTATTATGCTCGAAAGGATATCTGCAATCTTCGTCGATATCGATACCACCGACAATTTCAAAGCCTTGCTGTCGGAAGCCGTGAGATAACCCTCCGACACCGCAAAATACATCCACAACAGAAGCAGCGGGTCGTTTCGTTTTCATCATTTGGTTTTGTCCCGGTTTCATTTTGCTTTTTATTGGATGAGCCAAAATAAATATCCGGAAAATAGCAGTGTTGATCGCCAGCGAAGGGTTTACGCACGAAAAAATATTGTACAGTTAATAGCTTACCAGATTTACAGTTTTTGTTGAAGATATTTTTACTATCTTTGGGTATCAGTAAGAAACTGGGGAATTATAGAAAAAATAAAAAGAGGACGGATGCATTATATTGCTCTTCACATTTTGGATTCCCGATGGCTGACGATAGTGAGAGACAAAAAACACCATCTGAACATAACTTTGCAAGAAGCAAAGTTATCTGTTTAGCGAGATCCGGTAGGCGGTTCTCGACAACAAGCCAGACGGTATCAAGATCGACACCGAAATAATCGTGAATGAGGACGTCTCGCAACCCTGCCATTTTTTGCCAGGGGATTGATGGGGCGGTCTGGCGGGTTGCGGAGGAGATGTTTTTTGTTGCTTCGCCAATTATTTCGAGGTTTCTGATAACGACATCCTGAATCATTCTCTGTGAATAAAATGCCGCCCTGCCGGTTGCAACATACTCCTCTATGGTGGCAATTGCTTCCGCGATGTGAAGCAGATAGACCTGATCATCTTTCATAGTGGTTTTGCTTCATCAAGAATTCTTTGACGAAGATGTCTGCTGAGACTTTTCTCGGTGATTACATCCACTTTTAGGCCGGTTTTCTTTTCCAGTTCTTGTTTCAGGCCAATGAGGTCAAACAAGTCCATCCCTGGAGTCAGGTCAATGAGGAGATCAAGATCGCTCAAGGATGTAGCTGTTCCTCTGGCCATTGAGCCGAACACTCGGACATTGAGGGCACCATTTTTTTTGGTGATATCCCGAATGAGCGGGATGATGGCGTCAAGAGAGGTCATGGCGACACAATTCCTTTTTGCAGATCGACAAGAAAGTCACAATCACTGTCTAGCCTTCCGGTTTTCTTGCCACCTGAGCCGAAAATCAACTCTGTACTGCTTTTCTCAGTGTTGACAACTGGTTGCTAATAATATTCCAAACAGTTTCAATGTCTATCCCAAGGTAGTCATGCACCAGAATATTACGAAGGCCGGATATTTTATGCCATTCGATTTCTGCATGGTGGGTTTTGAATTCGTCAGACAATCGCTGGGTCGATTCAGCCAAAACCCGAAGATTTCTCATAACAGCAACCTGTATTAGCGATGAAGCCATGAACTGGTTCTGGTCAATTCCTGTAAGATACAATTGTATTCGGTCAATGCATTCGCGAATATGGATTGTATAGAGCGAGTCGCTCTTCATAAGGGCTCGGCTTCCTTCAAAATTGCCTCCTTTATATACCAGTGCAGTCCATTCTCGGTGACAATGTCGACATTTCTTCCCAAAAGTTGTTGAAGATCAAAAACCATTCCGCCAAGGTCCAGTAGGCTTCTTCCTTTTTGCAGATCGACAAGAAAGTCGACATCACTGTCCGGCCTTTCTGTTTCCTTGCCAACCGAACCGAAAATGCGAATATTGTCCGCACCGTATTGATTGGCTATGCGGATAATTTCATGGCGTCGCTGTTTGAGCACATTTTTCAGTGTCGTTTTCATGCCCGTCTGCCATCTTAGGGAAGATTTTTACTCTTTCGAGTAAGCAAATACCAGGCTGCCGTCCTGCTCATCAACCGCCGCCACGCCACCTTTAGCAAGTTTGCCGAAAAGAATTTCCTCGGTCAGGCTGTCGCCGATCTCCTTCATGATCAGCCTTCTCAGCGGTCGTGTCCCATAATCCGGGTCGTAGCCTTTCTTGGCCAGATAGGTGCGGGCCTGCGGGCTGAGTTTGATGGTCACCCGTTTTTCCGCCAGCTGTCCTTCCAACTCTTTAATCAGTTTGTCGACCACCAGCTCGGTGGCGGCATGATCAAGGGAGCTGAAGGAGACGATAGCATCCAGCCGGATGCGGAATTCGGGGGCAAACAACTTGGTGATGGCCGTCTGGTCCTTACCCTTTTTGCTGCTGACAAAGCCGATGGAGCGGCCAACCAGTTCCCGGGCTCCGGCGTTGGTGGTCATAATGATAATGACGTTGCGGAACTCGGCCTTACGCCCGGAATTGTCGGTTAAGGTCGAGTGGTCCATAACCTACTGGAGAATGGAGAATATATCCGGGTGCGCCTTTTCAATCTCATCGAAAAGCAGCACCGAATAGGGGTGCTTTCGTATCGTTTCTGCGGATCTTTTTCTAACTTATAAATAAGATGGTCAATGCGAACAGGATATCGTCCGTGATATCTCTAAGACTTGGTGTGGTAAGAATTTTACCGGCTAATCTGCAGAATAGAGCTTTTCTGAATTGTTTGGCGACTATTTTCTACAGTAATAATTCATGCTGGTCGCCGGCGATTATCTTTACATCGGCAGTCTTGTTTTCATCACTGCACAACGGCGAATATATGCCGTTTTCCAGAAAACGAACGAGTATTGCTTGCACTTGTAGTGGCATATCCGGCAATTCATCGAGAAAAAGTGTCCTTCCATGCAGCTTGGCAATTATTCCCCCATTTGTGGGAACTGCGGATGAGTTGAAGGCGATATCTTGAAGAGCTCTTTCAACAGAATTGCATCAGGCAAACGGGTAATGCATGGGACAATCTCACTTTAAATCACCAAAACAGATGTTCAAAGAGTTTCGTTATTGGCCCCAAGCTCTTGCAACGACCAACGACATTGCAACTTCTTGCTTGCGCCACAACTGCGTGTGAATGGCAACTGTGGCAACATTTGCTTTTCTGAGCATAGACGACTCCTTTCATGTTGAGAATGAAAGGAGATTCCAACATATCGCATAGTAATGCAATTAAGCACTAGCGCTGAGCCATATGAATAAAGCTCCGAGCCGTATGGCCGGTATAGATCTGCCGGGGACGGGAGATGCGCAGCTTATGGTCATGCAGCTCCTTCCAGTTGGCAATCCAGCCGGGCATTCTGCCGATGGCGAACATGACGGTGTACATATTCAGTGGAATGCCGATGGCCCGGAGGAGGATGCCGCTGTAGAAGTCGACATTTGGGTACAGGTTGCGACTGATGAAGTAGTCATCCTGAAGGGTTGCCTGTTCAAGGTGCAGGGCGATGTCGAGAAGGTCGTCATCCAGGTGCAGTGCTTCAAGAACATCGTGCACCTGTTTTTTAAGGATGAGGGAGCGCGGATCAAAATTCTTGTAAACCCGGTGGCCGAAGCCCATGAGCATGAAGGGGTCTTTTTTGTCCTTGGCGCGGTCGATATAATAGGCCGGGGGCCGACCGGATTTCTTGATATCCTCAAGCATTTCGATGACCGCCGCATTGGCACCGCCGTGCAGCGGCCCCCACAGGGCGCAGACCCCGGCGGCAACCGAGCTGAACAGGTTGGCGCGCGAGCTGCCGACCACCCGGACGGTCGAGGTCGAGCAGTTCTGCTCATGGTCGGCGTGCAGAACCAGGAAAAGATTGAGGGCCTTATCGATGATCGGTGAGACCTCGTATTCCTGATACGGATCGGAAAACATCATATGCAGAAAATTGCCGCAATAGGTCAGGTTGGGATTGGGGTGGTTGATCGGTCTGCCGCCGGCCATCCGGTAGGCAAAGGCAGCGATGGTTCGCACTTTGGAGAGCAGCAGGGCGACGGTTCGGTCAAATTGGTCGCCGGTGGTCGGGACGTCAAGGACTTCCGGGTGAAAACAGGAGACCAGATTGAGCATGGCCGAAAGAATCGCCATGGGCGGCGCTGAAGTTGGGAAGCCGGAAAAATGGTGCTCAAGGTTGGTATGCAGGGGGGCGTGTTCCTTCAGTCTGGCCGAAAAGGCCTTGAGTTGGCTGGCCTTTGGCAGTTCTCCATACAGGACGAGATACGCAGTTTCCACAAAGGTAGCTTTTTCGGCAATTTCTTCAATGGGATAGCCGCGATAGCGGAGGATACCCTTGTCGCCGTCGACATAGGTGATGGCGGAGTAACAGGATCCGGTATTGCCAAAGCCGGGGTCCATGGTGATGTAGCCGGTGGCGTCGCGAAGCTGCTGGATATCGATGCACTTTTCGTTCTCTGAACCTATGGTTACATCTAACTCGTAGCTTTTTCCTTCAATGGTCAGAGTTGCTTTCTCGCTCATAGTGTGCTCCCAGGTTGTGATAGTCTCCGAAGGTATTCAGGTGTCTTAAAGGTGAAAGATGTTTGAGAATATTAATTCTTACTAAGAATAGCAAACATTTATGATGGTGTAACGCAAATTCCCAAATGGGCTGAGAAATGTAGGACGGAGGGGGAGGGGTGATCGGAAAGGAGGTGGAGCGGGAAACGAGATTCGAACTCGCGACTTCAACCTTGGCAAGGTTGCACTCTACCACTGAGTTATTCCCGCTCATGTGTGCCGGTGCGGATGTGGTTTTTAGCAGAAGGATCGAGTGAAGTCAATAGCTATTTAACCGCGGCAGCGTCACCGAACCAGCTGGTAATGATGAAGATGTTCGGCGAGAATGGCAAGGCCGGCGCGAATTTCCGCAGATGATACATTGCCGTAACCGAGCAGCAGTTCATCGCGGTGCCGACCGGGATCAAAGGCATGGGTGGCAACCGGATAAAAGCGGGCTCCGGCGGCCTCCATCTTCGCAAAAAAAGCCGGGGTGAACTGGCAACCGGGAAACCGGGCAACCAGATGCAGGCCGGTGGCGCTGCCGAGGATGTGCACCTGCGGGCCGAAATTCTCGGCAAGTGCCACGACCATGTCGTTTCGTTGTTGCAGGTAATGCTTGCGCATCCGTGCCACATGGCGAAGGTAATGGCCGAGGCGAATGAAACGGGCAAGGGCCAGCTGGCTGGTGACTTCGTTGTGCAGATCGCTCAGCCATTTACGACCTCGCCCCAGGCTGATGAGGCTGGGGGGGAGAATGAGGTAGCCGATGCGGATGGCAGGACAAAGGGTCTTGCTGAAGGTGCCGATATACACCACCCGGTCCGGATGCAGGCCATGCAGGGAGCTGAGGGGCGGGCCGTCGAACCTGAATTCACTGTCGTAGTCGTCTTCGATGAGGAAGGCGCCGGTTTCTTCGGCGTAATGCAACAACGCAATGCGTCGCTGGATAGGCATGGTTCCGCCGACGGGAAACTGATGCGACGGCGTCACATAGACAAAGGCCGGGTTGAGCGCAGTCGGCAGCTCGGTGGTGCGCATGCCGTCATTGTCGACCGGCACCGGATGGAGAATGCCCCCGTGGCTTTTGACGATGAGCTGGATGTCACGGGTGATCGGGTCCTCAAGAACCACATCCCGCCGCTCGCCGAGTAAAAGGTGGCAGGCGATGCCGATAGCCTGGGTGGTACCGGCGGTGATGACGATCTGTTCCGGATGGCAGATCACCTCCCGTTGGGTAACGACGTAGTCGCAGATGGCCTGCCGCAGCTCGTGGCGCCCCTCGGGGTGGCCATAGGCAAACATTTCCTCCGGCGGCAGCAGCAATACCTCCCGAATCATTTGCAGCCAGAGCTTGGTCGGGAACATCTTCAGATTCGGTGTGCCGGCCCGGAAGTTAATGACGCCCGGCGGGCAGTCGTAGCCCATAGTCACTTTTTCAACCGGCGGCGGTGCCATGCGGGTTGGGCCGGTAAAGGCCGCGCCGCCCGCCACATAGGTTCCGGCGCCCTGCTGCGGGGCAAGAAATCCTTCGGCATACAGCAGATCATAGGCCTCAAGGACAACGTTCCTGGAAATCTGCAGGCTGGTTGCCAGCTTCCGGCTGGAGGGCAGCTGAGCGCCGGGTTGGAGTCGGCCGGAGAGGATACTCTCCCTTATCCGACTGTAAAGCTGGCGGATCATCGGTACCGCCGATTCCTTGTCGATATTGATCCACATCATCGCATTCCTCTTATCTTGCAAGGCCGGTTGTTTGCTTTTCCGGTAATAAAAATTGGCACCATCAAAATTACTCTAGAGTGGCTCTGTTGCAAACCACTTCCCGGCGTTAGAATGAAAAAAATTAACGGAGGGGAGTTATGGGCAGAGAAAAACAGTCGGTTGGGGAGACAATTCGAGGATATAAAGCGGTGGCGATGCTGATCGGGGCAATGTTCCTGGCCGGCAGTTCAGTGGTGGTGGGCAAGATGCTGGTTGCCACCGTCCCGGTTTTTGTGGCGGCCTTCGGCTCCCTGTTGGTAGCCTTTCTTTGCATGATTCCGCTTATGCACGGTCGGTTTGGCGAATTGTGGTTGCTTACCGCCAGGGAGTGGATGTATCTTTTTTTGCAAGGGTTGTGCGGCATTGTCCTGTTCCGGGTCTTCACCCTCTACGGGCTGCATATGACCGGAGCGGCGCAGGCCGGAATTATCACCGGTGCCACCCCGGCGGTACTGGCTATCCTTTCCCTTGTGCTGCTGGGAGAACGGTTTTCGGCCCGGATGGCGGCAGGGATTGTTCTCGCCGCTTCGGGATGCATGGTCGTCAATGTCTTTGCCTTGGAGGGTGGCGGGGAGAACAATGTGCTCGGCAGTCTTTTGGTCGGTGCGGCGGTGGTGTGCGAGGCCCTCTTTACAATTTTCCGCAAACGCATCTGCCACTCGGTGTCGGCAACCACCAATACCGCCGTGCTCATTTTCTGCAGTCTGCTGCTGCTTGCCGTGCCCGCCGCCGTTGAGCTCGGGACGGTACCTGTAAGGCTTTCGACTGAAGCACTCCTGGCAATTGTCTATTACGGTGTCTTCGCCACGGTCCTGGCCTACCTTCTCTGGACCTCTGCAGTCGGCAAGGTAAGCGGAGCTACCGCCGGCGCGGCAACAGCGGCAATGCCGGCAAGTTCAGTGATCCTTGCCGTTCTGGTCCTTGGCGAGCTGCCCTATTGGCATCATCTAGCCGGATGTACGCTTATTGTCAGCGGTATTCTCGTTACTTCCGTGCGGCCATCTGTGCGGGTCAGCACGAAGCCGTCGTACAATGACAGGTAATCCGTTTCTCATTTATGAACGGCACTCTTTACAGTCCCCCCTTGAGGGGGATCAGGGGCCGTAAAGAAATGGTAAAAATTGTATGAGTTATTTCTTAACGGCCCCTAATCCGGCAACAGATCATAATAATAGGTGAGGATGTCGGTGCGGGTGACGATGCCGATCATTTTGTCATCCTGAACGACGGGGAGATGGCCGACATCCTTTTCGATCATGATGCGGGCGGCGACCGATGGCGAATCGCCCGGCCCGATGCTGAGGATGTTCCGGGCCATGAAGGCCTTGACCGGGCTGTCCCACTGGCTGTCTTTTTTAACCTTTTTGAGGTCCCAGAGAACGATAATGCCTAGGATAGCATCACCTTCCGTCACCATTACGCCGCGGATCTTGTGGCTGGTCATGAGTGCCTGAACCTCGCGCATCGGCGTTTCCGGGGCAACCGAGATGACCGGAAAGGACATGATGTCGGCGATATGGATGCTCTCGGAGCCGTTTGCCACAATGGAAGTGGTAATTTTTTCAATAATTTTTTCAACCGACATTTCCTCGTCTTTTACCGTCGCCGAGCCTGCCGCGCTGTGGCCGCCTCCGCCGAACATGCTCAATATCTGGCCGACATCAATGCTTTCCACGCCGCTGCGGCCGATTATTGAATGGCGGTCGTCGCTGGTAAAAATCACAAAAAGGGCGTCAACATTGACGATCTTGCGGTACATGTTGACGACGGTCGCAAGGCTCGGCACCTTCTTGTCGAGGGTGACGTGGTTGAAACCGATGGAATGGCCGAAGATCGTTCTTTTTTCCGTCTGTTTCATCATCTCAAAGAGGATTTCCTTTTGATTCTCCTCATAGGGTGGGTTGAGGAAAAAACCGGCGACATTGAGATCGGCCTTATTGTCGAGCAGGTATGCGGCGGCCCGGGCGTCATCGGCGGTGGTCCCTGGAAAGGAAAGATATCCGGTATCTTCATAGAGACCGATGAGCATGACCGTCGAGTCAAGCGGGTTGAGTTGGATACCGCGCTTTTGCATTTCCCGGGCGAAAAGCGTGACGGTTGAGCCGATTCGTTCCTTGCATGACCACGTGGCCTGGATATCGCCTCCGGCCATCATATGGTGATCCCAGAGATCGAGTTCCAGGCCTTCCTTTTTAGCGAGTTTGTCCATGCGGTCAAGACGCTGCCATTGGTCGGTATCGACGACGATCAGCTTGGTGACTTCGTCGTGCTGCACTTCATTGGGTAGGGTGATATTGAAAGCGGTCTTATGGGTGGAGAGAAAGCGTTCAACGTTTTTATTGGTCATTTTCGGGATCACCCCGATGCAGCCGGGATAGAGAATGGTGGCGGCGATAACCGAGGCAAGGCCGTCAAAATCGGTGTTTTTGTGGGTTGTGGCGATAAGCATGGGAATTTGCAGTATGCGGATTTGAGATTGTGCCATTCATACAGGGTTGCGAAAGAGTGGCTGTGGATTTCTTCCCTTACAGGTGGTCACCGTATTGATTTCCACTATACCGGAGCCAAAGGGAATATCAAGGCAATATCATGCACCTCGCGTTGTGGGTATTGCCACCCCCGGCAAAGAGCGCTATGTTTGCTCATTTATCGAGGAGGCCTGCAACACAGGTAAAAACCTCCCACAAATCATTTCCCGAAGGCGAGAAACAATGACCGTAAACCTGAGGATCGACCAACTCCAGGGGCTCTGGCTGCAACAGTTGTATCATGAACATGAGGACATTTGCCTCAGCCATAATGTGCTGCTGCAAACGCCGATCTTTGAAATTTCCGATTCACAAAAAATCTACGGCTGCTGGAATGCGATGACCGGCATTCTTCGTCTTAGCCGCCATCTTATACTTCAGCATTCCTGGTCGGTCACTCTGGAGGTTTTGAAACATGAAATGGCGCATCAGCTGTGCAGCGCCTCTTTGCGCGGCGACACGGCGCACGGCGAACTTTTCCAACAGGCCTGCGAACGGCTCGGGGTACTGCCGGAATTTAGGCGACCGGGGGTGGTGGTGCCGGAGATGGTGCATAAGGCGGCGGCCCGTTCCGAGCTTTCCGAAAACGGGCGGAAGTGCCTGGCTAAAATTGAAAAACTCTTGGCTTTGGGTAGGTCGGCAAATGAGCACGAGGCCGCCCTGGCCATGGAAAAGGCCAATGAATTGTTGGAGAAGTACCACCTGCATGGTCTCGGGGAAGGTGGCGAACATCGTTACGCCTGCGTCATCATTGATCGGAAAAAGAAAAAGATCGCCGGCTACCAACGGCATATATGTTCGATCCTTCAAACATTCTTTTTTGTGCGGATAGTTTTGTCACAGCTTTATGACCCCGGTCGCAACGACAATTTTAAAACCATTGAATTGTTCGGAACCAGAGAGAATGTCGCCATTGCCGAGTATTGTTATCATTTTCTCGAAAACCGTTTAGCGATTCTCTGGTCGGCTAATCGCGCCAGGTTTCGGGGCAGGGTGCAGACCGAAAAGAATAGCTATTTTCTCGGACTGTTACGCGGTTTTCATCTGAAGCTTCACGAACAGAAGATGAAGCGATCGGAAAAGACAGTTCAGCCGCAAGCCGGTGCCTTGATTGTGGCGGAGGAGCAAAGACTGGCATGGTTTGTCGGTATGCGCTTTCCCCGTCTCCAGCGGGCATCTGCCAGAGGTGCCAAGGTTTATGGCGCCACCTATAACGAAGGGGTCGAGGCGGGCCGACAGATCACCTTAAACGACGCGGTCACCGACCGGAAGCCTGGCTTTGGCGGCCTGTTATCATAAGGTACCGAGGTTGAAAAAGATAATGGAAAGAAAATTTTTGTCCCTGTCACGGTTCAACCCCATGGATCATCCGCGTATATTTCGAATGATCGTAAATAGTTGGCCGCCGTATCTCGGGGCCGGCATAACCGTTGAAGAGATTGCCGACGACTGGCGGACTCTCCGGGTAGCCATGAAACTGCGCTGGTATAACCGCAACTACGTCAACAGTCATTTCGGCGGCAGCCTCTTTTCCATGACCGACCCGTTTTATATGCTGATGCTCCTTCACAATCTGGGCCGGGATTTTGTGGTTTGGGATATGGCCGCGCGGATCCAATATCTCAAGCCCGGACGCGGCACGGTGAGCGCTGTGTTCTCCCTTACCTCGGGGCGTCTTGACGAGATACGCGTAAAGGCCGAATCCGGCAATAAAGTTACGGAAATCTTCCTGGTCGATGTTGTTGATACCCAGGGTGAAAGGATCGCCACCGTTAAAAAGACCCTGTATATACGAAAGAAGTTGCCTGCTGGAGTTGTAGCCGGGACAGGAGGAGGTCATCAGGAGACTCCGTCCGCCGGCGCTATCTCGCCCGCCATTCTCTCTTCTTCTTGGGGCAGGATTGAGGTGGCGGGAATCGGGCCGGGGAAGGATTGGAAGATATGGCCGGGTGGTGGTCGGGCCTGGGATTGGTCGGAGCATGACACCGACCATCGCCAGGGCATTCAGCCCGGCGATGTGCGCGAATTGATCGACCGGGGGAGTCAGGTGGTGATTCTTACCACCGGTCGCTTAGGAAGGCTCAAGGTGCCTCGTGATACGATTGATCTTTTGGAAGCAGAGGGTAAAAAAGTCATCGTCACCAGTACCGGAAAAGGTGTCGACCTTTATAACGAGTATGCTCGTCGCGGTGCCGCTGTTGGTGGTCTGTTTCATGCCACATGTTGAAGGGGAATACACCTTTCCATTATAAAAAACAACACGGGCAACTACCTCGCCTAATTGCCCGTGTTGCTTTTTTCCGGTGTTTTATCTCTTTTCTCAACCCACTTTGATTTCAATCTGCCGTGGTTTAGCCGATTCCGATTTCGGCAGATGCAGCAGCAGGACACCCTCCTTCAGTTCTGCATTGACTCCGGCCACATCTATGGTTTGCGGTACCGAGAAGGTTCTTCGGTATTCCACGTCAGCAAATTCTTCCCAGGTGACCGCCCCCACGGGCTTTACTTCCCTGATACCCGAGAGTGCCAGCCGTCCGTTATCGATGTTGATGGAAATATCCTTCTTGTCGACTCCCGGCATATCGGCGAACAACAGAATTTCATTCTCATTTTCAAGAATGTCTACCATTGGTGCCAGCGTTGGAATCTGGCGGTTGCGCTCGCTCAGGGCCTCTTCTCTGACTGACAAATCTTGTCTCTCGCTCATATCGTTTCCTCCTTATTTTTAGATACCTTAGAAATTCATTTCTCGTTTTTAAGAATGAATTTCGTAAAGGTACTTATCCCCCCTTGTGGGGGGTGGGTCCTTTTTGATCATTAGTTGATAGCAATCTGTTTTGGTTTTGCCGGCTCCGCTTTACCGAGAACCAGGGTCAGAATGCCATCTTTCAGCGTTGCCTCAACCTTGGCGGCATCGACCTCGGAGGGCAGGGTGAAGCTTCTGGTGAAGGAGGTTGCACCCCGCTCAACCCGATGCGCCGAATAGCCTTCCGGAGTCTCGGTTTTGCGGTTACCGCGGATCTCAAGATAGTTTCCCTGCAGCTTGATGTTCAGGTCGTCCTTTTGAATGCCTGGAACTTCCACGCGAATCTCCAGTGCCTCGCCGGTGTCGTACATATTGGTCCGGGGGCCCGACTCAGTAACACCCCATGCTGCAGCCGGTAGCCTTGTCCGGTCGTCGTTCTGGAACCCCACGTTCAGTCTAGAGTTCAACAGATCCATAGCTTGAAACATCCGATCGAAATCTCTTATTCTTGTCCACATATTTCCCCTCCTTCTTAATAGGTTATGCTTTTTATCGGGCTGGCTTTTGTTCCAGGCCCTCGCCTTTCGTTACATACAAATTAATTATTAAAAAATTACAGTCAATATAAAATATATTACTAAAACTAAAACAAGTTCGATAATTACTATAAAGGTGAATTTTGACAAAGTAATATTGTGTGTATATTGTTGTTTGAGGAGGAAGGGGATATGGCTTTGACAGGGCATCATAAAGACCAGGTCGCCCGGGCCGGGGTCGAAATTTCCGAAGCAAGATTGAGGGGAAGGCAGTCGGTGCGGACCACCTTCCGTCTGCCGGTCCATCTCATTGAAGTGTTGGGAATTATTGCGTGTCAATTTGGGGTGAAGCAGAAATCTCTCTTTGATCAAATGATTGAGGATGATGCAGCTTTAGATGAAATTGGTGAATGGGTTTCCAGCTATACTCCTGAAAATATCGAACGTCGTCCGAAGACCTATGTGCTCAGTAAACAATCCTTGCTTGCTTTTGAGAGGGTTGCAACTGAACGGCAGATTTCTCGCGACATTTTGGTGGAATTCTCCATCCGGAGGCTTCTCCCGTTGCTCTTTGTTGAGCGAGAAAGACACTCTAAGCGGGTGAAGATCCTTGGTGATATGGAACTGTACCTGCGGCAGGGACAGGAACTGCTGGCCAAGACGGGGCGTCTTCTCGGCAAAGATGATCCGGTGTATGAGATGGTCAGCAGGATGGTACGTCTGGGTGAAGAAAAGGTTATGGCTTTGACCGACATTGTGGCCAAGGGAAAAACCTTGGAGAAGGCCCTTGTTGAGAGATTTACGGGAGGCGTAATAAACGGAGAATGAGTATGAAAGCACAAAACTATTATGAAATTCTCGGGGTTTCCCAAAATGCCTCGGATGACCAGATTCAGCGCGCTTATCGTAAACTCGCCCGTAAATACCATCCCGATGTGAGTAAGGATAAGGATGCCGACAAGAAGTTCAAAGAGTTGAGCGAGGCTCGCGAGGTATTAAAAGATCCAGAGAAGAGAAAGCTCTACGACACCTACGGTGCCAATTGGCAGCAGGAGAAAGATCGGACGCGTTCGCAACACCGCTACGGTGGTCAGGCTGCACCGGGAAGGAGTGGATATTCGCAATCGTTTCACTTTACGGGCAACGACTTTGGCGAGTCGGCGGACTTCGATGATATTCTTGAAAATCTCTTTAGACAAGGTGCCGGCGATCAAAGCTCCTATGGCAGGCATAATGACGATTCTCCCGGCACGACTACAGAGGCGGAAATTACCGTAACGCTCAGTGAAGTCTTCCACGGCGCCGGCAGAACCCTGACCTTGCAGTCGTATGAGCTCGGTCTAGATGGTAAGATACAGCCGGTTACCAGGACCCTGCAGGTAAAGATTCCGAAAGGTATTACCGACGGGGCAGTCATCAGGCTGGCCGGGCAGGGTGAACGGGGCGGTGGGCGCGGCAAGGCCGGAGATCTCCTGTTGCGCATCCGCATAGCCGCTGACAATCGTTTTAAGGCGGACGGTCATGATCTGTATACGGTTGTCGCCGTGTCACCCTGGGAGGCGTTATTGGGCGGCGGAATTCCGGTTGAGACTATGGACGGGACCGTCACCCTGTCGGTTCCGCGGGGTTCCCAGAGTGGTCGGAAGCTGCGTCTGCGCGGCAAGGGCTTGCCAAAGCGCAACGGTTCGGCCGGGGACATAATCGTAGAACTGGAAATACAAATTCCGGACCACATAACCGGCGAAGAGGAACGCCTCTTTATGGAAATGGCGAAAATTTCCAAATTTAATCCCCGCGCTAAAAAAACGCAACGGGCAGGAAACCAGGCGAATGGTTGAAATGCTTAAAGATAAAGGTTTGTTTTGTGATAATAGGTGTGGTATGCAACAATTGCTTTGTTCAACCAAAGGGAGGAGGGATGGACACACAAATCGTTCGGGAATTCAGAAAGAATCTGCGACGACTTGAGCAGCTGATGGGAGCACAACTTAAGGAGGATACCTCCTGCCATGGAGTTACTGTTGCCCAGTGTCATTGCCTCTTGGCGGTAGAGCAGCTTGGCCGGCCGTCACAGAATGAGCTGGCGGAGCAGCTCTGCCTTGACAAGAGCTCGCTGAGCCGGACGGTGGAAGGGCTGGTGCAGATTGGTCTGCTGGAGCGGACAATAGACAAAAGAGATCATCGGGTGTACCGCGTCCTCTTGACGGAGCAGGGAGTAAAGACCTGTTGCACCATCAATGCAGCCAACGACGGGTTGTTCGGCCGGCTACTTGACCGTTTGCCCATGGCGGCTGAAAACGTAGTCGGTGCCTTTGCGGCGATTGTCCAGGCCATGGAGGAGGTCCGGGACGAAAATGGACCTAGGCGTTGATCATCTCAGCAGTCACCATCCGGTCGATGAAATCGAGGACGAACTGGCGCTGGACGGCAGTGGTATGGGCGATGCAACTGCAGTGCAGGTTGAAGCGGCTGCGCACCAGCAGCTCAAATTTAACGGCGCTGCCGGTGACTTCCACCGCCAGATAAAAGGGCCCGTGCTCTTCGTGTCCCTGTTGGGCGGCAGAGAGCAGGTCCGGCGGTAGCTCTATCCAGTAGATGCCGATCATCGGACCCTGTTTGAGGGTTCTTTTCAGGTAGGAGTCGATATTGTCACGCTCCATCGGGCTCAGCTCATCAATGACAAATTGGCGCATGGTGGTTTTTCCTATAAATAATCGGTGGCGATTGCCGAAAGCGGGCTGCGCTCACTTTTACTGAGGGTGACGTGGCCGTACAGAGGTTGGCCCTTTAATCTTTCGACGGCGTACGCCAGGCCGTTGGATGAAGCATCAAGGTAAGGGTTGTCAATCTGGTTCGGATCGCCGGTTAGAACCATCTTGGTGTTTTCACCGGCTCTTGAGACAATGGTTTTGACTTCATGGGGCGTGAGATTCTGGGCCTCGTCGATGATGACGAATTGGTCGGGAATGGAGCGCCCGCGGATATAGGTGAGGGCTTCCAGCTCAAGCTGCTGCGTTTTTAGCAACTTGTCGATCTTGCTTTGCACTGTACCGTCTTCCATCTTATGGCCAATCCGCATAAGGTAGCTGAGATTGTCGAAGATCGGCTGCATCCAGATGCTCAGTTTTTCGTCTTTTGTGCCCGGCAGGTAGCCAAGATCGCGGCCCATGGGGATGATCGGCCGCGATACCAGAAGCTTGTCGAAAGTCTCCTTGCGCAGCACGCAGTGCAGACCGGCGGCGAGAGCAAGCAAGGTTTTACCGGTGCCGGCTTTGCCGATCAGGGTAATCATATTGATCTTCGGGTCGAGGAGGAGTTCCAAGGCCATCCGCTGCTCCTTGGAACGGGCGTGAAGATCCCAGGCGCAGTCGAAGGCGGGGTCCAGATGGATGAGGCTGTCGCGGCCGGTGGCCTTGGCAAAACCGCTGTGTTTCGGGTTGTTCAGGTCTTTCAGGATGACAAATTCGTTGGTGTAAAAATCCGCCCCGGCAATGGTTGCACCTTTGTCTTTGTGAAAGGAATCTACAATCTCCCCGGCCACTGCGAGTTCCCGCCAGCCGCTGTAGAGGCTGTCAAAATCGCATTTCTGCTGTTCAAAATCCATGACCTCGATGCCCAGGGCATCGGCCTTCAGCCGGGCATTGATATCTTTTGAAACGAAAATGACCTTTTTCTTTTCCGCGACCAGGTTGGCGGCGACGGCAAGAATCCGGTGGTCCGGCACGGACATATTGAGAAAGGTGCCGGGAATGGACTTTTCATCGAGAGAGATTTTCAGCATCCCGCCGTTGTCGAGGGCGACGCCGTTGCGCAGGGTTCCCTGGGAACGGAGGCGATCGAGATGGCGAATGACCTGCCGGGCGCTGCGGCCGAGTTCGTCGTTGACCCGCTTAAAATTGTCGAGCTCTTCAATGACGGTCATCGGTAGCACTATACAGTTGTCGCCAAAGGAATTGATTGCTTCCGGGTTGTGAAGCAAGACATTAGTGTCAAGAACAAAGTATTTCGGTGGTTTCATATGTCGAGCCAGGTTGTGTCGCTGTTAAGGTTTTCACAGCCGTCGGGGCGAACAACGACCATGTTTTCGAGGCGGATGCCGCCCCAGCCGGGGATATAAATGCCCGGTTCTATGGTTATGACCATGCCGGATCTCAATTTTTTCCGGTTACGCGAGGAAACGCGGGGTTCTTCGTGGACTGCAAGACCCACTCCGTGGCCGAGGGAGTGGCCGAAATATTCGCCGTAGCCGGCACTGTCAATAACGCTGCGGGCGGCGTGGTCGACATCGCAAGCTCTGGCGTCATTCTTTACCATCGCCATGCCGGCCAGCTGGGCGCGGCGCACCAGACGGTGTAGCTCGAAATACCGGTCACTCGGCGTGCCTGGGACGAAGTTGCGGGTCATGTCGGAACAGTAGCCGTCGAGGACCAGACCCATATCGATGGTAAGCGATCCATCGTGCTGCAGCTCTGTGCGGCCGGGCACCGCGTGGGGCAGGGCGCCGTTTTCGCCGCTGGCAACGATGGTGGAAAAGCTTGGGCCTTCGGCGCCTTGCCGACGCATTGCCGACTCGATAGCCAGTGCTACATCAATCTCAGATCGGCAGGAGGTAAGTGATGAATAAATTTCGCTGAACACCTTCTCGTTTAAGCGTACGGCATTGCGGATGAGGTTTATCTCCTCCTCATCCTTGATGATGCGCTGATCTTCGATAAGATGAGTCACGGGTACGGTGCGGATGCCTTTCTTTATCAAGGCCGTAGCCATCTTTTCGGCGCCGGCATGCAGGGTGTAATGGCTTTCAAAGGCAAGTGTTTTTATCCCGAGGCTTGGCAGCAACTCGCCGAGAAGGTTGACTATGCCCTTGTTGTAGAGCAGCACCTCGGCCCAGGGGACATCGCGCACCGCCTGGATTTTGTAGCGAAAGTCGGTGAGCAGCCGCATCTGCCCTCTGGCCGGTACCAGGAGCAGGCCGGAGGTCTCGGCAATACCATGATCACCGTCACGGTATCCGCTCAGATAGCGGCGGTTTTCCGGATGGCTGACGAGCAGGCAGTCAAGTTTTTTGCGTTGCAACCGAGCCTGGAGCCTGACAATGCGTCTCTGGTAATCCATGGTCACCGACCTCGGGATGCGGCAAAGAGCGGGATTTCCATGGCATCAGCGGGTGGCCGGGGAGAGCAGCTGGAGAATCATCGCCTTACGCTGGTCCATGGCGTCGTTGTACTGGTTGTTCAGGCCGGTCAGCATGCGCGACAGCTCTTCCCGGTACTGCGGGTGCATGGCCGGGCTGGTGTTGACCTTGCCGGCCTGTCCCCGGGCAGCACCCTGCTGCTCCAGCTGGGCCTTGATGGCGTCTTCCAGTTGTTGGGTCATCTGGTCCTTGTGCTGCCCGTATTGCTTGAGTATCTGATCCAGTTCCCGGCAGATGGTGATCACCTCGTTTTTTTTGCCGGCCAGTGCGAGAACGGCCTGCAGGGCAAGTTCACCGGAGGCTTGCAGCTCTTTGGTGCGGGGCAGGGTGATATTGCGGAGGAGGGTCTGGGCCATGCCCTTGCCAACTTCTCCCTGTTCGGCCTGTGGTTGTGCCGCCAGTTCCCGGGTGAGATCGATCTCCTTGCCGTTGATATAGTCGGCGGCCAGACGCATGCCCTTTTTGACGAGTGTTTCATCATTGGTGGTCGGAGTTGCAGCCGCGGCCATCCTAGCGGCGCGTTCCATTACCATGTCCATCGTGCTTTTAATTTCTGCCATTGTCACTATCCTTGGTTAAATAAGCCGTTGTTCAACAATAACTAATCGGTTTCAATGTCATGAGCGGCATAAGGGGCCGTAAAGAAATGGTGAAAATAGTATGAGTTATTTCTTAACGGCCCCTAAAACCTGTGCAACCACAGGTGAAAACCCTCTTTGCGGAGATGGGGGTTTGGTTGTTCCCTGAGAATCTGGAGAATGTACAACAGACCTTGGTCGATGGCAAAGAAAAACCTGGGATATCTTCTAACTGTGCTGCATTCGTGCGGCAAAGAAGCCATCGATGGTAGCGTCGGGATGGGGAGCGAAGCAACCGTCGACGATGAAGTGCTGCGCTGCCTCCGGCAGGTGCATGGTGCAGTCGGTCAGGCGAAAAGACGGGTACTCGGAAAGAAAGGCCTTGATCACATCTCGATTTTCTTCAGGTTCGAGAGAACAGGTGGCATAGACCAGGACGCCGCCGGGGGTAAGCAGTGCGGTGCTGTGTCGAAGGAGGATCAATTGCTCCTGCTGATAGCGGAGCAGATCCTCCGGACGGCGGTTCCAGCGGATGTCGGGATGTCGGCCTGTTACCCCGGTGCCGGAACAGGGTGCGTCGATGAGGATACCGTCGAAGGCCGGCAGATCACCGAGGATAAAATGCTGCAGGCTGCTTTCATGGATGACAGGCGCTACGGGCAGAGCGAGCCTGCTGATATTTTCTTGGAGTTTTTGCAATCGGTACGATTCCGGTTCAACGGCGTGGATTGCAAGGGCATGACTTACCGCAAACTGGAGGAGGTGCGAGGTCTTGCCGCCAAGACCGGCACAACCGTCCAGATACCTGCCGCCCCGGCGAAAAGGTTCGAGCAGGCCGGTTACCAACTGTGCCGCCTCGTCCTGGACCTGGAAGAACCCCTTTGCGTAGCCGGGGATTGCCGTTATGGCGCCTTGATACTCGGGCAGAATAACGGCCTCCCCGGCATAGGCGCCGGGGTGATTGGCAATGCCGGCAGCCGCAAGCACCTTACAGAAATCATCGCGGGTGATCTTCACAATATTGGTCCGAAGCACCAAGAGCGGTTCGCGATTATTGGCCATGCAGATCCGTTGCGCTTCCTTGTTGCCGAAATGGTCGCGCCATCTGGCAAACAGCCATTCAGGGTGATTGATGATCGGTGCACCGGTTTTCTCACCTTCAGCCTGTGCTGCCAGCGTTTCTTTTTGGCGAATGGACTGGCGCAGGATGCCGTTGACAAAACCCTCAAGTCTTTTCGGCATGCCCGCTGTCTTGCAGCATTCAACCATTTGATGGACCGCCGCCGATTGCGGAATACGTTCAAGAAAAAACAGCTGATAAAGACCAACCGCCAGCACCTGGTGGATAAAGGGGTCGATTTTTCCAAGAGGTGTCTTTGACAGTAGTTGCAGAATACGGTCAAGGTACTGGCGGTTACGGAGAACACCGTACACCAGCTGCATGGCGAGGTTGCGCTCGTTGCCGGGCAGGGCGTATTTTCGCACCGCCCGGTCAAGCAGGGATTTGACCGGCAAGCGATCCTGATAGAGACGACGGAGTGTCTCAACGGCAACAAATCGTGCTGTTCGTGATTGTTTTCTTTGCAATGTTGGTAAACCGGAATGAGATTTTTGAGGATTTTTCTGGGAAAAAGCTATAACACTATGAAACGAGTTTCACCCCATAGGTATGGTATTTTCAACAAAGGTATTCTTCTTTTTAACCTTTACCCTTACTGCCGACAAATGTGTACGCAAAAAGTGAGTTGGTTTATCTGGTTTTTGGCCGCGCTGTTTTTTACCGGTTCGGCACAGGCCTACACCAAAGAAGAGGTGGTGAAGCGCGGCCGACTTCTTTGCGGTGTTTCCACCGGCACACCCGGTTTTGCAAGTATCGATGCCGGGGGAAAGTGGACCGGTCTTGATGTCGATATCTGCCGCGCCGTGGCTGTGGCAGTCCTTGGCAATCCGACAAAGGTGGAATATCTGCCGCTTGCCGAAGGTGAGGCCTTCACCGCCCTGCTGGCCGGTGCGGTGGATATCCTTTCCCGCCACTCAACCTGGACCTTTACCAGGGATTCGGCGCTGTCCGTTCATTTCACCGGGGTCAGTTATTTTGACGGTCAGGGTTTCATGGTGCCCAAAAAGCCTGAAGTGAAACGCTTGATTGATCTCAAAAAGGTGAAGATCTGCGCACCGGTGGGTGCCGCGTCGGAACAGAATCTCACCGACTATTTGGAGAGAAACCGCATTGAATTCAAGATCATTCCCTATGACACCTTAGAGCTGGCGGTAAAGGGTTTCGAAAAAGAGGCCTGTGATCTTCTTTCCATGCCGCAGTCACAATTGCTTGGTCTGCGGCTGGGGCTTGCTGATCCGGAGAGCGCAACCGTGCTTGCCGAAGTCATTACCAAGGAGCCTCTTGGGCCGGTGGTGCGGCAGGGTGACGATGTTTGGCTGAATATCGTCCAATGGTCGCTTTTTGCCATGATCAATGCAGAGGAATTGGGGGTCACTTCCCGTAGCGCGGAAGACATGCAGGCCAGCAATATCCTCGATGTGCGAAGATTGTTCGGACTTGAGGGCGCTGCCGGGAAAAGCCTCGGGTTGAAAGACGATTGGGCCTTTCAGATTATTCGTCAGGTCGGCAATTACGGCGAGGTGTTCGAGCGTAATTTCGGCCCCAGGTCGTTGTTGAAGATTGACAGAGGCTTAAATAATCTGTGGAATAAAGGTGGATTACAGTACGCACCGCCGTTCCGCTAGTCTGCAGAAGCACAAAAGAAGCATCCCGTTATCCCCGCCCCGCACCACCATACCGGCCCGTCCCCTCCCCTTCGGGGGCCAGCCGTCGGAAAACCGAAGGGCCGTAAGGTGCATTCCATGCACCCAACGGCCCTTCTTGGTCACTATCCTTTTTGTGCCGCCTGCTCCAAGGCGACGGCCACCGAGACCGAGGCGCCGACCATCGGGTTGTTGCCCATGCCGATGAGGCCCATCATCTCGACATGCGCCGGAACCGAGGATGAACCGGCAAACTGGGCATCGGAATGCATCCGCCCCATGGTGTCGGTCATGCCGTAGGAAGCGGGCCCCGCACCCATATTATCCGGGTGCAGGGTGCGACCGGTGCCGCCGCCGGAGGCCACGGAAAAATACTTCTTGCCCTGCTGGATGCATTCTTTCTTATACGTGCCGGCAACCGGATGCTGGAAGCGGGTGGGGTTGGTGGAGTTGCCGGTGATTGACACATCAACCCCTTCCAAGTGATTGATGGCGACACCTTCCCGGACATCGTCGGCCCCGAAGCAGCGGACCTTGCCCCGATCGCCTTCTGAATATTTGGTCTCGGCGACCACGTTCAACTTGCCGGAGGCGTAGTCGAATTTGGTCTCGACATAGGTGAAGCCGTTGATCCGCGAAATGATTTTGGCGGCGTCCTTACCAAGGCCGTTGAGAATGACCCGCAGCGGCTTCACGCGCACCCGGTTGGCCGATCTGGCGATGCCGATTGCCCCTTCGGCGGCGGCAAAGGATTCATGCCCGGCCAAAAAGGCAAAGCAGGATGTGCCTTCGTTCAGCAGCATGGCGGCGAGGTTGCCGTGGCCGATGCCGACCTTGCGGTCATCGGCGACCGAGCCGGGAATGCAGAAGGCCTGCAGGCCTTCGCCGAGGGTTGCGGCGATCTCCGCCGCCTTTTTCTGACCTTTTTTGATGGCTATGGCGGCGCCCAGGGTGTAGGCCCAGACCGCATTGTCGAAGCAGATAGGCTGGATGCCGCGGACGATGGCCGCAACATCGACCCCGTATTGGCTGCAGACTTCTCCCGCCTCTTCCAGGGATTTCATCCCGTATTTTTCCAGGACCGGAATAATCTGGCCTATCCGCCTGTCGTAACTTTCAAACAGTGCCATGGTTCTTCCCCCTATTCCTTTCTTGGATCGATGGTTTTAACGGCTTCGGCAAAGCGGCCGTAGGTGCCGGATGCGTCTTTCAATGCCTGGTTTGCATCCACCCCTTTTTTGATGGCAGCCATCATCTTGCCGAGGCTGACGAATTTGTAACCGATGATTTCGTCATTTTTATCAAGAGCAATTTCCGAGACATAGCCTTCGGCCATTTCCAGATAACGTGGGCCCTTGGCGACGGTGCCGTACATGGTGCCGATAACCGAGCGTAAGCCTTTTCCGAGGTCTTCAAGACCTGCACCGATGGGCAGTCCTCCTTCCGAAAACGCCGACTGGCTGCGGCCGTAAACGATCTGTAGGAAGAGCTCTCGCATAGCTACATTGATGGCGTCACAAACCAGGTCGGTATTGAGCGCCTCAAGGATGGTCTTGCCGGGAAGAATCTCCGAGGCCATGGCCGCCGAATGGGTCATGCCGGTGCAGCCGATGGTCTCAACCAGGGCCTCCTCGATGATGCCGCTTTTAATATTGAGGGTCAGCTTGCAGGCACCCTGCTGTGGGGCACACCAGCCGACGCCGTGGGTGAGGCCGCATATATCCCCCACCTCTTTGACCTTTGTCCATGCGCCTTCCTGAGGAATGGGTGCGGGACCGTGATTGGCTCCCTGCGCCACCCGGCACATTTCCATGACTTCAGAAGAGTAAATCATCCTGTTCTCCTTGGAAAGTTGTTGTTGTCAGTGTTGATGGTAGAACTACAATTCAATAATGGTGTCGAAAAGTGCTCGGGCAGCCTCGATCTTGCTCCTGTTGCCGATAATGGACCTATGGCTGTTCGCGGTCATCGCGGCGAAGGCCGGGGCAAAGCTGCGCAGATCTGCAAGGCTGGTGGCGGTGATTTCGCTCAGCCGCTGTTGCTTATACAGGGCATCAATGCCGTTCAAATAGTCGTTTTTGGCGGTGGCCCCTTTAGCTGCGGCGCTCTGCAGCGGATCGAAGTTGCCGTAGGTGCCGATGATCAATTGTTCTAAAACCTTATCCGGGAGGGTA
>JANNQF010000085.1:0-23496 GCA_031441605.1 Deltaproteobacteria bacterium
ACTCAATATTGTAAACTGTGTGACTTCCATAACGATATTCCATAGCCCCTCCTTCTCACAGGGCTAATAGGCTACCATAATGTGAACGATAAATCTATCCGCCTAAAGGCGGAGGTTTTAACCTTTTTTGAGACTAATAAACTGCTCTGAACAGGAGGAAGACCTTTTCACGTCATCGGCAGTTGCCGAAACCATCAGGGATGCCTACATTGGGCACTGGATACAATTTTCCCTCCCTTTTCCCCAATAATCCCATGGACAAACTCCTCTTTTCACTCGCCCTTATCATCTCTGGACTCCTTGTCGGCTGCACCGTCCGTCTGCTTTCCGAGCGGGGCAGCATCACCCTGCCACTGCAAGTTGCCGAGCTTCGTAAACTGCTGCAGAAGATTGGTTTGCTCTTTTTTCTACCCGTATCCTTTATGATCGCGGTCTGGGTCGTGCGCTTTACTGATCTGCGAATCGCCTTACTGCCGGTCATCGGTGTAACCGCCCTGATAACCGGTGGCCTGCTTGGTATGCTGTTCGCCCGACTGACCAAGGCACCACCCCGGCAGATCGGGGTACTGTTCTGCTGCTGTTCCTTCACCAATATCGGGGCCATCGGCGCCCTGGTCTGCTATATGTTTCTTGGCGAAGCCGGTTTCGCCCTGGTCGCGCTCTACAAAATGTTTGAAGAAATTGTCTATTACACCATCGGGTTTCCCATCGCCCGTTTCTACTCGGGCTTGACCGGCGAAGATGATAGAACACTCTTGAACAAGATTTGGGGGACAGTTCGGGATCCCTTCGTCGCGACCATTCTCGCCGCCTTCCTGGCGGGGGTAATCTTGAATGTCTCCGGCCTGGCCCGGCCGAAATTTTTCGAAACCATCAACAGCCTCTTTATTCCCGCCGGCACCTTTGTGTTGATCGTCTCCATCGGCCTTGGCATGCGTTTTTCCCGGATCGCCAGTCATCTGCGCCGGGCTTTTGCCGTTGCATTGATCAAGTCGGCGATCATCCCTGTGGTGGTTACCAGTCTTGCCTGGGTGGTCGGACTCGGCAATATCGATGGCGGTTTGCCCCTTCAGGTTGTGCTGATTCTCAGTTCCATGCCGGTGGCCTTCAACTCGCTCGTTGCCGCCTCGATCTATGATCTTGACCTTGATCTCGCCAACGCCTGTTGGCTGGTCTCCACATTGTCCCTAGTCGTCGTGCTGCCTTGGCTTTATTGGTTGATCCGTTTTTAATATTGCCTTAAGATCGATCTGCATAGGCAGTTGTTTCTGGGCCTGCATGATCCGCTCGGTCTGCTCCCAGCCCTTTTCATCTATCGTGCCGATGGCAAGGGTTACATTCGGCTGAACGAGTTCGCGGGTGATTTTCAGCTGCTCTTCCAGGACCTGGCGCGGAGTATCCGGATCGTACTTTTGCAGGGTTTTGATGGCTTCTTCTTGATTCTTCGGATCAAGCGCCTGCTGCCACCCGGCGAGCAGGGCCGCGAGGAAGCGCTTTACCAGTTCGGGCTTTTCCGTCAAGGTACGCGCTTCAGTGATAACGCAGTTGGCCACGAATTTCACCCCGAATTCCGCCGGATTGAAGAAGGCGGTCGTCTCTCCCGCCTTGCCCAGTTGTGCCTCGATAAGCGGTCCTTGAGCATTCCGATAGACCGGCCACAGCTGAACCTGGCGCCGGTAAAACGGGGTATAGTCATAGCGGACACTAAAGAGCTTCACGTCGTCGTTGCCCAGGCCGGCTTCGGCCAGCAGGGTGCGCATAATGGTTTCATCGTTACCGCCAAAGGTGACGCCGATGACCTTACCTCGCAGATCGGCAAGATTTCCTATCTGCATCTCCTCCGGGCGATACATCCATTGCAGCGGGTTGATCTGGAACAACTGGGCGATCACTACCACCGGCGACCCCTTGGCCCGCGCCCGAAGCACCTGGTCGGCGGAGGCCTCGCCAAAATCGGCGTAGCCGAGTTCCAACTCCCTGATCGCATCCCGCTCCGGCCCACCGGCTTTAACCTCCACATCAAGGCCGGCTTTTTTGAAGAGATGGTGGTCTTCGGCATACAAGGCGCCGACCACGCTGACATTGCGGAGCCATTTCAGGCGGTAAACGATCTTTTCACCCGCCTGGGCGGTGGTCGCAACAAACATCGCCATAAGAAAAAGTAGCCAGGCAGGCAGAATGACGGTTTTGGCTTTGGTATACATCATTGCTTCTTCTTTGGTATGAAAGGTCCGATGGCGCCTCGAGAGTCGAATTACCTTCCCGTCCAGGCCCGTTTTATGATTACCCCTAACGATTCCAGCAGTGCTTGGTAGATGGCAATGGTTATGCCGATCAGAAAAAGGGCTATGAGAATCTTGCCGAGATCGCTTTGATACAGGGCGATCCGTATATTGTAGCCGATTCCGGCATTGGCGGCGATGAATTCCCCGACGATGGTCCCGGCCATGGCCAGGGTGGCGCTCCCGGCGATGACGGTGGTCAGTTGCGAGAGGTTTTCAAAGGTGCGGATTTTGACCTCCAGCTGCCAGCGCATGCGGCCTGTGACCCGGTAAAAGTGTTCGATATCGTCAACCGGCTTGGACATGATTCCTAAAACCGAGAGCAGCACCGGAAAATAACAGATCATCGCAGCGATCAACAACCGCGGCAGAAAACCGTCTCCGAGCAGGATGAAGAGGATCGGCGCCAGCGCAACGATGGGATAGGCCTGAAAATTGTATGCAGCAACCTTAATGAAGGAGCCGAGCCAGGTGGATTGACGGCCGGTGATGCCGATGGCGAATGCCATGACCACCGAAAGAATCTGGCCGATGATCGCCACCGTCATGGTGTTTAAGGTAGCAAGGCTGTACCCACGATATTCGGTGATCAGGGTATGGAACATGTCGGAGGGAGCCGGAATGACGTAATCGGAAAGCGCCAGACTATATTTCAGTGCCATCAAGCCGCCGATAAAGAGGAGGTAGATGATAAAGAACTGGAAGACGCGTCTAGGCAGCATTCATGATCTCCAGCAGGGTTGCATCGAGTGCCGTGCGGGAAAGGTCTTCATTTTTCCGGAAATTGCAGCCGTCAAGCATGATGGCCTGTGGCGCCTTGTCGCTGCTGCGGAACACCAGAATCGAATCGCAGAATTTGGCAACCTCGATGACATTGTGGGAAATATAGATGAAATAGCGCTGCGGGAACATCGCCTTGATGGCCAGAATGATCTTTTCCCGGGTGCGTTCATCGACGTTGGCCAGGCTTTCGTCCATAATCAGTAGATCGCAATCCTGCAACAGGTAGCGGATCAGGTTGACCCGGTTTTGTTGTCCCATGGATAGCTGGTCAAAACGGGAATTGATGCAATCGGACAAGCCGAAAATCTCCACTAGTTGGTCCTTGCCTGCATGCATCGACGGCGGGATGACCCGCTCTAAATGAAGTCCTACCCCGGACCAGCCGGGAAGCCGCTCCTTATTGTATGAATAGAGAAGGGTGCCCAGGCCATCGGTTGCGACCCTGCCGGAGGATCTTTCGATGCCGCCGGTGATGATTTTCGCAAGAGAGGTTTTGCCAACCCCCGAAGGGCCGAAAAACGAATGGAATCCCGGTGCCGCCAGTTGAAATGAAACATCGGTAAAGAGCGGGTGATTTGCTCCGGGATAGGTGAAAGCAACTTTGTCGCAGATCAGGGACATCCTATGACCTTCAAATCGGGTGACGATACTTCATGACTCCCTAAAGAATAATAAACACCTCATCCTTTATCATTTTTGCGACAGAGAATAAACATTTATAATCCAAATCCTGGCTACTCGCCGGGTGGGAAATCGGTTGAAGCCGCGAGTTCTGTCTGTTTTTCGAACCACTTTCATTAAATATAACCGCTCAGGATGACTAAGATCTTCGTTGTCTCAACTACGATACTTGTGTTCCAGTACCATCGGGTGCCGGTAGATGAGGTTTTCCAGTTCAATGGACGAGATATTTTCGCCGCCGCTGTTGATGAGCTCCAGGCATCTTGCCTGGCACAAACACACATAGGGTATGGCAACGATTCGTGCAAAAATTGCAGTAGGATTTTTACAGCATGCTTGACCGATTTTTGGTTATTCTATGGAATTTGATAAGGGGGTATGTCCGGTAATTAACGATCACCTTTATGATCAGACTGCCATCTCAATGACCATCCAGCAGAAACAACCCAGGTAGGAATCAACATGGACGATATATTTTCGTTAAGTATCGATGCTTCACATAATGGAATCGTGGTTATCGACTGCCAGGGGACGATTCACATTTACAACAAGGCCGCCCGGCGAATCTTCAAAGATGGCGAAGCAACGCTCGTTGGTCGGAAGATAATGGACATCAGACCGCATGCCTGGGCCGATATGCAGGATGTCATCCGCACCGGTGTGGCACAGATCGGCCGGAAGATTGCCTTGCCGGAAGTCACGATCATTGCCAATCGTACTCCGCTTTTCAGTGATGATGAAGTCGTCGGGGTCATTTCAGTATTTCAGGATGTCTCCGAACATGAAAAGATCATCTCCCAGTTGCAAAATTACCAAAAACTTCATAGAGAGCTTGAAGCGATTTTTGAATCGTCCTATGACGGTTTTTATGTAACCGACGGAGACGCCAACACTCTGAAGGTCAACAAATCTTATGAGCGTATCACCGGGCTGTCACGGGACAATCTGATTGGCAGGAGTATGCACGCTCTGGTGGCCGATCAGGTCTTCGATCATTCGGTCACCCTCGAGGTGTTGCAACAGAAAAAACCGATCACCCTGTTGCAGCAGATCAGGGGCGGCAAGTCGGTGATAGTTACCGGAACGCCGGTTTTTGCCGAAGACGGGCAGATTTCCGTGGTTGTTACCAATGTGCGAGATATCACTGAGCTGAACGAGTTGCGGGTAGCGCTTGACGAGTCCCGTAAAAAGAGTAGTTTCTTTCTCCAGTCACTCCAGGAATATCATGAAGCGGACCACGCCCTGAAAGGTTTCGTGGTGAAGAGTCAGGCGATGGTCCTGGTGGTTCAGAAGGCCATCAAAGTTGCCAAGGTTGAGGCCTCGGTCCTTCTCACTGGAGAGTCGGGGGTTGGAAAAAGCATGCTGGCTAGGCTCATCCACAAGATGAGTCCGCGAAAGGAGCAACCGTTTGTCAAGATCAATTGCGGCGCGATCCCCTCCTCGCTCATGGAGAGTGAGCTGTTCGGCTACGAACGGGGCTCCTTTACCGGCGCATTGGCCACCGGAAAAATTGGCCTGGTCGAGGCGGCACACAAGGGCACGGTTTTTCTCGATGAGATTGCCGAACTGCGTCCGGAGATGCAGGTCAAACTTCTGGAAGTCATTGAAGAACGACAATTCAAGAGGGTAGGGGCGACTCTGTCGACTCTTGTCGATATCCACATTATCGCGGCTACCAATCAGGATCTTCAGGAAAAGATACGCAAGGGTTTGTTTCGCGAGGATCTCTATTATCGACTGAATGTTGTGCCGATAATTATTCCGCCTCTCAGGCAGCGGCGGGAGGATATCCCGGCACTTGCCGAGAGTATCCTCGAGAAGTTTAATCTTCACTTACCGATAAAAAAGACAATCGATCCTGTGGTGTTCGAACTGCTCCGCCAATACGATTATCCGGGCAATGTGCGGGAACTGATCAATACCATTCAACGCATGATCGTTCTCAGCGAAGGGGAGACCCTTGGTCAGGCAGATCTTCCGTCGGAGATTCGCTCCTCCTGTGAGATCAACGAGCGGGGTAGTGGCCAACAGGCGCCGCTCAAGGAAGCACTGGAAAGTTATGAACGAATACTTCTCAAAAAAGTTCTGACTCAAAGCCAGGATCTGAATCACGCTGCTACCATGCTGCGTATCCACCCCACAACACTCTGGCGTAAGATGGTACGCTACAATTTAACCGTCGCCGGTTGATCCATCTGTTGATTGCAAATATGCAGAACATTGCAAACATGCAATATCTGGCTATCGCACTGATATAAATATAAAAAAATCTAAACAAAAGGCATTTCTGCTTTTCATCCTGCATTTCTGCAATATTTACTCTCCTTCACTCTGTTACTAGCGTTTCTACAATATTAATATATTCAAATAGTTATGAGATTGTCATCGGTTTGGCACAATTGATGCTCTCCTCCGTCTAATTGCACACGGGTACCGCCGAACATGGGTGGAGCCAATGGGCAAACAGGGTTTCGAAGGAGCGTCTGCTCGCCTAATTTTTAGATAAGGAGGAGAAAATGGCTGGTAAACATGGATGGGGGTGTTTGGTTGTTGCGTTGATATCTTTGATCGCTGTGCCGCTTGCACAGGCAGCGGATGAAAAGTTGATTCGGATCGGAGCAATGTATCCGATGACCGGCCGCCCCGGTCTGTATGGTATGGATTCGGTAGCCGCGGCTGAGATGGCCATCGACGAGGTCAATGCCAAAGGAATTGCCGGTGGTTACAAGATTGACGCTGTCTTTACTGACGACAAGGCCAAACCCGATTATGCGGTACGGGTAGCCAATCGCTTAATTTCTGAGGATAAGGTTCATTTTCTCTTCGGGGTGGTCAGCTCCGGAGTTGGCCTCGCCGTGACCGAGGTGTCAAAACAGAACAAGGTGATTTTCATCGGCACCGACCACGCAGCGACCGAACTGACGGTCGACAATTTTCAGCCGTACTATTTTCGGGTTTCCAACGATACATTCCAGTCGATGGCTGCAGGTGCCCTTTATCTCAAGGAAATGGCCAAGACCAAGCCATGGAAAAAGATTGCTTTTATCGGCCCTGATTATTCCTACGGCCATGCCCAGTGGAATGAACTCCGCTATAACCTCGACCGCTTCGGCGTGCCCTACGAGGTGGTGGGCGAATACTGGCCGAAACTCTCATCCCCAGACTATTCGGCCTATGTCACCTCGATCCTCAAAGACAAACCCGATGTCCTGGTTGCGGGCTTCTGGGGCGGCGACACCGTGGCCTTTATCAAGCAGGCCAAGGCCTATGGGATGTTCGACAAACTCACCTATTTCCATCCGGACGCCGGTGGAAACTACGAGTTGCTGAGCGCCATGGGCGATGAACTCCCGTTGGGCCTGATCCTTTCAGCCCGGCATCACAACAACTGGCCAAACACCGAGCGCAACAAGAAATTCGTCAATGAGTTTAAAAAGCGGACTGGTCGTTATCCCACCTATGCAGCGGAAGGAGCCTATGCCGGCATCCAGGCCATCGCTGCAGCTGTTGAAAAGGTCGGAAATCCCAATGACACCGAGGCCCTGGTTAAGGCCCTTGAAGGTATGAAGCTCAGTCTCCCCGAGGACCCGGAAGGCTTCACTTCGACCATTGATCCTGACACTCATCAGATCATGCAGGTCCAGGCCATCGGCACCACGGTTGCAAACACCGATTTTCCACCCGCCAAGATGATGCTCGGCAATTGGACGGTCTACCAGCCCAAGGATATCGTCCCACCACCTGAGTATATCTCGGCAAAACGCAAGAAGTAGCAATCGCACGTTTTCTTCTCGATTAATGAAAACGGCGGGGCACATCCTATCGCGGAAAAATTGCCGCGATAGGATGTGACGACCGGCACCCCGCCATATCGCGCGGACCTGGAAGGATCGATCCTACCCAGGTTTTCGGCTGAGGGAGTGCTTTATATGGATATTTCATTTCTGGTTACCCAAGGGATCAGCGGCCTGACCATGGCCACCCTGCTCTTTCTCGTGGCCAGCGGCCTGACTCTGATTTTTGGAGTCGGCAACATCTTCAATTTCGCCCACGGCTCCTTTTATATGATTGGCGCCTATCTCGGCTATCAAGTAGTCACCGTCTGGGCAATGAACTTTTGGCTGGCTCTGGTCTTCGCAGCCATCGGTGCGGGTCTTCTCGGATCACTCATCGAATTTCTTTTGTTGCGGCGGATTTATGGTCGCAGTAACGAAGGGGGCTTTCAAATTCTTCTAACCTATTGCCTGATCCTTATTCTTGACGATCTGGTCAAGCTGATCTGGGGAGCGGAATACAAGACCATCCCCCGCCCGGATGGATTTTCCGGTGCCGTTACAATCGGCGACATCTTCATTCCCTCCTACAACCTGTTGATCATTGCCATCGGATTGGTTGTTGTTGTTGCCTCCTGGTGGATTCTCTCTCGAACCAGACCGGGCAAAATTGCTCGGGCGGCTGCCGTCGACAGAGAGATGCTTGGTGCACTCGGCGTCAATGTGCCACTGACCATGACCGTGGTTTTCGGTATCGCCACCGCCCTGGGCGGCTTGACTGGAGCCTTGGCCGCCCCTTTAAGGACGGTAACCCCGGGGGCCGGTATCGAGGTTATCATCGATTCGATGATCGTCGTGGTCATGGGAGGGATGGGTAATTTCTGGGGTGCCTGGCTTGGCTCCTTGCTGCTCGGCGAGGTCAACGCTTTTGCTGTAGCCTTTGCTCCGGAATGGGCATCTCTGTTCAGTTTTCTCGTTATGATAGTGGTTCTGATATTTAAACCGGAGGGCCTCTTTGCCCCCCGCAAAACAAGGAAAGTCTGACATGAAATCCCTGATAAACGGCAATACGCTGGGCTGGGGTCTCCTGGTTCTCACCTTTGCCCTGGTTCCGGTGCTGATGACATCAAGCTACCAACTGAATGTGGCCAACAATATCTTGATCTGGGCGCTGTTCGCCATTTCCTTTAATATGCTGTGGGGGGTGACGGGAATGCTGTCTTTCGGCCAGGCCCTCTACTTCGGAATCGGCGGCTATGCCGTCGGTTTGACTGTCCACTACCTTGGTGGTCAGTGGTATGCGGCGGCGTTGGCCGCGGGCCTTCTTTTCACCCTGTTTCTCTCTTTTCTCCTCGGTCTGTTGGTCATCCGGGTCGGCGGCGTCTATTACACCATACTGACACTCGCCTTTGGCCAGCTTGCCTGGCAGATCATGTCCAAGATGTACAATTTCACCGGTGGCGACGATGGCCTGCAGGGCATTCTTCTCCCTGGGATTCTCGGTAACAAGATTTTCTACTATTATTTTGTCATGGCCCTGGTTCTTGTTTCCATCTGGGTTTTAAAGCGCATAGCCTACTCTCCCTTCGGTCTTATCCTCCGTGGTGTAAGGCAGAATCCTGACAGGGTCCGTTTCCTTGGTCGTCGGGTCCGGCGTAACCAGTTGCGGATTTATATGGTCGCTTCGATGTTTGCTACCCTGGCAGGCGCCTTGATGGCCGGCGTCGACGGGTCGGTGCACACAGATATGTTCTTATGGACCACCTCCGGTCACGTCATTCTCATGTCGGTGCTGGGCGGCATTCACCAATTCTTCGGGCCCTTGGTCGGCGCCGTTATGATCACCCTCATTGAAGATATCGTCGGTGCCCATACCGAATACTGGTCTCTGATTATAGGCACCATCATCCTGTTCATGGTGATTGGTTTTCCCAAAGGTCTTGTCGGCGGAGCACTGGATCTTTATGCCAGATTCCGCAGAACTCAACAAGGTGCAAATAAAGATGAAGCCACTCTTACAGCTCGACTCGGTAAATAAGGCCTTCGGCGGCCTGAAGGTAACCCAGCGGCTCAGTTTCTCGGTCTTCCCGGGGGAGATCGCTGCCATCATCGGGCCGAACGGGGCGGGGAAAACCACCCTGTTCAATCAGATAACCGGCCACCTCTTGCCGGACAGCGGCCGTATCCTTTTTAAAGGTGAAGACCTGGTAGGTCTCTCCACTCAGGCAATTGTCAAAAGAGGTATGGGGCGGGCCTTTCAGGTGGCGTCGATCTTCCCTGAGGAAACGGTTCTCGACAATGTTCGACTTGCGTCGCTTGCCAATCTCGATCAGACCCGGCAATTCTGGCGGTCTTCCCGGCTGTACCGGCGGGCGACCGATGCCGCCCTGGCGATCCTCGATTCGCTCGGTCTTGGCACCCAGGCCGAGCGACCGGCCTTTGAACTGGCACACGGTGACCAGAAACTGTTGGATATCGGCATCGCCCTGGCTCTCGAGCCGACCTTGTTGCTCCTTGACGAGCCGACCGCCGGCATGTCGCCGGAGGAGCGGCAACAAACTCGGAAAATGATTGGTGAAATCCGCCAGAAATACGATCTGACCCTGGTCTTCATCGAGCACGATATGGACATGGTATTCGGCATCGCCCATACGGTGAGAGTGTTGCAGCAGGGAGCGCTGCTGGCTGAGGGAACTCCTGAAGAAATTCAACAAAACAGCGAGGTCGTCAAAGCCTATCTTGGAGAGGAATTGTAATGAAATACATTCTAACGGTTGCCGGGCTGAACACCTATTATGGGCGTAGCCATATACTTTTCGATGTAGGCTTCGATGTCCTGCCGGGGGAGACGGTCTGTCTCATGGGTCGCAACGGGGTTGGCAAGACTACTACCTTCCGTTCCCTGATGGGTCTTACCCCGCCCAAATCTGGGGAAATCGTGCTGAAAGGAAAGCAGTGTGTCGGTTTCCCCTCTTATAAAATGGCGAGAGCTGGCCTCGGCTTCGTTCCAGAAGACCGGCGCATTCTCGGCCCATTTACGGTTCTCGAAAATCTCGAGTTCGGGGTCATCCCCAATCGACAGGGAATCTGGAATCTCGACACGGTGCTGGAGCAGTTCCCGATCTTGAAAAACTTCACCCACCGCAACGGCAGCACTCTCTCTGGCGGTGAGCAACAGATGTTGACCATCGCCCGGGCCCTGATGGGTAACCCCGAGGTACTTATTCTCGACGAACCGACGGAGGGGCTGTCGCCGGTGATAGTCGGCGACTTGAAAGAGCTGGTCATCCGCTTAAAAGAGGCGAAAACTACTATTCTCCTCGCCGAACAGCACCTCAAGTTTGCCATGGCCGTCGCCGACAGGGTTGTCCTCCTTGACAAGGGACATGTCGTTTATCGAGCTGATATTGCAGAATTTCGTGAGGAAAAAACAATTCAAAAGAAATATTTGGCCGTCTAAAGGATCAGGCCTGATAAAGGAGGAACAAATGTCTAAAGGAATACTTTTCCAAACCACAAGTCGAATCATTCGGGGTACGGGATGTCTTGCCAGGGTGCCGGAGGAAATAGCCCGTCTCCGTAAAAAACGGGTAATGATTGTAACCGACCCCGGTATTGTGGCGACGGGGATGATCGCCAGGTTGTCGGAGATGCTGACAGTTGCAGGTATAAGCTCCGTGGTGTTTGACGCTGTCGACCCGGATCCCAGGCTGCAGATTGCCGGCCTAGCAGCAGACCAACTACGGGCATCCGGGGCGGAGCTGGTCATCGGCATAGGCGGCGGCTCGGCCATCGATATCGCCAAGGTGGCGGCGATACTCGTGACCAATGAAGGAGAGCTTGGCGCCTTTTTCGGAATCGATCTAATTCCACGCCCCGGTCTGCCGCTGATTGTTATCCCAACGACTGCCGGTACCGGCAGCGAGGTGACTCCCATTGCAATCCTCTCCGATGACGACGAGAAGCTTAAAAAAGGCATCGTCAGTCCATACCTTTTTCCAACCGTCGCCCTGCTCGACCCGGAGCTGACTCTTGGTCTGCCGCCACGGGTGACAGCGGCGACCGGTATGGATGCCCTGATCCATGCCATTGAGGCCTATACCTCGAAGAATGCCGAGCCCCTCACCGACCTGCTCGCCTGTCGGGCTATGGAACTGCTCTATGGCAGTATCCGCCGGGTCTTTCGTGATGGTGCTGATATCGCCGCCCGCGGCAATATGCTGGAAGGCAGCATGCTTGCCGGGATGGCCTTTGCCAATGCCGGTGTGACTGCTGTCCATGCCTTTGCCTATCCCATTGGAGCGGAATTCCATATTCCGCACGGCATAGCCAACGCCATGATGCTTACGCCGGTGATGGAATTCAACATGGCTGCCCGACCGGAGCGGTTTGCCATAATTGCCGCGATTTTCGGACAGAATGTTACCGGCTGTAATCACATCGAAGGCGCTGCCCTGGCGATCGAGGCAATGCGCATTCTTGCCGAAGATCTCGAACTGCCGAAAAGGCTCGGTGAATATGGGATTAAGGAGAAGGATCTCGACAGTCTTGCTGCCGGAGTTATGAAGGTCACCAGACTTTTGGCCAACAATCCCAGGGAACTGACCCTGGCCGATGCTCGGTTCATCTACGGCAAAGTGCTGTAATTGCGTAAATAGGAGGTCAAAATGTACGGTTTTTTTAATACAGTACTACGGATTAATCTCACTCGACAGTCCTACGAAATCCAGGTGATAGACGATGCGGTGCTGCGCCGCTCGCTGGGCGGCAAGGGTCTCGCCACCCATCTCCTGCTTCACTACAATCCGCCCGGTGTTGAACCTTTGAGCCCCGACAACCATTTGATCTTCGCCAATGGCCCAACCGCCGGCACCACCGTCTGGGGATCATCTCGGTACGGGGTGTTCACCAAGTCGCCGCAAACAGGTTTCTATGCCGAATCCTATGCCGGTGGTCGGGTGGCCGACCATATCGCCGCAACCGGCTTTGATGCGGTCATTCTCCATGGCGCAGCGGATAAACCACTGTGGCTGGAGATCCACGAAGATTCAGTAACCTTCCACCCGGCCGACGATTTGTCGGGCAAATCAACATACGAGACCGAGGATTATGTCAAGGCCTGGATCAAAGACAACCGCCAGGGTGACGGCAAATGCGGGGTGGTGACCATCGGTCCGGCCGGGGAAAAGGGAGTGGCTTTTGCAGTCATCGAAAACGATTATTGGCGTAGCGCCGGCAGGACCGGGGCTGGAGCAGTGCTCGGCTCCAAAAAGGTTAAAGCAGTCGCCTTCCGCGGTAAAAGGCTCAAACCGATTGCCGACCCGGGGCTAATCAAGGCCTTTGTCCGAAAAATGACCGAGAGGTCGCGGGAGGATAAGGGGGTGAAGGCCTATAAGAGTCTTGGTACACCGATGCTGGTTGATATCATGAACCATGTCGGTGGCTTTCCCACGCGCTACTGGCAAAAGGGCCGAGCGGATCACGCTGAAGCGATCAATGCCTCGGCCCTGCACCAGCGCTGTCAGGTGACAGCCAATGCCTGCCGCAAGTGTTTCATCGCCTGTGGTCGGTTGTCGACGGTCAAGGAAGGCCCCTACCAAGGGCTTACGGTGGAGGGGCCGGAATACGAAACCATCTACGCCTTCGGTGGACTGTGCGAAGTTGGGACTATCGAAGAAATCATCTATCTCAATGACATTTGCGACCGACTCGGCATGGATACCATCACCGCCGGCAATCTCGCCGGACTTACCATTGAGGCAGTTCGTCAGGGGCGGGCCGACTACAAGGTAGACTACGGCGACACTGAAGCGATCGCCAATCTTCTTCGGGATATTGCTGCCAGGCAAGGCATCGGTGACATTCTTGCCCAGGGGATCAGAATCGCCGCCAAGGCGTGGGGGATGGAAGACCAAGCTATCCACGTCAAGGGGTTAGAACCCGCAGGCTACGACCCTAGGGTGCTCAAGGGGATGGGCTTGGCCTACGGTTCGTCGGCGCGCGGTGCATGTCACCTGAGAGCCACCTTTTACAAGCCGGAATTGTCCGGGATGGTTGATCCGGAGCAGATCCAGGGCAAAGCGGCGATCTTTTGCGAGTGGGAGGACCGGTTGACCATCTTCGATACCTTCGTCCTCTGCCGATTTTTCCGCGACCTCTACCAGTGGGACGAGCTGGCGACAATCCTCGAAGGGGTGATCGGCATCCGCTTCACCATCGCCGAACTCAGGGAGATCGCGGGAAATGTCACCGATGACACCCGGCGCTTCAACCTGCGCGAGGGCCTACAACTCGAAGACGATCACCTGCCGAAAAGGTTCTATCGCGAGGTCCTGCCGGAGACCGGCAAGGGTATCGCTGAAGAACAGATGACCGAGATGCTAAAAGAATACTATCTGGCAAGGGGATGGGATGCAGAGGGCAGGGTGCCCCAGAGATAAGCGACCGCCCATGTTGTGTGCCGCCCCCCCCCCCGCCTCTCTCCCCAAAAGGCGGCATCGAACAGGCAAGGTTTAAACCATTCCAGTATTGAAAGGGTAGATCTGAAGCAATTTTTTCTAAGAAAGGTTTCTACGTGCATCAATGTGTTAAAGCTGCCAGGCCGAATCTAAGCTAATTTGGCATGTTCCCCAATTGGGCATGTCTAATTTCCTTTAGGTAAACCCCCGGCTTTGCCGGTGATTACTCATTAGCGGTCCACACGACCTGCGGCCGGGGTTTATCATAAAGTAACTTTCCACCAATTTTTATCAATTTTTTGCGACAGAAATATAAATACATGAACCACGATATTTCAGCTACTTAGATTGAAGTTACTTGGAAGCGCATCCCCCGGCCGGGCTCGGGACCGAACCTAAAAGTAACTGTCTCGGAAGCGACCCTTTTTTGATTATTACTTTTCCGCAAATTGGTGGTGCGAATTAGGCCGAATAGTCATTGGTGTCTTCTGTGTGAAAGCACAGAAACCCGCTTGGAAGCGTGGCCCCGAATGCTGTGACCCATACATTGGTAAATCTCTGTATACCCCTTTAAGGGAGACAGACATATCCCCTTTAGAAGAATACCCCTAATCACCATTTGGCCACCGCCGTTATTGACAAGGAACTGCAATATGGCAAGAAATCCAAACAAGAAGAAATATGTCGAAGTAGAACAGCTTCACATATTGCAACCTCATGCCGCCGGGATTGATATTGGTGCTACAGAAATTTATGTGGCTGTGTCCGCCAACCGATCTGTCAACCCGGTAAGGAGATTCGAATCATTCACAGATCAATTACATGGGGCTGCAAAATGGCTTATGGAATGTGGCATCAAATCAGTTGCCATGGAATCGACGGGTGTATACTGGATCCCGGTTTTTCAAATTCTGGAGGCTTACGGGTTTGAGGTTGTGCTTGTCAATGCTCGACATGTCAAAAATGTTCCTGGTTGCAAAACCGATGTCCAAGATTGTCAGTAGCTGCAATATCTCCATTCGGTGGGGCTTCTGCGAGGATCATTTCGGCCTGGGCAAGACATTTGTGCTGTCCGCTCCTTGTTAAGGCACAGAGACAATATGGTTCAAGTGGCGTCGTTTCATGTGCTGCATATCCAGAAATCTCTCACTCAGATGAATCTCCAACTTCACAATGTCATCAGCGACATTACCGGTGTTACGGGATGGCAATCATCGATGTGATTCTTGCGGGTGAACGTGACCCGGAGAGGTTAGCTGAGCTGAAGGATCGGAGAATAAAGGCTGACAAGCAGACGATCGTCAAATCCCTTAAGGGAGACTATCGTCCCGAGCATCTTTTTACTCTGAAACAGATGTTGCAATTCTATCGTAATTATCGTCAGATGATCGATGCTTGCGATGAAGAAATTGAGAGGCATTTGCAAGAAATTGATGCTCGCAATGATTCGGACGATTCTCCACATCCTCCAACAAAAAGATATCAACTGCAAGGCACAGGAAGCGATTCAAATTTCGATTTGAAAACTCATCTGTGTCGATTGTTGGGCACTGATTTGACCCAGATTGACGGCATCAGCGATTTGACAACCCATATATTTTTCACAGAAGTAGGTCCGGACCTCTCATTGTTTAAGACTGCCAGCCACTTTTGTTCTTGGCTGGGACTGTGTCGAACCAATAACTTGCTGTTTATGTTAAAGAATCATTTATGATACCTCTCTTTTTCTTATTTTTTTTAGGCGCATCTTTCATGCCGGATTTGGTATCGACGGGATTGACTGAGCAGCTTCAAACCCCTTTGTCAGTTGTATACTTTAATTCATATCATCAAGGGTTTAAATGGTCGGATGATGAGCAAAAAGGCATTGAAGATGCTTTAAAGAAAATTGATTCAAAGAGGCCGATTCATTTTTATGTAGAATATATGGACACTCGGCGTATTGTAAATGAAGCATATCTGAAACAGTTGCCTCAATTCTATAAGGAAAAATATCGCGGCATTAACATCGATTTAATCCTCTCCGCAGATGACAGTGCCTTTAATTTTTTAGTTCAATATCGACAGGATATTTTTCCTGATATTCCCTATGTTTTTTGTGGCGTCAATTATTTTGAGCCGAAACAAATCAACGACCAGCATCGTATCACCGGAGTCAATGAGACTGCAAGCATCAAAGAAACCCTGGCCCTTATTTTTGACCTTCACCCGCAAACAGAAAAAGTTTTGATTATTAATGATCAAACGATTTCTGGATTGAAAGTCAGGGAGCCGCTTTTAAAGGAAACTGGTTTATTGGGCAGTCGGGCACAATTCGAATTTACCGACAACCTAAATTTTTATGAAATACAGGAAAAAGTCAGGAATTTGGATCAGAGAACTGTCATTTTGTATACCTTTTTTTTCAGGGATGCTGCCAATCAGTTTTTTGAAAACAGCGAAGTCATATCCCAGTTAAAATCGATCAGTCGGGTACCGATATACGGCGCTTGGGATTTCAATTTAGGGCTTGGTATTCTTGGAGGAATGCTCACGAGTGGATATTTTCAGGGCCAAAAAGCAGGTGAAATGGCGATCGACATCCTGTCTGGCGCTGATATTGATAAGATGCCGGTTGTCATGGAAAGTCCAAACAGGTATTTTTTTGACTACAACCTTATGGAGCAACATGGAATTTCCATGTCAAAACTTCCTAAAGGCAGCATTATCATAAATTCTCCGGAAACAATCTACGATTTTTACTCTAATAATCAAACATTTGTATTGATTTCGGCAACCATTTTTTTGTCCACGATTGCGGGTATTTTGTTGCTTGGTGGACTCAAACTCCGCCGAGCCAACCGGAAGCTGACATTATCAGAAACAAAATACCGATCAATATTCGAAAATACTGGAACGGCGATGATGATGATTAATAAAGATACAATCATCTCAATGGTCAATTCTGAGTTTGAAATCTTATCAGGATATCTGCGGGAAGAAGTAGAATTAAAAAAAAGCTGGCAGGAATTTGTGAACCAAACAGATAGAGAGAAAATGTTGGTATACCATAATCAAAGGCGCGAAAAGCAAAAAGACATACCATCAAATTATGAATTCCGGTTTGTCAAAAAAGACAAGAAAGAAAGACATGTTTTTATCTCTGTAGGGATGATTCAGGGAACAGATTACAGCGTGGCCTCCATGCTCGACATAACCGAGCAAAAGCAGGCTGAAAAAGAAAAGACTAAGCTGGAAGTAGTGAACCGACAACTACAGAAGACTGAGAGCCTGAGTCGTATGGCCGGGGCAATCGCTCATCACTTCAATAACCAACTCGGAATAGTGATCGGCAACTTGGAAATGGCTATTGAGGACCTGCCACAGGCTGCAGCACCCGACGAAAGCTTGACTGCTGCAATGCAGGGTGCCCTCAAAGCAGCTGAGATCAGTGGCCTGATGCTCATTTATCTTGGGCAGACAACCGGTATGCATGTACATCTGGACTTGTCTGATACTTGCCGCCAAAGCCTACCGCTGCTTCAGGTCACACTTCCCAAGGGGCTGAGCATCAACATCGACCTACCAAATGTCGGCCCAATAATACGCGCCAATGCGAATCAAATACGACAGGTCCTGGCAAATCTTCTCACCAATGCTTGGGAGGCAATCGATAATAACAAGCAGGGCGCGATAGGACTGACCGTCAAGACGGTATCTCAAACGGATATCCCAACAATACATCGTTTTCCCGTCGACTGGCAACCCCAGGTGTTAACCTATGCCTGCCTGGAAATTTGGGACACCGGTTGCGGTATTTCGGAAGAGGATACAGATAATCTCTTCGATCCATTTTTTTCCACCAAGTTCACTGGTCGTGGCCTTGGTCTGCCGGTTGTACTTGGGATTGTAAAGGCACACTCCGGTGTTATCACGGTGGAGAGCCAAACCGGACAAGGGACTACCTTTCAAGTTTTTTTCCCGGTATCTGTTGAGGAAGACCCCATTATTCAGTCAATTGCACTCCAGTCTTTATCAGTAAAAACGAGTGGTACTGTACTGGTGGTCGAAGACGAGGTGATGATGCGTGAGATGGCCGCTTCCATGCTCACACGAATGGGATATAAGGTTCTTGTGGCAAATGACGGTATCGAGGCGCTGGAAGTATTTGAGAATTACCTCGATGAAATCCTTGTGGTCGTATCTGACCTGAGCATGCCACGTATGGACGGCTGGGAAACCCTGACTGCTCTTCGCCGAATCCGGCCGGACATCCCAGTAGTCCTGGCCAGCGGGCATGACGAGTCAAAGGTGCTTGCCGGTGATCATCCTGAATTGCCTCAAGTTTTCCTGCACAAACCGTATCAGAAGTCGGACTTGCAGGCGGCAATTGATAGAGCGATAGGAGGACTGAGTTAGGTTAGGGAAATGGAAATCACCTGTTTACCCTTTTAGGAGCGATTGATATATCTCACCATTTATTTCTATCCATGGAGGTTGTATATGGCAAAAGACTCATTTCCGGTGCGGTGTTCTGCGGCACTGTTTTCTACTCCGGAGTCTGCCATCGGCGGTGTTGTTTCTCTTCTGTTGTCGATGAATTTTTTAAGTACCGGATGTCTCCTGCTTTTACTGTGGTTTCCAGAATGGCAACTCGTGTTGCTTTCCTTGGCCGGCCTTTTCTTTGCTCTGGCCCTAGTGATTGGTATGGCTTCAATTTTCGTCTTGCGTCATGGCCTCACCATGCTTGGGGGAGAATTGACTTCGATTTTCTCGGCCCTGGAGGAAGGCCGGGTGGATTTGAGTATTCCTGCCGTTCAATTGGACAACCCGGCGGCAAAGAAGGTGTATGAAAACTACGGCAAATTTTTAGGACGGTTGCGAAATATTATCGCTGATACCCGGAGCATCGGAATAGACATTGCCATCGATTCAACCAAGATAGCCGGTTCGGTCACCGGTATAGCCAGAAAAACGAGCGATCAGAAGAGCTTGTCCGAAATCGTCTTCACCGCCAGCAGCGAGGCGAACAATGCCATTAGAGAGGTGTCAGAGAGCACTCAGTATGTTTCCGGCAAAACCACCCATGATCTGCAATTGGCTCAGATATCCTATGAAGAAATGATTGATGTCTCGGGTAAAGTCCAGCAGATCAATCAGGCAGTGGAATCCTTCCGGGCAACGGTCGATGATCTTGGCCGGAGTTCTTCGCATATTCTCGGTATTGTTGAGCTGATAAACGACATAGCAGAACAGACCAGCCTCCTTTCGCTGAACGCCACGATCGAGGCTGCCAGGGCCGCTGAACATGGCAAGGGGTTTGCAGTTGTCGCTGAAGAGGTTCGGGACCTCGCCAAACGAATTCGTCCGGCGACTGCGGAAATTACTGCGAATATCAACGACATGATTACCATCGTCAAGCGGACTCAGGTAGAAACCGATGAAATCTCCGAGTATTCCAAGCTGACTGGCGAAATTGTCGGCAAGGCTACCGAGAATTTCAAGAATATGGTGACCGATTTTGAGCAGGCTAACGATGAACTGATGAAAATCGCCTCGGCCATTGAGGAATTGGCCACAAATAACAGCGAGGTGACCTCCAAGGTAGAGGGAATAAATAGTCTCAGTCAGGATATTGCAAACGATATGCAATCTTCAGAGGCATCGATCAAGACCCTTAATATCGTAACTGAAAAGATGTTATCCATGGTCTCGGCGGTAAAAACCGGCGAGGGCAAGTTTGATCAATTCATCAATTTCTGCCATGAGACAACAGCTTTGTATACCGAGCATTTGAAAGCACTGAAGGACAGCAGTGTAAACATATTCGACTTCAATTACAAGAAGGTGCCGCAAACGAATCCACAGAAATTTGTCACCTCCTATACCGACCGCTTTGCTCAGAAAATGCAAGTGCTTTGTGACTCGAGGCTGGAACTGACCGGAGGGGCTATTTACTGCCTGGCAATAGATAAGAACGGTTACCTTGCGACCCATCACAAGAGATTTGCCCAGCCAATGACCGGTGACCCGCAGAAGGATCTTCTCAATAGCCGGCACCAAAGGATCTTCATAAGCAATGCCACAGAGCAGAGGCGCTGTTCGCATACCGAACCTATGCTGATGCAGACCTATATGCGTGATACCGGGCAGATTCTCAGTGATTTGTCGATGCCGATCTTTATTGACGGCAGGCATTGGGGGGCAATGATTGTCGGCTTTGATGCCAGGACCATGTTCGCTTAATCCCATGCAAAAAATATTTTACTTAGTTCTAATTTGTTAAACACAACATCTTGAAATATAACATAAAACAGTGTATTTTGGATGAAATAAAAGGTGAGATTTTGCTAGCTGTCAAATTCCATGACAGCTAGCAAAACGCCAAAATCTCATAAGGAATCAAGCCATGACAGCACTCCCACTCTGGCGGGCGCTGCCCGTCTTTTTTTGTCTTATTTCAGTGCGTTGACGTCTTTCTTTGAAAGCAAACAAGCATCATGCTCGTCATTGCTTCAAAGCATACACCGACCAGGTTGTAGGTCGCCCCCAGGCAAACCTGCATGAGCACGGCCGCCGCTAAAATCACATAACGTTGCATGTCTCGGTGTTGGTCTGCCATGTACCTTTACGGGCAGACGGTATCGTGGGCGGTGAACACACCCTTCTCGTCGATTTTTACAATCACCGCACATTTGTTGGGATCGCCGTTACCGTCGAAGGCGATTTTTCCGGTTGCCCCGTCAAAATTCTTGGTTTTGGCCAAGGCCTCTTTGACGGCGACCCGATCGGCGATCAGGTTGCCGGAGAGGCCGCCGGTATCCTTGATGGCCTGAATCATCAAGCGCACCGCATCCCAGGTCAACGCCGCCGGTTCGTCCGGGTTGAAGCCATAGGCCTTGGTGTAGGCCTCGACAAAGGTCTTATTCAAGCCCTTGGCGTTACCGGGGGCATAATTGCCGGAAAAAAACAAGCCGTTGCAGTCGCTGCCGCAGGCGCCGATGAGATCTCCACCGGCCCAGGAATTGCTGCCGACGATCGGCATGGTCAGACCCGCCGCTTTGGCCTGCCGGACAATGAGCGGCACTTCGTTGTAATGCTGTGGAGTGAAGAGAATGCCGGCACCCGAAGCCTTGATCCGTTGCAGCTGCTTGCTGAAATCGGTTTCTCCAGTGCGGAATTCTTCAAACGCCACCACCGATCCGGGGCCGTTGACGGCTTCGAAGGCTTCCTTGAAGCTGCTTGCCATGCCGCGGGGATAGGCACTGATGATATCATAAAGCACCGCGGCTTTGGTGGCCTGGAATTGGCTGGCGGCAAACTTGGTGAGCATCGGCCCCTGAACGGTGAAAACGAAGCAGGTGCGGAAGACAAAGGGGCGGTCCTTGGTGGTGAGCGGCGAGGTGGACCAGGGGGTGATCATCGGCGTGGCATAGGCCTGGGCCATCTGGGCAACGGGAATGGCCTGGCGGCTGATGAGTGGTCCGATGATGCCCAAGACCTTTTCCTGACTTACCTGCTTTACCGCCAAGGTTGCGGCGACGGAAGGATCCGAGGTGTGATCGCCATAAAGAAATTCGACCTTATAGGTTTTATCGCCGACTTTCAGTCCCCCGGCGCGTTCGATCTCCATCCGGACCAACTCCCCGGCATTCTTGGCATGCTTGCCGACGAGTTCGAACATCCCCGACTGGGCGATGTTGAAACCGATGCGAATGACATTCTCGGCCGCCTGAGCACTGCTGCTGATGAAAGTGAGCACACCTGCCAAGGCCAAGATTGTACATTTAAGTCTCATACACCCTCCTAAAATACCTGCGAAATTATTCTTTTTCTCTTTTGAGCCGGGCCGCCAATGCCTCGGCGGTATGCTGGACGATAATTTTCGAGCCGCGCTTCTGCAGGCCGCCTTTCAGTTGCATGACACAGCCGGGACAGTCGGTGAGGAGGATTTCGGCGCCGGTCTTTTCGACATTGTCGAGCTTTTTGTTAAGAAGCGCCGCCGAGAGTTCCGGGAACTTCGCCGAAAAGGTGCCGCCGAAGCCGCAGCAGACCTCTGACTCTGTAGCCTCCTGGTAATCAAGACCCGCGGCCCGGATGAGCTCCCGCGGTGCGTCGTGGACACCGAGTCCACGGCAGAGATGGCAGGGCGAATGGAAGGTAGCCCGCTTGCCGTCGCCTGTAAACTTCTCGGCCGTAAGGCCTAAGATATCGTGAGCAAAGGAGGAAAAATCGATGACCTTGACGGTAAAGGCCAAGGTTTTCTCCAGGAGTTTCGGGTCGTCCGCCAGTAAAACCGGGTAGTTATGCTTTAAGTGTGAGGCACAGGAGGCGCAGAGGGTGACGATATAATCGACGTTTTCCTTCTCGAAGGCGCGAAGATTCTGCAGGGCGACGTCGCGCGAGGTCTTTGCCTCGCCCATCATCTGCAGGGGCAGGCCGCAGCAGGACTGGGCCATGGGAAAGGACATGGCGCAGCCGTTTTCGGCAAAAAGCTGAAAGGCGGCTTCCATCTGTTCCGGATAGACAAAGTCCTGGACGCAGCCGGAAAAGAGGCCCACCCGCAGACGCGGTGCCACCGGCTGCGGCAGCTCGGGGAAGCGGTCGCGGAAGGGCTTTTCGGCAACGGTCGGCAGGGCCTTGAAATCATGTTCCTTGAAAAACATCATCGGCAGATGGCGCATAAAACCGTCATTTCCGGCCACCGGCTTTTGCGCCCACTTGGCGGTACGCAGCAGGGTATGGAAAAGTTTGCGGTTTTTCATGACCTGACCGAGGAGGAGACTGGGCAGTGGATGCCCCTCTTTATCCTGAATGCGCACATGCACCTGCTTGATGAGCCGCGGCAGATCGATGCCGCCGGCGCAGATATCCTTGCAGGCCTCGCAGTTGATGCAGTTCTGCACGATATTTTTGGCCTTTTCCGGTCCGTGGAAGAAATAGGTGAGGATCAGGCCGATGGCGCCGATATAGATATGGCCCATTTTATGGCCGCCCACCAACCGATACACCGGGCAGACGTTGGCACAGGCGCCGCAGCGGACGCAGCGGAAGACCTGGGAAAACAGCGGATCTTTCGCCATCTCCAGCCGGCCGTTGTCGAGGACGATGAAATGAATATCTTTTTTCTTGTCGACCGCCGATAAACATTCGTTGGCCCCGGTGATCCAGGTGACATAGGAAGTGATGTTTTGGCCGGTGGCGTTGCGCGGCAGGACCTTGAGGATTTTCAGGGCGTCGGAGAGGCTCGGCACCAGCTTGTCGATACCCATAAGAGCGACGTGCACCCGCGGCAAGGTCGTTACCAGACGGGCGTTGCCTTCATTCGTTACCAGGCCGATGCTGCCGGTTTCGGCGATGGCGAAGTTAGCACCGGTGATGCCCATATCCGCCTCGACGAATTTACTGCGTAACTCGCGGCGCGCAACCTTTACCAGCTTTTCGATATCCGGCTCCTGTTTGGCGCCGGTGACGTCGGTAAACAGGTCGCCGACCTGATAGCGCGACAGGTGGATGGCCGGCATGACCATATGCGACGGG
>JANNQF010000086.1:0-2832 GCA_031441605.1 Deltaproteobacteria bacterium
TGGATCATGAGCTTGATATTCTTGTGGTGCATAGAGCCTCCGTTTTGGATTGAATTCTCTCGCTAAGATTATTCATCCATTATAGAGGCTTTATGTGTTTTAAGCAACTGATTTTACATTATTTATCTTGGTTTTTTGCAACACCTTTATTGTGTCAATCTTCACTGTTCAAATTAAATTAATTAGGGCACAAGCTTTAAAACACCTAGTGCTTAAAAGATCTCTGGCCAGTAAACATCATAGTCACTTTTAGTGTTGTTTCATTACATGCCTCAATGACCTCAAAGTCGCGCATTGATCCACCCGCCTGGAGTATTGCCGAAACACCTTGCTTAATGCCTACATCTGCACCGTCTCGGAAAGGGAAAAAGGCATCGGATATCATCACTGAGTTAGGGAGCCCGGCTCGGTCACTGAGCACTTGCTTTTCAATTCCCTCTTTTTCTACCTTATCTCTTTTGCCTTGGGCAATGGCTAACTCAAGATCGGCATAGCCAATGCCATGGGCATCAAAACAAAGAATGTCTGCGTATTTTATATATGCCTTATGCACGGCAATCTCCGCGACACCAACCCGGTCCTGCTCGCCAGTGCCAATACCCATAGTACAGCCATCTTTCACATAAAGCACGGAATTGGATGTAACCCCGTGCTCAACCGCCCAGCCAAAGATCATGTCATCAAGTTCACGGGCCGTCGGTTGCCGATCACACTTATATTCCTTGCCCTGCCATGTTGCAACAGCCGGTTTCAGGTCGGAAATGCTGCGGATGGAATTAACTGCCGACTGCTGAACAACAATACCCCCATCAATAAGGCTTTTAAAGTCAACAAAACGGAATTTTTCAAAATCGCTGAGTCGGTCAATTCCGCTAATCCGAATAATGCGCAGATTCTTTGATTTCTTTAAAATATCAAGGCTGCCGCTTTCAAATTCCGGAGCACAAACTACCTCCAGGTAATTGCTGGCCAGCAGCTCCGCCGTGTCTTTATCGCAGGGCCGGTTAAGGACGACAGCCCCACCAAAGGCGGCGATGCGGTCACAACGCAGAGCTCGGTTAAAGGCAGTTGCCAGCGTGTCGCCATAGGCTGCGCCGCACGGGTTGTTGTGTTTGAGAATAACCGCTGCCGGTCTGTTCATCAGGTATTTGATAATGTTCAGGCCGTTATCGACATCGGTGAGATTAATTTTCCCCGGATGTTTGCCGACCTGAAGCATATCCTCGACGGCGATGGAAGAAACCAGGCCGTTGCCTGGTTCGATAAAACGGCAGTCGCCGAGGATCAGATTGCCATTGACCAGTTCATACAGTGCCGCTTCTTGGTCGGGGTTTTCGCCATAGCGTACGCCACGTTCGTCGATGGTTCCGTCCGGGGTTTTGATTTTCCAGGTTTTCTTGCGGTAAACGAGTTCCTGATCACCGAAGGAGATAGTCATATCCATCGGAAAGCTGTCCCCGAGAATGGTGGAATACATCTTCTTTAAGTCACTCATTCGCGCACCTTTTGTTTGGCTATGGTTTGTTGGTGTATTGCCGGCTAGCTTCGGTTAATCCGTGCAACGGCTCCGTCCCATCTGCAATCGCGGCTGAAGGCTGGTAATATCCTGTCGGCGGCAACGGTAATTTCGGTCAAGCAACTATAGGGGCCGATGGTCGCTCGATCTCCTACCCGACAGTTTTGCAGTATCGCTCCTTGCCCGATTTTGCTCCCTTGGCCAATTTTACTCTCTCCGCTTATCCGGACTCCGGCTTCAAGCACCGTGTCATTACCAATAATGGCACCCGGAGCAACAGCAACTGTCTCAGGATTGTATATTGTCACCCCTTGCAGCATCAGTTCGCGGTTTCTCCGTAATTGCAATTCCAGCTGGGCATCGGCCAGTTCAACCCGTGAGTTGACGCCAAGCACCTCGGTGGGCGAGGGGGCGATGAATTTTTCTACCTTCAGGCCACCATCCACTGCCTGTTTGACAATGTCGGTGAGATAGACCTCCTTCTGGCTGTTATTGGTGTCGACATTTTGTAACGCGGAAAAGAGAAAGTTTTTGTCGACACAATAGATACCGGCGTTAACTTCTCGCAGTTGCAACTGCTGCGTGGATGCGTCTTTTTGTTCGACGATGCCGAGAACTTTGCCGTCAGGGCCGGTAATAATGCGGCCATAGTTGGTTGGATTATCAAGAATTGTCGTCATCAGCGTCAGAGTTGCCCGGCCCTGCATATGGGCTGCGTGCATCCGGGCAAGGGTCTCGGTTCGGATAAGCGGGGTGTCGCCGCAGAGTATCATTACTGTGCAGTTGTCTTCATTTATCGCTTGTTCAGCAGCTAGGACCGCGTGACCTGTACCGAGCTGCTGTTCCTGGATGACAAACTGGCAAGGAAATGTCTGCAGAGCTTTCTCCACCGCCTGGCCCTGGTGGCCGACAACGACCACAGTTCGGATCGGATTGAGTGGAAGAACCGCGCTTACGACATGTTGCACCATAGGGGCAAAGAAAACCTCATGCAGCACCTTGGCTTTGTCCGATTTCATTCTCGTGCCTTTTCCGGCGGCGAGAATGATGATGGATAGGGAAGGGGGTAACATTATACAGTCCTGTAAAATACGGGAAGGAGGTTTACCTAGTCAGCAATACAGCAATGATATATAAGAAAAAGTTGTCAGCTTTGCAAGCGACTTCAGGGAAGAAAAGGGTGTTGAAAAACGAATTCTAACCTATTGATTCAGCTTGCAAGACACTCTGAATTCAGGTTTTTTGCCACTATTCTTTGTATCTGTTCATGAACGTGCGATGTTTACCAGATATTTTGATGGGTTTTAAGACCCCTT
>JANNQF010000087.1:0-45305 GCA_031441605.1 Deltaproteobacteria bacterium
TCAACCGGGCCTCTTGAGGGTACAAATAACAAAATAAAGACGTTGCAAAAACAAGCGTATGGATTTCGAGATATGGGTTTCTTTAAACTGAAAATCCTTGGGCTTCATGAGACAAAGTACGCTTTAGTCGGATGAACCATATTTATCTCTGACCTTTATCCAAATCTGCAACTCTATGCCGTCGTTTAACAACAAGTAATCCGTTGCAATGTCATGCCGGCATATGGGGCCGTAGTGAAATGGTGGCAATAGTAGGAGTTATTTCTTAACGGCCCCTAAAGAATGAAACGGCTGAGATCCTGATCTTTCACTATATCCGAAAGCTGCTTACGCACATATTCTGCAGTGACCACAAACCTTGTACCGTTAAGCTCCGAGGCATCAAACGACAGGGTGTCAAGGACCCGTTCCATAACCGTGTGCAGGCGGCGAGCGCCGATCTCTTCGGTAGTTTCATTGACTTCGACGGCAATTGCGGCAATTTCATCGATGGCGTCGTCCTCAAAAATCAACTCAATTCCCTCGGTCAACATGAGGGCCACATATTGCTTAATCAGGGCATTTTCCGGCTCGGTCAATATGCGGACAAACTCCTCTTTGCCCAGAGAATGCAGTTCGACCCGAATGGGGAAACGGCCCTGCAGCTCAGGGATAAGGTCGGAGGGTTTGCTCATGTGAAAGGCGCCACTGGCAATGAAAAGAATGTGATCGGTCTTTACCATGCCATGTTTGGTGGTAACCGTTGCCCCTTCCACAATCGGCAACAGGTCGCGCTGCACCCCCTCCCGCGATACCTCAGGGCCATGGGAGCCACCTCCGCCACGCGTAGCGATCTTGTCGATCTCGTCGAGGAAAATAATCCCCGACTCCTCAGTGCGCCGGAGAGCCTCCTTGATGACCTTGTCCATATCGACCAGTTTTTCCATTTCCTCCTTCTTGGTAGCCTCCATCGCCTCGGGCACCTTCATTTTGCATTTTTTCTTTTTCCTGGGGAAAATTTTGCTGAAGGCATCCTGAAGATTGGACTGCATATCCTCCATGCCGGAGGTGGTCATGATCTCGACCATCGGCATCGATTTCGATTCACTGAGAGAAACTTCAATCTCGCGATCTTCAAGCTTGCCGTCTCTCAGCATTTTTCTGAACTTTTCACGGGTTGTGTTTTCACCGGGTAAATCTTTATCCTTTTTTATTGGCAGATCAGGTTCTTGAATGGTGAAGGATTGACCTCCGTCCGGACCCATTGTCGCGAGGGAACCCGGCCCGGGAGGCAGGAGCAGATCGAGCATCCGGTCCTCGGCATTGGCCTCCGCCACACCTTCGATACGGTTTTTCTCTTCCTCTTTGACCATGTTTACAGCAAGATCGACAAGATCGCGGACCATCGACTCAACATCCCGGCCGACATATCCCACCTCGGTATATTTTGACGCCTCAACCTTGATAAAAGGCGATTGGGCAAGCGTGGCAAGTCGCCTGGCAATCTCCGTCTTGCCGACCCCTGTGGGGCCTATCATGATAATGTTTTTCGGTGCTATCTCTTCCCGAAGCGGCAAGGGCACATGACGCCGTCGCCAGCGGTTACGCAGAGCAATGGCTACCGAGCGCTTGGCAGCAGCCTGGCCGACTATGTATTTATCCAACTCCGCAAGTGTTTCCTTCGGGGTAAATGACTGATCGGAAATCATATTTTCTCAACGATGATTGAATTATTGGTGAACACACAAATATTTGCAGCAATTTCCATGGATGCCCGACAGATTTCTTCGGCATCCAGATCACTATGCTGGATCAATGCCAGAGCCGCCGCCTGGGCATAGGGCCCACCCGAACCTATTGCCAAAATTCCCTTGTCGGCCTCGATAACATCCCCTGTACCGGAAAGCAGAAGGGAATGATCCTTGTCAACGGCGATCAGCATCGCCTCCAGCCGCCGCAGGAATTTATCGGTACGCCAATCCTTTGCCAACTCAACCGCGGCCCGAAGGAGGTTGCCGCTATACTGTTCAAGTTTCTGCTCCAATTTATCATACAGGGTAAAGGCATCGGCAGTCGCGCCGGCAAAGCCGGTAATCACCCGGTCATGGTAAAGCCTTCGCACCTTGCGGGCCTGGTGTTTCATGATGGTATTACCCAAGGATACCTGACCGTCTCCGGCCAGAGCAACCTGCCCGTTGTGACGCACAGCAAGAATTGTCGTAGATCTTATTTTCATTGATATTTTGTTCCAAGTTAAAAAATTGCACTTCCATCATAACCGAGGGGAAAACCATTCCCACGGCTATTAACTCTTTTTTTCTTCCAGATTCGACAAGGGATGAGCCTGATCATACACAGTGGTCAGATGATCAAGGGTCAGATGGGTGTACCTTTGCGTAGTCGACAGACTGGCATGGCCCAATAGCTCCTGTACCGACCGAAGATCAGCCCCCATTTCCAGGAGATGCGTGGCAAACGAGTGGCGCAGGGCATGCGGCGTCACTATCTGGGAGATTCCCGCCCGCTCCCCGTAAGCCTTTACGATCCGTTCAACGCTTCGGCTGGACAGACGACTCCCTCTGCCGTTAAGAAACAAAGCTGCCTGCTCAACCGCCCTTCCCCGCCCGGCCCGCTCGCGAATCAACTGCAACCGCTGCGGCAGCCAGCTCTTCACCGCTTCAATGGCTGGGCGGCCAACGGGCACCAAGCGTTCCTTATTTCCTTTGCCCCGTACCCTAAGCACTTCCAAAACGAAATCAAGGTCGGTAACATCCCGCGTCACCAGCTCGGAAACCCTTATTCCCGTTGAGTAAAAGAGCTCAAGCATGGCCCTGTCCCGATACATAAAGGTGTCCTGAACTTCCGGCGCTTCAAGGAGGGCGAAGGTTTCATCGACGGTAAGAAAAACGGGAATGAAGCGGCCGGCCTTTGGCCCGGCTATCCCGGTCAACGGATCGGTTTTCACCAGCCCACGACGCACGGCAAAGCGGAAGAAGGAACGTAGGGCCGAAAGCTTTCTTGCCACCGAGCCACTGCTGTTATGGCCATGCAGGCTGACGATAAAGGTGCGGACATGCCCGGCAGACACCCCTGCCAGACCTGTATTTTCTCCCAACAAGCGAGAAAATTCAAGAAGGTCCCGGCGATACCCGATGATCGTATGCTCGGAATAACCCTTTTCGATTGCCAGCCACCGGGTAAAAAGATCTATAGTTACAATCATTTCCTCATACTCATTGTGTTAATTCCAGCATCACATGTCACGCCTATCCTAAAACCAAAGTGTGTCAAATTTTTCCCCTCGACATCAATCCTCCAAGGGAATATAGGATGCTTTTTTCTGCCATTTATGATTTGTTAGCAAAGGCACTGAAGCAATTTTCATGGTGGGAGTTCTAGCCTGAAAGCTAACCTTAAGCAACCCCCTTTTATTCCGCAAGATCCTGTGCAATATGGCGAAAAAATCCTTTGAAGCGGCCCTTGCCCGACTTGAACAAATAACCGAAGAACTTGCCGGTGGTGAAGAAAGCCTGGAAAACAGTTTAAAAAAATTTGATGAGGGTATCAAACTCGCCGGTTTTTGTCATGAGCAATTGAGTGAGGCTCGGGCCAAGATTGAAATTCTCCTCGAAAAAGACGGCAAACTTGAAGCAAGCCCTTTTGAAGGACCGGAAAGTGGACATAAAGAACTATTTAAATAACAAGCAGCAAGCCGTAGACGATGGCTTGAACGCCTTGATGCTGCAGGCCACGGGCCCGTTTGTCAAACATATTGAAGCCATGCGTTACAGCCTGTTTGCCGGCGGCAAAAGGGTCCGGCCGATTCTCTGCCTGGCAACCGGGGAGGCTCTTGACAACAGTCCGGAGACTGCAACCAATCTCCTGTCGATTGCCTGTGCTCTCGAATGCATGCACACCTATTCTCTTATCCATGACGACCTGCCGGCCATGGATAACGATGAACTCAGGCGCGGCAAGCCGACAAACCACATGCTCTTTGGAGAAGCCGGGGCAATTCTCGCCGGTGACAGCCTTTTGACCTTTGCCTTCGAGTTACTGAGCACAGCAGGCAACAGCACTCTCCCTGCCGAAAGCCGCCTCCGAATAATTGAAATGATTGCCAGGGCCGCTGGGCCTCTTGGCATGGTTGGCGGACAAGCACTTGATATCGCAAGCGAACAAACCTCATTTCCATTTTCTACACTACAAACCATTCATCGGGCCAAGACCGGGGCGCTGATAACCTGCTCGGTGCAGGCGGGTGCAATCGGTGCCGGTGCTTCCTTTGAACAGATGGAAAAACTGACAATCTACGGCGAAAAAATCGGACTTGCCTTTCAAATTGTCGACGACATTCTTAACGTTACCTCGACAACGGAACAACTGGGCAAGGCGACCGGCACGGATGCCCATCGTGGAAAAGCAACCTATCCGGCTTTTTTCGGCATCGAACAAACCAAAATCAAGGCCAAGGAAGCGGTTACCGGGGCCATCGATGCCCTGCACGGTTTTGACGCAAAGGCTGATCCGCTTCGCCAGCTTGCCATTTATATATATACCAGAAGTAATTGACCGTTTTCTCCCATTTCTGCAATCGGCCTAACGTGGCCTTGAAACTCTTTTTTTGCTCGCAGTTTAAATTTGAAGGTTATGGCAAACTCTCCTCTAGAAGCCCCCAAGTCGATACTCGGAAGAACAGAATCTCCTGCTGATGTCCGTGACCTTAGCCTCCCGCAATTGCGGGAGCTCGCCCAGGATATTCGCAATCTCATCGTGCAAACAGTCGCCCGTACCGGCGGGCATCTTGCGCCAAGCCTCGGGGTAGTAGAGCTGACCATTGCCCTGCATTATGTCTTTGATACACCCTCTGATAAACTCATTTGGGATGTCGGCCACCAAAGCTACGCGCATAAGATTCTCACCGGAAGGCGTGCGCAATTCGCGTCTCTCAGACAATACAAGGGCATGAGCGGCTTCCCTAAATTCAAAGAAAGCAGCTACGATGCCTTCGAAACAGGACATAGCTCCACCTCCATTTCAGCGGCACTGGGCATGACCCTGGCAAAAGATCTCAAGAACGATCCGCACCGGGCTATAGCAATCATCGGTGACGGATCGATGACTGCCGGCTTAGCCTTTGAAGCCCTCAACCATGCCGGTCATCTCGACAAGGATCTTATCGTTGTCCTCAACGACAATGAGATGTCGATTTCACCGAATGTCGGGGCGCTTTCCAGTTTTCTCAGCCGCAAGCTCACCGGCAAGACCATGAGTCGGGTCAAGGCGCATCTGGTTGAAAAATTGCAAATTTCCGATGTCGGGGAAAATATCCTCAACATCCTGCGTAAAAGTGAAGATAGCTTCAAAAGTTTTTTCACTCCGGGTATGCTTTTCGAGGCATTCAAATTCAATTATATCGGCCCCATTGACGGTCACAACCTCGAAGATCTCCTGGAAACCCTGGAGACCGTTCGCGATAACTCGCAGGGCCCGATGCTTATTCATGTCCTCACCAAAAAAGGCAAAGGCTATGCCCCGGCGGAAAAAAACCCCGATATCTTTCACGGCATTGGCCCCTTCGATATTATCAGCGGCACCCCGCATTCGGTAAAAGGCATAGCAACCTATACGCAGGTGTTCGGCGAAACCGTCACCCGAATGGCGGAAAAGGACGAAAAAATTATTGCCATTTCCGCGGCCATGGTGTCGGGCACCGGGCTGTCAAAGTTCGCCAAAACTTTTCCTGATCGCTTTTTTGATGTGGGTATTGCCGAACAACACGCCTTGACATTTGCCGCCGGGTTGGCAACAGAAGGAATGCGGCCGGTGGTGGCCGTCTACTCAACCTTTTTCCAGCGGGCCCTTGATCAAATTATCCATGATATCTGTATCCCCAACCTGCCGGTCACCCTGGCCATCGATCGGGCAGGGGTCGTCGGCGATGACGGGCCCACCCATCACGGGGTATTCGACATATCCTTCCTGCGCTTCATCCCCAACATGATCATCATGGCCCCCAAGGATGAAGAGGAGCTACAGCATATGCTCTATACCGCCGTGTACCATGACGGCCCGGCCGCCGTTCGCTATCCGCGAGGCCAAGGTTATGGCGTGGCTTTGGCTGAAAGCTTAATAAAACTTGAGATCGGCAAGGGCGAGCTCCTGTGCTCAGGTGACGACGTTTTGCTGGTGCCCGTCGGCAATCGGGTGTATCCGGCCCTTGAGGCCGCCAAAGAGTTGCAGAAGATCGGTATCAGTGCCGCGGTGATAAATCCGCGATTCATTAAACCTTTGGATGCCGAGCTTCTCTGCCATTGGGCTCAGCATACAACAAGGGTGATTACCATCGAAGATAATGCCCGGCAGGGCGGTTTCGGCAGCTCGATCCTTGAACTCTTCAGCAGACGTGGCCTGTATTCAGTGCAGACCTGTATACTCGGCCATCCCGACAATTTCGTTGAACATGGGCCACAGAGTACTTTATGGAAGAACAGCCATATAGATGTATCATCAATTATTCGAGCGGCAATCAAACTGACGGGGAGGGAAGAGCTCCGGCAACAAACCCAATAAAAAAGGCCGGCGCCGTTCATTAACGGACCGGCCTTTTTTTCAGGAAGTTCCCGAAATATCAGACTTTGAAGTAGTTTTTATACCACTCGACAAATCTACCAATCCCGTATTCAAGGGTGGTTCCCGGTTTGTAGTTAAAATCCTTCACCAGATCGTCGACATTGGCGAAGGTGGCCGGGACATCGCCCGGCTGCATCGGCAGGAAATTCTTCTCCGCCTTCCTCCCCAGGGCCGTTTCAAGAACCTCAATATAGCGTAACAGTTTTTCTTTATTATTATTGCCGATATTATAAATTCGATACGGGCAGTAAGAGGAAGCCGGATCAGGGCTGTCGCTTCGCCATTCCCGGTTGCCTTCCGGAACCTGATGAATAACTCGGTACACTCCTTCGACAATATCATCGACATAGGTAAAATCCCGCTCCATATTACCGTTATTGAAGACGTCGATGGGACGACCTTCAAGGATCGCCTTGGTAAATAAAAACAAGGCCATATCTGGCCGTCCCCACGGACCATAAACGGTAAAAAACCGTAGCCCGGTAGTCGGCAGTTTAAAAAGATGGCTATAGGTATGGGCCATCAATTCATTGGCTTTTTTTGAGGCGGCATACAATGAAACCGGGTGATCGACATTATCATGCACCGAAAACGGCATCTTGATGTTGGCACCGTAAACGGAACTGGATGATGCGTAGACCAGATGCTTCACCCCTGAGTGCCGACATCCTTCGAGAATATTAACAAAACCAACCACATTGGTGTCGACATAGGAATGCGGATTGATCAGCGAATAGCGCACTCCGGCCTGGGCGGCAAGGTTTACCACTGCATCAAAACGGTATTCTTTAAAAAGCTTGGCAACACCGTCCCGATCGGCGAGATCAATGGCAATGTGCGTGAACATCGGTCCTGCCGCGAGGGCTGCCATCCGGTCCCTCTTCAGTTGCGGATCATAGTAATCATTGATATTGTCCAGGCCGACAACCTCAGCGCCGCCGGCAATCAGTTTCTGCGCCAAATGCGCGCCGATAAAGCCGGCCGCGCCGGTGATCAGTATTTTTTTCATTATTCTTTGCTTTGAGTTGTACGTTGATATTTCTTTCGTTTCGCCGGTTGGCAATATTTCTCAGGCACGGTCAATCATCATAATCGCCTTCCGGTCCCTTATCACTGGCAAGCGTTTTCGCCCTGGCAATGATTTTTTCCCTGGTCCATCGCGCCGGATCTTCAAGGCGCGTGCCCTTCGGACCCAAATCATAGGAACCCGCCTGCAAAATAGCCTCTTTGGCTAAAACGGCGGTGCCTTCCGCATTGAAGACCCGGGTGAGAATCTTGTAAACAAAATCCTCAACTCCTTTACTCATGCGCTCCCGCACCTCTTTTGTCTGGGAAAGCAGCAAGGGTTCAAATGGCAGATTGAGATTTTTATAATTGCCACCTTTCCAGCCGATTTTTGCAGCATGGGCGGCCATTTTCTGCCACATTTCCTCGCTCATCCCTTGTCCCTTGACCTTGATAAAATTGCCGTCTGGATCGAGGATGGCATTGCCGTAATCGTTGACCTCCACCCCCCAGGACACCATTTGCAGGGCGGTGGCGACATTGGCTTTGGTAGTATTGGTTTGACTGGCAATTGCTCGGAGTTTATCAGAATTATTACCGGATGTTCCATGCTGAGCGCCGGAAACCTTATAGGGTTCGAGGGCTTTGTGGATTGTAGCGGTGAGGTCAACCTGGATGCCCTGACCGCTTGCCTCAAGGCCGTGGGTTGATCCGTTATTCAAGGCGATCCAATCGGGAAATATACCGTTGGCATTCAGTCCCTTGATGAGAAACGAGGCATCGTCAACCGTCGACAGACCCTGATCTCCTTTTATTTCACCGACCTCCGTTTCAAGACCTGCCCAGGTCGGAATAAAATTGCTCAGTTCGATATTTGCCAGCAGATTCAAATCATCCGGCATGTGCGAGGCATCGACGGCGATAGAAGTTATTCCGGCAGCGAACATCGCCGGAATATCCATTTTTGCAAAAGGAAGATCGGCCTCACTTTTAATGCCGTAATGGTCGGCATGGATTGCCACCGGGACCGTAATGCCCAGTTCATTGCATATGGCGTCGACGTACATCGCCATATTATAGGAATTGACCGGACAATAGTTGCCCTCCGACCGGGCAATCTCAATAATCAGTGCCGCATCAGCGCGCTGGGCGGCCTGCAGGGCTCCGCGGATAACGAAGCTATTGCGACCGTTGGCGGCAATGGTCATGGCCTTGCCCTTGGCAAGCAGGGCACGGTCAATGACCTTGCCGCTGACAATCAAGGCCTTCGAATGAGGGAACCGTTTGGTAATATTCGGCGGCCGACCAATTTGAAGCAACTTTTCATATTCTGCATTCATTCCCATAAAACACCTCCGGATGTATTTTTCCGTTTTTTCTCCAACTAGAAAAGCAGGATTACTAACAAGAAAATTTAGAGAAAATCAATTATTGAAATCCTCTCTATTTTATAAACCAAGCAAAAAAAGAAATCCAGAACGGAAACTCTTTTATTCCGATATCTTTTCACTGTCGGGAAGCGATTTGCTGAAGCCAACGAAGCCTTTTCCGGCAAAAAGCCAAACCGCAACGACACTGATCTCGTAAAGCACCATGAGAGGTATCGCCATCATCAATTGGTTAACGACATCCGGGGTGGGGGTGAGGATGGCGGCAACAATGAAATTTATGAGAATGGCATATTTCCTATGCCGGTTGAGGAAGGCAACATCAACCATCCCTGTTTTAGCTAGGAAGACCATGAAGATAGGCATTTCAAAGATCACACCAAAAGCCAAAAGCAACCTGGTGGCCAAGTCAAAATATTCGCTCACCGCCGGCAGGGAAGTAAGAAATTCGTTGTTGTAACCTACGAGAAATTTAAAGGCGGGTGGGAAGACGACAAAATATCCGAAAGCCGACCCACCGATAAAGCAGCAAGAGGAGAGGAGGGTGAACGGAACCAGCACCTTCTTCTCATGACGATAGAGTCCGGGGGCAACAAACCGCCAGATCTGTGAAAAAATCACCGGCGACGATACCAGCACCCCACAGACCAGGGCGAGCTTTAGGTAAAAAAAAACCCTTCCTGGTAAGAGGTAAAGATCAAGGTAGTGCCTGCCGGCAGAACCTCGACCAGAGGTTTGAAGAACCAGGTTCCAATGGGCTGAATGATCGAATAGGAAAGACAAAAACCGACGAAGACGGCCACCAACGATACAATCAGACACGAACGTAATTCGCGCAAATGTTCAGTGAGCGCCTGTTTTTCGAGTTTTACACTACCGTTCTGCGAGTTCATATGGCATATATCATATAGAGTAACTGCTCACCGCCTCATTGTTTGGAACTGACTTCAATACCATTTGCAAGGGGTTTTGACAAGATGGTCAGCGGCAAAAAATCCATTGTCATGCCCCCTTCCCTTTTGACTCGATACGATCGGCCCAATGCAAAATAGCGATCAACACATTTTGCCCCTGCAAACATCATGGGTTGTATACATTATCCGTTGCCGGGACGGGTCGTACTATACAGGTATAACCACCGACCTGGCAAGACGTATTGCCGAACACAATTCTCCGGGAGGTGGGGCTAAATATACCCGACCCCGGCGACCGGTTACCCTAGTACACAGCGAATCGGCACCTTCTCGGGCAACGGCCGGACATCGGGAAAATCAAATAAAAAAAATGAGGGTTGCCGGAAAGATCCGTCTCATTGCCGATAATTTAGGACCGGAAACTCCTCGGGGTCAGTCACTTGAACACCCGAAGAAAATGCCAAAAGAAGGCACCTCATGAATAATTTGCCCGAATCTTTTCCGAGACTGCCTTGGTGAGATCAAGCACCTTTTCGGCATGAGCTTTCGATACCGCACCGGTGCCACAACTGGGTGTAATCAGCGTCTGACTATAAATCTTTTCTCTTTCAATGCCGATCGCCTGTAGCTGCTCGGCCTGTCGGAACCATTTAGCCACCAGAGAATCGGCACTCTCGATATCAATAAACTCCGGAGCCGTCGGGACGATACCGCTGGCGAGAATGCCTCCGCCTGCGAAAATTTTCACCAGGTGCTCGGGGTAGAGAATGAGTTTGTCAAAATAGGAATATGCATCGTAACTGACGATATCCACACCGGATTCAAACACCACCGACCATTCGGTGTTGGCGCAGACATGTACTCCTGTCAGGCCTTTTTCGGCCCGAACCGCATGGAAAACCTCGAACAGGCAGGCTACAATCTCTTCACGCGTTATAGTGATGAATGCCGATGAGCCAAGACCCGCAAGTCCTGGCTCATCGAAGAACATGATGGTCCGGCCACAGATTTCCGCCATTTTCCTGGTCTGCCACCTGGCCTTCATCGCCAAATGCTTGACCGCTGCATCTCGCAGTTGATCGTTGTAAAATATCGCCTTTCCGGTCTCATCAACCAAACCGGTACAAAAGGTTATCGGCCCAGTTGTTTGCCCTTTAAGCGCAACCAGCGTGTCCTTTTGCATGCTCGCTTGCTCTAAAAACGTGTAAAATCCGGGAGCCGCCTCACGGGCCAGCTGAAACCGTGATTCCTCAAGAGAGGCCGAACCCTCAGTTACACCAAGATACTCCTCGTAGAAGGCCAGCATCTCCTCTTCACAGGTATTGCTTTTCGTATCGATGAAGGTCTTTCCATCAACCTCTCTGACGCACGGCAATCCAGGCAGAAACTGCTGCATCATGCCTTCACTTTTATACATAGGCAGCTGTGGCCAAAGGGGAATGTCGGGGGTATATTGAAAAATCAGATCGGTGGCTGTCTGATGATTGCTAATGGGCAAACTGCCGATGAGAAGCGGCAGACAATTCGGTTTAAATTGCGACATACGTGATACCTGTTTATTTATTTTTGGTAAAAAATGATGCCGTTTGGGGCAACCAGACAGTAATTCCGATGGCGAAAATGTCACCTTCTTTTTCGCCAACCTTGACAAGCACGACAATTTATCTACCCATCAAAGAGCGTACTCCTTGCTCTAATCCATCCAAAGATAATTCATACATCGGAAAGACGGAGCGGATGACATTCACCGACTGGGTATATGACCAGTGGTTTTCGGCAATGGGATTCAGCCAGATGGCCCGTGGAAAAGTTTCGGCGAGAAACCTGAGTTGTTGAATTGAGGGCTTACCGCTACGCTCAAAGGCATAGATGGAGCCATCGGTTGACATCAATTCATACGGCGCCATGCTGGCATCACCGACGATGATCAACCGGGTATCCGGGTCGAGTCGAACAAAATCGCCAATGGCAATCGGCCGTTTATAGCGCGCCGCATCCTCCCACAGCAGATCGTAGATGGTATTATGGAAATAATAGGTTTTTAAATCTTTAAATTGCGATTTTGCATAACTGAACAGGGTCTGCACCAGTTCCACATGGGGTTCCATGGACCACCCGCCATTGTCAATGGCCAAGATAACCTTCAGGCGATCAACGACTCCTCGATCAAAGACCAACTCGATTTCACCTCCATTTTTCATCGTTCGATATATGGTGGCGTCGATATTCAATCGGTCTTTTATGCCCTGGGGCACCAAATTGCGTAGCCGTTTCAAGGCCTCGCCGACGGAATTCCGAGTCAATACTCCCTGCCCCGAATACTCTCTGTACCTCCTTTCTCCGGCAACCTTGATGGCGGAACGGCTTCCCGATACCCCTCCTACCCGCAACCCGCCCGGATGAAAGCCCCCATGGCCGACCGGAGATGTACCGCCGGTTCCAATCCATTTGGACCCGCCATCATGTCGCCCTTGTTGATCTTTGAGCCGCTCCTTGAAATACTCCAACAATTCGGCCGGAGACATGTTTGCTAGCTTTTTTTCATCAAGGCCAAGTGCGTCGGCAAGTTTTTTGGGGTTTTGAAGCCATTCCTGGAGCATTCCACTCGCCATGAGATCAAAGGTTGAATCTTCCTCGGCAGCGGGCAATTCTGCCCCCGCAAAAACATGGGCAAACACCTGGTCATACAGGTCGAAATATTTCTCACTCTTTACCAATACCGTTCTTGCCGCAGTATACAAATCATCGATCGAATTCACCAAGCCGCAGTGCATCGCCCTGTGCAGGGTAAGAAAAGATGTCGGGCTTACGGGTATTCCCACATCTTTCAACTGATAAAAAAAGCTTACAAACATAGGGTCCCCTGTTTAGTACCTTACAGATTGGTTTCTTGTTTTTTACAAGAAATCAATCTGTAAGGTACTTATCCCCTCTGTTGTGGGAAGGGATTATAGCCTTTGGGTTGCGGGCGTCAGCCCGCTTTAGAAAAACCGTTTCTTCACCACGCTGTTTGCCGACCTTTGGTAATCGGCACTTTTTTTAAACAAAACGCCTAAATAGGGAATCTCTTTTTTCAACCGCTCACCGTCCTGGAAATCGGCATCGCTTGCCAGGGCTCGTATCCAGTTAATCAGCTCGCGTGTGGCCGGTTTCTTCTCCAGGCCGTCGAGGTTTCTCAGCTCATAGAAGGTTCCAATGGCATTTTCCGTGAGTTTGCTACTGATCTTTGGAAAGTGTACAACAATAATATTGCGCATCATCTTCGGGTCGGGAAAGGCTATATGATGAAAATTGCATCGTCCGAGAAAAGGGTCGGAGAGATCTTTTTTGGCATTGGAGGTGATAATTATTACCGGACGGTGGGTTGCCCGTACAGTTTCATCCGTCTCCATGATATCAAATTGCATCTGATCGAGCACATCAAGCATATCGTCTTGAAATTCGGTTTCCGCCTTGTCGATCTCATCGATCAGCAACACACACCTGACATCGGCGGCAAAGGCCTGACCGATCTTGCCCATCTTGATGTATTCCGAAATATTACTGACATTGCGTTGGGAATCGCCAAACCTGCTATCATTTAACCGCGTCAAGGTATCGTATTGATACAAAGCTTCAACGAGTTTCATGTTCGATTTGACATTCAGAATGATGAGCGGCATCCGCAGGGTCTCGGCAACGGCATGGGCGAGCATGGTTTTCCCCGTGCCCGGTTCACCTTTCAACAATAAGGGCATTTCCAACACCATAGAGATATTGACAATTTTTGCCAATTCAGGATCCAGGACATACTTTGCAGCGCCAACAAAAGGCAATAACGCCATAATTTTCATCTCCAAATATTTTATAAAGTACTGTCTCGGAAAACTACGAAACACTACAATACGTCCCGGAATAACAAGATGCCATTGAAAACCAAAAAACATAAGAATATGGTCCTTTTTTTATTATCCACGTAAATGACTGCTCGACGGAGGCAATAAAAGACGGTATATTCCTGAAGGTTTTTCTTTGCTATTGGGGCAGTTATCTCTGAATAATTGCCATGATACAGGTTTGCGGCCAGGAGTTATTCCTTGGCGATGCACACACCTAAATCATTGCTTTCCCGCCAAAGGTGATCAAATAGCAAATATGCCGGGGAGGACTATACCGGGCAATTCAAACAGCAGAAGCATACACAGCAAGAGAAGGGAGGAGGCGATAGGCATCTTTTATGATTACCGTCTGACATTCGGCAGGCGCTTAGAGAGTCATAAAATGATAAAACGACAATCATTCCACTGAATGGAAATAAGACTGAGGGTATAGAGAATTAGTTATGATTTTTAATATACTGTTTGGTTTATCTGCAGTTGTCTGTCTGGTTGGGCTCATCGTCAGGTTGTCAATATGGTTTTCCCAAGGCATGCACCCCACCGCCGTCCCCGCCGCTCCTGCTGCCCGGAGAATGGCCGAAGCACTGAAGGGCGTTCTTAGCTCACTTTTCAGTGCTCAAATTTTTCTGATTATCAAGTCGATTTTTGTTGATCTGCTTTTCCAAAAACGCATTTTCGACAAAAGCTCTCTGCGCTGGATTGCGCACGCCTTGATTTTTACCGGTTTTATCCTGTTGCTTCTCATGCATGCCATGGATTCAGTGGTAACCGAATCCCTTTTCAAAGGGTATCAGTCAACCCTTAACCCCTATCTATTTCTACGCAATCTTTTCGGGGTAATGGTTCTTGCCGGTGTGGCAATAGCCGCCTTTCGCCGTATAACCCTCAAACCCCAGCGACTGAGAACCTATGCCAGCGACTGGGCGGCTCTGGTTTTTTTGGGTGTCATTATCCTTTCCGGAATGCTCCTTGAAGGCGCCAACATCGCCTCCCCTTCGAAGTACCAGAGCATGGTGGATGAGTATGCCTCATTCTCCGGTGAGGAAGACGGAAAGGCCCTCGAAGCCTTCTGGGTTCAAGAAAACGGCCTTATCTCTCCCAATGTTACACTGCCTCCAGCACCGGAACTTGTTGCCAAAGGTAGGGAAATTAATGGTGACAGCTGTATTGAGTGTCACGTTTCCAACAGAAATGCTTTCGCCAGTTTTACCGTGGCAAAAATCACCCCAGTATTCTTTGCGGTTCTCGGCGATGCAGCGACGCTCACGCTCCTCTGGTATCTGCATATTGTTGCCTGCCTGACTTTTTTAGCGTGGCTGCCTTTCAGCAAGATGTTTCACATCCTGGCCGCTCCCGTAAGTTTGATCGTCAAGAGCGTCACCAGTGATCGTTTGCAGGAGCCGGCAAACATCCTCACCCGTCAGATGGTTGGACTCTCCGCCTGCACCCATTGCGGAACATGCAGCCTTGAGTGTTCCTCCAACATGTTTTATGAATCCTTTCAGAATGATTTCATCTTGCCATCGGAGAAGGTTCAGTATCTGAAAAAAATTGCCTCCGGCAAGGAAACCGACCCGGCCATTCTGAAGCGTATGCAGCAGGGCCTGTATGTCTGTACCAGTTGTGATCGCTGCACTACGGTCTGTCCATCGGGAATTAATCTAAAGGAACTGTTCGTCAGCTCACGCTATGCCTTGCTTGGGAAAGGAATGCCGGAGACCTCGATGCTCAGCCACTTCTCTTTCCCGCTAGCCCTGGCGCAGAACTTCGTCGATGATCATTTGCAGGCGTTGAAAAAAGTGACCGACATTTTCAAGAAGAGTTTCCAGCATCTTACCGATATGGCATCACCGATAACGCTTAGTAAAGCCAAGGATATCGGCAACACTACCTTTCGAGGATGCTTCTCGTGCCAACGCTGCACCAACATCTGTCCGGTGGTACGCAGCTACGATAACCCCACAGAAGCTTTGGGAATGTTGCCCCATCAAATCATGTTCAGCCTCGGAATCGGCAACAGCGAACTTGCCATGGGAGCACAGATGATCTGGAGTTGTTCCACCTGCTATCTGTGCCAGGAACATTGTCCGAATCAGGTCGAACTCTGTGACATCTTCTACACTTTAAAGAACGGCGCCCTCAACAAAATCGAAGCAGGAGCGAACTCATGAAATACGCATTTTTTCAGGGTTGCAATATCCCTATACGCATTCAACAGTATGCAACATCAACAACGGCGGTCTTCGCTAAATTTGCTATAGAGCTTGAAGTCATTCCGGAATTCAACTGTTGCGGATACCCTGCCCGCAATGTCGACGAAATGGCATATATTCTGCCTTCAGTCAGAAATCTCGCCATTGCCGAAAAAAGAGGATTAGATATTCTGGTCATCTGTAATTGCTGTTTTGCCAGCCTGCAGAAAGCCAAAAACGTCATGAGCAAAAACCGCCAGCTCATGGCAGAACTGAATACCATTCTCGCCAAAGAGGGCCTAAATTATTCAGGCACAGCCGAAGTCAAACATTACCTTACGGTACTCTACGAGGAGGTAGGCCCGGAAAAAATCAAGGCTCAGCGGGTCAATGCCTTTACCAGCCTCAACATCTCGGTGATCCAAGGATGTCATATCCTCCGACCAAGGGAAATAACCCACTTTGACGATTCCTTCGTGCCCCGAATCACCGAGGAACTGCTCCATACTACCGGCGCGAAAAGCCTTGATTGGCGCGGAAAACTTGAATGCTGCGGGGCTGCACTAGCCGGCATCAACAATGATCTTTCGCATAAGCTGCTCAAGGAAAAAATTACTGTGGCCCAGGCAGCCGGTGCCGATTTTATTACCCCTATCTGTGCCTATTGCCATCTCCAGTTCGATACCACACAAAAAAACATCCTCTCAGAGGCTTCGGGAGAAAGACTTCTTCCGGTACTCCTCTTCCCCCAGCTTCTCGGGCTTTGTCTCGGCATTGATGAGCACAAATTGGCAATCGCCGCCAATAGCACCATCTCTCCTGAAGATATCCAGCGACTCAAAAGTCTCCTTGGTCCTCCAGTTGAGGAGAAAAAAAAGAAGAAAGCAAAAGTCGCAGCCTGATGAACGTATTATAAGGTTCTCAAAAATCCGCCCACACAAACCACCCCATCATCTTTGCTGCTCGGGTGGTTTTTTCTTTTTTTTTATCGGAAGATGTTTACATTTGTGCGAGATTGATATTGGCCTGATCAGCTCGCCATTATGGCGAGGTATATGAGCATTTATTTTTGGTAACATGCCATTTCGACGGAGAAAGATATGAGTAAAGTCATTGCGTTTGCAGGTAAAGGCGGGGTTGGCAAAACCACCGTAGCAACACTTGTCGTCCGCTATCTCGGGGCAAATGGAAAAACTCCGGTTCTTGCCGTTGATGCAGATCCCAACAGCAATCTTGGAGAAACAATGGGGCTTGATGTCACCACCACCATTGGTGAAATTCGAGAAACCTACATGAAAGATCCACAAGGTATCCCTTCAGGGATGGACAAAATCAATTACCTTGAAACCCTTATCGAACAAGCGCTTATCGAAAAACCAAAGTTTGATCTCCTGGTCATGGGGCGGCAAGAGGGTCAAGGATGTTATTGCATGGTCAACAATATTCTTAACCGTTTCACCGATAAACTGGCTAGCCATTACAAATATACGGTGGTCGACAACGAGGCGGGAATGGAACATTTGAGCAGACGGACCAGTGGTCAGGTAGATGTTCTTTTTCTCGTCACTGATTATTCCTTAAGAGGTCTGCGAGCAGTGCGCAGGATCAACCAGATGCTTGCCGGCTTGAAGCTGGATGTAAAAAAACTTGCTATTGTCGTCACCCGTGGACCGGAAAAGCTCAGTGATGCCTTTATGGCAGAAGTTGCGGAAATAGGGTTACCAATCGCCGGCATCATTCCCCACGACCCGGCCCTCCTTGAATTCGACATGGAACGTCGTTCTTTGCTCGAACTGCCGGAGAACGCCCCCTCCGTTTTGGCAATAGATAAGCTAATGTCTGACTTTTGCCCCGCATAACCTGAGATATTCCATTCTCACGGGGAGTGTATCTCCCCGTGAAGTCCCCTTCCTTGCGCATTGAAGCTTCACCATTTTGTCCTTTCAAAGAATCTTTCTCAATGATACTGAGAAGGTCCAGTCTTGACCTAGATCAATGCCAGAAAGGGCGGGTGGGAGTACACTTTATCATAATTGACCTTCTACATGCGAAGAAATCGGGCCGGTAATCCCGTTATTTCTCACTAATATCACAAAGGAGAGTGTCCATGAAATGCCCCGGCCAGGATATGAAATATTGGAAAGCAAGCGCCATTTTCGATGTACAGTGTCCCAAATGCAACACCACAGTTGAATTTTATAAAGATGATACCAGCAGAAAGTGTGGCAACTGTGGCCATCGCTTCGTCAACCCGAAGATGGATTTTGGTTGTGCCGCCTACTGCCCGTATGCGGAACAATGCCTGGGCGCCCTGCCGGATGACTTTGCCGGAGCCCGAGACAATCTCCTTAAAGACAAGGTGGCCGTAGAAATGAAGCGATTTTTCCAGACTGATTTCAAACGTATCCGCCAAGCTACTGTTACGGCGCGATTCGCTGAGAATATTAGTAAGGCCGAGGGTGGCCATCTGGCAATTTTGCTTTGTGCCGCTTATCTCCACGACACCGGTCTCGCTGCAGCCCAAGCAATATTAAGAAAAGTTGGGGCCAGCGAACCAATGATAGCTGAAATCTGTACCTTATTGCATCACACTGAAAGAGTCTTAGAGAGTGACTCGCTCCAGGATAAAATCCTGCACGATGCACTGACTCTCAGACAGTTGCAAGAGGATCTCAGAGAGAATCTGAGCGACAGTATAAAAGATCCCCAGGTAAGTGAGATAAAGTTCTTCACCGTTTCAGCAAGAACATTGGCCACCTCCCTTGCCGAATGAATTCGTACCTTTGCCGCATGATCCGGCTGCCTACCGTTTCTTTCCCGCACGGTTCTCGTTTAAGGCAATCCCTCATCTATCGCCAAGTTTTTTTTTGCCATCTGAACAGAATCATATAGTTTATCACCGCCTCCCCTATCCCCTTCTTGTCTCTTGTCTCACTATACGATATTATCAGTGAGGGGCCTCTGGTTGAAAATCACGAGGAGGAAGCATCTGAGCGATCTTCCTCGATCGCCATAGTATGGCGACACTTCCGAACTCCATGAATCTTGAAAAGATTTTTGATGATTTTGTCTGCTTGTTTTTTCGATGATGCACCAACAGGCCAGATAAAATTTTAGACCAATGTAGCAAGAATCGTAAGAAGGTGCCCATGGCCTCGGTATTGATCGTCGATGATGAACGAAGTATGCGGGATTTCCTCAAGATCCTTCTGGAAAAGGAAGGTCATAAAGTAGCCGTTGCCGAAAGTGGTAAAAGGGCTCTTGATATCCTCGACAACCAACAGGTAGATGTTATTGTCAGCGATATTCGTATGCCCGGCATGACCGGCATTGAACTTCTTGAAGCGGTTAAAGGGGAATCTCCCGACCTGCCGGTAATCATGATTACCGCCTTCGCTTCTCCCGATGATGCCGTGTTGGCAATGAAAAATGGGGCCTTTGATTATATCACTAAACCATTTAACGTTGACGAGATTAAATCGGTAATAGAATCAGCCACGAATAAAATTCAGCAAACAAAAAAGCCCGAGGACCTGAGCAACGCATTTCCGGAAATAATCGGTAATAGCCGAGAAATGTTAAAAATCTATGATATGATTCAACGGGTAGCCCCGACACCTGCTAACGTCTTAATCTATGGGGAATCGGGAACCGGCAAAGAATTGGTGGCCAAGGCCATTCATAAACACAGCAAAGTTGCCGATCAGAACTTTGTTCCAATTACTTGCAGTGCCATCCCCGAAGATCTGATGGAAAGCGAGTTGTTCGGCCACGTCAAGGGGTCTTTTACCGGAGCAATATGTGATAAATCCGGCCTCTTCAACGAAGCCGACAACGGCACGGCTTTTCTTGATGAAATAGGTGAATTGACTCCAATTATTCAGACAAAGCTATTGCGGGTTTTGCAGGAACGCGAGATTAAACCCGTTGGCGGAACGCGTTCGAAACGAATTAATGTCCGCATAATTGCCGCAACCAACAAAGTGCTCGAAGATGAAATTCGTGAGGGCCGATTCAGGGAAGATCTTTTTTACCGCTTGGCCGTTGTCCCAATGCGAGTGCCTCCTTTGCGAGAGAGAAAGGAGGATGTGCCGATGCTGGTTGACCACTTCCTGAAAAAATACTCTCGGCTGCTGGCAAAAGAAGTGCAAGAAATCTCTTCCTATGGCTTACAAGTTCTGATGAATTACCACTTTCCAGGAAACGTCCGGGAACTGGAAAACGTTATCGAGCGGGGCGTTGCCCTGGCGGGATCGAATATTATTCTCCCTGAGAGTTTGACATTTTCCGGAAAAACCAAGCCCAGAGGGTCGGAAACGGACAGCAATGAGTATACCAGCCTTTTCCAGGCAGCCGCCAGTGAAGAAGAACTCTTTGATATGGGTATTGAAAAAATTATCGATAATCTGGAAAAACGGCTCATATCCCACACCCTGAAAAAAACCAACAATTCAAAAATGCGGGCCGCCGAACTTTTGCAACTCAGCTTTCGGTCCTTGCGCTACAAAGTAAAAAAATACGGTTTGAGCTGACTATATGGATCTTTCCACCCTCATCGGACGTGCCCGCGACACCATCAGCCTCGACCAGATTCTCAGGAACCAACTGCTGTGGATGCTTTTTCTGCGTATTGTTCTTTACACACTCCTACTGGTCATCAGTTATGTGTGCCGTGGCGCCCAGATTGATGTCATCATTCTGCCGACCAATTTGCTTATCCTGTTGCTCCTTCTGGTCTTTCTCGCCACCATACTCTCGGCATTTTTCCTCCTCATTTATGAAGGAAATCTGCGCAAATTCGGCTTCGCGCAAAATCTCCTCGACACCTTTTTTGTCGCACTCCTGGTTTTCTTTTCCGGCTCTTCACGATCAATTTTCACTTCGGTTTTCTTCTTCCCCATCGTTGCCGGTGGTCTTCTTCTCCCTAGAAAAGGAGGCCTCGTTGCCGCTGCATCGGCAACCCTCCTGTACGGAACCATGCTTTTTTTCGAAGCATACGGCCTGTACCCGGAATATTTACGCGAGTATCTGTGGGAAGCATCGCCGAATCCGATGATTATCTTTAACCATTTTGCAGTCCAGGGACTAACCTTCTTCCTCGCCGCGGTTCTCAGTGCTCTCTTCGGTTTGCGCCTTATGCGAACCGAACATGCCCTTTCTGACTCTCTTAAAAGTTTTGATCAGCTCACCATCCTGTACAAACAAATTTTTGACAATATCCCCATCGGAATTATTACTATCGATGCGAATCACCATATAACTTCAGCGAATAACGCCGTAAAGAAAATCACTGAATTGCAGCACACCGACCTTATCGGCCAAAAACTGCAAGCAACTTTTCCAAGTCTTGATCTATCGGGACGCAGCAACCGGTTGACCACCGATTTTATCAGAAATGACGGCAATAAGGTGCGAATCGGCTATTCCTACATAAATATTGAGCACTCACAAACCGATCCGTCTGCCCAGGAGCCGCCGCACAAAATAATCACCTTGAAAGATATCAGTGAAATTGAACAATTGGAGCGCCAGGTCAGACAGACGGAAAAACTCGCAGCCATCGGCATGATGAGTGCGAGTATCGCCCATGATTTTCGTAACCCCCTGACGGCAATCTCGGGATCAGCACAAGTTCTTGCCAAGGAATTCTCATCTGGGAGCTCAGAGAATTATAGTAATTTCCAATTGACCACCATCATCCTCAGGGAATCCAATCGCCTCATTGAAACCATTGCAGATTTTTTAAGGTTTTCCCGACCGGAGGTTGCCAAGTGTAGCTGGTTTTCGCTTCATGGCTGTATTGAGGAGGTGCTGCAAGTCTGCACGGCTGATCCGGCATGGCCGGATTCGGCACAAATACTCTGCGATTTTGACCGAACCGTTGACATCTGGGCAGATGAGAAGGAGATGTTCACAGTATTTACCCATCTCATCCTGAATGGCTTGGCTTTCTGCCCGCCCGGCAAAGAACACATCACCATTCAGGCACGGGAATTCAACGATGGGGTGCAGCAAGAGGTGATAAAAATTTCAATCCATGACAACGGACCAGGTATTGCCGAGAATATACAAGAACAAATTTTTGATCCTTTTTTTACAACACGGCCAGAAGGTACCGGGCTTGGACTGGCGATCGTGAAACAAACGTTGACTGAGCATCAGGGCTCAATCGATGTCGGCTGTGGTCGGAACGGCGGGGCAATTTTCACTCTCACCCTCCCATTGCCCCAATAGCCTGCCAATCCCTGACACACCTTAATGGATGTCTTTCAGTTTGCCGGCGGCCGATTCGCAGGGACCATTGGATCGTCGCCGATCTTGAGATGCTCGGTTTTCAAATAGACGGTGCCCGTTCCAGAGCGGTCAACAGTCAGTATCGTACCACCAATCCAGAGCTTTTTCCCCGGATCCAGGTCCCGAAGTTGTGGATATGCCGAGGTGTCCACATCACTCTCAATCACTATTCCAAAACCGTCTTCGGCTACATCCAGCACAAGGGTGGCTATGCTGCCGGTGGTCGCTTGCAGAGTAAAATAATAAGCCGGCCACAATACCCGCAGCCCCGCATATTTGGCCACCATCACATCCTCGTTTAAATTCTCCAAAGAAGTCAGCTGCTGTAAAAGATCAGCAGGCAAAGGTGTGAGAGAAAAAGAGGCTGATTGCTGGGCTTCCTCGCTTGGCGCAGCACCGTCATTCTTCTGTTGGAGCTTGAGTTCCACAGTTTTTTGGGCGGACGGGGGCTGGGATTCCTTTGGCAATCGTCTTGTTTTTTGAAGAAAAATACCGCTAGTGACAAAGAGTGTGACAACAACGACCACTCCGGCAAGAGCTATTCGTTTTTTGTCTTTCTTTATGAATTCCAGCGACCGGTTCTTGGAAAAAGTCATTGTCATCTTATTAACCACACTCCAAAGTATCAGTTTTCCGGGTGTTGAAGCAACTTGATCAATTCATTCCGGTATTATCTCTTCCGACATACGAGAATTTACCAAAATTGTACCCTACTTCACACCCATTTTCTAAAAAGGGTGCTGAGCGATGTCATTGGCAAATCACATCATGCCGGCATCCCACCTACTCTTGCTCTTTCCATACGCGAGCACCCAAACCGGTAAGCTTCTCCACCAGATTTTCATAGCCACGTTCCAGATGGTAGATACGCGAAATGTCAGTCCGCCCAGAGGCAGCAAGCCCGGCAATAACGAGTGATGAACTGGCTCGCAGGTCGGTGGCCATGACCGGTGCACCGCACAAACCGTTCATTCCTCGGCCCGAAACGACTGCGGAATGGCCATCAACCCTGATTTTGGCACCCATTCGCTGCAGTTCAGCCACATGCATGAACCTGTTTTCAAAAATTGTCTCGGTTATCACGCAGATATCAGAGCTAAGCGTCATAAGCGCCATATACTGTGCCTGCAGATCGGTTGGATAGCCGGGAAAGGGCATTGTCTTGATATCGACGCTGCCCAGAATCGGTAATTCTTGCCGTGGCGACGGCCAGCTAATGCTGATTGAATTCTCGGTTTCGCCGATGAGCAGACCGGCACTGCGGAGTTTTTCAAGAAGAGACGGCAAATGGGCAGGATTGCAACCGGTGACCGTACCGGAACCGCCGGTTGCGGCTATGGCTATAAGATAGGTTCCAGTCTCGATCCGATCCGGAATGATGGTACAATCAGCGGGAATAAGCTCTTTCACTCCATGGATAGTGAGTCTGTCCGTGTCGCGACCCTCAATTCTCGCTCCCATCTTGTTCAACATTTCTACGAGGTTGCCGACCTCCGGCTCACGGGCGGCATTTTTGAGAACCGTTGTCCCTTTCGCCAAGACAGCGGCCATAAGCAGATTTTCGGTGCCGGTAACGGAAGGAACATCGAAATAGATGACACTACCCAGCATCGGTCCGTCTATGTGAGCATCAACATAGCCACCCTCAAGCTTGCAGGTAACACCCAGACGCTCCAACCCCATAATGTGAAAATTGATCGGTCTTGCGCCTATAGCACAGCCCCCGGGCATTGACACTTTGGCCTTTCCCAGCCTGGCCAGCAAGGGCCCCAACACCAACACCGAGGCGCGCATGGTTTTCACAAGCTCATAGGGCGCTTCGGCGTGTACCAAATGGGTCGAGTCCAAAATCAGAACGTCGCCGTGGCGCTCACTTTTGAGCCCAAGATTGGCCAGAAGCCGGATAAAGGTCCGAGTGTCACGCAGATCCGGGACATTGCGCAGAATATGTCGTCCCGGCGTCAACAGTGTGGCGGCCATTAAAGGCAAAGCGGCGTTTTTTGCGCCACTTATTCTTACCTCACCTTGCAGCCGTCTCCCACCTTCAATGACCAGTTTCTCCATCGTTGTTCCTTTTATATTATTGCGCCATTCTGGCATGTAGTACTCGCTCTCGACCGGAATAATCGAGGAGTATATCAATTTTTTCAAATGGCAGGGATTCTTTCGACACTTCTGTGAAGAGTAAACGCGCCGCGTCACCCTGATCTGCACCAATTTCCATGAACAATTGTCCTCCGGAGCACAGCAATTTCGGCACTTCCCGACATATTCTCAGGATGAAATCCATGCCACCTACCCCCCCATCCAGTGCAAGCCTTGGCTCATGTTTGGCGACCTCGGGTTCCAGGTTATTTTCAAGTTCAAAATGACTCACATACGGCGGGTTCGATACAATGAGGGAAAAATCACGCCGCAAGCGGAAAGCGGAAAAGAGATCAGCCTCGACCAATGCCACTCTCTCCGCCAAGCCGTGGCGATGGAGGTTGGATCGGGTGACCTCCAGTGCCAAGGGCGAGATATCTGAGGCGATAATTCTATTCCGGGTTTCCTTGGCAAGTACGGTAGCAATCACTCCGCTACCGCAGCAAAGATCCAGCAGAGCGCCTTTTGTCAAATTTTCCGGATCGACAAGAGCCAAAACCCGATCAAGAAGAAACTCCGTCTCCGGCCTCGGGATGAGGACGGCCGGAGAAACCCAAAATGGCATTGACCAGAACTCCTGCTCTCCTAGAATATATGCGACCGGCTCTCTCTTTTTTCTACGACTAATGAAACCGAGAAATGTATTTTTTTCTGCCTCAGCCACGTCGGCTTGCCCTAGAAGGAATATTTCGGTTCGCGATTTCCCCAGACAGGCCTCAAGGAGCAGTCGGGCTTCGAGGGCGAATTCCTCAATCCCTGCAAGCTCAAGTTCACCGGCAGCTAGTTGAAGGAGTTCCGAAAGACGCATGTTTTGTATTTTGTACCCAAGGCCGTAGTTATAACACTTGAGAAGAAGTCAAAGAAGACAGCAAAGACACCCGATGTTCTCTTATTGAATACTTTTCAGTTTTTCGGCCTGATCATGAGCAATAAGTGGGAAAATGACATCTTCAATTTTGCCGCTTATTATGGAATCAAGCTTATAGAGAGTGAGGTTGATTCGATGATCGGTCATGCGTCCCTGGGGAAAGTTGTAGGTGCGAATTCTTTCACTTCTGTCGCCGCTGCCGACCTGGCTTTTTCGATCCTGGGAAATCTTGTCGTGGCGTTCTCGTTCCATTTGATCGAGCAATCGCGCACGCAGTACAACCAGTGCCTTGGCCTTATTTTTATGTTGCGATTTTTCATCCTGACAAATGACCACAAGACCTGTCGGCAGATGGGTGACTCGCACGGCAGAGTCGGTTGTATTAACCGATTGGCCACCCGGCCCTGAAGAGCGGAAGACATCAAATTTCAATTCGTTCATATCAATATTCAATTCAACCTCATCGACTTCCGGTAAAATTGCCACAGTGACCGCCGAAGTGTGGATCCGCCCCTGAGTTTCCGTCTCAGGTACCCGCTGCACTCGATGGACACCGCTTTCATACTTGAGCTTTGAATAGACCTGCTCACCGCTGATAAGGGCAATGATTTCTTTAAATCCGCCAATACCAATGGGGTTGGAACTCATGATCTCAACCCGCCAACCCATATTTTCAGCGAAGCGGCTATACATTCTGAAGAGATCTCCGGTAAAAAGTGCCGCTTCGTCCCCTCCGGTCCCCGCTCTGATTTCAAGAAAGATATTTTTATCGTCATTGGGATCCTTGGGAAGAAGAATGATCTTCATCTCCTGATCGAGTTCCTTCTCTTTGTCCGCCAGTTCCTCAAGGTCAGCTTTGGCCAGATCTTTCATTTCCTGGTCTTCTGATTCATCAAAAAGGATTGCCTTGTTATCGGCGATTTCCAGCTGAACCTTCTTGTACTCCCGATACTTGGCGTTAAGTTTAATCAGATGAGCGTGTTCGCGAACAACCTTTTGATATTCCTTTTGGTTGTTTACCAGTTGCGGATCGGACAGCCGACCTTCAAGATGAGATATTTTATCATCAAGGTCAGCAAATCTTTCAAACATAGCTTGCCTTCTGAACCGGGAAAAAGAGAAAGAAAAAAGTCCACAACCATGGCACGCATCGTTGTGGACCTCATTGAGAATTCACTGCTTGTCGGAGAAAGAACCGACACCGGATATAAATGCTTAGGAGCCGTTACAAAATAACCTGACCATTTCAACCCATTTTGTTACGGCTCTTTATGCCGTTCCGGGCATTCCTTTGGCCATGTTATTTTTTTACAACGGCCTAGGATTTTTCCTTTCCTAATTTGGCATAATGCTGAGCATAACGCTGTTTGAATTTTTCAATGCGCCCCGCCGAGTCGATAAGCTTCTGTTTACCGGTAAAAAATGGATGACAGGCTGAGCAGATCTCAACTTTCATCTCTTTCATTACCGACCCTACTTCTACTGTGTTGCCACAAGCGCAGGCCACATTGATTGTATGATACTCAGGATGAATTCCGTCCTTCATAGTTTCTATTCCTCCATCACCCGTGCGGGTGAGCAAATTTTAATGATATTGAGAGTAATTTTGTACCACAAGACAAGTATATTACCAAAACAGCGATTTATTTCAACAAAAAATGAATCTTTCCATGCTTGTGGAAAACCTTATGTATTCATGGAATCAAGAAAATCAGCGTTGGATTTCTGCAGTTTTAATTTATCTATAAGGAAATCCATGCAATCGGCGGGATTCATCGAGTTAAGGAGTTTACGAAGGATCCAAATCCGATTAAGGGCATCCGCCTTAATGAGAAGATCTTCCTTCCGTGTCCCTGACCGTTTGAGATCGATAGCCGGAAAGATTCGTTTGTCGGCCATCTTCCGGTCAAGTATCAGCTCCATATTGCCGGTTCCCTTAAATTCTTCGAAAATTACCTCATCCATCCGGCTCCCCGTTTCAATAAGGGCCGTGGCGAGAATGGTCAAACTGCCACCTTCTTCGATATTTCTCGCTGCACCAAAGAACCGTTTGGGCCGATGCAAAGCATTGGCTTCAACACCACCGGAAAGAATCTTGCCACTTGCCGGAGTGACGGTGTTATAGGCTCGGGCGAGCCGGGTAATAGAGTCAAGCAAAATCACCACGTCCTTTTTATGCTCGACCAGTCTCTTAGCCTTTTCTATAACCATTTCTGCAACTTGAATGTGGCGCTGAGGTGGTTCGTCAAAGGTCGAGCTAACAACCTCGGCGGTCTTAACACTCCTGGTCATCTCCGTGACCTCTTCCGGACGTTCATCAATGAGAAGAACGATCAGGTAGACCTCTTTGTGATTTCGCACAATAGAGTTAGCAATTTTCTGCATGAGGACTGTTTTACCAGTACGCGGTGGAGCAACGATAAGTCCACGTTGGCCTTTGCCAATGGGCGCAAACATATCCATAATCCGCATGGAAATGTTGTCCGGCTGCCACTCCAAAGTGAAAGCCTCATTGGGATGAAGCGGCGTGAGGTTACCAAACAATGTCTTCTGCTTCGATGCTTCAGGAGGATCGAAGTTGACACTGTCTACCTTGAGCAAAGCAAAATATCTCTCACCTTCTTTGGGTGAGCGTACCAATCCTTCTATGGTATCTCCGGTGCGAAGATTCAACCTGCGTATCTGCGAGGGAGAGACATAGATGTCATCTGGACCAGGCAGGTAGTTATAATCAGGAGCCCTGAGAAAACCAAAACCATCGGGCAGTATTTCCAGGACACCACTACCGCGCATCTTTCCATCCTTGTCGGATTGGGCTTTAAGAATTGCAAAAATGAGTTCCTGTTTACGTAGCGCACTGTAGCCTTCGACCTTTAATGTTCGGCCAAGCGCCACCAATTCACCGATTTTCATCAGTTTAAGTTCCGCCAGATTCATTAATCTACTTCTCCTTTCTGGAATTATTGGCAGGATAATGGGGAAACACCGTTGACGCCAAGACGCGTCAGGCTCTTCGCCATGCCATCGGTGTGGATTTAATTATTTCCGTCAAGACCGCACATTGCAAGGAACGCCTAGGCAGCACGATCCATAGCAAAGGAAATCAATTATAATTTCAATGGTACTCGTTGTGTGCTGTGTGTCGGTCAGATAATATTAATAGAATGGCGTAAATGACCAGATCTGTGACGAATCAAACATTTTGAAGTCTGAGGATGGTCCTGTAACTATTTTCCGGGCACAACAATCTCAGAGCGGAGTGTAATAAACAGGATTCAAAGAGATGATTCAGCAAAGACAGGGAGTGAGTTTCAAAATCATTGTTTCTCTTATACGTATTCACACCTTTACTGTCAAGCTTTTTAGGAGTAGTCTCAAAATATCTTGGCCATTCTTTCTGATTTCGTTACGGTTCCTTATGCTATCCCTAGTATTCAACTAGTCAGGTTGTGACCTCTCCCTGGAAGATTTTTGCCAAGCCAGGCAACCTGTTGTACCATACTGACAAATGTCCCGCTGTTATCAATGACAAAATGGGCAAGTTTCAGTTTTTCCGAAAGAGCTAATTGCGTAGCAAAGACCCGTTGTATCTCCCCTGACGTCATACCATCTCGAATTGTAACTCGGCTGCAGCAAAGTTCTTCAGAAGCATGTACAACCACCCACACGGCAAAATCATGGTGCCAGCCAACCTCAAAGAGGAGTGGAACCTCCACTACCAGGTCTTTCCCTGCAGCGCAACAATGCAGGTGATAGTCACCAACCTCCTCTCGCACCAAGGGGTGCAAAATCGACTCCAGTTCCCGTTTTATCCCACTGTCGGTAAACACAGCCTGGCGAAGACGTTGCCTATTGAGTGAGCCATTGGGGAAGAGAAAACGGTTGCCGAATACCCTGCAAAACCTTTCAAACCCAAGTTTTCCCTCCTGCATCTGCTGCCGGCAAAGCTGATCCGTATCAAGATGCTCAGCTGATATTGCAACCGCGAGTATTCTGCTTGCCGTACTCTTCCCAGAACCCAAACCACCGGTCACAGCAATATTCACTGTCCCGCCTCTTTTTGTATATTGCAGTCGAATTCCTTCAACACATTGGCAAAATCTGGCCAAAGACCAGCAGTATAATCCATACGTTGATCGGTGACGGGATGATTGAAGACCAGTCTCGACGCATGCAGGAGTTGTCTGGGAAAGGCACTGTTATCGCGATGTCCTCCGTACACTCTATCGCCGACGACAGGACAGCCGAGGTGGGCCATATGGACCCGAATTTGATGAGTTCTTCCGGTTTCGATGACGATTTTTGCCAAACTGAAGGCATGGGGGAATTCCTCAAGAACCTGCCAATTGCTGACTGCATACCGTCCACCATGCTCCTTTACCGCCATCTTCTGACGATGAACCGGATGACGTCCGACAGATGCCACCAGCCTCCCACTCTTATCTTTGAGCACCCCATGAAGCAAGGCCAGATATTCCTTGGTGAGTCGCCGGTTTTTAAAATCGTCCACCAACTTCCGGTGGACGAAATCCTGCTTGGCCACCAGCATAATTCCAGAGGTATCCTTATCAAGTCTATGAACAATTCCAGGCCGTAAACTGTCACCAACCGCAGCAATGGATTGGCAATAATGCACCAATCCATTCACCAATGTTCCCTGAGAATTACCACTCCCCGGATGCACAACAAGTCCTGGTGGTTTGGACAAAAGCAGAAGAAATTCATCCTCGTAGATAATCGAAAGATCGATGGGTTGAGGTTGGACATCGATGGCTTCCTGTTTTTCGATATCGCCGCTGACAATCTCTCCCTCCTTGAGTCGATAGCTGTTTTTGCGAGATACCGCATCAACACAGATACGACCATTTCGAATAGAGTTGGCAAGAACAGCTCTGGAAAGCGATGGAATAGTCAGAGCAAGAAATTGGTCTAGACGCATTCCAGCCAATCCCGCATCGATTGTTACTTGAATAGACTTGCTCCGAGGAAAAAAGCTGTCGATCATTGGAAGAGTAGATTCCATGTAAACCACTCTCAGGGGAACTTAGGGATGAACCACAAAACCGAAAGACACCACAACTTAAAAATCCCGAGAGAGAGATGAGGACTCATTTCTGGCCGACATCCGCTGTACGCAGGTACTTTCAATTCACTAGTCGCACTCAAGAGAGCCCAACTCATCGGGGTTAGGAGAAGATTGCTTCAATAGATTTAGTAACAGCGGCCTCTTCACTGTTCTGCGCGAGCGACAATTCTTTAACGAGGAGATTTTTGGCAGTGTCAAGCATTTTCCTCTCACCATAACTCAGATCCTTATCAACACTTAAGAGGAAAAGGTCGCGTAATACCACAGCAACTTCATGGACTGATCCGGTCTTGATCTTTTCCATATAGTCGCGGTAACGCCTGTTCCAGGTCTGTGTGCCCAGTGCTACCGAGCGATCTGCCAATATATCAAAGACATTACTCACTTCATGCTTTCCGACAATTGCCCGTAGACCAACATTTTTACTGCTTGCGGTAGGAATCATAATCCGCATACTGTTGTCAAGAATTTCTAAAATGTAAAATGATTGATTAATTCCACCGATTTTCTTCGTTTCGACGGCTTTAATGACACCAACACCATGAGCTGGATATACAGCCATATCACCTTCAGAAAACACAGGTTTCTCCTTTTTTCAAAGCGCCTTGCATAAGGCCGGACACAATAGTCGCTGAACGACAAGACACTACAAAAGTAAATAAAAACGAGGGAATGCACCGGACGATAAGGAAATATTTCCTTATTCCGGTTGTGATTGATATTTTTGCTGCAGCAGATGATACTGAAGATCAGTTTTAAACACTATACGGGCATACTATAACTCATTTACAGAAAAATTGCCGCACTTTTTCCAGGCTATCCGAGTATTGAGCAAACAACGCCGGAAATCTTCAGGTGTTTGCAACGTGTTTTACGAGGATTTTGGTTCACTTCAGACTGTTAAGAAACCCCATCGCCTTCTCCGGCGTTTCTTGAAGATAAAGACGTATACCTTCCTCCACCTGGGAATATCTGGCACACATGAGATCCACCTCGGTCTCATTGAAGTCACTGAGAACATATTTCTCTACCGGAAACCCGGGAGGGACATCTTCTTTTCCCGGCCTTCCAATACCGATCTTTAATCTGTAGAAATCATTCAAGCCCAAGGATTCAACCATAGATTTAATGCCATTATGCCCTCCGGCACCACCACCTTTAACAAGCTTTATCCGCCCTGAATGCATATCGAGATCGTCATGAATCACCAGTAATTTGTCAGGCAAGACTTTAAAGAACCGGTAATACTGAACTACTGCTCTTCCACTCAGGTTCATGAAAGTAACAGGTTTGATGAGGTGCACCTTTTTACCTAAGAACGAAAAACATGATGAAAATGCCTGCCACTTTTCAATAAACAGCGTATGCCCCCATCTCCTCGAAAGTTCATCTACAACCTGAAAACCTACATTATGGCGATTCAGACTGTACTGCGCTCCGGGATTACCAAGACCTACAATCAGATAGTCATTTCCTTCCATAAACATTACATTTCAAAAAACAGAAAGGTCCGAAAAAAATCTTTTTTCGGACCTTCTATTCTCTCCTACAGGTGAGAAGTATGAGCATTACGGTTCATCGAGCAAGGAGACTTAGCTTAAGCTTAGTAACCTTGCCTCGAGACTTATCTTGCGATCATTACATCAGGCGACGGCAACCTTCTGACCGGGCTTTATGACACTGACAGCTACCACCTCGATATCGGTAACCATTCGGACATTTTCCGAAATGGCTATCTCTCCACATTTGACAGTGTCGCCTATGGCAAGCGAAGTAACATCTACTACGCATTCATCCGGGATATCGAGTGGCCTGCCTTCCAGAACAACTTTATCATGGGCTATGACCATATCTCCACCAAGATCGACACCCTTGGCGGTACCGTTGTATACTATAGGAACAGTGAAAGACCGACTTTTCTGAAGGTCAATTTCACAAAAATCAACATGTATCAAAGTGTCGCGAACTGGATCAGTCTGAACCTCTCCTATCATCACGCACCTATCGGAAGCCCCTTCGATTTTCAGTGTAACAACCGTATTCCGTCGATAGAACTCAAGAAGTTGTGCCATAAGTGTTTTAGTCTCAAGCTGAAGCATGACAGCCTCTCCACCACTACCATACACTATGGCTGGAGTGATCCCTTTCATACGCAGTTGCCGCATGGGTCCTTTACCGGAAATATTTCTCACAGATGCGGACATTTCAACCTGAAACATAAAGCCTCCTTTGCCAGACAGTCGCAGTAACTCGCATCAAAAACGACTGAGCAGAATATTATAAAAAATTAAATAAATTTCGAAATTAACCAAATCACGCCAGTTATACAAACAGCGAACTGACTGAATCCTCATTATGTATTCTGCTGATCGCCTCAGCAAGCAACCGGGAGACGGAAAGAACCTTAATTTTTTCGCATTTCAGCGCCTCGCCACGCAGGGGTATCGAATTGGTAACGACGAGTGATTTCAATTGCGACGCATTGATTCTTTCAATTGCCGGTCCGGAAAGAACAGGATGTGAGCAACAAGCGTGTACCTCCTTGGCCCCATGTTCCAGAAGGGTTTTGGCGCCGGCACAAAGCGTTCCCGCTGTATCGACCATATCATCCATCAAAATTGCTGTTTTTCCGACAACATCACCGATTACGTGCATCGCCTCGCATTCATTGGGTTTGTCACGACGCTTATCAATAATGGCTAAACCGGAATTCAATCTTTTAGCAAACGCACGACTTCTCTCTACCCCTCCTGCATCCGGAGAGACCATGATGACTTCATCACCAAAATTTTGTTTGATGTATTTGAGAATCACCGGCGCAGCAAAAAGATGATCAACGGGAATATTAAAAAATCCCTGAATCTGTCCGGCGTGCAGATCCATGCACAGTACACGGCGGACCCCTACCGCCATGAACATTTCGGCAACCACCTTGGCGGAAATTGGAACTCGGGGAGCATTTTTCCTGTCTTGTCGTGCATACCCGTAGTAGGGCACCACTGCGGTAATCCTTCTTGCCGAAGCCCTTCGTAGCGCATCGACCATGATCACCAACTCCATCAAGTGATCATTCACTGGAGTGCAGGTTGGTTGAATGAGAAAAACATCGGTTCCCCGTACATTTTCCTTTAGTTCGACAAAGATCTCTCCATCACTGAATTTTCTCAGATCAGCTTTGCTCAAGGGTATATTCAAATGCGTAGCAATCTCTTCTGCCAACTGCCTATGAGCATTCCCTGTAAAAATCTTTAAATCTCGTACCATGTCTTATGCACTCGGAAAATCTAGACGTATGTTAACGATGGCTGGGGCGGAAGGATTCGAACCTACGGATGCCGGGATCAAAACCCGGTGCCTTACCGCTTGGCGACGCCCCAGTACAAGACCTTAATAAATAAACTTTTTCACCGTATTCCTGACGTAATCCATCAACAACACGTTCCAAACTTGAGATATCAAACAACTCGGAGTCCGGAAAAACTCCAAAAACGGTTGGTCCGCTTCCAGACATCAACACCCTTGATGCCCCCGCCGCTAAAAGAGCTGCTTTGATATGCTCAATCTCCGGATGTTTTGCACACGTTACCTGCTCAAGGTCGTTATGCATCTCCGACAGCAGCGCAGAAACGGTTTTGTGCTTTTGAAAGCATGACAATTTAGAGGTTTTCGATTGCCTTGTCAATGTTAAATTTTGAAAGACCCAAGCAGTCGAGACAAAAATATTGGGATTAACCAAAATAAATGAACAATCGTCGAGCGAATTTACAGGAGACATTATATCGCCAATGCCCCTCGCAACTACGGCGTCATGGCCGATTGCAAAAAATGGAACATCCGCACCCAAGGGGCGAGCAATCTCTATTAACTCAGGTTCGCTGAATTCTTGGTCAAAAATGGAATTTAATCCTCGAAGAACTGTACCGGCGTCGCTGCTCCCGCCGCCAAGACCGGCGGCCACAGGAATTTTTTTTTCTAAAGAAACTCTCACCCCACACCCTTCCCCCTTCCGACTGGCGGCAAAATAGGCGCTTGCCGCCCGTGCTGCGAGATTCCCGGCATCCGCAGGGATATTGGGGTCTGAACAGAAAAGCTCAACCTTCTTCTTCGCAGGCAAAATTTGCAGGGTTATGAGGTCATACAACTGCACCTTCTGCATCCACGTCTCCAAGTCATGGTATCCATCGGATCGTCGACCAAGGACATGAAGAAAAAGGTTGATTTTTGCAGGTGCATGAAGAGTAAGAGTACAATTCCAATAATTCATTGAGATAACTATTTTTTCACTGCCTTAACAAAACGTATCTTAATGTCATAAAGAATGTTTTTCAGCAGCTCTTCTTCATCCGGAGTCAGGTTCCCTTTGGTTTTGTTCTGAATGAGTACCAAGGTGTCTATCGCATGTCTCGCCAGGTCATGCTCCACTATCCTTTTTCCTGTATGCGGATCAGCAATCTCCCCAAGGTGGTAGAGAGCAGAGGTATTCAAAGACATTACAAAGGCAGGAAAGGTGACTTCCGGCATCACACATCGCCCTTCCTTGTTGGGAACCTTCCCCTCACCACACCCACAATCGCTGCCAGCTATTTTTCCATCATCCGCCATGTCTTTGTTCCCCTCTCCAACTCACTTGCATCCCTTGATATCCCCTTATAGAGAAAAAAATCAGTCTCTTGTCCGAGGCATTAAACAGCAGATAAATCAAGAATCTGGGCATTGTTGATATTTGCCAACCCCTTGACTTTTATTAATAGCTCCTTTGAAACAAGCTCATCAGTACTCAACAGAATAATATTCTGATTGCTTTTTTCTTCTCGACCAACTGTCATCCTGGAAATATTGGCCCCAGCAGCGCCAAGGGTTGTTCCCAACGCTCCGATGACTCCGGGTACATCATTATTGAAAACCAACAGCATAGGCCCGGATATCATGGCTTCCAGCCTAAAAGAATTCAAGCGCACAAGACGCGGCTCATTGCGCCCGAATACTGTGCCGACGAGTATGTTCTCTGCTTCATTGGTGGTTACTTTGATCGTCAGGGTATTGATAAAATCATCCGATTTATCACTCTTTGACTCAATGACCCTAATTCCTCGCTCTTTAGCAATGATCGGGGCATTAACATAATTCACCGCATCCTTCAGGATGGGTGAAAAGAGCCCTTTCAAAAATGCAACTGTTATAGGATTGGTGTTCAATTCCGCTAAGGTACCGCTGTATTCAATATTGACTTCGGCGACTCCACCTTTAGCAATTTGCATATGCATAACGCCGAGCTTTTCACCCAAGGTCAGGTACGGTCCCACCTGGGCAAGTACATCGTCGCTTACCGACGGGACATTGACCGCATTGGTCACTACCCCCTTTAGTAGAAAATCGGCAATCTGCTCGGCAATGATCAGTGCCACATTTTCCTGGGCCTCACTTGTTGAAGCACCCAAATGTGGCGTACAGATAAAATTATCCAGACCGAGAAGGGGACAATTCTCAAGAGTAGTAGGCTCTTTGGCAAAAACATCAAGGGCGGCACCGGCGATTTTCTTATCTACCAATGCCTCGTACAGAGCGGTCTCGTCACACACTCCACCCCGAGCGCAATCGATAAACATGGCGTCAGGTTTCATGTTTGCAAAAAACTCTGTAGACACAAGGTTTTTGGTTTCCTGGGTTAAGGGGACATGCACAGAAATAAAGTCGGAACGCTTGGCTAGTTCTTCAAGACTCACCAGCTCCACACCTATTTTTTGGGCCATTTCCTTGGGCATATGCGGATCATATGCGATCGTTTTCATCTTCAAACCTTGTGCCCGACTTGCAGCAATAGCACCAATTCTACCTATGCCAATGACCCCGAAGGTCTTACCGGTAACCTCACGTCCCATGAATTTCTTCTTATCCCAACGTCCCTCTTTCATTGACCGACAAGCCTGCGGGATGTTGCGGGACAAAGACATCATCATGGAAATAGCGTGTTCTGCCGCGGTTGTCGCGTTGCCGTCCGGGGCATTCATCACGACAATACCTTTCTGGCTGGCTGCCGGAATATCAACATTGTCCAGGCCTATTCCGGCCCGTCCGACCACCTTCAGTTTATGTGCTGCTTGTAAAATATCGGCAGTGACCCGGGTCGCACTGCGAATAGCCAAGCCATCATAATCACCAATGATGGCTTTCAAGTCTTCCGGGGCCAATCCGGTTTTTACATCCACCTTCAGACCGGCATTTATAAGAATATCTACCCCAACCTGAGACAAATTGTCACTCACCAGCACTCGCATCCCATCCCCCTCAAAAAGTGTTCCCATTGACAACTCGGGCGGAGTATAACCTATTGATCTGTTCGTAATACTTCGCCAATCAACCAACCGTTCTTTCACACTCAGCAAAAAACAATCAACAACTTCTCAATAATAAATGGAAAAGTATACATACTTCCCCTGCATAGAACAATCAAAAAAACGGTAAGTTCCCGCTCCGGGAGGAGCATTACCCATGTTCACAACCCACTTCACTGCAAATTGCTCACTCCGCAATAATGTTGTACAATGAATTAGAAAACGATATAAGCAATCGGTATAATTTTTGATATAACATTATTGCATCGAACCAGCATATCACTTATTTTCATCAGCAAGTTAGCTAACATGTAAACACCTTTTTTTCTTTGTTCTGGCTGAGAAAAGCGGCCAGCAGGAGTATCTTATGACAGAAACGCGACTGCGTTTTCCTCCGAGTCCGACCGGTTATTTGCATATCGGGGGAGCTCGAACGGCTCTTTATAACTGGCTTTATGCTAAAAAAACCGGGGGCAAACTCATTCTTCGCATTGAAGATACCGACACTGGTCGCTCCAGCGCCGAATCAATCAATGGAATTATTGATGGTCTTGCATGGCTCGGTATCGATTATGATGAGGGACCCTATTTCCAAACGGATTTTGAGGCCGACCACATAGCTGCCTCACAGAAATTATTAGCCTCCGGAGCTTCCTACAGGTGTTTTTGCACGAAAGAAGAGCTTGATGCAAAACGCGAAGCTGCGCTCGCGGCTAAGAAACCACTGGGTTATGACCGGACCTGCCGCAATCTTTCACTGTCAGAAACAACAGCCAAAGAAACTGCCGGAATCCCATCGGTTATCCGCTTCAGGGTACCGAACAGAAGCGGTCTGCTTGGATATGATGATAAAATTTTCGGCCGAATAGAATCGGCCTATTCGGAAATAGACGATTTTGTAATTGTTCGATCGAATGGCAAACCGCTCTATCTCCTCTGTAACGTGGTCGACGACATCCGAGATCGAATTACCCACATTATTCGGGGACAGGACCATATGACCAATACTCTGAAACAAGTACTATTGTATGAAGCCCTTAAGGCACCGCTGCCTGTTTTTGGTCATATGCCGCTCACCCTTGACACCAAGAAGGCAAAAATTTCTAAGCGCAGTCACGGTGAGATCGTAGCAGTGCAATTCTATAAAGATAATGGATTCATTCCCTGGGCATTCAACAATTTTCTTGCCCTCCTTGGATGGTCGGCCGGGAACGACCAGGAATTCTTTTCAAAAGAAGAACTGATACGGGATTTCTCCCTTGAACGTATCAACAAATCAAGCGCCATTTTTAACTATAAAAAAGACGATCCAAAATTTATTACCGACCCTAAAGCCATTTACTTCAATGAACACTACCTGAGGAACATGGCCATCAGCGAACTTGGGGGAATGGTACGGAAAGAGCTTGAGACAGAAAACCTGTGGCAGGAGTGTTATGCTTCTGATAGAGAAAAATGGTATCTCGACACCCTGGCGCTGGTCAGAGACCGCTTTCACACCCTCAAGGATTTCACATCCCTCGGCAGGGCATATTTTGCCGACGACTTCATGATTGACCCGAAACCACTCGAAAAAAATGTGCTGAAATTTGCTGAGTTGCAAACATGGCTCCCCGAACTTGCAGCCAGATATGAAAATCTTAGCGATTTTACGCTGGAGGAGACAGAAAGAGTGGCCCGAGAATTGGCCGAAGAGTTGTCAATTAAACCCGGTATTCTCATCAATGCAATGCGCACTGTCGTTACCGGGCAACTCGCTGGCCCGTCAATGTTTGATATCGTCCTGACACTCGGCAGAGAAACCGTCGTTCGACGCCTTCGGGATGTTGAAAAGTTTTTCAACCTTGCATAACCGCTTCACCAACACATTGGTTTATTTTTATGGAAACACGAGAAGAATCTGAAAACCGGCCGCTTGATTTTATCCGCCAGATAATCGCCGACGATCTGCAATCCGGCAAACACCGCGGGACTATTACCAGGTTTCCACCGGAGCCCAATGGCTATCTGCACATCGGACACGCTAAATCGATCTGCCTGAATTTCGGTATCGCCCAAGAAACGGGCGGAGCATGCAACCTACGATTCGACGACACCAATCCCAGCAAGGAGGATGTCAGCTATGTCGACTCCATCAAGGAAGACGTCAAGTGGCTGGGCTTCCAATGGGGAAAGGATGCCTTGTATGCCTCCGACTATTTCCCGCAGCTCTATGAATTTGCCGTTGCCCTCATCAAGATCGACAAGGCCTACGTGTGTCAGTTGTCCCCTGATGATATTCGACAATATCGCGGCACTTTGACTGAACCCGGCAAAGAAAGCCCCTATCGCAACCGCAGTGTCGCAGAAAACCTTGATCTCTTCGAGCGTATGAAAAACGGCGAGTTTGCCGAGGGGAGCCATGTCCTCCGCGCCAAGATAGATATGTCCTCACCAAATCTCAACATGCGCGATCCGGTCATCTACAGAATTCTCAAAGACCACCACCACCGTACCGGGAATACCTGGGTGATTTACCCCATGTACGATTACACCCACTGTCTTTCCGACATGCTTGAAAACATCACCCACTCCCTCTGCACTTTGGAATTTGAGGATCATCGTCCTCTCTATGATTGGGTACTCGATTCTCTGAACACGCCATGCCATCCACGCCAAATTGAATTCGCCAGGCTCAACCTGAGTTATACGGTCATGAGCAAGCGCAAACTTCTAAAAATGGTGGTGGGAAAATATGTCGAAGGCTGGGACGATCCACGGATGTTGACCATTTCCGGATTACGACGCCGTGGCTATACCCCTGCATCGCTCCGCAATTTTTGCAAAACAATCGGTATCGGCAAGAGTGAAAGTCGTATCGATATGGGGGTTCTCGAAAATGAAATCCGTAGCGATCTCAACCTCAGTGCACCGCGTAGAATGTGTGTTCTTGACCCGGTTAGGGTGATTATCGACAATTATCCCCCCGGACAAATCGAAGAAATGGTGGCAAAAAACCATCCCCAGGCCCCGGAGATGGGTGAACGTACGGTGCCTTTCACCCATGAATTGTATATTGAACGGGGCGATTTCATGGAAGACCCACCGAAAAAATATCACCGCCTGGGACCCGGCCGTGAAGTTCGATTGCGTTTCGCCTATCTGATCCGCTACGTCTCCCATGTGAAGGATGCTGAAAGTGGAAAGATCACTGAAATCCATTGCACTTATGATCCGGAGACCAAAGGTGGCTCCGCCCCCGATGGGCGAAAGGTAAAAGGAACAATCCACTGGGTATCGGCGGAAAAAGGGGCGCCGGTAACCGTTCGTTTATTCGACCGGCTCTTTAAGGTTGAAGATCCTGAGGCCAATAAGGACATAGATTTTCTCGACCTCATGAATCCGCACTCCAAGGTTGTGGTCAGCGAGGCAATTGCCGAACCCGGCCTATTGGACCTGCGCCCCGGCGACAATGTTCAATTCGAGCGCCTGGGGTATTTCTGTGCCGATCATGTTGAGTCTCAGCCGGGTCGACCAATATTTAACAGAACAGTAACCCTCAAAGATTCCTGGGAAACCTGACAAAAATAACCATCCAGGATGGTGTTGCAAGTAATTTGTTAATGTGCCTGTTAGTTACCCCTAAATATATTTCAGCATATTGAAAAACCTGTTGACTGGTGTTAATGTTTGGAGTACCTAAAGGATTACACAATGGAGAATATAATGCTGCCAGAAAGAGAAAAAAACATCGGTTACAATTTTGCTGATACTGTGAAAAGGTGCTTAAGAAGAAAGCACTGCAGTGATTTGGTCTCTCCACTTTCCCAAAAATGCCAATCCGGGCGTATAAAAATTTGCAAAGTTACAGGCGACCGAACCGTATGTGGACGCATTGCCGCAATGGGAGTATATCCTGGGATTGAGGCTGATATAATTTGTTCTGGAAGAGGAAGCCAGTGTATTCTGAAAGTTAACGGGGGCACCGTCAGCCTTGATGCTGATATTTCAGAGAATATTTTAGTTACAAGTATTTAGCTGTGCTCCTGGAAAGTCCGATTATTCGGGCTTATTTTTTGCCCGTTAAGTTAGGGCCATCTAACTACAATCGTGAGATTAAGATGATGCTTGAACATATAATAATTTGGACGATTATCGCTGTGAGTGCTTTTTTCATTGGTCGCAAGTTTTTCAAACAATTACGGGCAGCTTTGGATACAACTGCTCACTTTTCCTGCAGACAAGGTTGTTGCTCCTGCAGCACTTCTTCAGATTGTTCGACAAAAGACAAATAATATCAAACTGATAATCAAAAAAGGATAACGAATGAGCAATATTTGCCTACGGCAAATGCGCAAAGACCAGCACGGTATCATTGTGGCGATCAATGTTGCCGGTGAACTTGGCAGGCGCTTACGCGAGATGGGATTTGTCCCAGGCACCCACATAAAGGTTTGCGGTCGTGCCCCTCTTCACGATCCGGTAGCAATCCGAATTCTCGACAGTACGATCACCCTGCGCAACAATGAAGCTGACCACATTCTTGTCGATATTGAATAGTAGAAATTGTCCCAGCTATTTTTGTTCACCATTTATTTCAAATCATCAACACCTTAAAGACCCATGCAATTGAAAATGGCCCTGGCGGGCAACCCAAACGCAGGCAAGACGACCCTTTTCAATCAGTTGACTGGAGCCAGACAGCATGTCGGCAATTATCCTGGGATAACCGTTGACCATAAGGAAGGCCACCTCGATTACCAAGGCCAGAGGATCGTTATCACCGACCTGCCGGGAACCTATTCGATGACCGCGTATTCGGCAGAGGAACTTGTGGCCCGCGATTATCTGGTTTATAACCGCCCCCAGGTAGTGATCAACATTGTCGATGCCTCAAACCTCGAACGTAACCTCTATCTTACCTGTCAACTCCTTGAACTTGGTGCACCTCTTGTTGTTGCCTTGAATATGATGGATGTTGCAAAAACTCGGGGTATTGAAATCAATGCAGCAGTTCTCGCAAAACATCTCAAGGTTCCAGTAGTACCGATAATCGCCCGTTCCGGATTTGGCAAAGACGCACTCCTCAATGCTGCTTTGCAATTAGCCTCCACTCAGCAGCAGTGGAATCCGCTCAATATTTCCTACGGCGATGATCTCGATTCCGCCCTCGCTGAATTAATGGAAATAATTACTGCGGAATCCCTGATGACCGATACCTACCATGCCAGATATACGGCTATCAAATATTTGGAAAATGATGAGCAAATTCAAGCAAAAAGTCGAGATATTTCCTTTAACACCTCACAGTTACTTGATAAAATTGTTAACAAAACAACGGACCACACCCGGCAAACCCTTGATGTTTATCCGGAGGCAATTATTGCCGATCACCGATACGGATACATCAAATCGCTTCTTCGACAGGGGGTGATCACCCGTAAATTCGATGCCGACCGCCTCCACACCTCGGACAAGATAGACAAAGTACTCACCAACCGGTTGGTCGGTCCCGTGCTGATGCTCGCCATCCTTTTTGCCCTGTATCAATTTACTTTCAGCTGGAGCGAAATGCCGATATCCTGGCTAAAAACTGCATTCAGTTGGCTTGGCGGTCTCACTGAAGAAATGTTACCGGACGGACTCCTCAAATCCTTGATCATTTCCGGAATAATTAACGGAGTCGGAGGAGTTCTCGGATTTATTCCACTGATTATGTTCATGTTTTTTGGAATAGCCACCCTTGAAGACTCCGGGTACCTCGCCCGAGTTGCCTTTATGATGGACAGAATATTCAGGATTTTCGGCCTTCATGGCTCCTCGGTGATGCCCTTTATCGTCTCCGGCGGCATCGCTGGGGGTTGTGCTGTTCCCGGCGTTATGGCCACGAGAACTCTCCGCTCACCGAAGGAGCGGATGGCTACCCTGCTGACTGTTCCTTTCATGAACTGCGGTGCCAAACTCCCGGTCCTGGCTCTTCTGATAGGGACTTTTTTCGGTGAGAATAAAGCCAAATACATGTTTTTTTTCACGATGCTCGCATGGATCGTAGCGATGCTTGCGGCCAAACTATTGCGTTCTACCGTCCTCAGAGGAGCTCCGACCCCTTTCGTCATGGAACTGCCCCCCTACCGCTTTCCTACAATTCGCGGCCTTTGCATCCATACCTGGGAGCGTACCTATCAATATGTCAAAAAAGCCGGCACCGTGATTCTCGGCATTTCCATTCTCCTGTGGGCAATGATGACTTTTCCCAGCCTGCCAGAGGAGGTTTCGACCTCTTTTATCCAGCAGCGTCAGGCAGCTATGTCCGCCGCTGCACCGGATACTCTCGCTGAACTTAAGACAAAGATAGAACCACTCTCGGTGCAAGCACAAGCTCTCGACCACACCATAAGCATGATAAACAATACGGAGGCCGAGTTGGCCTTGCGGCACTCAATAGCAGGAAAGATAGGTGCCAGCGTGGAGGTGGTTTCGCGACTCGCCGGTTTTGATTGGCGTACGAATATTGCCCTCATCGGCGGTTTTGCCGCCAAGGAAGTAATAGTTTCTACTCTCGGAACAGCATATTCAATGGGAGAAGTCGATAGCAAAGATGCGCAGTCCCTCAGCGACCGTCTGAAAGAAGATACTCACTGGAACAGGGTAGTTGCCGTTGCAGCCTTAGTCTTTATTATGTTTTACTCACCCTGTTTTATCACCGTGGTATGCATCGCCAAAGAGGCGTCTTGGAAATGGGCGGCTTTCTCGATGGGCTTCAACACAATTTTTGCCTATCTCATGGCAGTTGCGGTTTTTCAGCTCGGGACGTTTTTCAACCTCGGTTAAAAACCGCTTGCCTCGCTGTATCATTATTATCATTAAAAACCACAGGAATATGGCTATATGCCGGACGCCTGTGGCCAATGAGTTTTCCAGATGACTTTAAAAAGTCTCTATTCTTTTGTAACTACTCAATACGAATTGATCCAATAGCATCCTTTATTGGAGTGGATATTTCTTCCTCAGCCTGCGCATCAGCAACAATTTCACATTCATCAATCGGCACCACCGGAGATTCTATCCTTTCGGCTTTTTTACCAACCTTGCTGGAATCGCGCTCCAGATAAAAAACTTCCTTGTTCTGTTGAAGAGGCTCGTATCGATTTTCCTCTTCCTCCGAAAAGTGCGGCGCTTGCGTGCCGACAGTAAGCGGTTGTTTAAAAACAGCAATCAGTCCGTCCTGCGTCTCAAGTATCGAAACCAATTCCCATCCCGTTTTGCCATACTCGTTAAGCGACAACTCGATTTCCGACTCATCGAGAAAAGAACCTCCCAGCAAACCCTCTTTTTTTAACTCGTAGTTGACTGTTTTGTAACTCCAACGCATAATCACATCCTGTAAAATTTTACTCTCCCCGGTATCTTGACGACACAAGACTCCTATTTCTTCTGAGTTAACTGGTCATTCTCAAAAACACCTTCGAAAATACGCCCATCTGTGCGAACAAGACGCCCCTGTCCGTCGCGACGGCCGAGCTTGAAAGTACCTTCATAGCGACTGCCATCGGCAGAGGTTAGAACTCCCCTGCCATGCGGCAGGTCGTTGCTGAAATCGCCTTTGTATATGCTGCCATCGGAGTAAACCAGCTCACCCTCGCCGCTGAAGCTTCCATTTAGATATTCACCTTTATAATGACTGCCATCGGCAAAATGATATTCTCCACTCCCTGAATAAAGATCATTTTTAAATTCACCGGCATATCGGGTACCATCAGGGTATGTAAAAACCCCGTTACCATGTTTTTTACCAGTGGCAAAATCCCCTTTATATTCCCGGCCATCATTATAATGATAGGTCCCGTACCCATGAATTTGCCCACGCTCCATTTTGCCTTGGTAACGATCACCGCCGGCAAAGTCGAGTTTGCCGGATCCATGCATTAAACCTTTGGCAAACTGACCGTTATATTCCCGCCCGTCCGGGAAAAATGCATGCCCACTCCCCTCGAACAGCGGTCCATTTTCGCCATTATAAACCAGCCCATCCTTGACAAAACAACCTTCTCCAGCCTTAGATGCCGGAGCCGGAACCGCTACAACCTCAGAATTTTTCTCCTGTTGAAGAGTTTTGATGGGTGCCACAGGCGCTGCTTGAAGCGGTGGTGGCTTTGCCGGAGTTGTCGGTTTTTGCTCAACACTTTCCTTCGCCGCCGCAGGAAGCTTCTCTTCCTTAACCGCTGGTTTTTCTTGCATAGCCGATTCCTCTATCGGCAACTGCGGCTGACCGTCAATAAATTTGCCGGAAAAGCTCTTTCCATCGCTATAGACCATCTTTCCTTCGCCATGCATCTTATTATCAAGAAATTCACCCTTATAACGCGATCCATCAGCATATGATCATGCGGCGGATGGTCTCATGCACCAGACGGCGCCCGCCGAGGCCGGGATAGGCGACTCTCACCTCCTCGACATAGCGCGAAAACAGGCTGACGGCTTGCAGTTGCTCAAGCGTGATCAGGCCAGAGCGCAAACCGTCATCGACATCGTGATTGTTATAGGCAATTTCGTCGGCAATATTGCATATTTGCGCCTCAAGCGAAGGTTGCGTGCGATTGATGAAACGCTCA
>JANNQF010000088.1:0-22904 GCA_031441605.1 Deltaproteobacteria bacterium
TTTGTCTCAGGGTCCAGGCGTCCTATACAAGTACGCTTTGCCCGGGACTGCTTCTTGTCCTTATCCCAGTAAGAGTTCGACTCGTATGCGTAGGTTATCCCGGTCTTTTTGTTGGTTTGGTACACGATCGCTGCCATGGCACTCCCTCCCTTTCATCGTTACAACATATACAATGTAACGAGGATAAATACAAGAAGAATTGCAGCCTATTTTAATATTTTTAACAGGTTATCTCCATTCATCGTTACACTTGACCGGGAACTCAGGATGAATGGGAGGAGGAACGCGGTTTCCATTTCGATCCGTCGCCCCGCGACCACTATCGATCCTCAGAGAAACACGGCAATGGCTACCGGGTGAGAAATTTTGTAAAGGTGGAAGTGTGGACTTACAACAACGGCCCGAACCGGTTTATCGAATATGTCCGGCTTGAGAACGGCCGGATCAAAAAAATTGAAAACGGGGGATACGGCTACTGACGCTATGTTTCATTATTTCGAATAATTATACCATCTCCCTGGGAGGATTATGTGGCTAACGCAAAATAGATTTTCAGATGTTTTTTAAAGAAGAAATTTCCAAGGAAAAGGTGCATTTTCAAACCGCTGGTTTGATACAGTTTCAAGTCGCCGTTGACAAGGGATCCACTATATTGATGATGTTCAACTTTATGACATGACAATTAATGGGACATTTTTCCATTTTCCATTATTCGATCTATCCCATCTGAAGATGTCCGCCCTTTCATTGCCAGTACCACAGTATTGCGTGAACTTTTTATTCATACGATCAGCAACGGTAAACTCTCCAAACCCTTTCAATTTAAGCTTTGTCCCGATCGGATAGCAGTTACTTGCTATTGCTCCCTCATATACTCTTTCACCATTTGCCATAGTGTATGGATCTGCATCTGTCTGCGCAACTTCAGGATTGTATATTGTGACGATTATCGTTTTTCCCTCCTCGACTTCCGACGGGAGATTATCTCCCGCCTGGTCATCAAGTGTCATGTCAGCCTCTGTAGCCTCATTTTCGGATTTTTCCTCAGAGATAGCCACTAAACCGTGACGGTCTTCTATTGTCTGCTCAGCATGGTAAGTCACTGCCTGGTAATCTGCAGTGAAATGTGTCCCCCCATAATAGGTAGTGGTACCACATACCCCCATTGCCAACATCATCACCGAAATAAAGCATCTGCATTCTTTGGTTTTATCCTTTATTATCGGGGCATTATATGGTGTTTCTTGTGCTTTTTTATTCATATCGTTCGAAATAATAATAATTTCACCCGATATTTACCATTACATTACTGTAATGTTACCTCCATTGATGATTGCGATAAGCGCATTTTTCAGCGTACACAGCATAGACACTGACGGAGAAATCGTGTTGACCATGCATCAGCTGGGAGGAGGAAATCCCCATCTGATCCTGAAGCAACAAGACACTTTCCATTCAGCCTAGAGCTGTTTTTTCGGTGGTGCTGCCGGCTTGCTGTCATCAGCCGAAACCTGTTTATGCGCCGCCGAAAAATCATCAACGGCCGCGCCATGGCCTTCAACTTTAGAAAAAAAATTGCTCAGAATCCACCCTGCCACTCTTCAACAGTGTTGTCCCGTGGCCAAAACAGGTCTTTGCATGCATTGGTTTGTAGGCCGGGGCTGATAGCCTGGCTGGTTGACTCCTTGCAGGCATCTTGAGTATCCATCACACCTTGAATCTTCCAACGATCTCACTCAATGAAGTTGCCTGTTCCAGAAGATCGTTGGAGTTATTCTTAACATCTGTGCTGCTTTTTGAGATATTGCCGGAAGCCGTCGATACCTTGGCAATATTTTGTGATATCTCGTCGGCTACCTTCGAACTCTGGTTGACGTTTTCATTAACCTCCTGAATGCCTTGGCTTGCCTGGGAGATGTTGTTGGCAATTTCCTTGGTCGCGGCTGACTGTTCCTCAACCGCAGTGGCTATCGTCGCCACTATCTCATTGACTCCACCGATAACTGAAGAGATCTTGCCAATAACGTCTCCAGTCGTTTTGGTAGTTGATTGAACATCTTCAATCAATTTTTTAATATCCATGGTGGCGGACGCAGTCTGCTTGGCAAGCTCCTTGATCTCGTTGGCAACCACGGCAAACCCCTTGCCGGCTTCGCCTGCTCTGGCCGCCTCGATTGTTGCATTGAGGGCCAGAAGGTTGGTTTGCTCGGAAATTTCGGTGATCGTCTCGGTCACCTTGCCTATTTTGTCCGCTGCCTTGCCAAGTTCATCCATCTTATTTGAGGCCAAGATGGCCTGTTCCACCGCATCACAGGAAATACTTCTCGCCTTTTCGGCATTTTCAGCAATTTCATTGATGGTGGCACTCATTTCCTCCGCTGCCGAGGAAACCATGTTGGTGTTGGTGGACGACTGCTCCATCGCTGCCGCGACGTTATTCAAATTGGAGCTCATTTCTTCCGCAGCTGTCGCTACGGTATCGGCACGCCCGGAAGTATCTTCCGCGTCGGTCATCAACTGCTGTGATATCTCGGAAAGTCGTGACGAACTGGTACCGACATTCGTTGCATTAGCCGATACCTCGCGGATGATCATTTGAAGCTTTTCGATGAAGGTGTTAAGCCACTTAGCCATTTCACCGACTTCGTCATTGCTGTCAACCGTAAGACGCTTGGTCAGGTCACCTTCACCCTCGGCAATATCCTTGAGACCGGCCACTGCGCTATTGATCGGCCGGGTAATCCCCAAGGATGCGAAATAGACAAGAACACTGACAATGAGCATGGCGATAACGGATATAATCAGAACCTGATTTCTGGTAGCAATGCTGCTGGCCACAAATTCATCGTGATTTTGAGCAAACGCAACACTCCAGCCGTTGCTCTTTACCGGGGCATATCCGGCGATTTTCGATACATCCTTAAATACATATTCCTCCACCCCCTCCTGGCCGCCGAGCATTGCCTTGGCAATCAATTCCATACCTTTCAGAGTGTTCATTTCTAAGGTCAAGATGAGTTTTTCATCCGGATGGGCGTTAACCATGCCGCTCTTGTTTACCATAAAGGCATAGCCGGTAGCACCCGCTTTCGCCTGTAAAACTATGTCGACAAGTGAGCTGCCTTTAATACCCATAAGGATAGCACCAAGAAATTCTCCTCCGGAATTCTTTACCGGGGCGCAAGCCACATAGACCAGCGTATTGGTATCTTTGGAGCGTACGATGTCGCTGAGAACCGTTTTGCCTGTGGCTTTTGCATCTTTAAAATATTGACGGTCGCCGAGGTCCATCGATTTAAAATCATCCCCATTGGCCTTCGCGCCGGCGACATAAAGGCCATTTTGATCGGTTAAAAATACTCCATCGTATTTATCACCTAACAGACTGGACTTACGTTTCATGACCAAACGTAACCTTCCTATTTCTTCAGCTGCGGCACTGGCGCCCTTGTTTTTCACAGCTTGGGCTATCTCCATTATACTTTCGTCGGTGGCCATGGCATTGACAACTTTTCCCTGAAATTCGAGGGTTGTCTCGACCGCTCTGGCCACAGTTTTTGCCTGTCCGAGGGCATTTGCTTTGGAGATGTCTTCCAAGGCGTCCGAGGCCTTGGTGGTGGCAATGTACACAACAACCATCAAGGGGAGAATAACGGCAAGACAGCCCCCGGCAACTAATTTAAAGGAGATGGATTTCGGATTGAATTTCATCATAGGTGTCTCTCGGGTAGGTTTTTCGTTGATACAGAACAACTTGGTATTGTTCGGCTATGTGCCATGGCAATCCATCGAAATATGTACGATAGGAAGGTCCCAGCTTCTTTCTGTTAAACTTGTAAAAGGTTATCAAAAACAGAGGTGGATGTCAAATCGGCCGGAGGGAAAATACAAAAAAGGGGTGCTGGTTAAAATATCACGATATAACGTCAAATTCCGATATTTCGATCGATAATGATCGTTATTCCGCCGAGGTGGCGTTCCCTGAAACGGCGTCATACTGGCGGTTTTGCCGGTTTTGCCAAGTTGGCACAGCATTTGCTCAAATGACAATAAGGCTTTGCAGAGACAACTTCCTCGCAGCAAGGGAAAGAAAGAACCTTTTGTTTTCTAGCCTCCGGCTGTGCCGCGGCTATCAGACTTAGATGGTATCAACAAAGGAATGGAGGAAAAGGGATGGGTAAAGACACTTCACCGGAAGAAAAAGGAGTAGATCAATACACCAAGGATGTACTCCAGGACGGCATATCACGTCGAAGCTTTTTGTCACGCACAGCGCTGGGGGCAGCCGGTATCGGCATACTTGGACTTGCCGGCCTTGCACCGAAGAGTGCGGAAGCGGCGGCAGCGGACAAGGGTATGGAGTTTGCTAAGAGTTCGGACGGAGGTGCAACGCTCAACTTCATGCCAAAGCCTACGCCAATCGCCGACAAAGACATCAAGTCGACGATGACCTTCGACGTAATCGTGGTCGGTGCCGGTGCATCAGGCGTCCCGGCAGCCCTCTCGGCTGCTGAGAACGGCGCCAAGGTAGCAGTGATCCAGAAGCATCCCATGCCGGTTTCGCAGGGTAATACCGGTTCCGGCATTGATCTCGCTACGAGCGACAAGGCCGGTGTTGAGGCCTTAGTCGCCAAACTCATGAATGACAACAACCACCGCTGCAACCCGGCGCTTCTCAGGCAATGGGCATACAATTCCGGCGAGGCTGTTCGTTGGGTCATCGACCGCGCCAAGCAGGGTGGCTCTCCGGTTGTCGATCAGGGGAGCGGACCGCAGGTCGCTATCCGCAAGGTCAATGGCTACACCCTGAACTATGTCACCTCGTTCTTTGGGCCGAAGCCGTACACCACGGGTGACGGCATGCAGGCCTTGGCCAAGACCGCCGAAAAGGCCGGTGTCCAGTTCTTCTTCAACATGCCGGCTTCACAGTTGGTCCAGAGCAAATCCGGTGAAGTTGTCGGCGTCATTGCCAAGGGCAGGGACGGCAAATACACCAAGTTTCTCGCCAAGAAAGGCGTCATTCTGGCGACCGGCGATTATCAGAATAACGTCGCGATGTGTAATTATTTCATTCCCGACATCAAGCACCTCGGTCGCAAGATGATGGACCGGACCGGTGATGGCTTTGCCATGGCTTACTGGGCCGGCGGGGTGATCGAGCCGATCGGTCACACCAAGATGTTGCATGACTTTGACGCGGGTCCGGCCTCGATGTGCGACATGCCGTTTTTGGCGGTCAATCGACAGGGCAAGCGATTTGTCAACGAGACTGTCGAGATGTCGCTGTTCAACAACTACCTGCGCGATGCGGCGAACGCCGGCCATTATGCCCAGATCTTCGATTCGAACTACATGACCCAGGCCGAAGGATGGCCTGGCAAACTTGTTCCGCCCGAAGGGCTGAAAAATTATATGCCCGATGATCCAAGTCCGAAAAAGGGTGTATTCGAATCGCAAGTCAATACACATGTTGCGGACACCCTCGAAGAACTCGCACGAAAACTCGAGATCACCGATTCTGCAGCCTTTGTTGCCACCGTCAAACGCTACAACGAAATCGTCGCTTCCGGAAAGGACGATGACTTCGGTAAGCCCGCCAACCGGCTGGTTCCGGTCGAGAAGGCGCCGTTCTACGGCATCCACCGCCGGGTCCGGGTATCGACGATCTGCTCCGGCATGTTGGTCAACGAGAACCATCAGGCCCTCAATGCCGATGGCAATGCCATTAAGGGCCTGTACTTGATCGGCAACCTCGGCGGCGGCTTCTACGGCGGCGTCGATTACCCGCTTACCGTCTTCGGTTTGTCACTGGGACGTTGCTACACCTTCGGCTATCTGGCCGGAAAGCATGTGGCGAAGCTGTAATCAAAGAGGCCGGATCTTAAAGAGCTAAGGAGCGGCTGAAGCCGTTCTTACACAATATTGACGACTGGAGGAACAATGAAAAACAAAACTCTGCAAAAGTTCTTGTTGGCCATTTCACTAAGCATGTTTCTGGGGGGTTTTCTCGCCGGGGCAGTTTGTGCGGCAAATACCCCTAAAATGGAAAACGGAGAGTTAGGTAAACTGCATGCCGGCCAGGGTGTCGAATGTGCCCAATGCCACGGAAAGGTGAAAAAACCCGAACCGGTATCGATGGAAAAATGTCTGAGCTGTCATGGTGAGACGATAAAACTGGCTGAGAAAACCGCTAACGTAAAGCCGCACAACCCCCACGAGAATCGGCATTACGGCACTGAAGCCGACTGTAATCTTTGCCATCACCAGCACAAAAAATCGGAGAATTTTTGTCTCCCGTGTCATCAAAGGTTTGATTTTGTAGTGCCTTGATCAGGAAGGAGGATATGGTCGGTAGCTCCACCGGAAGTTCGATGGGGCTGCCACTTTTGGGAAAATAATTATTTGGGAGAAAGAGTATGAGAATTTTAGCAACAACAGCGTTTGTCGGCGTGCTACTCGCCAGTTTGTCGGCTTCAGCAGCTGACAATCTCAAGGATGCTTTCGCAGAGGGTACTTTGAAAGGCGAGGTCCGAACATTCTATTATTCCAGGGAGTTTGATCAAAAAACTCCAGATAGAGAAGATCTGGCACTCGGCACCTTGATGTACTATCGGACTGCTCCTCTTTTCGGGCTTACTGCCGGACTTGGTACCGCAACGGCCAGTGACATTGGCAGCGATGATGACAAAGCAGTGTATGGACTTCTGGCGACTGATGCTAAAAAACACCATGATGGTTTTGCGCGGCTGCAAGAGTACTTCATCCAAGGGAGCTGGTTTGACACAACTCTCAAACTCGGTGCACAGGAGATTGAATCTCCTTTTCTCAATGGCCATGATATACGCTTGATCCCGAAAACCTACCGGGGGCTGACCGTCGAAAACAAAAGTGTTGAAAATCTCACGCTCAAGGCATTTTATATTACCGATTTTATGGGCTGGACCGATGACGATTTTCTACAGATATCCTCTGTGGCCAAGGGGGCAGACGAAGAACCTCTGGTCGCCGGCAGTATACGGTATAACTTCCCTATTAAAATAGCCACTTTGGACACTGAGGCGTGGGATTATTGCATAGAGGATGTCTTCAATTCGACCTATTTCAAAGCTACCTTAGGCAAGAAGTTTGAGAGTGTCAGTTTGCATTTTACCCCTTCCTATCTCAAGCAGGATTCCATAGGGGATGATCTGGCCGGTCAGTTCGACACCCAGCAATACGGTTTCAATACAGGTGCCAAGATGGCTGGCTTCGATGTTACCGCCTTTTATGCCAAAACCGGGGATAATGATCTTTTTGTGCCCTGGGGTGACGGAAAGGTTCTGATCCAGCAAATCAACGCTTCAGGAAGAGCTGAAGAAGATGCCTACGCCTTCAAACTTGGTTATGACTTTGCCACTCTTGGAGCAAAAGGGCTGAGTGCTTATATTTACCATGGATTTTATGACACTCCTGATTCAGGGTCACATGCGGCAAGCGACATCAATGAAACCAACCTCAGTGCGACATATGCATTTGGTGGAAGCCTTGATGGCCTGAGTCTCCGCGCCCGCTATGCCATAATAGATTATGATAATGAGAAAGCAGACGATTTCGATGATTTCAGAATTTACCTCAAATATACTTTTTCTTTTGGTGGAAAGAAGAGCTGATCGGTAACTCCACAATGGACAGCGGTTGTTAATATAACCCAGCCTGTCTGGCCTGAAGAGGGTCGGACAGGCTTGCCGAGTGCCGAAGGACTTCTCCAGGATCTAGAGATTTCTGTTCAAGCTCTCGTATATACCTTGAAACCTTCCCCAGAAGTCAGATCTATACAGTCCGCAACTTGAAGAGAGGATCAGGCGCCCCTGGTTGGTGAAACGTGCTACGAACCGTTGCAAGGTCTCCAGCTCTTCGAGTGCCGGGGCTGCCGTTTCCAGGAGAGGGGCTTCAATTCCGGCTATCATTACTCCTCCTATCTCCTTATCGAGAAGATCCAGCTCATTTTTGCCGATCTGGATGGCGGCCAACCCGTCGAAGTCCCATGATTTGATCAAGGGTACAAGCTGCCCGAGATTGCCGCAGCAATGGAGGAAGACAAAACAACCGGCCGCCCTGATCAACGAAACTGCCCGGGAATAAAATGGCGTGCAGACATTGTCCAGTTCGAGGGGATTTATAAAGGCGGCCTTCTCCCCGGCAAGATCATCGGCCAGAATTATTGCATCGACACCCTTTTCCAGGCAGCGGTCGATGAGATCCATGGCGATTTTCTGTTCGTTTGCATAGGCGGTCATTGTTGAATCTCTGTCCTCGGTCCAACTCATCAACACCTGCATAAGGCCCCTTTGATTGACCATTCTCTGGAAAGGGCCATCAATAATTGCCACCAGCAATCGGGTCCGGTCTCTGAGGCCGCGACTGAGATCACTTGGTTCAAAGTACCGGTAACCCATAGGCGCATTTCGCTCAGGCCTCTCCAGGACAGGAAGACAAACCATATCCTGGCCGAGGAGAGTGGCTATCTGAAAATGATTGTCAAGAGTGTCGTCCAAACCTGCCCGTGCGAGGAAGGCTGAACCAATCCACAGCTCCCCCCTCGGAACCTCATGCGTGCCTCTGTTTTCTAGGAGACTTTTCAGTCTGAAGGCTGCATCCTGTGTTGGTATTTTCTGCATCTTAATAATTCTGGAAGCTCAGGTTGCTGATAAAGATATTTTGAAATTCAATATTGCAGGCAAGATCGACGATCTCAATCTTAGCCGCCATCTGGGTTGCCTTATGAATATGTCCTTCGTCGCAAAGGGCCATCACCGCACCGGAGCCGGCAGCATTCCCGGCCATCTCAATCTGCTCAAGGTCAATTTTTGGTATAATGCCAAGGCTGAGCAGATCGGCTTTATGAAGATGAGAACCGAACGCGCCGGCAATAAGAATTTTCCGGGGCTTGTCGAGACCCGCTTTCATTAACAGGAATTCAATGCCGCTGATCAGTGCCGATTTCCCCAATTGAACCGAGCGGATATCTTTCTGACTGATGGAGATTGGCGGCTGGCCGAGAGCCGAGTTTTCCGGCACAAGGATGTAGCTTTTCTGACCTGAGGAAAATGCGCCGCTCGGAGTGATGATCTGTTTCTCGCAAAATTGTGCAACGGCACTTATGACGCCGGCGCCACATATACCATCCGCATTTTTCTCGGCTGCATCAGATGAATGTATCATCGAAAATCCGGAAAGTGTTCGATCATTACTGATTTGTACGGAATTAATGGCTCCGGGAATGGCCTGCATGCCGCAGGACAAGGATGCTCCCTCGAAAGCAGGCCCGGTTGCACAGGAGGTTGCATAAAATTTATCTTTGCCTTTCAGGATAAGTTCTCCATTGGTCCCTAGATCGACAAGAAGAGTCCCCTCCGCTTGTCCTTCAAGATCAACCGCCAGGGCTGCCGCCAGGAGATCACCGCCAATAAATCCCGAGACCTGCGGCAGTGTCTGAATGGGAAAATCATGCATGGCAAATCCCAGATGCTGAGAGCGAAACGTCGCGGCCTTATAAAAAGCCGGCTGGTAAGGTGAAACCCCAATCGGCTGAGGGTCAACCCCTGCCAATATGTGTATCATTGACGGATTGCCGACCACCACCATCCGTGCAATGGAAATGCTTCCATGATCGAAAGAGAGCAGAAGTTCGTTCATTCCCCATTCAATGCTTTTGACCACAAGATTCTGCAATTTACCAAGATTTTCAATGTCCTGACCAATAACCCCGATTCGACTCATGACATCATCCCCGTAGATGGCCTGGGGATTTTTAATGGCAAGCGAGGAGATGATCTCGCCCCTTGCGGTATTACAGAGATAAACGGCAATGGTTGTTGTTCCTAAATCAACTGCAATGCCATAGGAATCAACACCCGCTGCATGTTGAAACCGATCTTTGAATGCAGTGGGAAATGCTACCGGTGCCTTGCTCATGATATGTGAAGAAAGCATGGAAGATTCCGGTATTTTTATGGATATATCCTCATTGATGATTTGTGTGCAGGATTTGATGGTTTCATAGGTGCCGTCAGCTCTTCTTTTTTGAACCAGGCATTTGCCGCAGGTTCCTTTGCCACCACAGTCAGATCGCAAAAAAATGCTCTGGTGCATGAGAGCTTCCAGCAAGTTTTGGCTGGAACGTGTTTTAATCTGTCTTCCGTGCGGCAATATCTGGATCAACAGTTCTCGGTGTTGCATGGGACTTCCTTTGTTCTGACGCGGGCCGAATGTTCGCAAGCCAAGTTTCAATATGATAAGAGCCACTTCTTCATATAATGAGAACTACTCACAGATGAGAGTAGAACTCAGAAGGGAACAATGCAGAGGAAAGATATAGAAACGTTTTCCGGTCCGGTCAAGTTTTCATTCAGCGGGCTGGCTTGTGATGGTCAACCCACAGCAGTCAACATGCATAAAGAGACACTCATGCGGCAGATGGTCTCCGGTTTTGCTGTAACGAATTAATGGTATTTAACGATATATCGTATTGATATTCTTTTTCGAAGAGACCAGAAAACAACATAGAGTACTGATATATATTGATATTGTAAAATCGTCACAGCTGGCGTGTGTTTTGCTCTTAGAGAGTAACGACCCAGTTTGGGAAGAAACCGTTTTTTAATACTCACGACAACGGCAACAAGCAAGCCTTGCGGCCGCTGACACTGACAGGTGAAGGAGAACTTTATGGAGCCCGAGAAAAGAGGACTGAAAAAATCCGTGATCAACCTCTACGGATTACCATCATTTGGATTTCAGGTCTTTGTAAGCATGGAAATCTTTTTCTTTGCCGCATTCTTAACAGATTATGCAAAGATCCCTGTAGCGCTGGCCGGAACCGTGCTCATGATTACCAGTATCTTTGACATCCTCTGGGTACCCACCGCGGGGGTGATCCTGGAAAAAAGCAACATGCGCTGGGGCAAATATCGCTCATGGATGCTTGTCGGTCCGCCCCTGGCAGTTATTTTTTACATGCTGCAATTTACCAAGATCAGTGACCCGACCATGAATGCCATCCTGATTTCCGTCGGCTTCATTATCTCCCATTTGATCTGGAATATTTTTTATGCAGGCCATGTAGCCATGAACAACTCCATGACCACGGTGCGGGAGGAGCGGATTTCCATGGCCTCCAACCGCGGGATGTTTAACGCCCTGGGCTCCCTGGTTTTTTCAATGATCGGCGCCAAGACCATTAAACTGTTGGGCGATGGCAATCAAGCCCTGGGATGCACCCTTACCGTCCTCGCCGCTGGAATCGTCATGATCCTCTGCTACTGGATACTGTTTGCCATGACCAAGGATTATGCCTACCAACCTGGAGCCAAGGCCAATGCACCGGTAGAAGCAAAAGACAAAATGACCATCGGCGAGATGCTCAAACAGATCGTTGTCAACCCCCCTCTCATAGGTTTGATGATGGCAGAATTGGGGCGTTTTCTCGGGCGGTTCATCATTTTCGGAATGGCGTTTTACTATTTCAAATATGTGGTTGTCAATCTCGGTTCCATCGCCATATTTTTCACCGGCCTTACTGTGGCCGCCTTCTTCGGGGCCATGGCCTCGGCCCCTCTGGCTAAAAAAATTGGCGAGCGAAATACCTATATCCTTTCTTTAGTTCTCTTCATTATTGGGCTTTTGGCCGTATGGGCCCTACCGATGAATTATATGTCCTTTATGGTCGTTATGTTCGTTGCCTACCTGGGTTATGGCATGCCCGATGCTCTAAGCGTTGCCATGTACTCGGCCACAGTTGATTATGGCGAGTGGAAGACCGGGAAAAATGCCAGGGGATTTATCATGTCTCTGATCAGTTTCCCGATCAAGACCGCCATCTTTGTCAGAAGCGTTATCATCACCAGCGTTCTTGTGTCAGCAGGATATGTCGCCGATATGGCTCCCACGCCTGAACTCATTTCCGGTATTAAAACCGGGATTGCTCTGGTTCCTTCGCTGTTTATCGGTGCCGGTCTTCTGATCATTTTTGTTCTTTATCGAATCACCCCCGAGAAACATCAAGCGATGTTGGAGGAAATTGCCGCGCGCAAATGATCTTTCACCCTTTCCCGGATAGTGTGCAAAGCTTTTGCTCCAGACACTATCCGGAAAGGAGCAAGGGACTGAACAATGATTTTGTGAATGGCCAACGGAGAAAGATATGAGAGATCCCAGGACGTACCTTGATAAGGAAAAGATGAGCCGCCTGCAAATAATTGTAGTGGCCATCACGACTTTATTGAATGCCATAGACGGATTTGACGTCCTTTCCATCAGTTTTGCCGCTCCGGGCATTGCCAAGGAATGGGGAACGACTCAGGCGGCTCTGGGCATTGTCATGTCCATGGAACTCATCGGTATGGCCATAGGATCCTTTATTTTAGGAGGTGTGGCGGACCGGATCGGCAGACGGCAAACCCTTCTGGGGTGCCTGATTGTCATGACGGGTGGCATGCTTTTAGTCACCACTGCCGCCAATGCAATACAATTGTCGATCTGGCGTGTGCTTGTCGGCCTTGGCATCGGCGGTATCCTGGCTTGTGTCAATGCCGTGGTCGCCGAATTTTCCAGCGTCAAACGACGGGGCCTGTGCATCTCTATCATGGTGATCGGTTACCCCCTGGGCGGTACATTTGGTGGCATGCTCGCCTCTTACCTGCTCCAGGGCCACGATTGGCGGGCAATTTTTTACTTTGGGGCCGTTATCACCGGGGTCTGTGTGCCTGCCGTTTACTTTTTTGTGCCGGAATCCATACACTGGCTGACCCAAAAACAGCCCAAAGATGCCTTGGAGAAGATCAATGCCGCTCTTGCCAGAATGAAATTTCCTCCAGTCGAGAGTCTTCAAGAAATCCAAGGCCAGGGAGAGAAAAAATCAATTACCGGCATTTTCGCCCCATCGCTGGCGAAGATCACCCTGTTGATGACTGTGGCCTATTTCCTGCATATCACCACCTTTTACTTTATTTTGAAATGGTCTCCCAAGATTGTTGCCGACATGGGTTTTGCTCCTGCCCTTGCCGGCGGCGTCCTGGTGTGGGCCAATTTGGGAGGGGCCATCGGCGGTGCGATATTCGGCTGGCTGACCACTCGGATCGAGCTCAAAAAACTCACCATTATCATCATGCTGCTGACCTCGATTTTTGTTGCCTTGTTTGGTCGGACCTCAGCAGATCTTGATCAGATAAAAATGCTGGCCGCCTTCGCCGGGTTTTTCGGAAATGCCGGTATTTCCGGACTCTACTCCCTCCTGGCCATTGCCTTTCCCACCGAGGTCAGGGCAACAGGATCAGGCTTTGTCATCGGCGTGGGCCGAGCCGGAGCGGTGATTTCCCCTATTTTGGTTGGTGTTCTCTTTCAGGCAGGCGCAGCACTGCCGACAGTAGCGATGGTCATGGGCCTGGGTTCGCTTTTGGCAAGCCTGGTTCTGATTTCCTTTAAAATGCGTTCAAACTGAATCTCACCTGTTTGCAGGCTGTTATTTAGTTTATTTGCTCAACCCAAACTCAAGGATGACAAAATAATATGATTATAATTGGCGAAAAAATAAACGGCGCTATTCCGTCTGTAGCAGAAGCAATAGCACAAAAAGATGTCGGCTTCATAAAGGATCTTGCCAAAACCCAGGCAGATGCAGGAGCCCATTTTATAGATGTCTGCGCCTCAACAGATGTGGCGGTTGAACTGGAAACCATGAAGTGGCTCATCGACCTTGTCCAGGAGGCGACGGATGCTCCCATCGCCGTTGATAGCCCAAGCGTCGATATCTGTGCGGAATCTCTCCAGTTCTGCAATAAGCCCGGGCTGGTAAATTCAGTATCCCTCGAAGGCAACAAAATCGATAAGATTTTTCCTCTCATCGCCGACACCAAGTGGGAGTGCGTCGTGCTCCTGTGTGATGACTCAGGCATCCCCAAGAGTGGGGAGCAACGGCTGGAGGTCTTCGCGGCAATTATGGAAAAGGCAAAGGAATACAAAATCAACCCCTCCCGACTCCATGTCGATCCTCTGGTTGAAATGCTGTGCACCTCCGGAGACGGCATCAACATGATTCTCGATGTGATCAGGAAGATCAAGAAACAATATCCCGCCATTCATGTGACCGGCGGGGCAAGCAATATCTCCTTCAATCTGCCTGCCCGCAAGTTCGTAAATCAGGCCTTCCTCGTTCTGGCCATGGGCGCTGGTATGGACAGTGCCATTATCAATCCGCTGCACAAGCATATGATGGGCTTGATCTATGCGACCGAGGCGTTGAACGGAATGGACGAATATTGCATCGAATACATCGGCGGCTACAGAAAGGGGCTTTATGGCCCTGCAAATTAAACTGAACCAAATCCCAACAATTCAAGATAAGGAAATACATCATGTCTAAAATTCAAGATGTAAGGGCCAATGTGGAAATCGGCAAAACCAAACTCGTCCCCGCACTGGTCCAGGAGGCTCTGGATGAAGGCAGTTCGGCAATGGATATTCTTCAAGCCATGGTTGACGGCATGGGCGTGGTGGGAGACAAGTTCTCAACAGGGGAAATTTTTGTACCGGAAATGCTCATCGCCGCTAAAGCAATGTCAAAGGGGGTGGAGGTGCTGAAACCCTATCTAGCAGGGGATGCATCCACGTCTCTGGGTACATGCGTTATCGGTACGGTACAGGGCGATCTGCACGATATCGGCAAAAACCTGGTGGCCATGATGGTGGAAAGTGCCGGATTTAAGGTGGTTGACCTTGGAGTAGACGTTCCGGCCGAAAAATTCATCAGTGCCATCAAGGCGAATGCCGCCGTCAACCTTGTAGCATGTTCCGGCCTTCTCTCTACGACCATGCCGGCGATGAAGGCGACCGTTGGCGCCCTTAAGGCCTGTGGCCTGACTGGATTCAAAGTTATGGTGGGCGGTGCCCCGGTTACCCAGGAATTCGCTACCGAGATCGGCGCGGATGCCTATGCTCCAGACGCCGGCAGCGCTGCGGTAAAGGCCAAAGAACTGGTAATGGCAGTATAAATATATAGAAGGAGGTCCCAAAACATGTTGACCCGACGACAGAATCTCATGGAGACTATCAAGGGTGGCAAACCTGACCGGTTTGTCAACCAGTACGAATTTTTGGATATAATATTGGAGGCACCGCTCAGAACACGGCCGCAAATAGGCCAGACCATCACCAATGAATGGGGCATCACCATGGCATGGCCCGAAGGCCAATTGGGCCCCTTTCCCGTGCATGATGCTGCGCATATTGCGCTCAAGGATATCACCAAATGGAAAGAGACAATTCAATGCCCTACTGTTGAATTTTCCGACGAGCGATGGGCGCCTGCCATCGCGCATGCCAACGCTGTTGATCGCAAAGACAAATTCGTCACGGTCTTTTTTGCCTCCGGCACCTTTGAGATGACCCACTTTCTCATGGGTATGGAAGATGCCATGATGAATCTCTATGAAGAACCCGATCATATGCATGACCTCATCGATTTCCTCACTGACTATGAGATCCGTTATGCCCAGCAGATCATTAAGCGAATCAAACCCGATGCCTTGTTCCACCATGATGATTGGGGCTCGCAAATTGCCTCATTAATGTCTCCGCAAATGTTCAAGGAGTTTTTCCTGGAACCCTATAAAAGAGTATATAAATTCTGGAAGGACAATGGCGTGGAACTCATCGTCCACCATAGCGATTCCTATGCCGCCAACTTGGTGCCCTTTATGATTGAAATGGGCATTGACATCTGGCAGGGGGTCATGACCACCAACAACACCCCGCAACTGATTAAAGAGTACGGGGGGCAGATTTCCTTTATGGGAGAAATTGACAGCGGCCCTCTCGATCACCAGGACTGGGATGCCAAGTTGATTGCCGAACACGTCGAAAAAGCCTGCACAACCTGCGGAAAACATTATTTTATTCCCTGCCTAACCCAGGGCTTGAATTTTAGTTCCTTCCCGGGCGTATATGAGGCAGCTAGCAAGGCCATTGATGAGATGAGCAAAAAGATGTTTTAACTGGGAAAACTATTGTGCGGCACAGCCGGATCTTCGGCCGTGCCGTTTTGTCCGCTTACTTTTTCAATGGGTTTGTCATCCTTGGTCCTGTCCGATTTTATGTGCATCCCTTTTTATTCCCAGCCGCATCATTATGGAATGGAGGGTGGTGGGTTTGACCTCGAGCAGCTCAGCGGCACCGCCTTTGCCGGTGACTTTCCCTCGGCACCTAGCCAGGGCTTTGACAATATGGCGGGCCTCCATCTCCTTTAAGGGCAGTATCTTTTCATCATTGCCGTCGATCCTGGACGGGCTGGTGTCAAGTGGGGGGATTTGCAGCTGGCCGTTTCTGCTGAGCAGTACAGCTCGCTCTATCACGTGCCGTAATTCACGTATATTGCCGGGCCAGTGATAGCTCGTCAAGAGCTCCAGCTCCTTTTTAGATATACGGTCAAACTGTTTACCAAATTTTTTCCCGAACATTTCCACAAAATACCGCGCCAATGCCGGTATGTCTTCAGCGCGTTCGCGGAGGGCAGGCACCTTTATGGGAAAGACATTGAGTCGATAATAAAAATCAGATCGAAAAAGACCAATCTCAACCAGATCCTCAATATTCCTGTTGCTGGCCGCCACCAAACGAAAGCGGGTCTTTATGGTCCGGGTGCTGCCCACCCGTTCGAACTCCCTGGTCTCTAAAACCCGGAGCATTTTAGCCTGGATATCGAGGGAAAAGGCATCAATATCATCGAGAAACAAAGTTCCCCTGCCGGCGAGTTCAAAACGGCCTTCCCGCGTTTGGGTAGCTCCCGTGAAAGACCCTTTTTCATGACCAAAAAGCTCGCTGGCGATGAGGTCCGGACTGAGAGAAACTAGGTTAACGGCGATAAATGGGCCTGAAGACCGGCTGCTGTGCTGGTGGATGGCCTGCGCCACCAGATCCTTGCCGACCCCGGTTTCCCCAGTAATCATGACTGTTGTATCTGATTTTGCTACACGGCTGATCAGGGTCAGCATCTGCTTAAACGGCTCTGTCCGTCCGATCATCTGGTTTTTCAAAGGTCTCGAATCACAGGCCTCCCGGTAATAATGGGCCTCCGCTTCCAGGTTGCTCTTCAAATCGATGATTTCTTCATAGGCTTCCAAATTTTCCAGCGCAACAGCAGCCTGATTGGCGATGATCCGCAAAAGAGAAATTTCATCTTCCGGCAACTGCAGTCGGGTTGGCCCGCCATCCATGAAGATAACCCCAAGGACCTTGGCTTTGAGGCGAATGGGGAAACAACCGGTCCATCCCAAGGCATTCAGATATTCCTCTTGTGTCGACCGGTAGATATCGGCTTCTTTTACAATTTCCGAACCTGATTTAAAGACCTGTTCAATCAGACTCCTTTGGTAAGCAAATACCTCCGGAGATGCATCGGTTAACTCAATATTGCGGCTGGCAACCATATCCAGCTGTCGATCCTGCTGGAGAAAGATAGCGCCCCGCTCGGCGCCGGCAATGCGCATTGCCTGCATGATAATTTGGCTGAGGAGTTCATTTCGGGTTCGTATGGAGCCTAAGGCATCGCCAACGTTCAAAAGAGACTCTACCCAAAATGCATGTTTAGATGCCCGGTCAAGAGAGGATTTCAGCTCTTTGGGAAAAAGATTCGGATTGACTTTAGAGAAGGTTTCCCAAGCCTCTTTCAGAAGCTTCTCGGCAATTGGCAGATTTTTCTCTTTGATTCGTATTCGGGCCATCAAAACTTGGCTATGGGCCAATTCGATTTTCGCTCCAGCCTTGGTCAAAAGCGTTATGCTTTTTTTCAGATCAGCCTTAATCTTCTCGAAAGATTCTCTCCTCTTATAAGCCTTAAGTGCTCGGAACCTCAAGGCAACACCTTGCATATAAATGTCCGGCCAGTTGAGCAAATGCTCGATGTCCGAGTCAAAATACCACTCTGGATGGACCATCCCCCGTTCCTCAAGGCCGAGCATGACTTCAAGGTTGTCCGGCCCGCGGTGGTGCGGCGTTCCTAACGCCTGGGCATTCTCCCAGGCGAGAGAGAGATACTCGAAGGCCTTTTGGTAATTGCCCCGGCAATATGCAAAATACGCCCTTTTCCCGTTACCCGGCCAAAGGAAATAGTGGTCGAGCAATTCTTCAGGAGTTTGAAATATTTCCTCAAGGATAGTCTCACCCTCATCAATTCTGCCGGCATCTCCGAGAATGAGTACCAGGATGAGTTTTGCATATCGATCCAAATCCGGCGCGCTCAACTCCCGTGCTTTCCGACAGACCGTCTTGAGGAGTCCAACCCCCCTAGCAGTCTCCCCGGCAACACCGTAAATCCATGCCAGCCGTATGCAGCTTTTCAAGGTCTCTACGTCAGAGGGCAGTTCCTCATGATTGCCGGTGACCGATTCATACCGTTCAATCGCTTTGCTGATAAATCCTTGCCAGAAAAGCAATTCAGAATTCGCCAGGGCTACCTGAAGCCGGACATCACTGGGGAACTCATGGTCAGCCAGCATTTGCCATGCCCGCTCAAGATGCCCCACTGCTTCGTTGGATCGGGCGGTTTTAATAAATGTCTTGGCGATCAGTACCCTAAGTTTTATTTCCAGGATAGGGTCACTACCTGAAGTTTCAAGATTCAAGGCTTGATTGAGAAATTTCCTCTGAATATCGGGAGGCAGGGCCCGGTCCCTGCAGGTGCAAATACCAATGGCGGCTTCAATGAAGCTCTTTTGTTCTTTCTTGCCAAGTTCAGTTGTTTCCATGCCTTCCAAGGCCAAGCGGTAGTACGCTGCAGCATAAATGGGCAAATTCAGGTCAAGGCAATAGTGGCCGGCCTGCACCAATTCATGGAAATGCGCCACGGGCAGACCGGAGATTTGGTAAATATGCGCAAGGTTCAGCCATCTTTGAGCGCCGTCCGGCATATACTTGCAAACGCCTGAAACAGCCTGCTCGGCAGCGCTGAATAAGGTCGAGGTTGGAATTCCGGATAAATATTTTTTTACAGATTTATAGTCGGACAGATAGTAATATCCAGCCCCCTTTTCCTTACATTTCAACAGGTAGCCTGACCTGACCAGTTCTTCGACTATCTGCAGAACCTCGACGGGAGTGTCTCCGGTAATTGTGCACAGAATATTCAGAGAAATCGGTGGTGGTAAAAGTGCCATGAGCAAATCAATGGATCGACTTGTACCAGTTTGATCTTCGAAATTGCTATCAGTCCGCTTCAATTTACGACTCCTGAAACTGAGATATCACAATAAAAACGTGATTTGAAATATCGAGGAAATAGTGGAAAAAATCAAATACCCAGCCAGTATAACCAATAAAGAAAGAAAAAAAGAGCCTGAAATTGCTGCCTACAAAATCCACCGTTATCCTGGGCTTTATTTTGAGCTTGACTCTCCCAACAATATTTCAGTAAAGGTAGTTTGTAAGCATCGGGTCGGATGACTCTTCTTTGGAAGGGGCCTTCTTGAGGAACCTCGAAAAAATCTACTCCTTATCACCTGTCACCCACATCACCTCGCCCTCCCATGACAAATGCTCATAGCGAATCGCCAGGCACCGAAAATCCGGTGAGCCGGAACCGGCAGACAGACTACCATCAGCTGTTTTTAACGATGACCCAGGGCGTAGTATATCAGTCGGCTGATGGCTTTATCATTGCCGCCAATCCGGCGGCGGAGCGCATTCTTGGCGTAACCCTCGACGAGATGCGGAACCGCACCTCAATGGACCCTCGATGGCACACTCTCGGGGAGGACGGCTCGGAGCTTGCGGGTGCGGAGCATCCGTCCATGCAGGCGCTGGCCACGGGGAAACCGGTCTTGAACAAGGTCCTGGCAGTTTTTCATCCTCAGGAAAACCGCCACCACTGGTTATTGGTGGATGCGATGCCGGTGTTTCAAGGCGACGATGACCGGCCCTGCCAGGTTTATGTTACTTTCACTGACACCACCGAACGGAAAGTGGCGGAGGCAGCTTTGCGGCAGAGTGAGGAGCGATTTCGTCTGACCTTTCAGGCTAGTCCCGACGCCATCAATATCAATCGCCTGCATGACGGCATGTATGTAGACATCAATCCCGGCTTTACCAGCTTAACCGGCTATAGCCGTGCGGAGGTACTTGGCCGAACATCGACTGAAATCGATATCTGGCATGATCCGAATGATCGCCGGAGGCTGGTCGGGGGATTGCAGGCAGAGGGTTATTTCAACGATCTTGAAGCCAAATTCCGTCGTAAGGATGGCAGAATTGCGCATGCACGGATGTCTGCGCGGGTCATCCAGCTGGAGGGCATTCCCCACATTATCTCGGTCACCCGTGACATAACCGAGCAGACCGAGGCATTGGAAGCCCTGCAGGCCAATGAAAAACTGCTTACCAGCATTCTGCGCACGGCTCCCACGGCTATCGGCGTGGTATCCAACCGCCTCCTTACCGCGGTAAATGACCGTATGTGCTCCATGACCGGTTACAGCAAGGAGGAACTGCTTGGGAAAAATCCCCGCATGCTTTACCTCAGCGATGCTGACTATCAAGATGACGAAACGGAAAAACACCGACAGACCAGCCGATACGGCTCAGGCACCATTGAGATACGCTGGCTGCGTAAAGACGGGGAGGCCATTGATATACTCATGAGTTCCTCACCGATTAACCCCAATAATCAGGCTGATGGGGTCACTTTTGCCGCCCTTGATATCAGTTCGCGGAAACATGCCGAGGCGGAGCGGGAAAGACTGCAGGCCCAGTTGACCCAGGCCCATAAGATGGAGTCGGTCGGCCGACTGGCGGGCGGGGTGGCCCATGATTTCAACAACATGCTCGGAGTCATTCTTGGCCACGCCGAGATGGCTTTGAACAGATTGGATCCGGGGCAGCCACTTTTTGCCAGTCTCCAGGAGATCAGTAAGGCAGCCGAACGTTCCGCCGATCTGACCCGGCAGCTTCTTGCCTTTGCCCGAAAACAAACGGTTGCTCCCAAGGTTCTGGACCTGAACGAAACCGTGGGCAGCATGCTGACCATGCTACGGCGGCTCATTGGCGAGGACATTGATCTGGCCTGGCTGCCGGGCAAGAATCCGGCGTCGGTCAACATGGATCCCTCGCAACTCGACCAGATTCTCGCGAACCTTTGTGTCAACGCCCGGGATGCCATAATCGATACCGGTAAGGTTACCATTGAGACCGACATAGCCGCCTTTGACGAGGCCTACTGCAGAACACACGCAGGCTTTGTTCCCGGTGAGTATGTCCTGCTGGCGGTCAGTGATAACGGTTGCGGTATGGACTCGGAAACCAAGGCACATCTGTTCGAGCCATTTTTCACCACCAAGGAAATAGGCAAGGGCACTGGCCTCGGCTTGGCGACGATCTACGGTATTGTCAAACAAAACAGTGGCTTTATCAATGTCTACAGCGAGGTGGGGCAAGGAACGGCCTTGAAGGTTTACCTGCCGCGATACGCGGCCAAAGCTGCTCAAGCGGCGAAGGGAGATGCGGCGAGTTCGGAGCCGCGCGGCAACGAATCGATCCTGCTGGTGGAAGATGAGCCGATGATCCTCGGCATGGCCACGACGATGCTTGAACTGCAGGGATACAAGGTATTGCCCGCGGCGACACCGGGGGAGGCCATCCGTCTTGCCCGGGAGCATGCCGGTGAAATCCACCTGCTCATGACCGATGTTGTCATGCCGGAAATGAACGGCAGGGATCTGGCCAAGAACCTTTTATCTCTTTATCCCAACATCAAACGGCTGTTCATGTCCGGCTATACTGCCAATGTCATCGCCCATCACGGGGTGCTCGACGCGGGCGTCCATTTTATCCAGAAACCGTTTTCCATAAACGATTTCGCAGGCAAAATCAGAGAAGTACTCGACTGTGAAGAGAGTAAGTAACGGCAATTAAGTGTGTAAATGCACACATTGTAGTATTGTCTGTTTTCAGAAAAGTGCTATTCTGCGAAGTTGCAGACCGCTTGTTGATAGTCCGTTTGCGCACTGCAGCAACGATCCAACCAAGCCAACCAAAAGGAAACATATGAACCAGGCCGAAAAAATTGTCAGCATTAAAGAGCGGGCGAGGAAAAATTTCTCGAAAGGTTTCAACTGTGCAGAGTGCGTTTTCGAGGCAGTTCTGGAGCACGTTGAGACCGATCTCCCCAAGGAAGTTTTGAAGGTGGCAACCGGTTTCGGTGGAGGCGTAGGCCTTTTTGGCGATACCTGCGGTGCCATAAGCGGGGCGGTCCTTGCGGTCAGTGCAGTGCATGGTCGCAGTCAACTGCCTGAGAATGACGACCGAAAAGCGGCCATGCAGGCTGCCTCGCAACAGCTTTATGGAAAGCCTGGACTCTATCGGATTTTCAATCAGATCCCGAATAAAGTGAAAGAAAAATACGGGCACACACTCTGCCGAGATATTGCCGCACAATGGCAAGATCAGTGGCTTTGCCGGGATCATGCTTTGCATTGCCGGGAGATCATCACCGATGCTGCCGAGTTAGCCGCTGAGCTGATTTATGGCAATCACGAGGAGATGGCCTCGCAACCTTTCGGCAGCAATGTCTTCAATTGACTTTACTTCAATAAGTAGTTTACCTTCTATGATTAAATCCGCTCGATATCCACAATCCATTCTCACTTCTTCAAAAATCACGGGTATGGGTTGTTCTCTAGTAACTTTTAAACCGCATTTGGAAAGTCGATAGCAAAGACATTCAACATATACTTTTTCTAACAAGCCGGGACCTATCGCCTTATGAATATCAATAGCTTCATGAATAACAATAGATGATAATTCGTTTTCGGTCATAAATAATAGATTAAGACCTCAACCTACGGTTACTTCTCAAAGAACTTATCAGAAAAAAACAATTTTTA
>JANNQF010000089.1:0-76847 GCA_031441605.1 Deltaproteobacteria bacterium
AGCCATAAATTCCGAACCCATGGTACAATATGCTTGTGGACATGCTTCTACCTCCTTTATGAGTTGATTGGTCTCACCATAAAGAAAGGAGTATGTCCACATTCGTATTTGAAAAGTATGCTTAAACCGGATGAACCATAACAATCATCCTGCATGGTCTCGGCCCAGCAATCCATGAGGTGCTGATACAGGTCATAGGCATCGAGCAGCGCGGCCCCCCCTGAAGGTGGTGAGCAGATCCTCGGAGATGGTTGCGATCAGCGCCTTGGGATGGCCGTTCTTGCCAAAGCCTTTCAGCAGGGGAATATTGACCTTTTGCCATCTACGAAAAAGGCTGCTCGCACCATCGTTAAAGGCGGTGAATTCGGGGTGGCCAAAGATGGCCGACTTGACTTCGGCGACCGGGAGCCGCAAACGGGCGTAACCGGGCCTATCGGCGGCCTCGAACAGAGTTGTCCGCACGCCGGGGATGACCTGCCAGTAGGCGGCAAGCGCCGCAATGTCACGGTTCGGGATGCCGCCGCGCAGATGGCCGTCGATGTCCTGCAGATCCTCCGGCGAGGTCGAGTCGATATAGCGCGGCAGATTGAGGTTATAGTCGTTCTTTCGGTCGCTGATTTCCTCGACCGATACTATGCGGGCATAGCCTGGAATTTCGGTCTGCTTGTTAAAGATGTCGACGATCTTATGGATATCCTGCTCGCGTAGGCGGTTTTTATTGCCGTCCTTTATAAACCCTTTGGAGGCATCGATCATAAAGACACCCTTGCGGGCGGTGGCGTTTTCCTTGTCGAGGACCAGGATGCAGGCGGGGATACCGGTGCCGTAAAAGAGATTGGCGGGCAGGCCGATAATCCCCTTGAGGTAGCCGGAACGCACCAGTTGCGTGCGGATGACCGCCTCGGCGTTGCCGCGAAAAAGTACGCCGTGCGGTAAAATACAGGCGCCTTTGCCGGTGCTCTTCAGGGAACGGATGATGTGCAGCAGATAGGCATAATCACCCTGTTTGGCGGGCGGTTCCCCCCACTTGAAGCGCTGGAAGGGATCCGCCGCGGGGGTCAGTCCGGTGCTCCAGGTCTTGTCGGAAAAGGGCGGATTGGCAACGACATAATCGTAGGTCTGAAGCTTCCGGCTGTCGTTTTTATCCAGGAACTTCGGCGCTGCCAAGGTGTTGCCCGAGAGGATGTTCGCCGTCGGAAAGTCATGCAAGATCATGTTCATACGGGCCAGACCGGCGGTGGTCACATCCTTTTCCTGGCCTTCGAGGGTGATGCGTCTTCTCGCCTCGGCGGCGACTTTCAGCAGCAAGGAACCGGAGCCGCAGGTGGGGTCGTATGCGGTGGTCGAGGCCACGGCATTCTGCGGCGAAATGCCGATAACCTTGGCGATAATGCGGCTGACCTCGGACGGGGTATAGAACTGCCCTTTGCTTCTGCCGGACAGGATGGAAAAATGCCGCATCAAATATTCGTAGGCATCGCCAAGGATATCGTCATTTTCTGCGCGATTCTTGGAAAAATCCAGTTCCGGCTTTTGAAAGATGGCAATGAGGTTGGTCAGGCGCTCGACCATCGCCGATCCCTCGCCGAGCTTGTTCGGGTCGTTAAAGTTGGGAAAGTCACTGCGGGCAAGGCGGGAGTTGCTGTCAATGAGCGGCTGAATGACCTGGGTGTTGATCTTGTCGCCGATATCGCTCTTGCCTTTGAGGGCGATCATGTCTGTAAAGCTTGCCCCTTTCGGGATCGTTACCGGCGGTTTAAAGTCTTCTGAATCGCCGTATTTGTCGGAGATATACTTGATGAACAGCATAAAGAGGACATAGTCCTTATACTGACTGGCATCCATGCCGCCGCGCAGTTCATCGCAGGAAGCCCAGATGGAGGAGTAAAGGTCGGATTTTTTTATGGCCATGCAGGTTATCCTTGCGTTAACAAGCTCTATTCATAGAAAATATTGTGTCAGTGCTTCAAGGCCTCCCCTTCACACTCCACGGCATCTCGGATATTGCACCCACCCCGAGAATTGTTACCCGACATTACCCCCTTTCTTAGCTGTCCTCAATACCCTATCCTCTGTACCAGTCCGTAATTATTGGGCAGTTACACCGCCGGCGACAAAACCGTGCTTTGCCAGAATCCTCTGGCCTTCGGTTCCCAGGATGAACATGGCGAGACGCCAAGCCTCAACCGGTGCACCATCGAGAACAATAATACCGTAGTCGGCACCCACGGCAAGTTCTTGGGGGATCTGCAGGATTTGTAAAGTTGCAACCTCTCTGGCCGCCAGCACCGCATTGGTGCAATAGGTCAAAAAGATGTCGGCCTTTTTCTCCTCCATCACCCAGCCGTAAGGGTTGCGTCCGTCCGGTGCCTTGGCGCTGTCGGGGCCTCCGGTCAATGGCAATGCCTTGGCGGAGAGACTGGCAAAACTACCGGGCTTGACCTTTTCGGCCTTTTCAAACATCTCCCAGGCATAGTCGCCGGCGGGGTCGGCTTTGGGGGTTGATGTGCCGAGGCGCATATGGGGATCGAGCATTGCCTCAAGAAGCGTGGAAGAGGCAACCTGCAAACCGGGTTGGGTAAGGGCACACAGATTATTGCGGGCGAAGAGGGCGATCGGCCCACCCAGCCCTTTGTTCACCAGGGTTTGCGGATGTTCCATATTTGCCGAGGCGAAAACATGGACCTGGCCTTCCTTTTCGATGCGTTGGCGCAGGAGCCCGGAGGGTCCGAACTCAGAATGGACGCTATTACCGCTGGCCTGCTCAAAGGCCTTGGTTACTTCGCCGAGAGCCGCCTTGAGGCTGCCGGCGGCAAAAAGATTGACCGTCTCTGCCTGGCTCAAAACCGGCAAAAGAAGGATGGAAAAAAAGATTGCAGCGTGCATAAGGACCTTTTTCATAATGGGTAACCTCTCGTAGATTTTTTCGTTCATTGAAATTTCTGGAAACATCGAGAACAACCGAGCAGCATGAAGCGAAAAGTATAAACTTTTTTCCAGCAAGACTGTCAAATGGGCCACCAATTTGCCGAAATAACAACCGGAAGTAACAAAAAATAACAGTAAACCGTTGTCCAGCCGGGAAACATGGTGTCGATAGGGACTTTAATGTGAAAAAGGCGGTGAAAAAGAAAAGAGTTGCGGGATTACCAGCGGGAAGATAGTCTACAGCTGACTGTCGGGATTCTTGACGAAAACACGGGCTGTTACGCTTATCCGCCAGTGAACAAGAGCCAAGGAAAAGGGCTCTTCTTCACTGACCTGGGTCAACATATTTCTTGGCACTCCCCTTCCGGCGCTAAAAAACTATCAATCTTCCATCGCATCTGAAATGAAAAATACCCCTGAAGTGAAACTCTACGTAAAAACCAAGACCTGGATAGAAAACGCCGAGCATCAACTGCTTTTCGGTAAAGGAAAAACGGAAATCCTCGAGCTCATTGAACAAGAAGGCTCGATAGCCAAGGCAGCCGAAAAGTTGGAGATGAGCTATAAAAAGGCCTGGACACACATTAAGATTTTGCAAAAAAATATCGCCGATGAACTGGTTCTTCCGCAAAAGGGTGGCGGCGGAAAAGGCGGCACAACCCTGACCCCGAAAGCTCTGGAGCTGATAAGGAATTATTCGCAGCTGCAAAAAGATATTGAGTCATTCGCCAATAGGCGTTTTCTTGAGTTGTTTTTCCCCGAGCAACCCCCTGCCGAATAATCGTTCAGTCGGCAAAAGTTGATTTCCCCCCACCGCCATACCTTCCGAAATAATGGCTTAAAATTAAATATGCAAATATTGCATATTTAATTTTATTTGGTATCCTGCAACAGATCTTTCTGCCAAGCGGCTCTTTTCAAAATATAGAATAGACGGAGGAAATCTTCAATGGATCACCGATTCGTTCAGACCACCTGTCCGCACTGTGGTTGCGGCTGTCAAATGTTATTGGAAGTGCTGGATGGCAAGCTCATTGGCACCCATCCTCTGAAAACAGCAGGCATGAACCAGGGCAAGCTGTGTATTAAAGGCTGGACCGTGCATGAATTTGTGCACAGCAAGGAGCGGCTCACCAAGCCGCTGATCAAGGAAAACGGCTCCTTTCGCGAGGCCGGTTGGGATGAGGCCCTGGATCTGGTTTCCAGTAAACTTGCAGCAATCCGCGATACTTACGGCCCTAACGCCTTCGGTTTTCTCAGCTCGGCGCGTGCCACCAACGAGGATAATTATCTGGTGCAAAAACTCTGCCGGGTTGGCATCGGCACGAATAATGTCGATCATTGCGCGCGTCTCTGACACGCACCGACGGTGGCAGGTCTTGCCGCCGCTTTCGGAAATGGAGCGATGACCAATTCGATCGCCGAAATTGAAAATGCCGCTTGTCTGTTCGTTATTGGTTCGAACACCACCGAGGCGCATCCGTTGATTGCCCACAGAATCTTCAAAGCGAAGAAAAACGGGGCCAAGCTGATTATCGTCGATCCGAGGAGAATCCAGCTGTCACTTATAGCTGATATCCATATACGGCCGAATTTCGGCACCGATGTGGCCTTCATCAATGGCATGATGCACGAAATCATCGCAGGAGGATATCATGATCAAGCCTTCATCGCCGAACGTACCGAAGGTTATGCCGATCTGGAAAAGGTTTTGCAAAATTACAGCCCCGAAAAGGCGTCGGAGATCTGCGGAGTACCGCCCGAGGTGATTCGAGAAACCGCGAAACTCTATGCGACCTCGGCGCCTTCGGCTATTTGCTACACCCTGGGAATTACCGAGCACTCGCATGGCGTCGACAACGTCAAAACCCTTGCCAACCTGGCCATGCTCACCGGGCAGATCGGCAAACCGTCCAGCGGCGTAAATCCTCTCCGTGGACAAAACAACGTCCAGGGCGCCTGTGATATGGGAGCCCTGCCCAACGTCTTTCCCGGCTATCAGGTGGTCACCAATCTGGCCGCCAGGGCGAAATTCGAAGCGGCATGGGGGAAAAAACTGCCGGCGGAGATTGGCCTGACGATCCCGCAGATGATCGACGGGCTCATCGACGGTTCGATGAAAGGCATGTTCATTGTCGGTGAAGATACTGCGGTCAGCGACCCGGATACCCATCACATTACCCATGCCCTGAAGTCGGCGGAATTCCTTGTCGTCCAGGATCTTTTTCTCACAAAAACCGCCGAGCTTGCCGATGTGGTGCTTCCGGCCGTCTGCTGGGCGGAAAAAGACGGCACATTTACCAGCACCGAACGAAAGGTGCAGCGGGTTCGCCAGGCGGTGCTGCCACCGGGAGAAGCCAAGCCGGACTGGGTGATACTCTCGGAGATCGGCAGGCGCCTTGGCCTTTCCATGCATTACACCTCCGCCCAGGAAATATTCGACGAAATGGCGGCGCTGAGCCCCATTTATAACGGTATTTCTTACCAGCGCATCGAACAGCAAGACCTCCAGTGGCCTTGTCCGACTCCTGAACACCAAGGGACAAAGTTCCTCCATCAGGGAAAATTCGGGCGGGGGCTGGGCTTGTTTTCAGCTATTGAATTTAGACCTTCCGAAGAACTGCCGGATCCTGAGTATCCCATGTATTTGACAACCGGAAGACGCTATGCCCATTATAATGCACGAAGCATGACCGGGCGTTGCCCGACATTGCATAATGAATACTCTCGGGCAATAACCCAAATGCACTTTCGCGACGCAGAAAGAATGGGCTTGCGGGATGGCGACCAGATCAAGGTCATTTCCCGTCGGGGTGAGGTGCTCACCAATGTGCGGCCTGGAGACATAGTGCCCGAGGGCGCTATTTTTATGGACTTTCATTTTGCCGAGGCCAATTCGAATGTCTTGCTAGGCACGTCTCTTGATCCCATTACCAAAACACCCGACTACAAGGTCTGCGCCGTCAGAGTGGAGGTAGCCTAGCCATTTAACCTGCTATAAATCAGGGAAAAGACTCCGCTGGTGCAGAGCGTGAAAACGGCACGCGTTGCTTATAACTGACCGTTCCAACATGCGCACCAGTGAGTGCCCTGGTGCGCAGCATGACGGCAAGCTATCTCCTCCGTTCACCCCCGCCACAACGTCAGTTTAAAAAGATTGTTATCTCCGTGCTTTATTTTTCACAAAAAATGGCATACAATAAATGTATACAATTATCACGGCAAGCGGTTTTGCGCCTGTGCTGTTCGGTTCGGATCGATGAAAAGGCACTTCTCATGGCTGCAATTGCCTTTTTTTACTCATGATACGAACCATTAACAATGGAGGAAAAGAAAAAATGAATCTTCTCAATAATGCCATAATCAGTACCCCAACCCCGGTGAATGAGCCTATCCAGAGCTATGCTCCCGGCAGTCCGGAAAGGGTGCGCTTGAAACGCGCTTTGGCCGAGGCCTCGGCTAAACAGCTTGAGATTCCCCTGATAATCGGCGGCAAAGAAATCAAAACCGGACGCTTGGGTAAGGTCGTCATGCCCCACGATCATCAACACGTCCTGGCCACATATCACCAAGCTGGGGCCGACGAGGTAAGGCTGGCGATCGATACGGCGGTTGCTGCTCAACCGCTGTGGCAGTCGTTCAGATGGGAGGAGCGCTGTGCCATTTTTTTAAAGGCCGCCGAGCTTTTGGCCGGTAAATACCGGGCGTTGATCAATGCCGGGGCAATGCTTGCCGGCGGGAAAAATGCCTTTCAGGCAGAAATTGACGCAGCCTGCGAATTCATCGATTTTCTCCGCTTCAATGTTCGTTACGCCCAGGAAATTTATGCAAAACAGCCGGAATCCTCGGCCGGGGTGTGGAATTACCTGCAGCACCGGCCTCTTGAAGGCTTTGTCTTCGCAGTAACACCCTTCAACTTTACCGCCATTGCCGGCAACCTGCCCACTGCTCCGGCGATCATGGGCAACACGGTGGTGTGGAAGCCGGCATCCTCCCTGGTGTACACCCCGTACCTGATTATGCAGATTCTCGAAGAGGCGGGTTTGCCTCCGGGTGTCATCAATTTTGTCCCCGGTTCCGGCGCCGTTGTCGGGGACATTTGCTTGACCGACCCCAACCTGGCCGGAGTGCACTTTACCGGCTCGACGCGCGTCTTTCATCAGATGTGGCGGACTATCGGTGAAAACATCGGAAAATACCGCTCTTACCCGCGTCTCGTCGGGGAAACCGGCGGCAAGGATTTTGTCTTTGCCCATGCCAGCGCTGATGTCCATGCCCTGGTTACCGGTCTGGTGCGGGGAGCCTTCGAATATCAGGGACAAAAATGTTCGGCCGCCAGTCGGGCCTATATCCCCCGCTCCCTCTGGCCGACGGTTGAGGCCGGATTGAACGAGCAAATGGCGCGCATCAAGATGGGGCCACCCACCGATTTCCGTAACTTTGTCGGGGCGGTCATTGACGAGGGGGCCTTCGATACCATTGCCGGATTTATCGACTATGCCCGGAACAACGCCGGGGGCAAAATTCTCATCGGTGGCAACTGTGATAAAAGTGTCGGCTACTTTATCGAACCGACGGTCATTGTAGCCAGCGATCCCCATTTCAAAACCATGGTGGAAGAGATCTTCGGGCCGGTACTGACGGTGTATGTGTATGACGATGAAGAGTATGCGGCGACCTTGGATCTCTGTAATACCTCCTCTGCCTATGCCCTCACCGGAGCCGTGTTTGCCCGGGATCGCAGTGCGGTGAGTCTGGCTCTCAGCCGTTTGGAGCATGCCGCCGGCAATTTTTATATCAACGATAAACCCACCGGGGCCGTGGTCGGCCAGCAACCGTTCGGCGGCGGCAGGGCCTCCGGAACCAACGATAAGGCGGGTTCCATGGCCAATCTTATGCGCTGGGTTTCCACCAGGACCATCAAGGAAACCTTTGTCCCGCCTGTCGACTGCGCCTATCCTTTTATGACCGAGGAGTAAAATTGCGGCGATTTGATTGAATATTGCCCGGTCCCCCTGAAGCGGACAATGGTGGTGGGGAGTGGGCAATATTGCAGCAGGCGCGCCGCAGGTAATCAATCTCCTGAGTCGGTCGTAATCTCTCAACCTACAAGACGGTAAGTGAAACCCTTATAAATAACCCAAACAAAACAATAAGATGTGTGAATAAGTCGTTCTTCGACGTCTAAAGGAAATCTATTGTTCGAAGAATTGTGGGTGATATACCTCTGCCTGAGTTGCCTTGAGAGGAAAGGCGTTTGCCTTTCCCTAACAGGACCCTATCAGTTCCTCCGTGAGTATTGCGTGGGGAAGAGCCTAAAATCATCAACAAGGAGAGCGTATGAAAATCACCAGGAGGAGATTTCTGTCCATGTCCGGGGCGATCGGATCAGGGGTAGCCCTGTCGTCGCTTGGGCTGGATCTGACCGCCTTGAAGGCCCATGCTGCCGGACTCGGCAAGATGGACCGGATTCGGTCGGCCAAGCAGACGACAACCATTTGTTGTTACTGTTCCGTCGGCTGCGGAATGATCTGCAGCACCGACCGGTTGACCGGCAAAATCTTCAACATTGAAGGCGACCCGGATCATCCGATCAACGAAGGTTCCCTGTGCGCCAAGGGTGCCGGTATCTTCGGTCTGACCGAAGTCAATCAACACCGACTGCGTAAGGTGCTGTATCGGGCGCCGAAGAGTGACAAGTGGGAGGAGAAAGACTGGAACTGGACCCTGCAGCGCATCGCCCGATTGGTCAAAGATACCCGTGACGCCGACTTTATAACGAAAAACGACAAAGGCGAGGTAGTGAACCGGGTCGAAACCATCGGTCACTACGGCTCCTCGAACATCGGCAACGAAGAATGCTGGACCCTGAGTGTCGCCTGCCGGGCGATGGGTCTTATCAACATCGATCACCAGGCCAGGGTCTGACACAGCCCCTCCGTATCGGCTCTGGGAGAGTCGTTTGGCCGTGGTTCGATGACCAACCATTATATCGATTTAAAAAACAGTGACTGTATTCTTATTATGGGCAGCAATGCCGCAGAAAACCATCCGATCGCCTTTAAATGGATAATGAAGGCAAAGGACCGGGGCGCCAAGATCATCCATGTCGACCCCCGTTTCACCCGTACTTCCGCCCGTTGCGATTATCATGTGCCGCTCCGTTCCGGCACCGACATTGCCTTCCTCGGCGGGATGATCAAATATATCATCGACAATAACCTCATCCAGGAAGAGTACGTCAAGTATTACACCAACGCCTCGCAGATAATCAGTGGCGGCTTTGACTTCAAGGACGGTTTGTTCTCCGGCTATAACCCTGAAAAACGCAGCTACAATAAAGAAACCTGGACTATCGAAAAAGACGAAAAGGGTATCCCGATCCGTGACTACACCCTGGAGAATCCGCGGTGCGTCTACCAGATGCTGAAAAAGCACTATGAGCGCTACACCCTCGATCAGGTCTCGTCAATCACCGGTGTTTCCAAGGAAAATCTTCTCAAAGTATATAAAGAGTACGGCGCCACCGGCGCCAGGGACAAGGCCGGTACCGAATGTTACGCCCTCGGTTGGACCCATCATACGACCGGCAGCCAGATCATCCGTACCATGTCCATCGTTCAGCTGCTCCTCGGCAACATGGGGGTCTGCGGCGGCGGCATCAACGCCCTGCGCGGTGAACCGAACGTCCAGGGCTCGACCGACCATGCCATCCTCTACAATATCCTGCCGGGGTATTTGAAGATGCCCTCCGGCTCGATAGATACCCTGCCGAAATATATTGAAAAATACACCTCGAAATCGACCGATCCGCAATCGGCCAACTGGTATCAGAATTATCCGAAATATACGGTCAGTTTTCTGAAAGCGATGTGGGGCGACAAGGCGACCGCCGACAATGATTTCGGCTATTCCTGGTTGCCGAAGCTCGATGACGGCAAACATCACTCCATCCTGCATACCATCGATGCCATGTATGCCGGCAAGATGAAGGGCTTTTTCGCCTACGGCTCCAATATCGCCGTCAGCTCGCCAAACAGTACCAAGGTCCGCAAAGGGTTGCAGAAACTGAAGTGGATGGTCAACGTCAATATCTTCGATAACGAAACCGCTTCCTTCTGGAAAGCCCCCGGCGTCGATCCGAAGAGCGTCGATACCGAGGTCTTCCTCCTGCCGGCCGCCGCCAGCATGGAAAAAGAAGGTAGTCAGAGCAACTCCGGCCGCTTGGTACAGTGGCGCTATAAAGCCGCCAATCCGCCCGGTGATGCCATATCCGACGGCGACATCAACATGCGCATCATCGATGCCCTGCGCGACCTGTACCAGAAAGAAGGTGGAGCTTTCCCTGAGCAAATTCTCAATCTGAAATGGGATTATAAAGACGCCTGGGGTAAATTCGATGTCCTTAAGGCCTCGAAGATCATCAACGGCCATTATACCAAGGATCTGACCATCGAGGACCCGACCGGTAAGGCGCCGAAAGAGGTGAACCTCAAGGGCGAACTGGTGCCGACCTTCGGCAAGCTCATGGCCGACGGCTCCACCTCCAGCGGCAACTGGCTGATGTCCGGCAGTTTCGAACAGAAGGGTGCCAACAAAATGATGAAGCGTGGCAAAGAAGATCCGACCGGCTTGGGCCTCTTTGCCGAATGGGCATACGCCTGGCCACTCAACCGCCGCATCATTTACAACCGTGCATCCTGCGATTTGAACGGCAAACCCTATAATCCGAAGATGAAACTGCTGGAGTGGACCGGCGACAAATGGGTCGGCGATGTGGCCGATGGTCCCTGGCCACCACTCGGTGACAAGGAAAAAGGCAAATATCCCTTTATCATGAAAGCCGACGGCCTCGGTGCCATTTTCGGCAACGGCATGGTCGAAGGCCCCTTCCCCGAGCATTATGAACCGCTGGAAGGACCTTTGGCGAAAAACCCGCTGTCGCCGGTGCTGGTCAACCCGACCATCGCCATCTTCAAGGCCGATGTCGATAAGACCGCCAATGCCGACGACAAGTTCCCCTACGTCTGTACCACCTATTCCTGCACCGAGCACTGGTGTTCCGGTTTCACCCGCTGGCAGCCCTGGCTGCTTGAGATGATGCCCGAGGCCTATATGGAGATAAGCGAGACCCTGGCGCAGAAACTCGGTATTAAAAATGGCGAGAAGGTCAAGGTGGCATCGGTCCGGGGCGAGATTCCGGTTGTCGCCATGGTCACCAAACGCCTCAAGCCCTTCCAGATCGAAGGGAAGACCGTGCATGAGGTCGGCATTCCGTTCAACTACGGCTGGCGGTGGCCGGAAGGGGCAGCCGATGCTTCGGTCAACTATCTGACACCCTCCGTGGGTGATGCCAATACTTTCTGTCCGGAGTATAAGGCATTCATGGTCAACATCAGGAAGGCTTAAGGGGGTGGAACGATGAAACAAGAACTTATAAAACTGATCGATCTCTCGCGCTGTACCGCTTGTCGCGGCTGTCAGGTTGCCTGCAAGCAGTGGAACGAAATGCCGGCCGGCAAAACCAACAACTTTGGAAGCTATCAGAACCCACCCGACCTGCAGTGGAACACCTGGACTCTCATCAGATTCCAGGAGATTGAAGACCGGGGCGGCAACGTCAAATGGCTGTTCAGAAAAGACGGCTGCATGCACTGCACCGATGCGGCCTGTATCAAGGTCTGTCCGACCGAGGCCCTGTATCACACGGAATTCGGCAATGTTGCCTTGAAAGAAGATAAGTGTATCGGCTGTAAAGCCTGCATCCCGGCCTGCCCGTTCGGCGTGCCGAAGATGAACACCGAAACCAACAAGATAAAAAAGTGTGACCTCTGTTACACCAGGTTATTGGCCAATCAGCCGCCGGCCTGCGTTCTGTCATGTCCCACCGGGGCGATCACCTTCGGCGATCGTGATGCGATGCTCGCCAAGGCTCACAAACGGGCGGCCGAACTTGGCGGCGACGCCAGCGTCTACGGCGACAAGTTCGTCGACGGCACGCATGTTATCTACGTCCTGACGGAAAAGCCGGAGGTCTACGACCATCTGCCGACCGATCCGCAGATGCCGGCGTCGATCATCGTCTGGAAGGATATCTTGAAACCGGCCGGTCTCATCACCGCGGGAGCTGTGGTGGCGGGCGCCTTCCTGCACTATATCACCCACGGGCCGAAGACCCCGGAAGAGGAAACCACATGTGAAGGAGGGAAACAATCATGAAGAAAGGAATGATTAAGGCCACCGGGCCTTTCGAACGAGTAGTGCATTGGTGCGTCGCCCTGTCCTGTCTGTTTTTGTGTGTTACCGGGATGTCGATGATGTACCATTCCTTGAACGTCCTCGGCGCTCTTGTCGGCGGCATGGAAAATGTTAAAATTCTTCATAATTACGGAGGGATATTCTTTGGTATAAGTTTACTCCTCACCATTCTTATGTGGTGGAAGGAGGCGGGGATCTTTTCCTTCCCCGAGGACCTGCAGTGGATTATGGCTGCCGGTGGCTATCTTTGGAAGGTAGAGAAGATGCCGGAGGTCGGCAAATATAACCCCGGCCAGAAAATGTTTTTTCTGGCGGTGGCGCTCTTCGGGGCGATCATGGTAGCAAGCGGCCTGATCATCTGGTTTCCCGAGGGCTTTGCCGTGGGAACCCTGCGATGGATGTATGTCCTTCATGCCCTCGGTTTTGTGGTGATCTTCGCCTTCTTCTTTGTCCATCTTTACCTGGTGACCATCGGTGCCCCGGGCTCTGCACCGGCGATGTTCACCGGGTGGGTGACGCGTGGTTGGGTCAAGACACAGCATCCCAAGTGGTTGAAGGAGATGGAAAAGGATGGAACTCTGGTCGTGTACGACGGCAAGAAGTGTTCCGGGAAAAAGGTCTGAACATGATAGGCACAGTTTTTGTACCACATCTCTCTAAGATGTATCCCTCTTAATGAGGTTGCTCATCTTCCAGTAAGGTACCGGGGTGTGACTCCCCCGGTACCTTTTTTCAGTTCGGCCTCGTTCACAGTGAGTTCGAGCGCATGCGCAACAAGGAACAACAATGGCAAATGACACCTATGAAACTGATGACTTGGTGAAGGAAATCGAGCATCTTTGCAGTACAAAGCCCCATCTGGAAACCTTGCTCAAGGCCTTTGGCCCCATGCTTTTGGAGAAGAACCAATGGCTGACGGATACGGCCATTGATCCGCAAACCTTGCCGATAGATCCGCTTCGCTTTGCGGAGGGTATCCCGCTCAACCGGCAGCATCAGCTTTTTTCCGAAAACGATCCCTGGGGCAGTGCCGGCTGGTCCTCGGCCAAGGCCATTGCCGGGGGATTTCCGCATTTCGGCCAAGACATGGAAGTGCTTTTGCTTCGATTTACCGAAGGAAACTACGATTGCTTCCCCTTGTTCTTTATCAGCAGCAAAGAGGCCGATGGACAGCTCGCCGATAAGGCGGCAGAACTGGGGATTTCACCGGTATCGCTCCACTTCTTCCTCCGCGTTCTTAATCGTTTCATGCTGACGAAAAAAGCCCGGGACTTGCAGGCGGAGCTTGCCGCCCACCCTTGGAACAAAGGCTATTGCCCGGTCTGCGGTGGTTTCCCCCACCTGGCTATCCTTGGCGACAAAGGGCAGCGCCGGCTGCAATGTGCAGATTGCGGCCAGGCCTGGCCGTTTGCCCGTCTCACCTGCCCCTACTGCCGGCACGAGGATCCGCAAAACACCGGTGTTTTCTTCATCGACGGACAGCCGGAGGATTCTGCCTTCACCTGCGACAAATGTCGCAGATATCTGCTCACCGCCAACCGTTCTGCCAGTCTCGGTCACCCCCACGCCGATCTCATCGCCATGAGCCTTATCCACCTCGATCTCATTCTCCAGGAAAAGGGGTATAGCCCGATGACCGAGTGTCTGTGGAACAGCTTGACTGTTGCTGAAGACTGAGGGCGGTGAGGAGCCTCTTCGCCAAGACTTTCTCAACGTTTGCCTAGCAAGACTTCCGGTTCGGCGCGGATAACCACCATCTAAATATAGGTCATCTCCTGTGACCACCTGTGCAGCCCCTCAGACACACAGATCTTCTTCAGATGGGCAGATTTTGTCTGGATGCGGAACATTCCAGCAAGAAAGCGAGAGCACAACAGGAGATTCGTTGATAACTCTTATAAATTTGAGTAGATGTTAGAAAGGTGGTTTGCTTGTAGGAAGTAATGGGCAAGGTGTTAATTCATGAAAAAAGGAGAAGAGAATGAAGATATACGTGGGGAATTTGTCGTACAACGTCACTGAAGAAGAGTTACGGCAAGCTCTCGAGGCATTCGGACCGGTTACCTCCGCCTCCATTATCATTGACAAAACTACCGGACAATCGAAAGGCTTCGGCTTTGTGGAAATGGCTGCGGAGGCTGACGGCAAGGCGGCGATAGAAGGACTGAACGGCAAGGAATTAAAAGGCAGGGCGATTGTCGTCAATGAGGCTCGACCACGACCTGAGGGAAGTGGCAGCAGAGGCGGCGGCAGAGGCGGTGCCGGTGGTCGCGGCGGTGGTGGTGGTCGTGGCGGCCAAGGAGCCGGGCGAGGAGGTCAGGGTGGCGGGCGCGGCGGCCAAGGCGGTGCCGGTGGTTACCGGGGTGGTCAGGGTGGGGGCGAACGCCCCTAGGGATACATTTGTGCCGGGCCGTGTCCCTATACCAACTGCTCTTTGGAGAAAAGGGGCATGAATCCGGTCGTTCTCACTGCTCTGTGGATTGGTTGGTGTGCCATGCACAGCATCCTTATCGATACCGCATTCACCAGTATGGTCAAGACCCGGTTGCCCGGACTGGTTCGCTATTACCGTCTGCTCTACAACACTTTGTCCCTGGCAACCTTTCTGCCCCTGATGGGCTATACCCACAGGGTCGGCGGGACGGCGATCTTCGGCTGGCAAGGATGGGGCGGCGTATCTGTACGAATTCTGTGCCTGGCAAGCGCTATACTGTTGTTTTGGAACGGAGCGAAGCGCTATGATTTTAAATCCTTCTTGGGGATACATCAATTGAGGGCCGGAGAAACACAGGTACTGCTGAGCACGTCTCAAGACTTCCTGCCAACGGGGGTTTTCAACATCACCCGTCATCCCTGGTATCTGGGGTCACTTTTGGCGATTTGGACAATATTTGATGAATATCCCCGCCCGCTCTTTGTGACGTCCATCATTCTCAGTGTTTATTTAGTGGTCGGCACGCTGCTGGAAGAGAGAAAAATTATTAGGGAATATGGCCTCAGATATCGTCGCTACCAACAGCAGGTCTCCATGCTTTTCCCCTGGAAATGGTTGAGGAAGAGAATGAAAAGGTAGTTATTTGTATTTGTAGGTCGACACCAATTTTGCGAGGGATTTGGCAAGGAAATCCAGGGAGCCGGCGTTCTCCTGGACCTGCTGCGCGCTCTCGTTCATCGTGCTGCTTGATGAGTTCATTTCGGCTATCTCTTTGGCGATCATCTGCGAAACCTGCGAGTTTTCCGCGATATTGTTGTTCACTTCCTGGATACTCATGGAGATCTGCGCAACGTTTTGAGAAATCTCCTTGGCGGTCACCGATTGCTCTTCCACCGCCGTCGCGATAGTATTGACAATCTCCGAGTTCTCGCCCACCACCCTGCTTATGTTCTCAATAACCGTAACCGTGGCCTTGGTGGTGCTCTGAATGGAGTAGATACGCTCTTTTATTTGCTCACTTGCCTGCGCGGTCTGGTTGGCGAGATCCTTTATTTCGTTGGCGACAACGGCAAAGCCTTTGCCTGCATCACCGGCACGTGCTGCCTCAATGGTGGCATTCAGAGCCAGAAGGTTAACCTGTTTCGAAATCTCCGTTATGGTTTCTAGGACCTTGGTAATTTCTCTGGCCGCCGTTCCCAGTGCATCTACGCTTATCGAGGCGTCGGATGACTGTTTCACCGCATTGTCGGTGATTATCCTGGCCTTTTCCGAGGTTTCGGCGATCTCATTGATGGTTGATGTCATTTCCCCTATGGCCGAGGCCACCGCATTAACACCCGCTGCAGCATCGTCCATGGAGGTTGCAACTACAGCCATATTAGCCGACATTTCTTCGACCGCGGCCGCGGCGGTATTGGACTTGCCCAAGGTGTCCTCGGCAACGGTGGTGAGATCGCCGGAGATTTTCGTAAGGGAGCCGGCGGAGGTGTTGATTTGCACCGATTCTTCGGCAATATAGCCGATCATTCCCTGAAGTTTGTCGGCGAAGATATTGAAGGATTTGGCCATATCGCCGATTTCATCATTGCTGTTGACCTTGAGACGGGCGGTGAGATCACCTTGTCCCTCAGCGATATCCTGGAAAAATGCATCGGTCGCTCGGATCGGCCTGGCGATGCGGGTGGCCATAAAGATAAGCAAGCCGCCAACCACCAGAATCATCGCCGTGACGATGGCGGTAATAAGCCTTTTCTGTTGTGTGAGAGTTGCGGTCACACCCTCTCTTTGCTTGGCCATGGCCTTGTCGATATCGTCGACATAGATACCGGTGCCGACTATCCACCCCCATTCCTTGAAAAGCTGGACGTAGCTCAGTTTGCCGACCGGCTCATTCTCACCGGGTTTTGGCCACAGATAGTCGACAAAACCTTGGCCGTTTTCTTTGGCGACTTTGATCATCTCCTGGAACAAAGGCTTCCCCTTGGGATCGCGAAAATCGCTTTGGTCAGTGCCGTTCATTGATGGTTTTATCGGATGCATGACCATGGTTCCAGCGGTATCAAGGATGAAAAAATAATCCTTGCCGTCAGGACCGAAACGCAGATTGCCGATCTGCTGCTTGGCCTGATCCATAAAAAACTTTTCTGCTGTTTCTAAATACACTCCGGTCCCGATCACCCAATTCCAGGGCTTGAAAAGCCTGACGTAGGAAAGTTTGGGCACCGGCTTGTCCTTGCCGGGTTTGGGCCACATATAATCAACGAACCCCTGGCCGTCCTTTTCACAGGCCTTGACCATCTCGTTAAAGAGGAGCTTGCCGTTGGGATCCTTATAGGTGGAGAGGTCTGTGCCATCCATGGCCGGCTTCATCGGATGCATGACCATGGTCGGCTTCATGTCGTTGATCCACAGATAATTATCTCCGGCATAGCGCATGCTCTTAATGATTTTCAAGGCTTGTTCTTTTTTCCATTCATCGGTTTGGCCTGCTTCATCATAAATTGCCTGGATGGAAGAGAAAGCCAGGTTAACCACCGATTGCAACTCGCTTTCGTAGGCCTTGGCAATCTTCGTCGTATCATGGGCGGTTTGATACTGGGTGGAGAGGATTTCGAAGGTGTTGCGGACGAGGTCGGTGAGCTTTTCCTGTTTATCATTCTGCATCGTCGAGTGAATAAGCTCCAGACCCTGTTTCCCCTGATTTTCAATGCTGGTGATGGTGAGAAAGAGAATGCCAATGCCGAATACAACAAAAAAAGGCAGGGTCACCCCAAGGATCTTTTTGGTAATAGTCAATTTCATGCTCTCTCTCCCGATATTGGTATTGCTGTTCCCAACCAAGGTGCAAAGGATTTTGAGATGTGGCTGCGCTCCAATCCTGAAAATTCCCGGGTGAGGAAAGCCGGAAATAATTCGGATGGATAATTCTTATTGCATCACAAAAAAAATGAAATATCAAGGAAGTGGACAAAAATATCTGGTGAGAATGCTACCGAAAAGAAGACGGCAGAGTGGTTATTTCAATTCTTTTCAAGAAACTGCAGCTTGTCGAGTATCTGTCGGCTTATCAGTTCGGTGCCCCCTTTGCGTGGTGCAAAAAATCGGTGGACCTGACGGATGACATCCTCTCTTTCCTGGCGATCATCAAGCGCTGCAAGCAGGGCCGCCGTCAATTCATCGCCGTTAGCCACCTCCCGGACCAAGCCGGAGGTGACGATATCCCGCCCCACCCAGGCAAAATCTTTCCAGTAGGGGCCAATGATTGGTTTTAAGCCGAAGACTAAGGGTTCAAGGAAATTTTGACCACCGAGATTTACCAGACTGCCACCGACAAAGGCGGCCGCAGCCAGCGCATAGGCCCCAGCGAGCTCACCAAAAACATCCCACACTATGACGGTTCCTGGTCGCCTCTCTTCCCTGATCTGCGAGCGCTTGACCGCTTCAATCTTGGCTCCATGCAAAAGGGTGAGCCAGTGGTCAGCCCGTTCGATATGTTTCGGAAAGAGGCCGATAACTATATCGCTTCTACATACCAGGGTGTCGATTACGGCCTTCAACAGGAGGTGTTCTTCCTCCCGGCGCATCGACCCAAGGAGAACGAAAGGCGAGGCTTTCGGGAGAAGTGCGGCAACAGGGCTGTTGCTCGGAAAAGCGTTTTTTGGTTCAATGCGGTCAAACTTGATATTATTCATCAGTTCGACTCGCCCGGCCCCGAAGATCCGAGCAAAACGCTCCCGATCAAGGGGCGAAATGGCCCAGATTCTCTCTGGACCGTATTGCCTGAAAAAACTTCGGAAATGGCGGTAAGAGCCATAACTCTTCTCGGATATTCGACCGTTGATGAGGAAAACCGGCACCTTGTTGCGGCGGGCAAAAACCAGGAATCCCGGCCATAGCTCGGTCTCGACAATCACCGCAAGTTTCGGGGTGAAGCGGGCAAAGGCCTTGTGCATCAGGTGTGGCGCATCGAAGGGAAAGTAGGCAATATGGACCTCGAGGTTACCGCCCGGCGGCAATATATCTCGGCCTTTTTGCAGACTGTCGATGCCCTGCTTGGTGCCGGAAGTAGCGAGCACCCGCAGGATTTTTTGCGGCAGGTGGGTGGCGGAAAGGTTTGCCAAAACCATGTTGGTTAAAAGCGATTCACCGCCCGATGCCGCTTGGATCCAGATATCGAAAGGTCCCTTCGGGGCGTCCTGGAGGGTGCGCTGTGCCCAGCCGAGTGCCGGCCTCGGGGAGCGGCGCAAAAACGGCATGGCAGCCCGCCAGGCAAGATTATAGAGAGGGAAGATCAGGTTAATCAACGACACACCCCAGGGAAAAGCAGAAGGATGGTGCACTAAGCACAAGCCATGCAACATTTGCGGCGATCCATTTGTTTTTAATCAATCTTTTCAGTGAGATTCTCCGCCTTTGATATTTCCAACGAAAATCAGCTTGCCGTCTGTTCTTTTTACGGGTTCTATACATGTTTCGCAACTTCCGATTAACCCTCTTTTATGAAAAAGGCGGAAATCGGCCAACCAACAACCTCAAGACGATGCCGGAGCTGCCTTGCCGCTGCCGCAATTCCCCATTCACCTTCTTCTCGACGAGCTGAAAAGTGCCCTTGGTAAAGGTTCGGCGGTACTCTCCGCCCCGCCCGGTTCCGGCAAAACGACCATTGTACCCCTTGCGCTCCTGGACGAACCATGGCTGGCTGGCAAGAAGATCCTCATCCTTGAGCCGCGGCGCCTGGCGGCCAGGGCTGCAGCGACGCGAATGGCCGCTCTCCTCGGGGAGAGGGTTGGGCAAAGTGTTGGCTAACAGATCCGTTTCGACCGACAAATCTCCGCAGCAACCAGGATTGAAGTACTCACCGAAGGAATCCTCACCCGCCGACTGCAAAATGACGCCGACTTAGGCGGCGTGGGTCTTATCATCTTCGACGAATTTCATGAGCGATCCATCCACGCCGACCTGGCGCTGGCCCTCTGTCTCGACCTGTGTCAGCTCAAGGAGGATCTGCGCCTCGTGGTAATGTCGGCGACCCTTGCGGCTTCCGAGGTGGCATCCTTGCTTGGCAATGTGCCTATTATTACCGGCCAAGGGCAGAGCCATGCGGTACAAGTCGAATACCTTGACCGACCGGCAGGTGGGGGAATCGGTGCAACAACCCTTACCGGGATATGCCGGGTTATGCGCGAGCAGCAGGGCGATATCCTGGTTTTCCTGCCCGGTGTCGGAGAAATCAAAGAGGTCCACCGACAGTTGATGAATGATCCGGTGTGCAGGGGTATGCTCATCGCACCACTTTTCGGCGACCTGTCGCAAAAGGAGCAGGACCAAGCCATCCTGCCCGATCCGTCGGGGCGACGCCGGATGATTCTCGCCACCTCCATCGCCGAAACCAGTCTGACCATCGAGGGAGTAACCTGCGTCGTTGACAGCGGCTGGTCGCGGCGGCCACATTTCGAGCCGAGTAACGGCCTCAGTCGCTTGGTAACGGTCCGGGTTTCCAAGGCTGCAGCCCAGCAACGCACCGGCCGCGCCGGTCGCCTTGGACCGGGTTATTGTCTTAGGCTCTGGACGAAAGATGAGGATTACAGTTTAACCGCCTTTCATCCGCCGGAGATCCTCACTGTTGATTTGGCAGGACTTGCCCTGGAACTGGCCCTGTGGGGAGTCGGTGACCCACAGGAACTCCGCTGGCTCGACCCGCCTCGCCTCGGCCCTTATCAGCAGGCCCTGGAACTTCTCAGATCCCTTGGGGCTATAAGTGTCGCTGGGCGGATTACCGAGATCGGCCGACAACTCGCCGGCCTGCCGATCCATCCGCGTCTTGGGCACATGCTGCTTATGGCAAAAATACTGGGACATGGTCCGCTGGCCTGCGACCTGGCGGCAATTTTGTCGGAGCGCGATCTGGTTGGACTGGATGTCTCACTCCCCTCAGTCGAGCTTCGGGGGCGCCATCAACTCCTTGAAATGTGGCGACACAAGGGTGCCGATGCAGTGCGACGCGAAGGAGGAGATCCGGAAATATGCCGCCGCATCGACCGCGACAGTCGGCGTTTTCAGAACCTCATCGATTGCCCAAACGGGCCGCGCCATGCCGAGAAAATCGGCAATCTTCTCGTTTACGCCTATCCCGACCGGCTAGCCCGTCGCCGACCGGGTCAGCGCCAACGCTATCTGCTCGCCGGTGGTCGGGGGGGCTTTTTGCCGCCTGATGATGCTCTTGCCGCAAGCGAATACCTGGTGGTGCCGCAACTGGACGCGGGCCGCACGGAGGGACGAATTTTTTTGGCCGAGCCCGTTGAGCTATCCGACCTACAACATAATCACCCGCATCTGTTTTCGGTCGCAAAAGAGGTGGGCTGGGATGATGCCGCCACGAGAGTCGTGGCAAAGAGCCGATTGAGTATGGGGAAAATCCTTATCGAAGAAAAGATATTGCCGGACATCGGCTCCGAGGAAATAATCTCCGCCATGCTGAACGGCATCCGCCGTATGGGCCTCGGGTGTTTACCCTGGAACCATGAGTCCCGGCAACTGCAGGCGCGGGTGCAGTGCCTGCGCACCTGGCAACCGGAAACTGATTTACCTGATCTCGGCGATGAGCGACTGCTTGCGGATCTGCAATGGCTGGCGCCCTATCTTTCCGGCATTGCCAGAGCCGAACAGCTGAAACAGCTGTCTCTTTTGCAAATTTTCACAACCATTCTGGGCTGGGAAAAAAGGCAGAAACTGGATCGGCTTGCACCGGAATGGCTGACCGTCGCCAGCGGTTCGAAAATCCGTATTGAATACAGTATTGATGCACCGCCACTCCTGGCAGTGCGAATTCAAGAGATGTTTGGGCTAACGGCTACACCAACCATCTGCTGCGGCAGGGAGAAACTCCTTCTTCATCTGCTGTCGCCCGCCCGCCGTCCTATCCAAGTTACTTCCGATTTGGCGGGGTTTTGGCAACGCGGCTACATGGAGGTGAAAAAAGAGCTGAAAGGCCGCTACCCGAAACATTTCTGGCCGGATGACCCGTTGACCGCCGAGGCCACCCGGGGGGTGAAAAGAAAGGCAGGTTAATAGGCTTAAGAACCGCCGATGGCCTCCCCCTTCCGGCAATTCTCCTGGTGCCAGGCCACACCTGCCTCAATCGCCCGCATATTCAATTCCACCAGATTTTTCCGCTTGATCGACAGGGGTATAACCTTCTGCAGAGTTTCAATGGTTATGGCCCCGGAAACCAGGGCGTAAACGGTCAGGAGGATAACGCTGGCACTTTGGATGGCGCCTAAGTCGTTGGCTATGTCGCTCGCCGGAATATGGTAGGCGGTAACGTCTTTTCGCTGAACCTTGCGGATCGCAAGCGAGGAATTGACGTAAATAGCGCCACCCTGCCTGACGGCACCCTCAAAGGCATCAAGGGACGGCAGATTCATAACCATCAGGACATTGGGGAAGGAAACGATGGGCGAACCGATGGTTGCATGCGAGATATTGATACTGGCGTTGGCGGTCCCACCGCGCATTTCCGCGCCGTAGGACGGTAGCCAGGTGGTTTTCAGCCCTTCGGCGATGGCGCAGTTGGCAAGGAGTATGCCGGTGGACAATACCCCCTGGCCGCCGAAACCGGCGATTTTGACGTTTTGTTCTTCCTGCAACCGGACGGTTCCGGCATGCACCTCTTCTTCACCCACACCGAGGATTTCAAGGATCTTCCGGTTGCTCACCCGACGGGTCTTCTTCTCCTCCCGGTCAAAGGGCCCTTTCGGCAGATCACGGAGATTACCGACCGGAAAGACCGGCTCAAGATTGTTTTCCAGCCAGCGCCGCGCCTCAACAGCGGTCATCTTCCAGTTCACCGGGCACGGCGACAGAATCTCGACAAAGGAAAAGCCTTTTTTGTCCAACTGGTTACGGAGCGCCTTGCGAATGGCCATACGCGCCTTCATTACCTTCTTGGCACCGGCCAGCGACACGCGCTCGACAAACACCGGTGCCTGCAGGCTGTTAATGATTTCCGCCATTCCTACCGGGAAACCTTCGTTTTCGGCATGACGGCCACCGGGAGTAGTAACGGTCTTTTGGCTTAAAATCGTGGTTGGGGCCATTTGTCCGCCGGTCATGCCATAGATGGCGTTGTTGATGAAAAAGACGGTGATATTCTCGCCGCGGTTTGCGGCATGGACGATCTGGCTCATGCCGATACCGGCGAGATCGCCATCGCCCTGATAGGAGATGACAATCGCCTCTTCATGGGTGCGGCGGATTGCCGAGGCCACAGCCGGAGCACGACCGTGGGCGCACTGGATATTGCCGACATCGAAATAGTAATAGGCGAAAACGGAGCAACCCACCGGCGAGCAAAAGATGGTTCGGTCCTGTATGCCGAGATCGTCGATAGCCTCGGCAATCAGGTTATGGACGGTGCCATGGCCGCAGCCTGGACAATAGTGGCTGACATCGGCCCCAGGTGCCTTGCGGTCAAAGGTCGGATAAAGTGAACGGGCCTTCTGGTGTTTTATCGTATGCATTGCTTCTCTCTCCCTGATCCCGGATAAAGGGGACGAATACATTCACAAAATGTTTTTCTGCGCCTCTCGGCAAGAGCCGGCAAAATGAGGCCTGCCGACCTCAGCCGCCGGCCACGTTTTTTTGCAAACGTTCGACAATTTCATTGGTTGAGGGGATGCGTCCTCCCATCCAGTTATACAGATCGACCGGTACCGAGCCTTGAACGGCAAGTTGCACGTCGCGGACCATCTGGCCGTTGCTGAGTTCCGCCACCACTATTTTCTTTACCTGCCGGGCCAGTTGCCGCAGCCGAACCGTTGGGAAGGGAAAGAGGGTTTTCGGGCGCAGCATCCCGGCTTTAATCCCCCTTTTTCGCAGTTCAAAAAGAGCCGAATGGCAAATGCGGGAGGTGATGCCGTAGGCAACAAACAGATACTCGGCATCGCCCGTCTCGATCTCTTCAAAATCGACGATTTCCGTTTCCATTCGCCGATATTTTGCCTGCAGATGCAGATTATGGTCCTCCAGCTCTTCCATCTTCAGATAAATGGAGGACAGAAGATTGGGTCGGCTCTGGGTATCGCCGTACAAGGCCCATTTCTTGCGCGGGTTTTCCTGTATTTTCTGTGGTAATTCAACAGGTTCCATAATTTGACCAATATAGGCATCGGAGAGGATAAAGACCGTGCAACGATAGCGTTCGGCAAGCTCGAATGCTTTGTAGGCGAAATCGCACATCTCCTGCGCCGAATTGGGCGCCAGCACCACGCCGCTGTGGCTACCGTGACCGGCGCCGTGGACGATAAAATTGTAGTCGGCCTGCTCCGGCCAGATATAGCCGAGACCGGGGCCGGCCCGCTGCACGTCGACCACCACCGAGGGCAGCTCCGAACCGGACAGATAGGAAAGCCCTTCAGCCATCAGCGACAGCCCCGGCCCAGACGAGCCGGTGATAACCCGGGCTCCGGCGGCCGCGGCACCATAGAGCATACTGATCGACGAGACCTCGCATTCTGCCTGGAGAAAATGTTTACCGCAGCGGGGAAAGAGGTCGGCTGCGGCATGGGCGATTTCACTGGCAGGGGTGATCGGGTAGCCGAAATAGTGGGTGGCCCCGCCGAGCAAGGCACCATAGATCACCGCCTCGTTGCCTTTCATCAGATGTTGTCCCATATCAGGCCCCCTTCCGTGCTTTCACGTAAACAGTAATGGCTCCGAATTCCGGACAGGTGTAGAAACACATGCCGCAGGCAATACATTTTCGCACGGCGAACCGAGCGAATTGATAGCCCATCTGGTTAATCTCCGAGCCGATCTCGAGGCATCCATTGGGGCAGGCCACTACACAGGCGGCACACCCCTTGCAGCGCTTCGGGTTGATCTCGATAAAGTTTTTTTCTTCAAGGCTCATATTTAAATTCCTTTAAACATATCATCGTAGAATTCACCGAAGTAATTGATTTTTTTAACCCTGCGGGTGATTTCCTCGGGGATTCTCTGAATGACCAGATCATGGTCGGGACAGCCGTGTTTGGCGCAAACGAGAATCCTGTTGAGGCCCCCGGGCAGGTTCAGGAGGATTGCCTGGCCACAGCCGCAGCCTTCAAAGAGGCAATGCCGCTCGGTCATCAGGCTGATACCGCAATGCGGGCACCATGCTTCGGTGATACTGTGCATGTCGGCTTCCCGCGGGATAAAGCTGTACAATTTGTCATGGCTTCCCCAGAAGGCATCAAGAAATATTCGCCCCCTCTGCGAGCCGATCTTCGCCTCAATAAAAATCGACGCTTCCCCGTGCATCCGCACATGGTCGGCCATCAGGCTGTGGCCGTCCTTGCAGTACATTTGTTCAATGACCAGAAAATCTTTGCCCTGTTTTTGCATATACTTGATGCCTTCCGGCAGGGCAGCGAGAAATTCGACGGGTACCTCTTTGTGGACGAGCTTCATTTCTTCCTCCTTGACGCTTGGCAGTAAGGGAAAAGTTCAGAGAGTAATCTCGGTGGGAATCACCAGTGAAGGCGCAGGGCACCTTTTTGTTGCCCTGCGTCTTCAGCCTATTTCATCGGTTTCAGTTCTACTCGACGGTTATTGCTGCGACCTTGCACCGTGTCGTTGGTGTCCATGGGTCTGCCCTCACCATACCCTTTGGCAGTCATACGGGATGCGGCAATACCCTTGCTTTGCAAATATTGCATCACCGTATGGGCTCGACGCTTTGATAATTCCAGGTTGTGGGCCAAAGAGGCGGTACTGTCGGTGTGACCTTGAATTTCAACCGAAATTTCTGAGCGAACTTTCAACATTGTGACTATCTCTTCCAGGGTTGGATAAGAACTGGCGACAAGCGTATCCTTGTCAATTTCAAATTTGATATCCTTAAACACCCAGGTGCCGGCTTTGCTCATCTCCGGCATCGTGACCCCGATTTTTCTGAGGAGAACGGTTTTGACAAAATCGGCCATGGCCGGCTCAGATGAAAGATCTTCTGCGGTCAGTGGGTTCCAGCAGCCGGTTACCTGGGTAATTGCGGAGAGCAGCCGACGACCAGGACCATCATCGCCTATGAGAACCGTGTAGATGCACAACCTATCTCCATACAAATTTTTTAACTCTCTGGCCGCTTCCAGCGGCGCGTTATCCATGTCCTTACCATCGCTGACAACCAACATGGCAATTTTTCCTTGAGCCGTTTTCAGGTCGTCAGAGGCCGCCCTAAACGCTTTCTCCATGGGGCTGGGGCCGCCGGCCGGAATGATTTTTGCCAAGGCATCGCTTATTCCGAATCGTGAATATTCTCTCAATCCGTAGGTAAGGACAGTGCTTTTATCGGAAAAGGCATCGGAGTGACCGAAACTGCGCAATGCCGTTTTAAAAGCCATATCCGGCATGGTTTGATTAAAATTGGCCACAACATTTCGGCCGATGCTGAACTTTTCACCTCCTTTGTATTTTTCTGACATGGAAGATGAGGCGTCTAAGATAAAAACCAGATTATCGGTTTTAATTTGCCACATTTCCTTCGCCAGGGGGTGGGGCTGGAAAGATAAACCTTGCGGCAAATTTTGTTGCGTCGCGCAACCTCCTGTAAAGAGAGTGAAAAATAGAAATGCAGTTAACCAAAATACCCTGTTTTTGTACATAATAATCCTCTTATAAATTATTCGTAAATTTTAGGACCTTTTTTCGCAACTCTCTTTACCAAGAAGCCTGACTTGATGGGACATATATTAATGATGAACTTTTAACAAAATGGTATATTGCATAGCGCTTATGCTATATAAACTTTTTTATTTTCATAAATTTAACTGACTTATTTTTTTCCAAGAGAAAATTAATGACAGAAATTTTGAATACACCTGATGATGTCAAACCAAACTCGATACTTGACGTTGAGGGATTAAAATGTCCCTTGCCTCTCTTATTAACGAAAAAAAAGCTCGGTAAACTCTCTCCGGGCGATATTCTTCAAGTTACCGGCCTTCGCACCAAATTTATCTCCGATTTTCGAGGGTGGTGTGAAAGGAGTGGTCATATTTTTTTTGGTGAAAATGAACTACACGGAAAAACAATGTTTTATGTTAAAAATGGGTAAATGAACAACTTTATCTGATATCAGATTGTTGTTTTAAAAACCTCATGATGAGGTTGTGTATTATAGGTCTTATTTCTCTAATAGAGTCTAAATTTGCACCACCAATAACCCTGTTGGTTAGCAAGACAACCCCACATCCGGTCTTGATGTCCATCCAGAAAGAAGTTCCTGTAAAACCAAGATGGCCAAAAGTCATATCTGAGAAATGTTCTCCACTGCTAGAAAAACTTTTAGAGGGTGTATCAAAACCGTTAATCCAATTTGTATTTTTCTGTTTTAAAAAGTTTTTTACTGTTTTTGTGGAGAATTGAAAAAATTTTCCGTTTCCTTTTATTTCCAAAGATATATTTTCAACATATTTTAACAATCCCGACATTGTTCCGAAAAGACCGGCATGCCCTGCAACTCCACCCAAAGCTCGACAATTGTCATCGTTCACTATTCCTCTTAGTTTTACCTTAGACCAAGGACATGTTCCCGTTTCTGCGTATTTTTCTCCATCTGAAATTAGTGTTTTGGGGAAAAATAATTTATTTTTAATTTTCATGGGTTGGAGTATGTTTTTTTCCCAAAAGAGGTCTAGCTTTTCTCCAGTTACTAATTCTAGTATACTGCCAAGAAGGATAAAACCCAAGTCGCTGTATATACATCCTTTACCTGGACTAAATGATAGCTTTTCGGAAAGGATGCTTTTCAAGATATAATCCCACCTGCAATCAAAGGAAAGTTTTTCCAATTCAATAAAGTAGGGTTTGTGGGCCGGTAATCCAGACGTATGTGTTAATAAATGATAGAGTTTAATTTGCTTTTTATCTGGAGAAATATCTCTGAAATATTTTGATAATTCATCTTCAAACTTAATGATTCCTCTTTCTACCAACAGCAAAAATACTAAAGATGTAACTAATGGTTTTGTCATTGAAGCTAGATCGAAAAATGTGTTTTTACACACTGTTGATTCTCCAGTGCCTAATCCGGTTCTGCCATAATTGAAAAATTTTTTAAAATTTAAATCATTTGTAATCTTGTAACAGCCTATAGAACATGCAGAAAAAGATTGTTTTCTTAAGGCATTGCCAATTATTAAGTCGAGGTTTTGTCGCAAATCTTTATAATATATGTTGATCATAATTTCATTATTATATTGATTTTTTTGGTTTTTTTATTAAAATAGCAGTGTTAAAAAGCTATTGCTTTTATTGATGTTTTTTTTGTTAATAGCAAATTTTTAATACTCTGGAAATTTGTATCAACAATAATTCAACAAAGAATTGTTAAATTATTTTTAAGAATACCTTTAAAACAATGTTAGTAAATATTGGTGAACAAAAATCTTGCTTTATTGCCATTTCAATGGTTAGAAATTTTTTGAGTAATATCAAGTAATTATTTTTTTAGCAAACATTTAGTTTCGTATAATATATAATAAAAGAAAAACAAGATATTCTTTGAAAGGAGTTCATATATGGCACTCAATTTTACGGTAAACAAAAACGCTTTTCATGAAAGCCTCAACAGTCTACAAAATATTTGTAATAAAAAAGGCACGTTGGCTATTATTTCAAATATTTTAATAGAATCTTCAAATGGAGGTGTACTTCTTACAGGTACAGATTTAGAGGTAGGCTTGCAACTTTTTGTGAATGCAGAAATATACAGTGAAGGGTCTTTAACACTTCCAGCAAAAAAAATATTTGAAATTGTGAGAGAATCCGGATCTGACAATATATCCGTAGAAGAAATGGAGAACAGTTGGGTTATAATAAAAGCCGGACTAAGCACTTACAATCTTGCAGGAATGCCAAGCAGTGAATTTCCCGAGTTTCCCGAGTATCAGAAAGATAATTTTATTTTTTTAGAATGTCATTATTTTCTCGAACTCATTGAGAAATGCATTTTTTCAATTGCCAATGAACAAGAGAATATTTATTCATTGACTTCCGTTCTTTTTGAAAAAGATAAAATAGAAGAGAAGTTCTACCTCCGAATGGTCTCTTCCGATGGTCATCGACTCTCAATAATGCAAAAAGAGGTTTCTGTTGATCTTGAAAAATTGGAACTCAATGAGGTTACTCTCATACCCAAGAAAGGTCTTCAGGAGTGGAAGAAATTTTGTGAGAATAGAGACAGTATAGAAATTTCTTTTGAAAAAAAACAGTTGGTTTTGCGTGATAAAAGAGCAATTATGGTTATACGGCTGAAAAATGGTGAGTTTCCACAATACTCAGCAATTATTAACGCAATAGAATTAAATAATTGTTTAAAAATTAACAGAATACTTTTTTTGGAATCTTTAAAGAGAATAAATATTTTTACGGAAGATATTTATCATACAATCCAATTAAAAATTGATAATGGACAAATGATACTTTCATCACAAAACGCTGATCTGGGTAATGCCAAAGATGAAATGTTAATAAATTATGATGGACCACCTTTAACTCTCGGATTCAATTGTCGATATTTTATTGAAGCACTTCAGGTTATGGAGTGCGAATCCATTGATGCCTATATTAATTCCAATAGTAGTCCATGCTTGATGAAATCCGAAGATGACAAAGGTTTTATAAGTATCATTATGCCTATGCAGTTATAATAAATTTTGATTTAATCAACCTTAATAAGGAAAAAATAGTGACTGGAAATAGTAATAATTACGGCGCTGAGCAAATCCAAGTTTTAGACGGTCTTGAGGCAGTAAGAAAAAGACCTTCTATGTATATAGGAAATACTTCTGAAGAAGGCCTACATCATCTTATATGGGAGATTGTTGATAACAGCATTGATGAAGCCCTCGCAGGATACTGTCATACAATAAGAGTGACTATTCATGAAGATAATGCCGTGTCGGTTGAGGATGATGGGCGTGGCATTCCTATTGAAAAACACCCAACTGAAAACATGACGGCGTTAGAGTTGGTTATGACAACTTTACATGCGGGTGGAAAATTTGATCATGAAAGTTATAAGGTTTCAGGAGGATTGCACGGTGTAGGGGTATCAGTAGTAAATGCATTGTCGGTAAAACTCAACGCTCAAATAAAAAGAAACGGCAATATTTATAGTCAAAATTATGCTTATGGTGCAAAGTCCAGTGAACTTGAGATAATAGGAAAATGTGAAAAAAACGGTACTAAAATTACATTCAAAGCAGATCCCGATATTTTCACCGAAACTACAGTTTATGTATATGAAACGGTAAAAATACGATTAAGAGAATTGAGTTATCTTAATAAAGATCTGCGAATATTTTTGAAGGACGAAAGAAGTGGAGAAGAGGATAAATTTCATGCCTCCGGTGGTTTGGTTTCCTATGTTGAATATCTAAACAGAAATAGAAACGCTATTTTTGATGAGCCAATATATATTTACGGATCAAAGGAAAACGTTGAGGTTGAAATAGCACTCCAACATTTTGACGGATATTCTGAAAGATTATTTTCTTTTGTAAATAATATAAATACAAGAGAAGGTGGGAGTCATGTTGCAGGGTTCCGATCAGCGTTGACTAAATGCATAAACAAATATGCAAATGACGACATGATTCCAAAAAACATGCGGGAAAAAATGGGAGGAGATGATGTACGTGAAGGACTCACCTGTGTTATTGCTGTCAAGGTTCCTAACCCCCAGTTTGAAGGTCAGACAAAAACTAAACTCGGAAATAGTGAAGTAAAATCAATAGTAGAATCAGTGTGCAGTGAAAAACTAACACTTTTTCTAGAACAAAACCCAGCAATTGCAAAAAAAATACTGGCTAAGGTTGTTGATGCCGCAAGGGCAAGAGAAGCAGCTAAAAGAGCAAGAGACCTTTCACGGAAAAAAGGATCTACAAGTCTTTTTCTCGCTGGTAAGCTTGCGGAATGTCAAGAAAAAGATCCAGCAAAACGCGAGATATTCATAGTTGAGGGTGATTCAGCAGGTGGTTCAGCAAAACAGGGAAGAGACAGATCAAACCAAGCTATACTGCCACTGAGAGGAAAGATTCTCAATGTTGAAAAGGCCAGATTCGATAGAATTCTTTCGAGTGAAGAAATAAAAAATCTCATAGGAGCATTGGGTTGCGGTATTGGTAAAGACGAGTTTGATGTAGATAAGTTGAGGTATCATAAAATCATTATTATGACTGATGCTGATGTAGATGGCGCCCACATAAGAACTCTTCTCCTAACCTTTTTCTATAGACAAATGTTACCCTTAGTTGAACAGGGATTTGTGTATATTGGACAACCACCCCTCTATAGACTAGGAAAAGGAAAAAAAGAAAATTACTTTCAAGAAGAAAGTCAACTCAATAGCTTCTTATTTACGCAAGCTAGTGAAATGATGAGAGTAGCAATAGTAGGAGGAGATAATAGCGTTATCGAAGAAGCTTTTTTTATAAAACTGCTTGAAAAATTAAGTATATATCAGCGTATTACCGCTTATATGAACCGTATTAATATTTGGGATGAGATGCTTTATTTTCTCCTAGAAAATGGTATTAAATCCGCAGACCAGTTTAAGGATGAGTCCTTTGTAAGCAACTTAAGGAATAAACTTCCAGAAGAAAAATATGCTATTGGTAATATTAGGTCTTGCCGATGGCGTCCCGATTGTTATGAAGTAGATATTGCTCTTCGGGGAAAAGTTCAGACAGTCATGACGCTCGGTCCACATATTGCTCTTATTAATGAGTATAGAACTGCACTCACTCTATTTACCTCGATTAAAGAGTATCTTCGTTTTGAGTATAAAATTCTTTTTGAAACCAAGGGTGGGCAGGAGAAAATTATTTATGCCTCGGACTGGTTAAACATGTTGAAAACTGTAAGAGAGGAATCTTTTAAAGGAAGTCAGCTTCAGAGATACAAGGGTCTGGGAGAAATGAATCCCGAACAACTGTGGGACACAACAATGAACCCAGAGAATAGAACTCTTATGCAAGTTACCATTGATGATGCTGAACAGGCAGACGATATATTTACTACCCTTATGGGTGACAAGGTAGAACCTCGACGAGATTTCATTCAAACTCATGCTCTCGAAATTACTGACCTGGATATTTGATTTTTCATAGAAGTATAGATTTTAATCTCAAAGCAGATGCTCTCTTATGACTACAGACATACCACAAAGCGACAAAAATATTTCTTCTGTTTCCATCGAAAAGGAACTCAAAAAATCATATCTGGAATACGCAATGAGCGTCATAATTGGGCGCGCATTACCGGATGTTAGGGATGGTTTGAAACCAGTTCACAGACGGGCATTATACGCCATGCGCGAACTGGGCGTCCAATATAACAGGCCTTACGTAAAATCAGCAAGGATTGTTGGTGATCTTATTGGTAAATTCCACCCCCACGGAGATACAGCCGCCTACGATACGATAGTACGTATGGCGCAGGATTTTTCTATGCGCTATCCTTTGGTGGACGGGCAAGGTAACTTCGGTTCGCTGGATGGAGATTCTCCAGCAGCAATGAGATATACCGAAGCGCGCATGACGAAGATAGATAGAGAGATTGTTGAGGACCTGGACAAAGAAACTGTTGATTGGGTTGCAAATTATGATAGCTCACTCCTTGAGCCGTCGGTAATGCCAAGCAAGATACCAAATTTACTTATTAATGGCTCTTCAGGTATTGCAGTTGGTATGGCTACAAACATACCTCCACACAATATTACAGAGGTTATTAAGGCCCTCCTTTGCCTAATAGAGAATCCAAATCTTACAGTTCATGAAATTATATCCCTCATTTCAGGGCCTGACTTTCCAACAGGCGGACAAATATGTGGTCGCGCAGGAATTAGAGAAGCATATGAAACAGGCAAAGGAATTATTGTAATTAGAGCCCTTACCCATATTGAGAAAATAAAAGAAGGGAAAAGAGAAGCCATCGTAATAACCGAAATTCCTTATCAAGTCAACAAGGCTTCTCTGGTTGAGAAAATAGCCGAACTCATTAAGGACAAAAAGATTTCCGCTATTACCGAAGTACGCGACGAATCAGATAGACATGGATTGAGAGTAGTTGTTGAACTTAAAAAAGATGAAGTTTCCGAAGTAGTCATTAATCAACTTTATACAATGACTCAATTGCAAAAATCTTTCGGCATAATAATGCTGGCAATTGTTAATAATCGTCCTGAAATTCTCAACATTAAACAGACGCTTGAACATTTTCTTTTACACAGAAAAATAATTATATTCAAAAGGACAACCTTTGAACTAAAAAAGGCCGAGGAAAGAGCCCATATTCTTCAAGGTTTAAACATAGCCGTCAGTAATATAGATGATGTGGTTTCTTTGATTAAAAGTTCAAAAACCCCAGCGGAAGCAAAAGAACAACTCATTAAAAACTACAATCTTAGCGATATTCAGTCACAAACAATTCTTGATATGCGTCTCCAGAGACTTACAGGTTTAGAAAGAGATAAAATAATCAACGATTATCAGGAGATCTTGGTTGAGATTGATCGCTTACGTAAAATCCTTAATGATGAGTCGCTCATTTTAAAAATTATTAAAGACGAATTTTTAGACATAGTTGAACAATATGGCGATGAAAGACGAACTGAAATAATCGACGCCGCCGATGAGATACTTCCTGAGGATCTCATAAATCCTGAGGATATGGCCGTTACTATTACTCACTCAGGATATATAAAAAGAAATCCAGTTTCATTGTATAGATCGCAGCACCGCGGTGGGAAAGGCGTTACAGGTGTTAAAAACATAGATGAAGATTTCGTGTCTAATCTCTTTGTTGCCTCAACCCTTGACACCTTCTTATTTTTCACCAATCATGGAAAGGTTTTTTGGCGTAAAGTTTACCAACTCCCACTCGCAAGTAGAACTGCTCGCGGAAAAGCCATTGTTAATTTGTTAAATCTCGCCGAAGACGAAAAGCTCGCCGCAATATTACCTATAAGTAATTTTAATGACGAGGAAAACAATAAAACTATTTTAATGGTTACCAAGTTCGGACGAATTAAAAAGACCAGCCTCAGAGAGTTCAACAGACCGCTCCGTAAAGGAAAAAGAGCTCTCACCATAAATGACGGTGATGAGATTATTGCCGCTCATGTTCTTAACGGCCAAGATACCGTCTTACTGGTAACTAAAAAAGGGATGTGTATTCACTTTGAGGAATCAGACCTGAGAATTATGGGCAGAACTGCAGCTGGAGTGAAAGGTATCTCTTTAGGCCATGACGATGTCGTAGTAAGTGCAATTGTTATAAAGTCCAACTGCTCGATACTTATAGCTACAGAAAACGGATATGGAAAAAGAAGCCCCATTGAGGAGTATAGGCTTCAGAAAAGAGGCGGTAAAGGTGTTATTGGGATAAAGAAAAGTGATAGAAACGGTAATGTCATTGCTGCAAAACAGGTCGACAATGAAGAACAGGTTATACTTATAGCCGATTCTGGAAAAATGATAAGAATGGATCTTGGGTCCGTTCGGGTTATTGGTCGTAGCACACAAGGTGTAACTCTCATCAATCTCGATCAAAATGAAAAAGTTGTTGGGATGGATAGCGTTGCTAAAGATCGCAACGAAGACATCGGTGAGGAACTTTTAGACAGCGATTTTGAGGACAACTCTTCCGAGAACAACGAGATTGTCGATAATGAAGAATAATGTTCTTCATAATATTGTTGTTATAGGTTCTGGATCGTGGGGAACCGCTCTTGCAATTTTATTGTCGAGAAATGGGCATAAGGTCAAGCTTTGGGGTCACAAAAGCAGTCACGTTGAGACTCTATTAAAAGATAGTGAGAACAAAAAGTATCTCCCGGGAATAATCTTTCCAAAAAATCTTTTACCGGTATCGGAACTTAAGTATGCGGTTGAGGGCGCTAACCTTGTTGTGATGGCTGTTCCGTCACATGCGATGCGAGATATCTTTACAAATGTTAGTCCCTTTCTAGAAGATAAGTGCCGCCTTGTATCGGCTGTTAAAGGCGTGGAAAAAGATACACTTTTAACAATGACCCAGGTTATGGGTGAGGTTCTATTTAGCTGTGGTAGGGTTAACAACAATATTGAAGTAGGCGTTTTGTCGGGACCGTCTTTTGCCCATGAAGTCGCATTATGCTCACCAACTGCTGTGACCATTGGTTTCACGAATATTGAAATAGCCTTAGAAATTCAAAAAGTGTTTGTGAATCACTATTTCCGAGTTTATGCAAGTCGTGACGTTCTTGGAATAGAAACCTGTGCTGCACTGAAAAACGTTATAGCAATTGCCGCAGGAATATGTGAAGGGCTTGGTTATGGTCTAAACACGCGGGCCGCTCTTATTACCAGAGGGCTTGCGGAAATGCGGAGACTTGGAAAAAGTATACATACAGAGGATGCAACGTTTTTAGGGCTCAGCGGGATAGGGGATCTTATACTTACCTGCACCGGCGATCTCAGCAGAAATAGAATGGTAGGCATCCAACTAGGCAAAGGAAAACGCTTGAACGAAATCGTCGATGAAATGAGTATGGTTGCCGAGGGAATAAAAAACACAAAATCAGTTTATGACTTAGCAAAAAAGCATAAAATTGAAATGCCTATTGTTGAGCAGGTTTATCAAATTATCTACAACAATAAAGAATGTTCTTTGGCTGTCCGTGATCTGCTGAAAAGGGATTTAAAGGTTGAATAAAAGATAAGAACTCAACTAGACTTCATCAGACCAATCTTTAGTTTCGAAAAGACTGTGATCCGGTTTTTCCGGGCGCTCTTCATTTAATCGAGTTACAACCCATTTTTTTATACTAGACAACTCACTTTTCAATTCAGCAAGAGCTTTTCCCCGGTGACTTACCTTGCTCTTTTCATCCATTGAAAGCTCTGCAAAGGTCTTTTGGAGCTCATCAAAGAGAAATATTGGATCATATCCAAAACCATTGTCTCCCCTTTTTTCACTTATAATTGTCCCGTCACACCTGCCGACGTAGGTGAGTGCTGGGCCTGAAGGAACAGCCAAGGAAAGGACACATTGAAAATATGCCTTACGATCGTTGACATCAGCAAGTTCGGACAGAAGTTTTCGGCAATTTTCATCATCAGTTGCGTTTTCTCCGGCATACCTCGCAGAATACACACCAGGCTGACCGGAGAGGGCCTCTACAACCAAACCAGAGTCGTCAGCCAACGCAGGGACACCTAAGATCTTTGCTGTATGAAGAGCCTTTTTATAAGCATTCTCTTCGAAGGTGGCACCGTCCTCAATTACTGGTGGAATGGGTCCGAACTGATCTAGAGAAACTATTTCTATGTCAAGGCCACATAGTATTTCTTGAAACTCTCTTAATTTGTTTCTATTCCTGGTGGCAATAACCAACATTGTGAACATAATGAGTGCCTTCGTGTGTTTTTATTGTGTTTTTGTTTGACGCGTGCATTTTAACAGACTTATCGTAACGCTCTTGTTCACTAAAGATGCAACCGCAATAGGATTGGCGATACATCCCGAATTCCTTAGCTCTAGCTACTCCAAGGTGCCAACCTTCGCGGAAATCCTCATAAATAAATGGAATATTGAATCGAAGGGAGAGTATGTTGCACCAAGAGGTAATCAGATCGTGTCTTTGGTATTTACTGTAAAGTAGCGTTGTTGTAAAAGCATCAAAACTTCGCTCTTTTGCTAACAATACAGTCTCTTCGAGTCTTAAAGAATAGCATATTGAGCACCGTTCAGCCTCATTAAATACTATCTTACGAAGATAATCAGTAAGGTCATATTTTTTATCATAAATAAGAGGAAAATGTAGTTTTCCAGAATAATCTTTCAAGGTTTCAAGTCTCTTTTGAAACTCACGAAAGGGGTGGATGTTAGGATTATAAAAAAACGCTGTTACCTCGTTTCCTTGATCTTTCAATCTTGAATAAGGATAAATAACACAAGGTGCGCAGCAGGTGTGTAAAAGAACCTTCATGGAAATCAGATTTTATAGAATTTCGGATCAATTGAGTATTGGTGGATTTTATAGTTAATTATACGTAAACTGGTGTCGAGATCTTTAGCAGTTTTTGTCTGGTTCCCGTTATTTCTCTTGAGACCTTCAATGATAAGTTCTTTTTCAAAATTAGCGACGGCGAGAGCGAGTGAGTAAAGATTTTCTCGTTTTGAAATCTCTGCTGTCTGAAGAGTCGGAGGCAGATGTATACTTTTTATAGTATCACTATCACATATAATCACAGCTCGCTCCATACAATTCTGAAGTTCTCGAACATTTCCCGGCCAATGATATTGAATGAGCATATCTATTGCGGATGTTGATATTCTTCTGATATTTTTGGTGTTTTCTTTAGAAAACTTTTCAAGAAAAAATTCTGCAATAAGAAGAATATCGGTTCGGCGCTCTCTCAAGGGGGGCATATAAATTGGAAAAACATTCAGTCTGTAGTAGAGGTCCTCGCGGAAAAACTTTTCAGAAACCGCTCTCTCAAGGTCTCTATTGGTTGCTGCAACAAGGCGAACGTCACAGCTTAGTTGTTGGGTGGAACCCAATCGCTGGAATGTTCGTTCTTGAACGACATTGAGAAGTTTCACCTGTACTGAGTTACTAATTTCGCCAATTTCATCCAAAAAAAGTGTTCCACCTTCCGCTTGTTCAAATCGACCTATTTTTCTCTCATGGGCACCGGTGAAAGACCCTTTCTCGTGACCAAACAGTTCACTTTCAAGCAGAGTTTCAGGTAGGGCTGAGCAATTCACGACGACGAAGGGTTTACCCTTGCGGCGCCCATTATAGTGTAATGCCTTGGCAACCAGCGTTTTCCCTGTGCCCGATTCTCCCCGTAAAAGAACTGTTGCGTTCGAATCAACAACACGATGGATCATCTCATAGACATCCTGCATTCTGCTGGAGTTGCCAATTATGTCATTAATTTTGTTTTTGTCTGAAAGTTCTCTCTTGAGTTTTAAGTTTTCAGACTGGAGTTCTTCCGTTTCTCGTTTAACTTTCTGTATTCGAACTACAGTTTGAGCGATAAGACTTGAGAGCACAGTAAGATACCTCAAGTCAGTATTAGCCTGTTCACCAATGCCATCTTGGTAGAACCTATCAATGCTCAACGCACCAATTACGTTCTGACCGTTTTTAATAGGAACACAAAGAAATGATTTCTTTTGTTGAGCAATATTCCCCCTTGACTTAGTTCTGTTTAAAAACAATGGTTCCTCTGAGATTTGAGGTACGATTATTGGTTCCCCAGTCGAAACCACTCTGCCGGTAATACCCTCACCTATGCGATATTTCCCCCGTTTTTTTCCTTCAGTTGTTATGCCGTATGCTACCTCGATTTCAAGTTTACCCGTACGAGGATTAACAATTGTAACTGTGCCATTATCCATGTTCTTCATATCCGAAAGAACCTGCATAGTCTTTTCTAGGCACTCACGGACCTCAAGAGATGAGGCGAGTTGTTTAGTAATTTCGTAGAGAACCGTCAGGTCTTCTAGCTGTTTGGAAATATCATTCTTTAGCAACATAACCTGTAGGAAAAGGGAAGAAGTGAATGTAAAGTTCAAAAATATTCAATATTGTAACAAATATTTCACATAAATTCGAATTGTTGTTACAAAAATGTCTTTCTATTTGCTTGTTGATAGTTTTATATAAGCATATAGTTGACATACATTCTCTCTAATGGTACAAAGGTTGCCGAGGAGGAATGGCCGAGTGGTTTAAGGCGGCGGTCTTGAAAACCGTTGTACGAAAGTACCGTGGGTTCGAATCCTACTTCCTCCGCCAAAACAGCTTTGAATACGGAGAGGTGACCGAGAGGCCGATGGTGCTCGCCTGCTAAGCGAGTGTGGGGGTAAAACTCCACCGAGGGTTCGAATCCCTCCTTCTCCGCCAAAGAATAAGAAAAAGAGCCTTATTTATCATTATTAACGCAAGCTCTTTTTCGTGCTAGGACTTCTCATCTTTCTCCTTTTCATAAACCCCAAAGCAAATCAGCTTTCACCCACCCGCTCAAACCAGATTCATGACGGATTTGCACCCATAACCCGTTTCTTTTGAGCACAGACAACACTACCCCATAAAAGGCATTACCAACAATTGGACTGCTTGTGCTTGGACCACTGCGGATATTGATTGTTTTGTCTTTGTCTTTGTTGGCCTTGACTATAACCTGCTTACTCTTTTGCAATTTCGACCTGAGAATCCAACCTGAATCGTCTTCAAAATCCTTCACCATCAACCAATCGCCTTGCTTTTTTATAACTTGAAAGGGAAATCCATTGCCATACTCCCACAACGGTTTAGATTTCTGGTCTGGACTGCTTAGCAAGGTAACTTTATCACCTTGCACACTTAAATATTCACAATAAGCGTTATCACGGAAAGCAAAAAGTATCAAAAAAACAAGGAGTAACGAAATACGAGGTAAATCTCTTTTGGTAGATATTATCATGCTCGGTTCCTTTGAAGACCATAAAACGTAATGCTTGATATCGCTCTGTTATTTATCTTTTAAAAGAATGCTAAAAACGCGTTCAAGATCATCGGTCGAATAGTATTCTATTTCAATCTTACCTCTGCTGCCATTCTGGTGAAGAACAACCTTTGAGTTGAGATGATTGGTAAGTTGCGTTACGAGAGCGTTACAAAAAGACTGTGATATTTCTCTGTTTTCTTGACTGATTGTGTTTTTAATTACAGGCTTATTGGAAGCAAGCTTTTTTAAGAATTTTTCTACTTGTCGAACGGAAAGACCATTTTTTACAATTTCATCTCTAACCTCCTGGAGTTTAGTCGGTTCTTCAATCAGACCAATGAGGGCTCTTCCGTGCCCCTCAGAAAGAATTCCTGTTGAGATATCACTTTGTATATATTCAGGAAGTTTCAATAATCTCAGCAGATTAGTTATTGTCGATCGCTGCTTTCCAACCCTTTTTGCGGTTTCCTCTTGTGTATAGCCGAATTTTTCAATGAGTTTTCTATAGGCGTCCGCCTCTTCAATGGGGTTCAGATCTGTGCGTTGAATGTTTTCAATGAGAGCCAATTCAAGAAGTGAGTTTTCGTCACTAACATCTATCACCACTACAGGTACGTGGCTCAACCCTGCGATTTTCGAAGCACGTAATCGACGCTCCCCCGCGACGAGTTCATAGCGAGAGTCATCAGGCCTGAGTGTTACGATCAGTGGTTGAATAACACCGTTTTCTTTTATAGATTGTGCAAGCTCCTCTAGCTCACGTTCATTAAAATGAGATCGTGGCTGATGCTTATTGGGGACGATCTTTTCCACTTCACATTCAAAATATTTTTCTTTTTCTTCGTTAAATAAAAGCCCAACCCCATGACCCAGGCCCATTTTTTTAGTCATATGTTTATCCTTGTTTTCTTAAGAACTCTTTTACTAACTCAAGGTAAGCTGCTGCGCCAGAGGATTGAATGTCATAATCGAAGATCGATTGACCATGGCTCGGGCTCTCACTTAGGCGGACATTTCTGGGAATTACAGTTTCAAATAACTGTTCCTTGAAATGGTTTTTAATTTCATCTGCAACTTGATACGTTAGTTTGTTTCGCTTATCGAACATAGTTAAAACAAGACCCTCAATAAAAAGTTGTGGATTGAATGACTTTTTGACAGACCGAATGCTGTGAACAAGTTGAGCCAAACCTTCCATGGCAAAGTACTCACATTGCATTGGAATAAATACGGAGTTAGCCGCAGTGAGAGCGTTGAGGGTGAGAAGGCCAAGGGAGGGTGGACAATCAATAATTATGTAATCGTAATGAGCTAAAACCGGGTCAAGTATGTTTTTTAAACGAAACTCTCTCTTCTCGAAATCAACCATTTCAATTTCCGCAGCCACCAAATCAATATTTGACGGGATTACGTCAAGTTGAGCGACACTACTTTTCACAACTATATCATTTAACGTGCAGTTAGTTGAAAAAGCGTGGTAGAGATGAAGGCTGGTTTTCCTGATTTTAACACCAACCCCACTCGAAGCATTGCCTTGGGGGTCAGAGTCCACAAGAAGGGTGCGCTTGTTCTCTGCCGCAAGAGCCGCTGAAAGATTGATTGCGGTGGTTGTTTTACCCACGCCACCTTTTTGGTTTGCAATTGCAACTATCTTTGCTTTTTTGTGCATGTATTGTTATCCTGTGTACACGTTTGGTGATGATGTTTCTTTGTTTTTAATAAAAAATCCTTGTTGTTCGATTTTCTTTTTATTATACCTGAATTTATCGATCGGACTACTAAAAAATACAATATTTGAAATATGTTTCACGTGAAACATGTTGCTTGTTGGGGGTGGTGTGATGCAAGTGGATTTCTTGGTGATTGGGAGTGGGATAGCAGGGTTGTCGTTTTCGCTGAAGGTGGCGGGCTTGGGGAGTGTATGTATTATAACCAAAAAAGAGGAAGTGGATACTGCGACTAACCTTGCCCAAGGTGGAGTTGCGGCGGTTTTGGGTGGGGATGATAGTTTTGATGAACATGTAAAGGATACTCTGGAAGCTGGGGCTGGTTTGTGTGATGAAGATGTGGTTCGAATGGTTGTTGAGAGTGGGCCGGAGAGGGTGCGTGAGTTGATGCGTTTCGGTGTTGGTTTTGTCTGTGATGAGGGTGGGGGGTTAAGTTTGGGGCGCGAGGGTGGGCACTCCCGAAGGCGAGTTGCGCATTCCTTTGACTTGACGGGAAGGGAGATAGAAAGGGCTCTTGTTGATAAGGTGGGGAAGTGTTTGGGAGTAACTATTCTCGAAAACCATATGTGTGCGGACCTTATTGTCTCTGGTGGCGGTGTTGGTGGGGGGCGTTGTCTTGGGGCGTCGGTTATAGATGATCGCGGGGATTTGAAACATATTTGGGCGAAAAACACAGTTCTCTGCACTGGTGGGGCTGGGAAGGTGTACCTTTACACGAGTAATCCGGATATAGCGACTGGTGACGGAGTGGCTGTCGCTCATCGTGCCGGAGCGAAGATTGAAAACATGGAATTCGTTCAATTTCACCCAACATGTCTTTATCATCCTAAGGCAAAAAACTTCCTTATTTCAGAGGCGGTGAGGGGTGAGGGTGCGGTTCTCGTAAATCAAGCAGGGGAAAGGTTTATGTCCAAGTATGAGCCGGACGGGTTGGAGCTGGCGACAAGGGATAAGGTGGCAAGGGCGATTGATAAGGAAATGAAGACAAGTGGTGCAGATTGTGTGTATCTAGATATTAGTCATAGGGAAAGTGGATTTATTCACAAAAGATTTCCAAATATTTTTTCGAAATGTTTGTCTTTGGGGATAGATATTGCAAAAGATTCAATACCCGTGGTTCCGGCTGCGCACTATCTGTGTGGTGGAGTGAAAACCGATGCGTGGGGAAGAACAACCTTGGGAAACTTGTTTGCGTTGGGAGAAACAGCATGCACAGGATTGCACGGTGGAAACCGGCTTGCGAGCAACTCTTTGCTTGAGGCCATAGTGTATGCAGAAAATGCATATCAGTATTGCAAACGAAATCAAGACTGGAAGCTCGGTGAAATGAGTGTGGCGAACTTACAGGGAGCGGTATGTAAGCAGAAAATTGATGAGGAGATACTTATTAATCACAACTGGGATGTTGTAAGACGAACAATGTGGAACTATGTGGGTATAGTAAGGAAAACATCTCGATTATTAGTGGCTAGAGAGAGAATAGCAGATGTGCGTCGGGAGATTGATGAGATCATTGTAAAATATCAACTCACCACTAATATGCTGGAGTTAAGGAATATTTCACTGGTTGCTTCGCTTATTATTGATGCAGCCTTGCAAAGAAAAGAGTCAAGAGGTTTGCACTATGTTCTAGATTACCCTGAGATTTGTTAGAATGAGTGAAGGAAAAGAGGGGAGAAGGGTATTAATCACAAGAGACGGTTGGTTGATTATGATGTAAATCTTAGAACACACATATCTCTTTAGGATCTTATCCTTGAAACTCTCTCACCTGAACTGTACCTTTCATCTTTAAAACAAGGGTATGTGTGAAATTCTGTAACGCGGGAAGGTTGCCTGTTCAGCGCTGTTGACACCTTGAGAGACAGCCGTTCGAAGGGGAGACTCTCTGTATTTATTTTCTCCGGTTAGCCTGTTTATAACCGGAAAACCAGAATGTTCCTTGTATCATTCATTGATGTTTTACCCTGAACACATTCTGCTCATAGTACATTTATCAGACATTTTTCGACTCAATAGCGGAGACGACTACCATCGATAAAACCGGTCCTTCCTTTCACAACCTCATCGGTTGATTACACCGAAAGAACCATTCGGTTCGAAAATCGATACTGTGGTTTTGGATTAGCGTTATACCATCCTATGTCTGCAAGACAAAAAAGGGTGATGATAGAACTTTCATTGATCGTTGCCCTACTAAAAAATATGATTATCTGCTGTATATTCAAACGGTTAGGGTGTGCAGGGGTGACTGCTAACAGATTGATGATAACGAGGCTTTCATCAGGCAAGGAGAGAGAAGGAAAACCAATAAGAAAGAAGGTTTAAAAGTTAGAACAGTCTGAGCTTCTTTGTAGGCTGATTTTTTATTTACAAGAAGAGTAGAATAATTGAAAGTGCAGTGCAGATGTTTGGCGATTTTGTGAAAAAAAAGAGACAAATGGGGATCCTATCCATTTGTCTCTTTTCTATTAATGGCGTCCCCAACCGGATTTGAACCGGTGTTGTCGGCGTGAAAGGCCGATGTCCTGGACCTGACTAGACGATGGGGACATTTCATTATACTGGTGGGTCGTGCGCGACTTGAACGCGCGACTCTCTGATTAAAAGTCAGATACTCTACCGACTGAGTTAACGACCCGTAGAGGAAGTCTTTATACTTGCTCGTCGAAAGAGTGTCAAGAGGTATTTTTGAAGACAATTATTTTTGCCATAGCTGAGTATGGCGGTCAAGCGAAGAGGTTTTGAACCTCATGCCTTGGATTAACTTGTAATGGGCGAATGATAAAAAAGTTGAGCAGACAATCTGGGAATGATATATGAATGTAAGGACAATTCTTCATTTTAGAAGAAACAGGAAATATGTGTTTATTTAGATTCGGGGTGATCAATCTATTTACCACTAGTGGCCAAGCAGGTTGTGTTGCCTTTTGCTAAACAAAGGAAAATAATATATGGGGTTTTTGAAGGGTACAGCGAGTTTTGTGCGTTTTTCAGTCGAAGGAACTTTGCCTGAAAATTCTCTCGATTTTATAGCAAAAAGAGTTGTGGCATTCTCTTTTAAGGATATAGATGAAACCTATGACGAATACTCCATAGGATGGGTTTCAATCTTGAACATGTTTGACACACAATTTGCGTTTGCCTCATACATTGCCGGTGATTATATCACACTGACCTTGAGAATTGACGAACGCAAGGTGTCTCCAGCAATATTGAAAAAGTTTGTACAAAAGGAAGAAGAAAGAGTTCGTCTTGAACGACAGGTGCCTCGATTAAGTCGATCGGTCAGGGTACAGATCAAAGAGCGAATACGAACAGATCTCATGCGCAAGGCTATCCCTATCCCCGCAGTATTCGAACTTTGCTGGAATCTTTCTAATGCAACGCTTTTGTTTTTCTCAACAAACAAGAAGGTTCATTCCATTCTTGAGGATTTTTTTAAGGAAAGCTTTGGGGTGCTTATTCGCCAACAGATACCGTATATTACCGCAGAGCATTTAGTCGAAGAAGATCAAATATCAAGATTAGAGACTCTGTCCCCTGAAGTTTTTGTCTAAGAACATATCTTATCGATAATACTATCAAAATGTAGTTTTCTGTCACTTTTTTGGAAGGACTTGCATCCTTTATTTGAAATGAAAACGAGATCTGCTTTATCGAAAGATCCTACGGTGGTTTAGCAACAATCAGTAAGTAAGAACAGACGCTCAATGCAGAGAGAGGTGTTTTGTATGGATTTAATTGATTTGATGGCGGAAAAACGTTTTTTGGGGCAGGAGTTTCTTACCTGGCTATGGTGGAAAAGTGAAGAACGGGGTGGCAGTATAGAGCTAGTAAAAGAGGGAGATATAACTGTTGCTTTTGAAAAGCATATGTTGTTGGAATCCGGAGAGGGTGAGTCAAGTGAGAAGCTTATCTGTACTGGATTACAAACTGAACTTCAGGAAGCACGAACGGGACTGCAAATGGGCAAAAAGTTGGAGCAGGCCCGAATAGTAATCGGCCATAATAGTCACGAGTACAGCTTCACTTTGGCCGGAGCACTTATGGAATTCAGAAATGTGCGTTTGCCCAAAACCGAGGCGACAGAAAATGATAAAAGCGAAAACCCTGAAGAAACCGAGGGTATGATTCTTGAGCGTATTTTTCTCTTTGAAGAGCTCGTTAGACTTGTCAACACTCTTTTTTCAATGTTTTTAAAGGTCAGACTCGGGGTGCAATGGCGGGATGAATTGATGAAAATTAGGCACTGGGTTGCTAAAATGGCAGTAGTGTCTTGATCCCACCCAATGGAAATGCTTTCACGGAAAGTCTGTAGATGAAGTTGTGTTTGCAACTTAATCAGGGACGATTTGCCGACTAACAATCTGCAAATACAACAAAAGGTAAATCTTCAGAATATTTTGGAAATTATGGAGTACGAAACAATAATTGGGCTTGAGATTCATGCTCAGCTGAAAACAAATTCGAAGATATTTTGTGGATGCAGCACGAATTTTGGTGCGCCCCCAAACACCCATACCTGTCCAATTTGCCTAGGGCTTCCCGGGGTACTCCCGGTCCTTAATAAAAAGGTGGTTGAGTTTGCAATAAAACTCGGGCTTGCAACAAATTCGAAAATTAACAGATTAAGCCGGTTTGCCCGGAAAAATTACTTCTACCCGGATCTTCCCAAAGGTTATCAAACCTCGCAGTTTGATCTACCGATTGTCGGTCATGGAAGTGTGGCGATTGATGTGAACGGCGCGGAGAAAGTAATCGGTATTACGCGAATCCATTTGGAGGAGGACGCCGGTAAACTCACTCACGACCAAGTTGAACCAATCTCATATGTTGATTTGAATCGTACAGGCACGCCACTTTTAGAAATTGTCTCGGATCCGGATCTTGGTTCGCCCGAGGAGGCTTCTGCCTATTTGAAAAAAATTCACGCTCTTTTGCGCTATTTAGATATTTGTGATGGCAATATGCAGGAAGGGAGTTTTCGCTGTGACGCAAATATTTCTCTCAGGCCGTTTGGACAGAAGGAGTTTGGTACGCGCACTGAATTGAAAAACATGAATTCTTTCCGACATGTTCAGAGTGCTCTGGAGTATGAAATCAGGAGGCAAAGGGACATGTTGCTGGATGGTGAAAATGTCGTTCAGGAAACATTGCTTTGGAACCCCGATAAAAATTGTACTGAATCGATGCGAGGGAAGGAAGATGCTCATGATTATCGGTATTTTCCCTGCCCTGATCTCGTTCCTATAGCTATCAGTGAAGAATGGATCGATGAAATCAGAGCTCAGTTGCCTGAACTTCCCGATCAACGAAAAGCCAGATTGGTTGATCAGTACTGTCTTCCGGATTATGACGCTGTTTTGATGACAGCCGACCGCGATCTGGCTGATTATTTTGAAGCTACGGTGCGTTACGGGGCGCTGCCAAAAAAAGTTGCCAATTGGATAATGACGGAACTCCTCCGGGAACTTAAAGGCGATTCAATAACTTCATGCAAGTCCAGTCCCTCGCAACTTGCTTCCCTGTTAAAGATGGTTGAGGATCATACAATAAGTGGAAAGATTGCAAAAACCGTCTTTCAATTGATGATGCAGAGTGGCAGAGACCCTATGACGATTGTACAGGATCAAAACCTTCTGCAAGTATCGGATGAAGGTGAACTTTTGGATTTAGTTCGGCGAATTATTAACGACAATCCTATGCAGGCCGAAGATTATCGGAATGGCAAAACCAAGATAATGGGATTTTTTGTAGGTCAGCTCATGCAGCAAACCAAAGGAAAGGCAAATCCAAATTTTGCTAATGAACTTTTTAATCGGGAACTCAGCAACTGATTTTCAAGGGGCCTGGAGTGGAAAAGGAACTCTGGCAGAAGAAGGGGGATGGCCATCGCGCCCGTCTCCGTGACCGTTTCCTTGAAAACGGATTGGAGAGCTTCACATCATCAGAGGTGCTTGAGCTCCTCCTTTCCTTTGGCACGCCGCGAGCTGACTGCAAAGAACCGGCTCGCGCTCTTCTCAAAAAATTCGGTACTTTTTCCAAGGTTATTGAAGCATCTCTCGCGTCTCTGCAAGAGGTACATGGTGTGGGTTCCAAGAATGGCTTTGCCCTTCATTTTGTGCGTGCGGTGGCTAGCTATTATCTTAAAGAACGGCTCACCGGTAAACTCTATTTGCATTCTTCCCAAGAGGTCGTTGATTACCTCAGCCACTTGCTACGCGGTTTGAAAAAAGAGGTGCTTGCCGTAATATTTCTTGACTCTTCACACGCCATTATTGATTCAGCGATTGTTGCCGAGGGGACTGTCAATGTTAACACCGTGTATCCACGCGAGCTTATAAAAAAGGCCTTGGATTTCCATGCAACAGCAATGATTATTGCCCATAATCACCCATCCGGATCTCTTCAACCATCACCGCAGGATATGAAACTGACAAAAAATCTCTTCATGCTGTGCAGCGCCATGCAAATACAACTCCTCGATCACCTTATCATAGGGGATGGATCGTACAGTTTTGCCGATAATGGCGTAATGGCCGACATTCGAAGGGTTTGTAGCGAACTCCTCTACTCTCTTTAATAACTGATGGTTGCTCTCTATCTGCACATACCTTTTTGTTACAAGAAGTGCCATTACTGTTCCTTCAGTTCGAAGGTGGTTTCAAGTGAACTGTTTTCCCCTTATGTGACGGCATTAAAACACGAGATTGCTCAGCTTGCGGCCCAGAGGGATTATGGAAATCTGAAGAGTCTTTTTGTCGGTGGCGGCACACCGAGCATTCTCCCCTTCACTCTGTTGGCCGATTTGTTTTCCTACTGTTTAAACCTTTTTCCACCAACAGATAAAGCGGAAATAAGTGTTGAAGTAAATCCCGGTACTATCGATGAATCGTATCTGCGAGCGCTTTTTGCTGCCGGGGTAAATCGACTCTCTCTCGGAGTACAGAGTTTTAATGACCAAGAGCTGCTCGTCCTCGGGCGGATACACAATAGCAAGGAGGCTCGCGACGCAGTTCAGTCAGCAAAAAATGCAGGTTTCTCGAATATTAACATAGATCTCATGTATGGGCTTCCAGGGCAAACGGTTCAGTACTGGCGAGATACTCTGCAGCAGGCCATTTCCCTTTGTCCACAACATCTGTCACTCTATCAATTGACCATTGAGGAGGGGACACCCTTTCATCAAGCAGTTGCAAATGAGGGGATAGTTTTGCCTGAGGAGGACGATATACTCTTGATGGACGAGGTGACGACCATCATCTGCGATGATGCTGATTTGCAACAGTACGAAATTTCAAATTTTGCGAGCCTTGGAAAGGAATGTGTACACAATGTCAATTATTGGCATAATGGCGATTACCTGGCTTGCGGGGCATCAGCGGTGAGCTGTATAAAGGGTGTTAGAGAAAAGCGAATCGAAGATCCATGGGAATATATCACAAAAATTAATAACAGAGCTTCGGTGGTGGTTGAAAGTGAGAGTTTGTCCCGGGACGCGTCTTTCAGGGAAACGGTGGTCATGGGACTTAGAATGAGGCAAGGAGTATCTGCAACACACTTAAAATCGCGTTATGAAATCGATATTGCCGAGTATTACGGGAAGATTCTCGGCAATCTCATTAAATTGCAGCTAGTCGAACTGACTGAATCACACCTGAGACTGACAGCCAAAGGGCGGACTTTCGCTAACCTAGTTATGGCTGAACTGGTTTAGACTTAAAGCACGTTTATCTGATTTGAATTCCGATAATATTTCTTTTGCCCAACAAATGTAAAAAGATTAGGTGCATTAAAGACAGAGATAATCCTCCGGCATATGTCCTGCTGATTCAAGTCCATTGATAGAACTGCTGATGTGTGCTTCAACAGCGGTTGAGGCGAGCTCCTCATCGCCGGCAGCCAGTGCGTCTATGATCGCTTCGTGTTCTGAGGTCGGTCGGTATTCAAGTTTGTAAAAAGGGTCGTAGAGAATGAGAAATATTCGAGTTTTATCGAGGAGTTCTTTGATATATGAGTAAAGGACACGATTGCCGCTCAGTTCTGCAATCTTGAGGTGCAGGTTATCGTTGGCTGCGTAGTATTCATCTAGGTTGCTTTCATCGAACACCTTGGTTTCAAGGTTAATGAGGTTGCGAAGTTCCTCAATCTGTTTTGCAGTGATATGCGAGGAAGCGAGCCGTGTTGCCATGATTTCAAGTTGAGCGCGAACGAGGAAGGTCTCCTCAATTTCCTTTTGCGTCGGGGTTATCACGAAGGCACCACGATTGGGGATACTGTTGACCAAACCTTCAGCCTCAAGGCGTTTTATCGCGCTTCTTACCGGGGTTCTGCTGACCCCGAGCTGTTGTGCGAGGGCTACTTCGACCAATTGACTGCCCTGTTTAATGTATCTTTTTCGTATCGCAGTTTTCAGCTTAAGATAGACGGCATCTTCAGAATTGATTTTCTTGGCTAGACCCATAGAGTTCAACATTCAGAGAAGGATTTATCGGGAAGTGCGATCTATTTTATGCAATATACACAAAATATATTGACATACCAACCGCAAATGTCGTACTAATTTTGTGTCCAATCATTGTATACAATGATTGGACAAGAGGAAAGAAATATTTCTTGCGATGCTGCGATTGCTGCCCAGAAATCTTTTGACATAGCGAAACATAGCGAGACATTGAGAATGTTATTGTCAATCAGGCAGTCATTTTCGTGAATTTCGTCACGGCTTTTTTAAACCCTCAGGGGCAGCGAAAAAAATGCTGTTCCCGGCACTCTCTGTGCGTAGTATTTTTTGACAGGCGTGCTCTTACAACCAACAGGTGAAAGGTAGTACCATGATAAATACAATAATTGCCAGTCTTCTCCCGTACATGCCCAAAAAATTAGTGTGGATGTTTTCCAAGGAATACATAGCCGGGGAAAATCTGGCAGAAGCGATAGTTAATGCGAAGAAACTCAATGCTCAGGGAATTTTGACCACCCTTGATGTTCTTGGTGAGTTTATCACCACTTTGGATGAAGCCGAGGCCAACAAAAAAGAGTATCTCGAAGTTATAGAAGAAGCGGAGAAGGCAGGAGTGAAGGGTAACTATTCTCTGAAACCAACATTTTTCGGATTGCTCCTTGATAAAAATGTTGCCTATGGCCATATTCGTGAGGTAGTCGCCAAGGCAGCCACGTTTGGCAATTTTGTTCGTATTGACATGGAGGATTCACCGTGCACCGACATGGAGATCGAGTTGTACCGAAAACTAAAAGTCGAATTTCCGGCAAGCGTTGGTCTCGTCATTCAGGCATATCTGAAAAGAACTCTCAGCGATCTTGAAAACATGAAAGACATGAGTACCCCAGAGCATCCGGTTAACCTTCGGGTTTGCAAGGGGATTTATGTGGAGCCGGAATCTCTCGCCTATAAAAATTATAACGATATAAATGAATATTTTCTGAAAGATATTGAATATATGCTGCAGCAGAAAATGTATCCGGCAATTGCTACCCACGATATACCTGTCATAGAGGGTGCGTACAAGTTGATTGACAAATATAAGGTTCCCACCGATAACTATGAATTTCAGATGTTGTACGGTGTAACGCCTGCCCTACGCCGTTCGATCCTGGATAAAGGGCATCGCATGCGGGTTTATGTTCCGTTCGGTAAGCAATGGTTTGGCTATTGTACAAGAAGATTGAAAGAAAATCCGAAAATGGCCGGAGTCATTGTCAAAGCCCTTTTTATGAAGGGATAAACTCCAGAAAAAACAACGATCTGGCTGGCTCATGCGCTGGGTTTCAACCAGGACAATCAAAGAAACATTTGACCCCCTGTCGATTTCTCGTATCCTTATGACAGCGGAGTAGTAGCGGGGCTGTTAAATAAAAAAACTGATTGCGCGCAATCAACAATAAGCAAGAGGGGAGTATGGCCAGGCAGAAGCTTAAGGCAATTGTTATCAACCGGGATTGGTGCAAGGGCTGTGGAATTTGTATTGCATTGTGTCCGAAGAAGGTTCTCGAGTTGGATGGCTCTGATAAGGCGGTAGTGATCCGGCCGGATGATTGTATCTGTTGCCGGATGTGTGAATTGCGGTGCCCGGATCTGGCCATTGAGGTATTGACGGAGGAGGGAGAGGAAAATGCCTAAGAATATACGATTTGTTCAGGGAAACGAGGCTTGTGTCGAAGGGGCGCTCTATGCCGGGCTGGATTTTTATGCCGGCTATCCGATCACCCCCTCAACGGAAATTGCCGAACTCCTCTCCGAACGTCTTCCGGAAATCGGTGGCAAGTTTATCCAGATGGAAGATGAAATTGCCTCGATGTGCGCCATTATCGGGGCTTCTCTTACCGGCAAAAAAGTACTGACGGCAACCAGTGGACCTGGTTTCTCCTTAAAACAAGAGGCGATCGGTTACGCCTGCATGGCCGAGATTCCTTGCGTTATCGCCAACGTGCAAAGGGGCGGGCCTTCAACGGGCAATCCCACCCATGTCAGCCAGGGCGATGTCAACCAGGCGCGGTGGGGCACGCACGGCGACCACTCGATCATTGCTCTCACCGCCTCCAACCATCAAGATGTTTTCAAGATGACGGTGCATGCCTTTAATATGGCCGAGACCTATCGTACCCCGGTTATTCTTCTTTTTGATGAAGTTGTCGGCCATATGCGTGAAAAGCTGATCATCCCAGAGAAGGGAGAGTTGGAGATCGTTGACCGGTTGCGGACTTCGGTTGCCAAGGACGTTGATTATCATCCCTATCTCCCGAGGGAGGACGGACGCTTGCCGATGTCTGACTTCGGCGGCGAACATCGCTATAACGTTACCGGACTTTTCCATGATATGTGGGGTTTTCCATCCAATAATCCTAAAATAGTGAGCGGCCTGCTTCGCCACCTGGTTGATAAGATAGAAAACAATGTCCAGGCAATAACCCGTTACAAGGAACATTGCATGGAGGGTGCGGAGTATATCCTGGTTTCCTATGGTTCTTCTGCCAGATCGGCCATTCACTTGGCGCAGAATCGCCGGAACAAAGGGGAAAAGATCGGGGTCCTCGAATTGCTGTCGCTCTGGCCGTTTCCCGCGGAATTGGTCAAGGAAAAATGCGCTGACGCCAAGGCAATTCTAGTGGTGGAAATGAATATGGGCCAGGTTTTGACCCAGGTTAAGGCGGCGGTGAAAAACCCGGATCGGGTATTTCTTGCCAATCGGATCGATGGACAACTTATCACCCCTTCAGACATCAAACAACTCCTCCGGGTCATCCAGGGGAGGGGAGTATAATATGGCAGTCCAAGACTATTTACGGGACCGATTTTTCCCACATATGTGGTGTCCCGGTTGCGGCCACGGCACCATCCTCAACGCCCTTATCCATGCCATCGAAGAGCTGCAGTTGAATAAAAATGAAATTGTCATGGTCTCCGGCATCGGCTGTTCGGCGAGAATCTCCGGCTATGTCGATTTTCACTCACTGCACACCATCCATGGCCGGGCCTTGACCTTTGCCACCGGTGTCAAGTTGAGTAAACCTAACTTGAAAGTGTTGGTGCCGATGGGCGATGGCGATGCCCTGGCTATCGGTGGTAATCACTTTATTCATGCGGCGCGGCGCAATATCGATATCACAGCCATTGTCATGAACAACCGGATTTACGGGATGACCGGCGGTCAGTTCTCACCGCTTTCAGGTTCCGGGGTCAAGGCAACAACCGCGCCGTACAAAACCATTGACAGCAGTTTTGATGTGGTGGAACTCGCCAAGGCTGCGGGTGCAACCTTCGTCGCCCGGTCCACCGCCTTTCATGTCAAGGAGTGTACCGAAATGCTAATGAAAGCTATCCTGCATAAAGGCTTTTCGGTGGTAGAGATCATGTCGCAGTGCCCAACTCATTTCGGCCGCAAGAATAAGGAAGGCGACGCTGTAAATATGCTCGGGCTCTACAAGGACAATACCGCCAAACTTGGTTCGAAGGCTTTGGAGGAGAAACCCCATCTCATCCCCCGCGGCATTTTCGTCGAGAAAGAGCGACCGGAGTACTGCGAAGAGTATGACAAGATTATCGCGTATGCAATGAAGGAGAAGATATCATGAACAGGATTCGTCTGGTATTTTCTGGTTCTGGAGGGCAGGGGGTTATTACCGCAGCCATTATTCTCGCTGAAGCGGCCGTTATTCATGAGGGCCTGAATGCCACCCAGTCTCAGAGTTATGGTGCCGCGGCCCGCGGCGGGGCGACTCGCAGCGATATTATTATCTCCGACAAGGAAATCAACTTTCCCGAAGTCACCCAACCGAACATCCTCGTCTGTTTGACCCAGGAGGCGTACAACACCTACTCTTCTATCATCCGCCCCGGTGGAACCCTGCTCACCGACAACCGATTTGTCCAGACCACCCGCAAGGTCGACGCCAAACAGATTGAACTGCCGATGTATGAGACGGTTATAGAAAAGATCGGCAAAGCGGTGGTGTTCAATATCTGTGTTCTGGGAGCCCTTATCGGCATTACCGAGATATTGCAGCCGCAATCGGTCATGGCCTCGGTTGCCGACCGGGTGCCCAAGGATTTCCTGACCATGAACAACCGGGCATTCGATCTCGGCCTCGTTCTCGGAGCCCAATTCCACAGCTAATCGCCCGGTTGAGATGGTCTTTACCACCTTGGTTTTTTTCGCGAAACCGGGGTGGTGGCTGGTAGTCTTCTGCGCCAATTACTCAAGGAGTTATTATGGAACATCTTCCGGCACGTACTTCTCCTTCCACTACCAGGGGCGCGGACATCATCGCCAAGGCCGAGAGCGTCGGACTTGACCCACGAGTCCTCTATGAAGCGGTTATCGATTTGTCGGCGGAAGGCCTGTTGACCGCCAATTGCCTTAACCTTGCGGCGGGGATTTTCTTACAGGATCTTGGCCTGCCGAGATACTTCTTTGAAAACATTCACAAGGCGTCGCTGGCCAACCTGCTGCAATCTATCGCTACCTCGATCAAGATTGTCGACGGCCGGGTGGTTCTTTCCGGTCGCGTCGCCCAGGTGGAATTTGATGCCAGCCAGTCCGGTACGGTGCAGTGGGTGCGAATAGCCACTGAGGACACCCGTGAAAACATGGAGACGGTCCTCGAACACCTGATCGCCGGCCACCGCCGGGAATATTACTTCAGCCCGGAAAGCCGATATTACACCTATATCGTCAGGCCGGAAATGGTGCCCGATTATCCCCGAGAAGTTTTTGAAAAATCAAGGTTTCTCTTTACTGTTGCCGGTGATTACCATGTGACTCCCGAACCCACGAGAAGGCGCTACGAGAAATTCTTAAAAGAAAGTGAACAGTCGATTACCCCTTTGATCGGGGTCTTTAACCTGCCGGAAAGCGGCGAGACGCGGCTGATGTTCAACTCCGATTTTGCCTCACCCCAGTTGCCGGTGCTGCGCCGAATCCTCGAAGACCATGACCTGACCCTGCAGCGCGCCTATTGGGAACCTTATTTAGGGCAGGCATCGGTCTCGTCATCCATCTGTACCCTTTATGTCGGTGGCGAATTGACAAGAAAGCAGGAGGATGGCGTCATCACCGATCTTCGCGCCTTTCTAGCCTTTGCCGTCGGTCCGATTACCAGCCTGTATCTGCAGGGCCAAATCAGCTTCCAGGAAATGCTTTTTGCCGGCAATGCCATTGATTTTGCCCATATGTTTATTTTTAAGGAGAGTGAAAATATTGCCGACCGGGAGATTCTCGAGAATCTTGCCAGCAAAGATCAGCGCGAGGCCTTTTCCAAACGTGTGCAAAGTTCCAATAAGTCGACCTATACCGCCCGGTTGATCCTTGATACCGTTGTAAAACACCCTGATCTCATAGGCTTTCTCTATAACGTCTTTGAACAAAAATTTTCTCCGGCGGTAGGTAAACATATGGGTGCCGAGGAACTGAAACATAAGTGGCTGGAGTTTGAAAAGATCATTGCCAGCCGCTTCATCGATTTTCCCTTAGGCTACGAGATATTCAAATTCATGTGCAAGATCGTTAACTGCACCCTCAAAACCAATTTTTACAAGGCCGAGAAGCGCTCTTTTTCCTTCCGATTTGACAACGAAATTCTTGATCCCTTGGTCTTCAGTCGCTTTGTCTTCGGCGTCTTTTTCGTCAACAGCCACTATTCCTGCGGCACGCACCTGCGGGCCGCCGATATCGCCCGGGGCGGTTTGCGACTGATTCGTGTGTCGCGTGCCAACTATGAAACCGAACTCGACAACGCCGTGCTCCTCAACTATGCCCTGGGTCCCAAGGCGCAGCGGCTGAAGCACAAGGATATCTGCGAAAGCGGCTCGAAGGGCGTGGTTATCCCTCGACCGGAATATGCCGCCGGCTACAGCAAAGAGGCGCTGAACGACTATACCGAAGGCATCATGGATTTGATGTTGCCGGATAATTCGATTGTTGATTACTACGGCAAGCCGGAGATGGTCTTTTTCGGGCCGGATGAAGGTACCGCGCCGCTCATGGATGACATCGCCTACCATGCCAAGGCAAAAGGCTATGAATACTGGCGAACCCTCACCACCGGAAAGAGTTTCGGGATTCCCCACGACACCTACGGTTTGTTGTCCGACGGCCGGATTTTCGGTCTGTTTGACCGGGGTGAACGTGGTGTGGAACTGCAGGTTGCCGGAAAGTCACTTTGCACCACCGGGGATATGGCGGCAATTTATACGGAGATCGGTGGGCAAATCGCTGTTTCCGGGATGACCACAACCTCCATCATGGGCAGCTTCAGAACACTTATCGACCATTATAGGGCACGGGAAGAAGATCTGAATCTGATGATTACCGGCGGCCCGGACGGCGATCTCGGGGCTAACCAGATCCAATGCTACAAGGGGAAAATCTGTCTGATCATCGATGGCGGTTCGGTCCTTTTCGACCCCCAAGGACTGGATAAAGAAGAGTTGATGAAGTTGGCCTTTATGCGCAATTCTCAGCCGCGAGTAAATTCGCTAGGCTTTCCGGCGGCAAAGTTGAGCAGTCAGGGTTTCAGGGTGCCGATTCAGGCTGGCAATGTGACCCTTCCCGATGGGACCGTAGTCCTGGACGGGGCCCTTTTTCACCGCAATTTCCTTTATAATCCCGCCAACCGCAAATATATCCATCAGGCGGATATCCGCGCCTTTATTCCCTGCGGCGGTTTCAAGGACACCATTCATCATGGTAATGTACGGCAGTTTCTCGATCTTTTCCAGGAACTCCAATTTATTGTCGAAGGGGCCAACGTCTTTTTTGATGACGGCTCAAGGCGGCATATCGCCACCTATTCGAATATCAAGCAGATCAAGGATACAACCGCCAACAAAGGCGGTGTTTTCAGCAGCTCAATTGCCGAGGTGCTTACCGCCTTTCTTCTTCAGGAGGGGTATGAGGACAAGTTACAGAACGATCCACTGACCCGCTGGGCGCTGGTCAAGGATATCATCGGCTTGGTTGATCGCTATTCCCGTTTGGAAACCGGACTTCTCCTGCGCCTGCATGAAACGGATCCGACCCAGCCGCTGTTCGTCCTCTCGGAGGTCACCAGCGAGCAAATTTTTGCCCTGCAGGACCAATTAGAAGGTCGTCTAGCCGACATCCTCGCGGCCCCCGGCTTGGTATGGAAGATCATGGAGCATTACATTCCGGCAGTCTTGCGTGAAAAGCTCGGGGACACTGCAATAATGGCCATCCTCAATGCGAAACAACTCCTGTCCTACCGAGACGCCATCATCACAAAAAAGATGGCGTCAATGGCATTTTATCGCTTTGGTGAAGAGTGGGATGCCTATTTGCTGGAGATCGATGAGGCGCTGGTTCCCGCTCTGCAAAAGGTCTTTGCTTGATAATGAGCGTATTACTGATTTCAACACATAACTATTTCATTAACAATAGCATTACAATCTTGCAGGAGGCTCTGGCCATGTTGCTAGAGTACCCCGCAAACAGCGCAAAATTGTCTAACACATCACCAATGCCTCGCGGATTTTGGCAGCAAGATCTTTTTGTGAAAAAGGCTTTTGGAGAAAATTGACACCATCATCAAGGACACCATGATGGGCGATGACGTTGGCGGTATATCCCGACATGAAGAGACATTTGAGGTTGGGGGAAAGAGACGACAGATTTTTTGCCAGATCCCGGCCATTCATCTCCGGCATGACCACATCGGTCATCAGGAGATCGATTTTGTCACCATGTTTTTCGGCAAGCTGGAGTGCTTCGCCGGGTGTTGCCGCTGGAAGGATGGTGTAGCCAAGCTGTTGCAGCATAATTACGGTCATTTCCAGAATCATCGGCTCATCTTCCACAAGGAGGATGGTTTCGTGACCCGTCTGGGCCGGGAAGATGGCATCTGCCTTGCCTGTCGGCTCGGTTTCTGTGGCATGACAGGGAATATATATTTTAAAAGTGGTTCCCTGACCGAGTTCGCTGTAGACATTGATAAAACCATTGTTTTGCTTGACGATACCGTAGACCATTGAGAGTCCCAGGCCGGTGCCTTTGCCCCTCTTTGGTGGTGAAAAACGGCTCGAACAGGTGGGCAAGGGTTTCCCGGTCCATGCCGCAGCCGTTGTCGCTGATGGCCAGCAAAATAAAGGTGCCGGGCACAGCGCCGGGATGTTTGGCACAGTAATCGGCGTCAAAAACCACATTGTGCGTTTCAATAGTGACCTTGCCGGTATCGCCGATGGCGTCCCGGGCATTGACACAAAGGTTGACGAGAATCTGGTCGAGCTGCGAGGGGTCGATCTTCACCTGACCGAGATCCTTGCCCGGTAACCAGGCAAGATCGATATCTTCACCGATGAGGCGGAGCAGCATCTTCAGCATTCCTGCCACGGTGTCATTGAGATCGAGCACCTTTGGCGCCACCGTCTGTTTGCGGGCAAAGGCCAGCAATTGTCTTGTCAGTTCGGCCGAACGGAGTGCCGCCTGTTGGATTTGTTTCAAGCCTGGATACATGGGGTGCCGTTCATCAACCTGGCGCAGGATGAGGTCCGAGTAGCCGAGGATGACGCCGAGCATATTGTTGAAGTCTGTGGGCGACGCCGCCGGCCAAGCGGCCGACGGATTCCATTTTCTGCGCCTGCTCCAGCTGTTTCTGCATCCGTTCCTGGGCCGCCTGGTACTGCTTGTTTTCGGTAATATCCCGGAATTCAACGGATCTGACATTTTTCCCTTTGTACGGAACGGTCCGCGCCTCAAGCCGCAGAGGATATTCTTCACCATTCTTCCGTATTCCAGTCGCCTCATAGGCCTTTTCATAGCCGGTGACGATTTTGTTCAAAACCAAATCCCGGGAACTTGGGGCAATCAGCAACAGGCCATCCATACCGATGAGTTCCTCAACACCATAGCCGGTAATCTCCGCCAATCCTTGATTGCATTCTAAAATCAGGCCCTTATCATGGAGAGTAATGCCGCCGAAGGAGGCGTTGTGCAGGGCTTTGAAGCGCTCTTCACTCTCTTTCAGTTGTTCCTCCATGCGTTTGCGCTCGCTTATTTCCCTGATCACGGCAATGATTTTGTCCGAGTCGCCCGTGGTAACCCTTTTTAACGACACTTCGGACCAGAAAAGTTCGCCGGTTTTCTTACAGCTCAGCCATTCAAACACCTGCGGGCCTTCAAGCATTGCCCTCCGAACTTTTTCGCCTGCTTCCTTCTGCGAATAGGGGGGCTTGCCCTGCGACAACTGCTCGATATCCGCCGCCAGGGCTTCTTCTCGGGTATAGCCATAGATTTCCAGCATACGATCATTGACATCAACGATTTGACCATTCTCTGCATTATGGATGAATATTGCCTCATTGGTCGCGTTGAAAATCACCCGGTAATTATTTAAGGTTACCAAACGCTCTTCTTCAGCGTCAGTCACCTTGCCGACAAAGCGATCGATCAACATATACAGGAGGCCCGCCGTGCAGAGAATAAATAAAAATCCTTTAATAACGGCGACCTTAACCAGCATCTTCGGATCATTCAGCAGCCAGCCTAGGACGGTGTCGGATCCGTAGATCCAGGCAAGGCCGAATATCACGTAAATAAAGACGATCTTTGTCGCTACGGCCCTGTGTTTTTGCATAATCCGACGATCAGCCATTGTACTCCTCGTGCTCAACCGCTTTCAGCATGGCGCATATTTAGCGCAAGTTGCAATCGGGAGAATTCAAAAAAATATATTGAAAGGGAATGATAGCAGGAAATCAGGTATTACTCAAAGAGCTCGCAGGAAAACTCTCCTTTTACTTCTTTTTTCGCCAATTTTTCTACCCGGACTTGGTTCCTAAGAGAAACCTTGCTATATTCGCGACCATCTAGATTCTTCAGCCATCCACCGGCACTACAAATGACTGTGATGGACATCGCCACTCTCACAAGGAATCCAACTATGTTGATATCATACAGGTTTGAGGCCGAAAGACGACAGGCCGCCAATCTTCCCCCACTCCCTTTAACCCCCGAACAAACCCATAAAGCGCAGAGACTCCTCGAACAAGGAGCTCAAGAGAGCTCTTTTCTCCTCAATCTCATCGCCAATCGCGTGGAACCCGGAGTCAGTAAGGCAGCCCAGGTCAAGGCCCAGTGGCTGCATGATGTCGCCCTTGGTCGGGTGAGAGTGGCAATTCTCAGCTCCGAGCAAGCGATTGCCATGCTCAAAGCGATGGGTGGAGGGTATAATGTTTCTGCCTTAATCGAGCTGTTGGAGGTTGAACATCTGGCCGCCCGCAGTGCCGAAGCGCTGATGGGGCTCATTAAAATTTACAACGGCTTTGATCGGGTGGCAGAACTGGCGAAAACCAATAACCATGCCCGGGGGCTTATTGCTTCCTGGGCAAAGGCTGAATGGTTTACCTCCTTGTCCCCCATTCCCGAATCCTTGGAGTTGAAAATCTACAAGATCGACGGGGAGATCAACACCGATGATTTTTCGCCCGGTAATCAGGCGCAGTCCCGTGCCGATATTCCATTGCACGCCACCTTCTTCGGCAGCAAACGATTTCCAGGCGGCATCGCCACCATTGCCGAGTGGCGTGCACAGAACCACCAGGTGGCCTTTGCCGGAGATGTGGTGGGGACCGGATCGTCAAGGAAATCGGCGATTAATTCCCTGCTTTGGCACACCGGTGTCGATCTTCCCAATGTACCGAACAAGCGTACCGGCGGGGTGGTCTTTGGCGGCACCATCGCCCCAATTTTCTACGCCACGGCCCGCGATGCCGGGATTTTGGCCGTTGAATGTGATGTGGAAAAAATCACAACCGGCAAGAGTGTCATTTTCCGTCCATGGGAATGGACCCTCAGCACCCAAGATGGCCTTGCCATTGGCTTGAAGACGGCACCATCGACGCTGCTTGAGGAATACCGGGCCGGGGGGCGATTGAACCTGATTATCGGCCAGCAGTTGACCCGAATGGCCTGCGCGTTCATGGAGCAGCCGTTTCCGGCAATTTTTCCGGAAATCAACAATCCCAACGCCAAACCCGGCCAGGGGTACAGCCTTGCCCAGAAGATAGTCGGTCGGGCCTGTGGGGTGGACGGCGTTCTTCCCGGTATGGTTTGCCAACCGAAGATGACGACGGTCGGCTCCCAGGACACGACGGGACCGATGACCATGCAGGAAATTTCGGAACTTGCCTGCCTGCGCTTCAAGGCCGATCTGTTCATGCAGTCGTTCTGTCATACCGCCGCCTACCCGAAGGCCTCCGACTTTGCCCGGTGGCAAACCATGCGCGAAACCACCGTCGATTGTGGCGGAATCGCCCTGCAGCCGGGGGATGGGGTGATCCACCCCTGGCTCAACAGGATGCTGCTGCCGGATACGGTTGGTACCGGCGGCGACTCGCATACCAGGTTTCCGCTGGGAATATCCTTTCCCGCCGGCTCCGGATTGGTGGCCTTTGCTGCGGCTCTCGGGTTTATGCCGATGGAGATGCCGCCCTCGGTTTTGGTGCGTTTTCACGGTCGACGCCTGCCGGGTATCACCGTTCGCGATATGGTGAATGCCATTCCCTATACAGCGATAAGGCAGGGCCTTTTGACTGTCGCCAAGAAGGGCAAGAAAAATATCTTTGCCGGGGCGGTTCTGGAGATTGAAGGCGTTGATGACCTTTGTGTCGAAGAGGCCTTCGAGTTGACCGACGCCTCGGCCGAGCGCAGTGCCGCCGCCTGTGTGGTTAGCCTGCCGCTGGCTGCGGTGGTGCGAAATGTTCAAAACAATGTGGTTCTGCTTAAATCTCTTGTGACGGAAGGGTACAGTGACGCTCAATGCCTTGTTCGCCGCATTGCCGACATGGAGGCATGGCTTGCCGCCCCACACCTCCTGAAAAGAGACGCCCATGCCGAGTTTGCGGCAAATCTCGACATTGATTTGACGGAAATTACCGAACCTATTCTGGCCTGCCCCAACGACCCGGATGACGTCCGGTTGCTCAGCGAGGTGGCTGGAGCGAAGATTGACGAGGCCTTTATCGGTTCCTGCATGACCCATCTCAGCCATCTTCAAGCTGCATCGCGTCTTTTTGCCGGTGAATCCTATACAGAAGCAAGATTGTGGGTGGCACCGTCGACCCGTATGGATCGCGACGCCATAGGCCGGGAAGGTGGACTTGCTGCTTTCGCTCAAGTCGGCGGTCGGGTCGAGATACCCGGCTGCAGCCTGTGCATGGGCAACCAGGCGCGAGTCCGACCGGGTGCAACGGTGATCTCGACCTCCACCCGTAATTTTGACAATCGCCTTGGTGACGGGGCGAAGGTGTATCTCGGCTCTACGGAACTTACCGCCATCAGTGCGCTGAAAGGAGCTTTACCCACTGTTCGGGAATATTTTGATTTTCTCTTAAAAAAGGAAGAGAAGGTGGTGTGAATCCGGAGTTTCCTTTACCCGAATCCTTAAGCAACCCTTTGTAGTATGTGGTGTAACATTCTGTTTCAAAAAATGTTTTCCACTTGGAGGCCTGCAATGAAAGAGGAATATAATTTCACCCTGACCCTGCCGTTGCCGGACATAAACGAGGCACTGCTCCTCCTTACGGAGGCCCAGGCAAACAGCCCCAATATGCGCTTAAGCCGAAAACCCGATCGGCAGGAGAAGGCCCGCTTTTATCTCAGCTTTCCCTACACTGGAACGCGCACTGACCTTCGTTTCAAGGAATGGTTCGAAGCCCGCAGTAAAAAAAATTGGGAACTCTTTGGTCCCAATTACGGCGTTTGGGGATTCACCTGAGCAGACTCCCTGGGCTTGTTTGGTTCCCACCGTTTCCTATGAAAAGATAAAGACTTCCAGCCAGCCATTCCCCGTTTTCTTTTCGGATTCTATGGGTTTGCTGGACCAGTACAGTGAAACCTGCATCATTCGCGCAGGCGATCAGAGAGCGTGGATTGTGGGCATAACGCCCGGATGGAAGCAGGGCATAGCCCTCGACATTCTGTGTTTCTTCGATTGAACAGGCGACAACACCGTTTTCCTTGGTCCTGGTGGCAAGAGCTGCGAACAGTGGTTTCGGGTCACCAAGATAGACCAGAACATCGGCTAGGATGAAAAGATCGTAGTCTTCGTCATCTCTTTGCAGAAATGCCAGGATCTCATCCTGTTCAAGGCGATCGTAAATATTTTTGTCACGAGCTTTGGCAAGCATTTGCCCGGATACATCAACCCCCACCATGCGTTTGGTCATCCCCCTGAACGACGCCCCGGAAAGCCCAGTGCCGCAGCCGAGGTCAAGAGCCGCAGCAAAGGGCAGTGACGTCGGCAGGGTTTCCCCGACCATTTTCGCCAGCGCCGAGGGTGCCGTGTAGCCCAAGGCTTTCTCAAGATGCACATCAAAGCGATGGGCGTATTTATCAAAAATTTCCTCGACATATTGCCGCGGTGCCGATGGGGGCGTGGTCCCGGAAAGGGCAGCGAGCATGTGCTGCGCCGCCTGATGGTCTGGGTCGATGGCCAGCAGGCGGTTGAGGAGAGTCCGAGCCTGGTTGAAATTATTTTGGGCATTGTAGAGTCCGGCCAGGTTGTAAAGAGTGCGGACGTTGCCGGGGTCGAGATTCACGCTTTTTTTCAGGCACTCACCGGCGAGATCAAGATCGCCGCGCTCACTGTAGATGACTCCGAGGTTGTTGAGGGCCAGGGGATAATTCGGTTCAAGGCGAACAGCCTCTTCAATCAATTCCAGCCCTTTTGCTAAGAACCCCTGTTGGTGCAGTAATTTCCCGAGGTTATTTAATATTTTTGGATTGCCAGGGGCAAGTTCAAAGGCTTTTTCATAAGCAACCTTGGCCCCTGCCAGATCATTGCCTGCCTCAAGGATTGCCCCGAGGTTAAGATGTTGGTCCGGATCGTCGGGCGCTTCGGCAAGTGTTTGTCGGCAGTATGCTTCGGCTTCGTCGAGTTTTCCCAGGTCACGGCAGACGATGGCTAGATTGGCGAGAACGTTGATATTGTCCGGCAGTAAACGATGAATCTGCAGATACAGCCTTTCCGCCTCAACAAGCATCTTGCGTTGATGCAGATCCACCGCCTCGGCAAAAAGATTCTGTAAATCCTGCATACAATGGCACCTCTTTACCTATAATTCAAAAGTTCGCATAGCGCTGCAGGACTGTTTCTATCTCATCGCGTAACTTGTCGGGACGCATTGGTTTGGAGACATAGCCGTCCATACCGGCGGCCAGGCATTTCTCTCGATCGCCTTTTACCGCATAAGCGGTCATGGCGATGATGGGGATATGCTGGTTTGTCCCCTGTTCTTTTTGACGGATGGCGAGGGTTGTCTCATAGCCGTTTAATTCCGGCATCTGGATGTCCATGAGGATGAGGTCAAAGCCTTCATTGTTCAGAGCTTTTAGTGCCTGAATACCGTTCTCGGCCACTGCCACCGCCCATCCCTCGCTTTCCAGGACGCTGACCGCAAGGGTTCGGTTAATGTATTCATCTTCGACGAGAAGAATATGCAGTGGTTGTCGCCTCCGTTCTTTTTTCTTCTGCGTCGGCGAGGGTAATTTTTGGTCTTGATTCGCAGGAGCTACAGGGAAGCGGGCGGTAAAATAAAACGTGGTCCCGACTCCCGGGTTGCTTTCGACACAGATTTTTCCACCCATCATTTCCACAAGTTCCGCGGCAATGACCAGGCCGAGCCCGGTACCCCGGTGGTTTGAGTCGCGGTTTGTAGCAAGTTGGTTAAACGATTTGAATACATTGGCAATATCGTTTTCAGGAATCCCTATTCCGGTATCCTTCACTTGAAAGTGAAGATCAACATACTCACCTTTCTTTGGCAATGCCCGAGAAGGGCGAACGGCAAGGGTAACACTGCCCTGATTGGTGAATTTTACCGCATTGCCAACAAGGTTGATGAGAACCTGGTGCAGTTTGTCGGCATCGCCCAGCAATTGGTCGGGAGTATTTTCATGACAGTCGACGGTCATGGCAATGTTCTTTTTGGCGGCGCTTATAGCCAGGATCTCCAGGGCGTCGGCGATGGTGCTGCGGATACTGAAAGGGCTGATATTGAGTTCAAGCTTGCCCGCCTCAATTTTTGAAAAATCAAGAATGTCATTGATCAGTTTCAACAGTCGGTCCGCCGACGAATGAACCATTTCCAGATAGGTCCGTTGGTGACCAGTGATGTCTGATTTGAGAACAAGTTCCGTCAGGCCAATAATGCCGTTCATCGGCGTGCGTATTTCGTGGCTCATATTGGCAAGAAAGGTGCTCTTGTTTTTTTCTGCCTGTTCTGCCCGGTTTTTCTCCAGTTTCAGGGCGTCAACGGTCCGTTTTCGTTTCAGAGCATCACCGAGATGGCGGGCGACAAAGGCCATGAGTTCCTGGTCTTTGTCGCTGTAGATGATTTCATCGTAGCTCTGCACTACGACCGCACCGGCGAGGTCGTCGAGATAGAAGGGCACACCCAGCCAGGAATTGGGGGGCGTACCACTGCTCTGGATATTTTGTTCCCGGCAGATACGGTGAAAATTTTCAGGTGTCAATAAGAGTGGCTGCCCGGTATTCAGGAGATAGCCGGTGAGTGTCGGGTGTTCCTGGTCGAGTTTTCTAGACCGGCCCTGGAAGTTGTCGTTGATGTCTGCATAGTAGGGGAAGGTGATATACTGTCCGTCTTTTTGCTGCTCGGCTAAGGCGATATAAAAATTTTTAGCAGGGATAAGGTCGCTGATTATTTGGTGTAAATGAGCGTAAAGGTCGGAAAAATTGTCGGCATGGTGTGCCAGTTCGCTGATCTCGTACAAGGCGGTGCGCAACCGTTCGGAATATTCCAGGGCACGCATCGATTCTTTCAGTTGCAGGATAGTAACCATGCTTTTCAATCGTGAACCGATGATTGCCGCCAGGCTCTCGACGGCGCCGAGATACAGAGTCGAGAGGGAGCAGATTTCAAAACAGCCGATATACAGCAGCCCGAAAAGATTTGCGTCAACGAGGATCGGAACGAGCAGGTGTGAGGAATTATTGGTGGCGCTGAGGAAATCGGGGGGTGGCGACAGGTCGTCGAGTTGCACCGAGCACCCTGATTCTCGGATCTTGAGAATGAGCGGGTGATCGGCCGGGATGCGCACCGGGACGTTTTGCACGCCATTTGGGGAGTCACTAGGTTTTTCTATCGGAAGATAGTTGTCGGAAGACTGGCGTGGGAAGTAGATTTCGATTGAGAAGGGACCGAGTTTTGGAAAGATGGTGTTGCGAAGAAATGTCGCCAGCTGCTCCAGGGTGTCGGTGGAGCGCTGGCCGATTGTGAGTTCTTTGATAAGATCAAGAAGAGATTGTGCTGGAATAGAATAGGGATTTTTTTCTGAAGTACGCATAACTCTACAACATTTCCAGTAGGAATGACCTCAAGGAACTCGCCCGGATGGCTGGTATCCCTGCCATTGCTTTCAATCATAGCAGAAATACCAACCAAGATGAAGGAACCTGTGTCATTTTCTTAAAAAAGAATTGTCGCCAGATGATTTCCAGATTCTGTGGATCGCCGATACCCCGCGGGGGGACGATCACCGGGCCGATCGGGCCGAAGGTGTCCAGGAATCTGCCACGGCAATTTGCAATTTTTCACAATTCCATGGTATGTTCCCGCCTGCCTCGGGCGCCGGCTGGGATCATCGACCGGGCAAAAAATATAAATAATTGTTCAGTTTTGTAATTTTCAGGAGATGAGCAACATGCCATATATGGGAGAGCTGGTTGCTCTCGGCACAGTGCTGTGCTGGACCTTCAGCGTGCAATTTTTTGCGGCGGCATCAAAGGAAGTAGGGGCTATTCCCGTCAATATTATTCGCCTCGCCGTTGCCCTGGTCCTTTTTGGCAGCCTGTTGTGGTGGCGAGACGGTTCGCCCGTACCGTTGCATTTTCCAAGCCACGCCTGGGTGTATCTCAGCCTTTCCGGTGTTGTCGGTTTTTTCATCGGCGATATTTTTCTTTTCAAGGCACTGGTAGAATTGGGGCCGAGGGTCGCCATGCTTATTCAGAGTCTTGCCGCTCCGACGGCGGCAATCCTTGGCTGGGTGTTTCTTAAGGAGAACTACGTTCTGCACCAGTGGCTGGGCATGGCTGTTGCCCTCCTCGGGGTGGCTGCGGTAATTCTTGAACGTGGCAAGGTCGGGGTGCCGTTATCAAAAGTAAAAGTTCAGAAGATCTCCGCTAGAGGGGTTATTTACGGATGCCTCGCCATGTGTGGCCAGGCGGTCGGCATGATTCTCAGTAAAATCGGCATGCAGATCGATGGCGGCTATCTCGATGCATTTTCGGCAACAGAGATCAGGGCAATAGCTGCTTTTCTCTGTTTTGTGGTATTTTTCACTATTACCCAAAAATGGACCAATGTGCACAGGGCCCTTGCCAATACCAAGGCTGTGGTCTTCACCTCTCTGGGTGCCTTCTGTGGCCCCTTCGTAGGGGTTTCTTTGTCCCTTCTGGCCCTGCATTATCTTACCAGCGGAGTTGCCTCGACCTTTTTTGCCCTGGTCCCCATCTGCATCATACCCTTTTCCGTGTACCTGCATAAGGAACATGTCTCCCTTCGCGCCGTGGTCGGCGCAATTACCGCGGTTGCTGGGGTGTGTCTTTTGTCGATGTAACCCTATCGTGTTGGTGTGTGAAGAAGATTCCTCGGACGATAGAGATGGTGACGTGATATTTCTTTGTTCTCCAGTTGACAATCGCGGAAACAGCATTGTCTCCTTTTGGCGGATGAGATACCATATCTAAGCTGAACAAAACGCCAAATGGGTAATCAGTCTTGAGGTTATTACCGCCAGTTGATTATCGAAACCATTAACCGGAACCAGGGGAAACAATGAACAGATTACTCTTTCTCACATGTCTTTTTTTGTTTGTCGGATGCGCCAAGCAGCCAGTCATCGCTAATCTCAATCCGCGTCTTGGCGAACAGCCGGCCGGCATCTACAGTGGTGGTCTCTCCGCCGTGATAAGTGGGCAAGACGCCAGAAAATCATCGGAAGTTGTCATTTTTATGAACGATCAGCCATCTACCCGTCTGGCCAATGTGAGCGCACCATCGGACCTTTTTGCGGCAAGACTGTTCGCAGGACTGCGGGACCAGGGTCTGGTCATCGAACCCTCCTCGCCGGTTCACCTGAAGTTCATCATCAACGACCTGCTGGTCCGCGTGACCCACGATAAATTGCTCTACAGTGCTGATGCCAAAACCTATATCACCCTGGCGGTGGAAAACCGGGGAACGGTTTTCACAAAGGTATTCAAGCGGGAGGCCAACAACGATTCAGCAACCCGTCCGGATCTGCCGGATCTTGAGGGCATGCTCAATACCCAACTTGCCGATATTTTGCAGCAAATTGTCCAGGATGGAGAAATTCGTCAGTTGATCAGCAGAAAGTGAGTGTGACGGCTCTCCTGCCGTTTCACTCTTGTGTTTGCACCGACCTGGCCCTTGCCGTGGTCAGCAGCATCCCGCAGGCAGCCTGCGGGATGCTGCCTTATTCGGCGATGGTCGGGGCAAAACTGAAAAGCTCGGCCAGTTGCCGGCGATCCATTTGTTTGATGATTCCGGCTTCATCCTCCTGGATCAGAGAGGTGGCAAGTGCCCGTTTTTTGCTAATCAAATTATGGATCTTTTCCTCCAGGGTCCCCTTGGTTATCAGCCGGAACACTTGGACGACGTTTTTTTGCCCCATTCGATGTACCCGGGCGGTGGCCTGCTCTTCCCGGGCCGGGTTCCACCAGCGGTCATAATGGATGACCGCCTGGGCGCTGGTCAGATCGATGCCGATACCGCCCGCCAAAAGGCTGGCACAAAAGACCCGGCGGTCAGGATTGTTGTTGAAATCGCCGATCATCTTCTGTCGTTTGCCGATCGGCATCTCGCCCTTCAGGCTGGAAAAACCGATGCCGGCCGTCTGCAAGTACCTTTCTATAAGCGTTATCATCCCGGTATATTGACTGAAAACCACAAATTTCATGTCGGCGGCGAGTAGTTCCTCGGCAAGCTCAACGAACAGATCCCACTTACCGCTGCTATATTCGGTCGGATCCTGGCAATCCTGCACCAGACAAGGGTGGCAGCAGATCTGTTTGAGGCGGGTGATGGTCGCCAGGATATTCATAAAAGGGATCGTCGCCGCATCGTCAGCCAGCTCCTCCAGATCCTGCTCCCGCCCCTTGAGGACATCCCGGTACAGGCTGATCTGGTCGGCGGAAAGCTCGCATATCCGGTTGTCTTCAATTATTTCCGGTAATTCGGTCAGCACCTGGGCCCGGCTGCGCCTGAGAATAAAGGGGTGGATGAGATGGCCGAGACGGTCGCGTACCTGGGTGTTGCCGGCCTCACATATCGGCTGGACATAGTTGCGGTGAAATTCCCGCTCACTGCCTAAAAGCCCCGGCAGGCAGATATCAAAGAGCGACCGGAGATCCTGCAGGGAGTTTTCGATGGGTGTTCCGGTGAGACCGATCTTTACCCGACTGTTCAGCGCCGCAACGGCTTGGTGCACGGCGGTGGTACGGTTTTTAAGATTCTGGATCTCGTCGAGGAGGACAATGTCAAAGGAGCAGAGCCGAAGCTGCTCCAGATCCTGCCTGACGACACCGTAGGTGGTGAGGATCAACCCCCGCTGCAGGGACTTGTCCAGATCCCGCTGCGGCCCATAATACACGGCATAGGGAAGATCCGGGTAATAGCCGTCGATTTTTTCGGCCCAGTTGAGAACCACCGAGGCCGGACAGACCACCAGCATCAATCCTTTTTTACCGTCCCGCATCGCCATCTGCAGCAGGGCAAGGCCCTGATGGGTTTTGCCGAGTCCCATATCATCGGCGAGAAGCCCGCCTATCCCTAATGTGAACAACCGGCTTAGCCAGGCCAGGCCGTTGCGTTGATAGGCACGGAGATGCGCAGGCACCTGGGTCAGTATGGTGTCATCGCTCCAGCAGGCCGTGTCGAGCAAACCGGCAAGTTTTTTGCGGGTGGCCTTCTGCTTGATTGTGATATTTATCTCGGGCATGACGGCAGCAAGGGCCAGAATCTCTCGGTAACTGAGACGGAGCTTGCCGGAGCCGTCGGCGGCCATACGGTCTTCGGCCAGATCATACAGCCAGGACAACGGTCCCCCCTCGATTTGCAGCCATTCTTTTCCGGGAAGACAGGTCAGCCTTTTTTTCCTGGCGGTCAGGATATCATTCAAGGTGATACTGGTATTGCCAAGACCGTAATGGCAGGACAGATAGCACCAGTCATCATGTTCTTCAAAGGAGTCAATGACCAGCCGGTCTGGAAATTCCCGGATTTGCAGGTGCAACAGCTCGGGGGCAACGATATTATCCGGATGGTGCAGCGAATGGAGGTTGCTGTTAAGAAAGGCTGGGATATCATTGGCGGCGACCGAAAACGGCTCGTTCCGGGTAGTCTCATTCTGCAAAAAACCAAAAAGAGGCAGTGTCGCAGACTCGGCCGAAGGCTTTTTGAGCACCCCCTCGGCGGGAAGGCGGGTGGTCGGCAAAAAGCCTTCGCCTGCAAGATAATAGGCGGCGGAAAAGCGTTGCTCGGCCAGTTCGTGGCGGGCGAGGATTCTGCCTTCGGTTAAAGTCAGGCAGGGAATGACCTCCAACCGATCAGCGGTATTAAAAATAACCTGGTAACACTCCTTTGCCGCCGGCAGTATCTTCGTCACCTGGGAAGCTAAAGGGAGGGTTCGAACCATCTCCCAGACCTTGTCCCGTGGTGCGACGAGGGTCAATGCACCCGCGTCTTTTTCGCTGCCGATCTGCAAGATAAAGCGGGAAGTTGCCGGATCTTTGTAAAAATCCGGAATCTTATCGTCATGAAGGATAGAGAGCATACGCGCCAGCCAGGTCCAGAAGGAGGTATCCTTTTGCCAGCCGATGCTGCTGTTTCCGCCATTTTCCAGCACGCGTTCGTTTTCGCTCATGACCCGCAGCCGCAATTGACTGTTGAGAAGAGCACCGCCGCTCTCCGGCTTTTCTTTTTCGGTGCTTGGTTGTTTGGGCTTGCGGAAAAGGAGCAACTCGCCCTGTTCTTGCCAGGCATTGGGAATGGTGATCTGTAGCATTCCTTCCGCCGGCGTAATCCGCCAAAGGGAAAAACCCTCTCCATCAGACCGCTGCACCGTATAGTGGGTGCGGTGCAGCCAATCATGAAGGAAATTGCCGATCTTCTGCCAATTGCTGCCGGCAAAGGCCATCGGCATCGGCATCGCCTTTGTCTGCCCGGCCGGGATAATGAGGCTGAGGATGGCCAGTGCGGCCATGTGGGCGCAGCCTTTTTCATCGGTCTTGAGACGGCAGAGCCCGCAGTGCCGGGTCTCTATGAAAAAGCCCTGGTGCAGCGTCGTGCTTTTGGCAAATTGCAGAGTGACGGTCGCCATTTTGCCAAGCAGCGCCCCTGTTGCATTGCGGATGCAAGTAAAACCGGTAAGCTTTTTGTCCCGTATGAGCTGCAAACCCTCGTCAATGATAGCTGTGGTAAACCAGGGTTGCAGTTGGACGCCTTCCAGCACCGGAAGATGTAAGGGGATTTTTTGGTTCTCGAAGTTATACATGGTTCGGTTTAATGTGGATTGATGCCCTTTCTTTTTAAGGGATTTTTGCAGCCAGACGATATGTTCGAACTGTCGGGAGCCATTCTACCGTTTCATGTCGAAAAACGGGATCTGTTTTGAAGGGGAGTTGGTTTTTTGCATGAAGATTTGAACCAGAAACCAGAATGCTAAGTAGCATTTGTTAAGTATCTGGTGAAAAGAACAAAACTCAGGAAGCATCTAAAGTTTCAGCTCTTCTCAAATACTTAACCTGGCCGCTGGCTCCCTTCTCAAGTTTCTTTCACAAACATTTTAAATATGATTCTGCGATTAGCGTGTTTCCATTGGTAATATATTGGTATGTTGAAAAAAGTAAGAATAGTGAAGGTAAATATCATTATTTGCGAAGAGAGAAGCGACGAGATTGTATACACAGAAAAGGATAGATGCAGAGAATGTCTGAAATCAAGGATAGTTACACTTTAGATCAGGCCATACGTTTACCAAGAGTAGAGAGATTGGCTGCGCTATTGCGTTACAATTCAATGACTGAACCTTTAGTTTATGGTCGATTGCATGAGGATACAGGGACAACAGCTTTTACTCATTGGATCAGAGATCTTAGATCCGTTGATACACATGAGCCCTTCCGAGACCCAGTTGCTAGTGGGATGCATGTAGATCTTGCAGTTCCTGTAAAATTGGCTGTAGAGGGTGGACTCCAGAATGGTGACGATGTTGTATTGAAGATAGATGTTGTTCCAGATGATGATAGGCAGATAAAGTTGGGTAGGCCTTTTGCTGTTCGCTCCGTCGGAAAAATAGAAAGATTAAAAAGTATCCCTGATGATCTGGTCGTGAAGGATGGCGATAAAGTTCTTGTGACTGAATCTTTATGGAATAACGAGGCAAAGAGCTATGAAAAAGCCCACAAGGATACGATAGAGAAATTAAACAATGATTTGGCTCAAGCTCATGTGGGAGTTCAGGATAAAAATAAAACACTTCGCCTTCTCAATGAGGCTATTTCAAAGGCCGAAACAGATAATGTCAATTTAGAAACACATCGAGATACTACTATAGACCTTTTGCGAATCTTGGAAGAAAAAAAAGGAATGTTAATGAATGATTATCAGCATATGTGCTCATTTGCACATGACAAAGCAAAACTTCTTCTATCTCTAGATCTTATTACCTCTGAACAACTCGGGACAATTTCCGGCAACGAAGAGGTGGTCGTGAATCCAGACGATTTCTTGTCTTGGGAAGCAGATCTTTCGAAAAATTATTCACGACTCGTAAGCGTCATTCACGCTTACCTCTTAAAAGAAGGGATTATTTATCCACGCTGGTTAGTTGGAAATTTTCTCACCTTGTTGCGCACAAATGATCTAATCATTCTTTCCGGACTCTCTGGTGCAGGAAAGACACAAATCGTCAGGAGTTTTGCTGATGCTCTCGGTGGAGTTCACCACATCATAGCTGTAAAGCCGAACTGGACCGGAGCCGAGGATCTCCTGGGATTCTATAATCCACTGCAAAAGACATACATTCGGACCCCTTTCTTAGAGGCTCTGCTGGCTGCAGCACGAGATCCAAAGCGCCTCCACTTAATATGTTTGGACGAAATGAACCTTGCTCGGGCGGAGTACTATTTCGCTGACTTTCTTTCAGCTCTTGAGGATCGGTCATGCGATCCTGCTATCTCTTTATATTCTGATAGTGAGGCGAGCCACGTGAGGGCAGAGGTTCGGATCTTGCTGGCGAGCCTAGCGGATTCCGCGGGACAATTGGGCGAAGATAGCGCGTCTGTCACTGTCGAACAACTCTTTCAGTCAGAGGATTTTATGGCCAAGCTGCAGAGCATGTTTGGTGGTAGTGCTGGTGAGTCCTTCCCCGTGTTCCATGGTCGTGTCAGAAGATCTTTGGCAACCATTTTAGACATTCCCTCGAGCGTTATTGTGCCTCCTAATGTTCGATTCATTGGCGCTATTAACGTTGATCAGACTACGCATGGATTGTCCCCCAAGATTTTGGACCGTGCTCATGTAATAAGGTTTGCAAACCCGCTTTTGTATCCAGTGGATGAGATTAGGGCTGAGAGTGACAGGCACATGGAGGGTTTTCCTCGTGTCGCTCCGGTCGCATTTCCTGCAGATGAATTTTTTCCCCTAAGGTCAAAGTATCCGGATTATGACGTTGATCATCCGGCGGCTCAATGGCTGAAAAAGTTATATATAGAATATCTTGCTCCTTTAGGTATGGATGTAGCTTTTCGAACGATGCGCCAATCTCAACTCTACTGGACTCTGCTTGGCGATGTCGTTGAGACAACCGAACAATTAGAAGCAATGGCAAAGAACTTCATTGTTCTTCAGAAAATTCTCCCTAAGTTCACTTTCGACGGCAAAATAAAAGTGCGAATAAATCCAGGAACTGAGCTAAAAGAGCGTTGTGAAATTGTTAAAATCATGGAGCAAGATCTGAAAGATCTGGCTGACAGATCGGAAATGAGCCCAAACATGAATGAGGAACTACACCGTATGCGGCTGACATCTGAGTCAAGCGACAAAATTTTTAACTATTGGGCATAGGACAATGGATGGAGGGCAACTATATCTTGCAGAAGTGACATGGAGCGCTCGGGATACTATTTCTGATGTAGCACCAGGAGCACACTCTGTGCCGGTTACCCTTGGGCTCGACGGGAAATCATACCAAGCAAGCATACCTTCCTATAGTCGCGAGAATGGTAGAGATATACAATTGGCAATAAAGTCGCCGGGGCCTTGTGCTATCATAGCTCCCGATGGACATGAGGTCTTTCTTGCCGAGTATGTGCACCCTGACACTGGAGAACATTGGTGGATAGAGAAAGGTGATTGGAAAGAAAACAGGTATGGAGGGTATCATGACGCCCAATCATTTCGACACCCTGGTGGTAAAATCGATATTCTTGTCGCAGGAGCTCATTGCACGGTTCATATGTTCTATCCAGGATTTACGGAAACGGAATTTATTCTGCTGTTAGATGATCTGAAAACATGGTGTTGGCGCATGGCTGTTGATGAGTCCTGCTATGTTACAGTGGGCCAACAGACTGAAGTCAAAGTTCTTTCCCCCGATTTTCTCACGCTTACGTCAGACTTCTTGCGTCACGTGCATGCTATTTTTGATCTTCCAAACAGTGAACTTAGAGCGTCTGTTGAGTATCAGCGAATTGAACGTCTTCGTCCAAATCTTGAATCATTGCGGTTCTTGGCGCAGAGAGGCGAACAGCCTATGGTTCCCGGCAGAGCCACTAAACACCATTATGACACACCGGAAAACAGACTTGTTCACGGCATGATTCAAGCGGTGATGCGAATGCTGCGACCGCAGGAAATCATTGCGCGAGGTAGCACTGCTCGATTTCTGGGAACCGCAGAACACTATGAAATTCGAGCAAAGAGCCTACGAGAAAAAACAACAGAGCGAATAGATCCGGATATCCTTGACGAGAACCTGAAGCGTGCACAGGCGAAGCGAGGTGAAATTCAGGACCTTCTCAATAAGGGGTTCCTGGCGATGAAAGTTTCGAAACGGGGATACAACCGTAACTCGCTGCAAGGCAGTTACAATGATACGAGGGCATATGTCAAAATTAATCTCAAAGATCCAAGCCAAATATATGACTTCCTAGACAGATACAAAGTAGCCATGATTGTAGGTAAAATTTTAGTGGACACGGACTATGAGCCAGACGGACAAGAGTACTATCTATGCTCGGTTGATTCTCTGGAAAAGATTGATGTTTGGCGAGATTATGAAAAGGAATGCCAACAATTAGAGACCCAGCGAATAATATTAGAGAATTCGGATTGGGAGCAGAAACTCCCTGCCGACGTGTTGGCTGAACAAAGAAAAGAAGAACAAATCCTCACTAAACGATCAGAAACATTGCGAAACGCAGCAGAGAGGACCAACATTGATGAACAGGCTGTGGCAGCGTTGCTAAGTAAAGCAACTACCGCGAACACAAGGGCTTGCTTATTGGGTATCACTCCAGACACTCGGTTTGTTCCCACCATGGTGTTTCTGCAATCACCTGCATATTCAGGAGCTCTTTCTGCTTATCGGCAACTTCTTGACTTAACGGGGTTGGATGACACCATTCTGAATAGCCTTCTTGCACTGGAGCAGGTAGGGATACGAGACTGGCCTGCAATATACGAACGATGGTGTCTGATTGCATTATTACGCGTTCTTCAGGATGATTTTAGATTTGTCTTCGAAAAGGACGAAGTTCAGGAGAATCTGCTCCAGTACTGCACAGGTCAAAAAACCGGCCATTTCAAGATAAAGGCGACACGGGCCGACATGAATTTGTCTCTAATTCTGAGCTACCAACCGACGTTCCCAAATGGCCGAATGCCTGATTTTTTCTTAGTAATTACCGATAACGCATCACAGTCAACCGCAAGAATAGTTCTTGACGCCAAGTCATGTGCTTTCGTGCGACGGCCGCAAGATGCTCCCCGCAATATTTTTCGGTATATTGATGACTGCTTATACGAACTGGTTATCGAGAAGGATTACGCGCAAGGCGGTAAGAATGGCGTATTCGTTATGCACCCGGCGAAAAACCCTTGCATTTCACACCCTACTACAATGCAGTCATGGGCAAAGGCATCTTCTTATGGCGGTGATTCTGTTTTCTCCTGGGAGAAAGAACCACCAGTTCATACACATGGGGCGGTACTTGTTAGCGCGGCGGATTTGTCCAATATAAAGAGGCTCGTTTTGATGGTTATTCAATATAGTCTTGGTCGGAGCGATATCTGTGCTTCATGTGGTGCAGGTGGTGCTCATGTCGAAAAGTCACCAGGGAAAGGTGTTGGGTTTCACTCTCACTGTACCAAATGCAATTTCCTTAGCGTCAGGTCTCATTGTTTTAACTGCAAAAAATCAATCGTCAAGAATGCAGCATGGTGGTCTTATCACGATTTACATCCAACCGAGGTCTGGAATATCAAGTGTCCTGCATGTGGGTCACTCTTGGTTAACTGAATAAATTCGGCACCATTAAATGAGTAAAATATTGAATTCGCACATCAAAAATGGCATGCAAAGGCGACATTTTCCATTTACTTGCGCGTCTATTGTTGTTGTTGCCAGTGTGGGTTCTGTATATGAGTGTCGCATTCGGTACCGTTATTTGGTTACCTTCGATTGGGGTTTTCCACTTCAGCAAACGACTGGTAGCGTTGTCAATAGGAGACCTGCAATAATGAACTCCATTCTGTCCTCATCTCCTTATTGATTTTGTTTTCAGCGACACAAAAAATACCATCTTGAATGGTGCTGGCAATTTCTGCTTTCTTCTTTGCAAATCTTTTATTATCTGCGCTACCAAATAGTTAACGGCATAGCTCGTTTTCCAGAACATGTAAAATTTGAGAGTAAATCATGAAATACAGCCTATTTATTGATGAATCTGGAGATTTCCACCAATCTAAAGAATGGATAGTAAGTGGAATATTGTGTCCTTATGATAAGGGTATTGCTGAAAAATATCTTGAAAAAACATTAGGCCATATACCCAAGCGATCAGGCCTCTCTTCACCTAACAAAATGCACCTGACCGAGCTACGACAAGAAAGGGGGCATGATGCCGCGGTTGAGGTAGCTAGCTCATTATTTGCAGCTTTAAATAACAGTCGATATAAATGGAAATTAGTAGTTGCACGTAATCAAACAAAGTTTGGTCTTTCTGACCCAGAGCGAACATATAGATTAATGCTGGTTCATCCGGTTTAAGCATACTTTTCAAATACGAATGTGGACATACTCCTTTCTTTATGGTGAGACCAATCAACTCATAAAGGAGGTAGAAGCATGTCCACAAGCATATTGTACCATGGGTTCGGAATTTATGGCTATC